>NZ_NEHN01000016.1:0-48832 GCF_002112395.1 Pseudomonas sp. R38(2017)
TGCATCGCCGATGGTAGTGTGGGGTTTCCCCATGTGAGAGTAGGTCATCGTCAAGATTAAATTCCGAAACCCCAATTGCGAAAGCAGTTGGGGTTTTGTTTTGCCCGCAGGAAAGTTCGTACAGCATTCTCGGACGCCTTGCGGCTGCCTCCAAGTTAAGTCAGGGCTTCTACGACCTTAAAGCTTTTCGTCAGCGCGCGATTGGCAGCTATTTACGCTTGGGTAGTGGAATTTAATGATCGGCTCTCCAGGGCGCCTCTGAGAGGGCTGGCAGCCTTGTGGTGCTGTTTGGATGGCGTCGCGTGGGAAGGGCCAGTCACTGGGTTCTACCAGCCTTTTCTGTGCCGGGATGCATTGCAATAGTTTTTGCAGGCAATGCGGGCGTCATCGAGCGGCTCAGGTCGAGGTGTCAGTGATTAACAGGCTGTCCCTGAGTCTGTCCCGACGGGCTGCTTTGGGGAGAGGGCGAAGTTATCGCGTAGAGGTGGGGATATTATCCCAGACAGCAAAAAGCCCGCAGTTAGCGGGCTTTAGGGATGCTTCATAGACGCTGGTAGTCGTCTATCTACTGCTTGTGTGGTGCCCCGAGGGAGACTCGAACTCCCACTCCTTTCGAAAACGGATTTTGAATCCGCCGCGTCTACCAATTCCGCCATCAGGGCTCAATGGCGGCGAAGTATAGAGAGGTCCCTACCGTTGGTCAATCACGTTTCATGGTCAATTTTCGATATTTCCGCTAGACTTTCCGGCCCTGCTAGACGAACTCCATCATGCGCGTTGCTGACTTTACCTTCGAGCTTCCTGATTCGCTGATCGCCCGCCACCCTTTGGCCGAGCGTCGCGGTAGCCGCCTGTTGACCCTGGATGGGGTCAGCGGCGCCCTGGCACACCGTCAATTCACTGATCTGCTTGAGCATCTGCGCCCGGGCGATCTGATGGTGTTCAACAATACCCGGGTGATTCCGGCACGGCTGTTCGGCCAGAAGGCGTCCGGCGGCAAGCTGGAAATCCTCATCGAGCGCGTGCTCGACACGCACCGCGTGCTGGCCCATGTGCGTTCCAGCAAGTCGCCGAAACCGGGTTCGAGGATCCTTATCGACGGTGGTGGCGAGGCCGAGATGCTGACGCGTCACGATGCGCTGTTCGAGCTGGGTTTCTCTGAGGAAGTGCTGCCGCTGCTCGACCGCGTCGGGCACATGCCGCTGCCTCCTTATATAGATCGCCCGGACGAAGGTTCGGATCGCGAGCGTTATCAGACCGTTTACGCCGAGAGACTGGGCGCGGTGGCTGCGCCGACCGCCGGGCTGCACTTCGACCAGACGCTGATGGAGGCGATTGCCGCCAAGGGCGTCGAGACTGCATTCGTCACGCTGCACGTTGGCGCTGGTACTTTCCAGCCAGTGCGGGTCGAGAAGATCGAAGATCACCACATGCACACCGAGTGGCTGGAAGTCGGCCAGGATGTGGTCGATGCCGTTGCCGCCTGCCGCGCCCGTGGTGGTCGGGTAATTGCCGTGGGCACCACCAGCGTGCGTTCGCTGGAAAGCGCCGCCCGCGATGGCGTGCTCAAGCCGTTCAGCGGCGATACCGACATCTTTATTTACCCGGGCCGGCCGTTCCATGTGGTCGATGCCTTGGTGACCAATTTCCATTTGCCCGAATCCACGCTGTTGATGCTGGTTTCGGCGTTTGCCGGTTACCCGGAAACCATGGCCGCCTATAAGGCCGCCGTGGACAACGGTTACCGCTTTTTCAGCTACGGTGATGCGATGTTCATCACCCGTAATCCCGCACCGACTGCCCCTGAACAGACAGGCCCAGAGGAAACAGAATGAGTCGCGAATGTCGCATGTCCTTTGAACTCCTGGCCACCGATGGCAAGGCCCGTCGTGGTCGCCTGACCTTCCCCCGTGGCACCGTCGAGACCCCGGCCTTCATGCCGGTGGGCACTTACGGCACGGTCAAAGGAATGTTGCCGCGTGATATCGAGGCGATTGGCGCGGAAATCATTCTGGGCAATACCTTCCACCTGTGGCTGCGCCCGGGCACCGAAGTGATCAAGGCTCACGGCGACCTGCACGACTTCATGCAGTGGAAAGGCCCGATCCTCACCGACTCCGGCGGCTTCCAGGTGTTTAGCCTCGGCGCCATGCGAAAGATCAAGGAGGAGGGCGTGACCTTCGCCTCCCCGGTCGACGGCTCGAAAGTGTTCATGGGCCCTGAAGAATCGATGCAGGTCCAGCGTGACCTGGGCTCGGACATCGTAATGATCTTCGACGAATGCACCCCGTATCCGGCCGACGAAGACGTTGCCCGTGTTTCCATGGAGCTGTCGTTGCGCTGGGCTCAGCGTTCGAAGAATGCCCATGGCGACAACACCGCTGCGCTGTTCGGCATCGTTCAGGGCGGCATGCACCAGGACCTGCGCATGCGTTCTCTGGAAGGCCTGGACAAGATCGGCTTCGACGGTCTGGCCATCGGCGGCCTGTCGGTGGGCGAGCCCAAGCACGAAATGATCAAGGTGCTGGATTATCTGCCAGGCGTGATGCCGGCTGACAAACCTCGTTACCTTATGGGCGTTGGCAAACCGGAAGATCTGGTTGAGGGTGTGCGCCGCGGTGTGGACATGTTCGATTGCGTGATGCCAACCCGTAATGCCCGCAATGGGCATCTGTTCATTGATACAGGCGTGCTGAAGATCCGTAACGCGTTCCATCGCCATGATGATTCGCCGCTGGATCCGACCTGCGATTGCTATACCTGCCAGAACTTCTCGCGTGCTTATTTGCATCATCTGGACAAGTGCGGCGAAATGCTCGGCAGCATGCTCAATACCATCCACAATTTGCGCCATTATCAGGTGCTGATGGCTGGTTTGCGCGAGGCTATTCAACAGGGTACATTGGCCGCCTTTGTCGATGCCTTCTACGCCAAACGCGGGCTTCCCGTTCCGCCTTTGGACTGAGTTTTCTGACCCCAAGATTCAACATTTGCAACTGGAGTGCTAAATGAGCTTTTTTATCTCTAATGCCATGGCTGACGCGGCTGCACCGGCAGCAGCCGGCCCAATGGGTGGCGGCTTCGAGTGGATTTTCCTGGTTGGCTTCCTGGTCATCTTTTACCTGATGATCTGGCGTCCACAGGCCAAGCGCGCCAAAGAGCAGAAGAACCTGCTGAGCAGCCTGGCGAAGGGTGACGAAGTGGTTACCACCGGCGGCATCGCCGGCAAGATCACCAAAGTGGCCGACGACTTCGTGGTTCTGGAAGTTTCCGACACCGTGGAAATGAAGTTCCAGAAGGGCGCCATCGCCGCCACGCTGCCAAAAGGCACGCTGAAAGCGATCTAAGGTTCCAACTTCTACTCAATCGACGGGGCGCGCAAGGCGCCCCGCGTTCATAACGGGCGGCGTGATGCTGAACAAATATCCTCTGTGGAAATACATTCTGATCCTGGCGGTGCTGGCGATCGGTCTGATTTATTCCGCTCCCAATCTATACCCCGATGACCCGGCCATTCAGATCAGCGGCGCCAGCACGGCCCTGCAGGTCAATCAGTCCGATCTGGATCGCGTGAGCACGGCGCTCAAGGAATCCGGGATCAACGTCAAGGCATCGAGCCTGGCTGCGAACGGCAAGGGCGGTCTGATCCGTCTGACCAAGGCTGAAGACCAGCTGCCGGCCAAGGACGTTGTACGCAAGGCATTGGGTGATGACTACGTCGTCGCACTTAACTTGGCACAGACCACCCCGCAATGGCTGCGCAGTGTGGCCGCGCACCCGATGAAGCTCGGTCTGGACTTGTCCGGTGGTGTGCACTTCCTGCTGGAAGTGGACATGGAAAAAGCCCTCGATGCACGCCTGAAAGTTTATGAAGGCGACGTCAAGAGCCTGCTGCGCAAAGAAAAACTGCGCTATCGCAGCCTGCCGCAACTGGGCGGTGCCATTCAGTTGGGTTTCAGCGATGCTGACTCCCGCGAGCAGGCCCGTGCGCTGATCCGCAAGAATTTCAACGATTTCGACATTGTTCCGGCCGACCTCAACGGTCAACCGGTGCTGCGTCTGGCGATGACCCCGGCCAAGCTGGCGGAAATCCGTGAATACTCCATCAAGCAGAACCTGACCACGGTACGTAACCGCGTCAACGAGCTGGGTGTTGCCGAGCCGATCGTTCAGCGTCAGGGCGCCAACCGCATCGTGGTTGAGCTGCCGGGCGTGCAGGACACTGCCGAAGCCAAGCGTATCCTCGGCAAGACCGCCAACCTCGAGTTCCGTCTGGCTGCCGAACCGGGTGCTTCGAAAGCCACTTCCGAGACTTTCGAGTTCCGCGAAGGCAAGCGTCCTCCGGCACAGATCGAGCGTAGCCTGATCATCACCGGTGACCAGGTGACCGATGCCAAGGCCGGTTTCGGCGAGCACGGCACACCTGAAGTGAACATCCGCCTGGATGGCCACGGTGGCGAGCTGATGAGTCGCGCGACCCGCAGCAACGTCGGTCGCAGCATGGCGGTGATCTTCATCGAGCAGCGTCCGGTGACCACCTACGTCAAGCAGATGGTCGACGGCGTCGAGAAAGATGTTGCCGTGCAGACCTTCAAGGAAGAGAAGAAGATCATCAGCCTGGCGACCATTCAGTCGCCGTTGGGTGCGCAATTCCGTATCACCGGCCTGAACGGCCAGGGCGAGTCTTCCGAACTGGCGCTGCTGCTGCGTGCCGGTGGTCTGGCGGCTCCGATGTACTTCGCTGAAGAACGTACCATTGGCCCGAGCCTGGGGGCGGACAACATCACCAAGGGTATCGATGCATCGTTGTGGGGCATGCTGTTCGTCTCGCTGTTCATCATCGCCATCTACCGCTTCTTCGGCCTGATCGCCACAGTCGCACTTGCGGTGAACATGGTGCTGCTGCTGGCGCTGATGTCGCTGCTGGGGGCAACCCTGACCCTGCCGGGTATTGCCGGTATCGTGTTGACCATGGGTATGGCGGTCGACGCCAACGTGCTGATCTTCTCGCGTATCCGTGAAGAGATCGCCGCCGGCATGACCGTGCAGCGTGCGATCAACGAGGGCTTCGGCCGGGCATTCACCGCGATTCTCGACGCCAACCTGACCACCTTGCTGGTCGGCGGCATCCTCTTCGCCATGGGCACCGGCCCGGTGAAGGGCTTCGCAGTAACCATGTCCCTCGGGGTTCTGACTTCGATGTTCACGGCCATCATGGTCACCCGCGCGATGGTCAACCTGATCTTCGGCGGTCGTGACTTCAAGAAGTTGTGGATTTAAGGGGCTGCCATGTTACGTACAATCAACTTCATGGGCGTCCGCAACTTCGCGTTCGGCGTCACAGTGTTCCTGACCTTGCTGGCTGTTTTCAGCGTATTCCACAAGGGCATGAACTGGGGGCTGGACTTCACCGGCGGTACGCTCATCGAGCTGACCTACGAGCGTCCGGCCGACGTCACCAAGGTGCGTGAGCAGCTGAATACTGCCGGTTATCACGAAGCGGTCGTGCAGAACTTCGGTGCGACCACCGATCTGCTGGTGCGCATGCCGGGTGAAGATCCGCAGCTGGGCCATCAGGTCGCGGAAGCGCTGCAGAAGGTCGGCGGTGAGAACCCGGCGACGGTCAAGCGCGTCGAGTTCGTCGGCCCGCAGGTCGGTGAAGAGCTGCGCGATCAGGGCGGCCTCGGCATGCTGCTGGCGCTCGGCGGCATCCTGATCTACCTGGCTTTCCGCTTTCAGTGGAAATTCGCGGTCGGTGCCATCGTTTCGCTGATTCACGACGTGATCGTGACCGTGGGTATCCTGTCGTTCTTCCAGATCACCTTCGACCTTACGGTGCTGGCGGCGGTACTGGCGATCATTGGTTACTCGCTCAACGACACCATCGTCGTGTTCGACCGGGTGCGTGAGAACTTCCGTGTGCTGCGCAAGGCTTCGCTGATCGAGAACATCAACATCTCGACCACCCAGACCCTGTTGCGGACCATTGCAACTTCGGTTTCCACCTTGCTGGCGATCGCGGCACTGCTGTTCTTCGGTGGTGACAATCTGTACGGTTTCTCGCTGGCGCTGCTGGTGGGT
This sequence comes from Pseudomonas sp. R38(2017), assembly GCF_002112395.1. Classification (NCBI taxonomy): domain Bacteria; kingdom Pseudomonadati; phylum Pseudomonadota; class Gammaproteobacteria; order Pseudomonadales; family Pseudomonadaceae; genus Pseudomonas; species Pseudomonas sp. R38(2017). Next base: position 6,082 of record NZ_NEHN01000016.1, read on the forward strand.
GTTCTGGCGGGTACCTACTCGTCGATCTACATCGCCAACGTGGTGCTGATCTGGCTGAATCTGTCTTCGGAAGACCTGATTCCGCCGGCCAATACCGAGAAGGAAGTCGACGACCGTCCATAACGGCCATCGCTTCCCCGGTTGTCAGTCAAAAAAGGCGCGAGTTGAACTCGCGCCTTTTTTATTGCTCCAAGGCTGGGAGAAGCGCGGGCGCGTCCCGCATGTGATGGTCAGGAGGTTCATGTGAACAAGTCGTTGCTGGTTGGTGCGGTACTGGGTGCTGTCGGTGTGACTGCCGGGGGCGCTGTTGCCACCTACAGCCTGGTTAAAAGCGGCCCTGAGTATGCGCAGGTTCTGGCCGTTGAACCGGTCAAGACACAGATCAAGACGCCACGTGAAGTATGCAAGGATGTCGCTGTGACCCGGCAGGCGCCGGTCAAGGATCAACACCAGATTCTCGGTACCGCCATCGGTGCCGTGGCGGGTGGTTTGCTGGGTAACCAGATCGGTGGCGGCACTGGCAAGAAGATTGCCACGGTAGCTGGCGCGGTCGGTGGCGGTTATGCCGGCAACAAGGTGCAGGAGGGCATGCAGAATCGCGATACCTACACCACCACCCAGACTCGCTGTAATACGGTTAATGACATCAGCGACAAGGTCGTAGGCTATGACGTCCGCTACTCGCTGGACGGCAAGGAAGGCAAAGTGCGGATGGACCGTGATCCGGGCAACCAGATTCCGGTCGACAAGGAAGGCAAGCTGATCCTGTCGCAGGCGCAGCCTGGGCAATAAGCGGTTGTAGTAAAAAAGAAGCACCCTTCGGGGTGCTTTTTTGTGCTCGGGATTTATGTGATGACAGGCATAAAAAAAAGCACCCAGGAAGGGTGCTTTTCCGGTTTCGCGAGAGGCTTAGCGCTTCAGCGAGGCCGGCAGGTGCGGCTGGATCGCCGTCAGAACTGCCTTGAAGCATTTTGTGTTGCCGGCAACGACGTGGCCTTTTTCAAGGAAGTCGTGACCGCCGGTGAAGTCGCTCACCAGGCCGCCTGCTTCCTGAATCAGCAGCGCGCCTGCAGCCATGTCCCATTCGGACAGACCCGACTCCCAGAAGGCGTCAAAACGACCGGCGGCCACGTAGGCCAGGTCCAGGCTCGCCGAACCGGCGCGGCGGATGCCGGCAGTCTGACCAACCAGGGCGCGGAACATGCCCAGGTAGTTGTCGAGGTTGTCCATCTGGTCGTCACGGAACGGGAAACCGGTACCGAGCAGAGCGCCGTCCAGGCTGGTACGACCGCTGACACGCAGGCGACGACCGTTCAGTTGAGCGCCACGACCACGGCTGGCGGTGAATTCTTCCTGGCGAACCGGATCCAGAACAACGGCGTGTTCCAGGCGACCACGGTATTTGCAGGCAATGCTGACAGCGAAGTGAGGAATGCCGCGCAGGAAATTGGTGGTGCCGTCCAGCGGATCGATGATCCACAGGTATTCTTCGCCTTCGATGCCGCTGCCGGCGTGCATGCCGGTCTCTTCACCCATGATCGAGTGATTCGGGTAAGCCTTGCGCAGGGCGTCGATGATTTTCTGTTCGGCGGCGCGATCGACCTCGGATACGTAATCCTTGGCGTCTTTTTCGTCGACCTTGATGGTATCCAGGCGCTCGATGGAGCGGAAGATCAGTTCACTGGCGCTGCGGGCGGCGCGCAGCGCGATATTCAGCATGGGCTGCATGGATGTGTCACCTAAGGTTGTTAAAGAAAGCCGCGCATTCTATCAGAACTTTTCTTCAGGTGAAGGTCGCTGTTCGCTTTCATAGCTTAACGGTAGGCTGTTCTGTAAGATTTGCACCCCTTTCCCCAGTCCGAGAGCGCCCGCCGTGCTGCAAAACATTCGTGTCGTCCTGGTCAATACCAGCCACCCGGGAAATATCGGCGGGACCGCGCGCGCCATGAAAAACATGGGTTTGTCGCGGCTGGTGCTGGTCGACCCGCGAGTCTTTCCGCATCACGAAGCCGATGCCCGCGCCTCGGGTGCTGGTGACATCCTTGAAAATGCGCAAGTCGTCGCCACCTTGGAAGACGCCCTGGTCGGTTGCAATCTGGTACTTGGCACCAGTGCTCGCGACCGGCGCATTCCCTGGCCGCTGCTGGATCCGCGCGAATGCGGGACCAAAGTGGTCGAGGAGGCCGGGCAGGGCGCGGAAATCGCGCTGGTGTTCGGGCGTGAAGACTCCGGCCTGACCAATGACGAGCTGCAACGATGTCACTTTCACGTGCACATCCCGTCCGATCCTGAATTCAGTTCGCTGAATCTCGGGGCGGCGGTGCAGGTGTTGAGCTATGAAGTGCGCATGGCCTGGCTGGCTGCCCAAGGGCAGCCGACCAAGATCGAGAAGGAAGAAGTGGCCTCCGTGAAAAGCGCCGAGCTGGCGACCATGGATGAGCTGGAACGATTCTATGAGCACCTGGAGCAGACCCTGGTGGCCATCGAATTCCTCGATCCGGAAAAGCCTCGGCACTTGATGGCACGCCTGCGCCGGTTGTACGGACGTAGCTCGGTCAGCCGGGCGGAAATGAATATTTTGCGTGGCATCCTCACGGAAACCCAGAAAGCGGCCCGTGGCGAGCTCCTTAAGCGGAAGGATTAATGATGTTCGAGCGTTTGCGTGAAGATATCCAGAGCGTATTCCACCGAGACCCGGCGGCGCGTAACGCTTTTGAAGTCCTGACCTGCTACCCCGGCATGCATGCAATCTGGATTCATCGACTGGCCGGCATGCTCTGGCGCAACGATCTGAAATGGCTGGCGCGGCTGGTGTCGAACTTCGGTCGCTGGCTGACCGGTATCGAGATTCATCCGGGCGCCAAGGTCGGGCGGCGCTTCTTTATCGACCATGGCATGGGCATCGTCATTGGCGAAACCGCAGAAATCGGCGATGACGTCACCATCTATCAAGGCGTGACCCTTGGCGGCACCAGCTGGAACAAAGGCAAGCGCCACCCGACGCTAGGTGATGGCGTTGTGGTGGGGGCTGGCGCGAAGGTGCTAGGGCCGTTCACGGTCGGCGCTGGCGCCAAGGTCGGCTCCAATGCCGTGGTGACCAAAGCGGTGCCGCCGGGCGCCACGGTGGTAGGCATTCCGGGGCGGATCATCGTCAAATCCGATGATGAAGCCGATGCCAAGCGCAAGGCGATGGCCGAGAAAATCGGCTTTGATGCTTACGGCGTGAGCGAAGATATGCCGGACCCTGTGGCGCGTGCCATTGGTCAACTGCTCGATCACCTGCAGGCGGTCGATGGCCGTCTGGAAGGGATGTGCGGCGCGCTGAAGGATCTGGGCAGTAATTACTGTGCGAAAGATCTGCCCGAGCTGCGTGAAGAAGACTTCGCCTGCGTCAAGGGCAAGGACGAATCCAAGCTCCACTGATGCCCCGGTAGGGGCTGCTGCCGACCGGTGTGCCATTAGGCCGCAGACCCTGCTATCATTCGCGCGCTCTTTTGCGGGTAAACCCGACTAAAGCACTAGGTCTTATAGTTGACTTAAATGCTCGGGAATTGCATACTCCCGTCCATTCCGAACTCCGTGGTAATTGTCCATGCGACTGACTACAAAAGGCCGATACGCCGTGACCGCCATGCTTGATCTGGCGTTGCACGCGCAGCACGGGCCGGTGTCCCTGGCCGATATCTCCGAGCGCCAAGGCATCTCCCTGTCCTATCTCGAACAGCTTTTCGCCAAGCTGCGCCGCAGCAACCTGGTTTCCAGTGTTCGCGGTCCGGGCGGTGGCTACCAGTTGTCCCGCGACATGCAGGGCATCCAGGTCGCTCAGGTGATCGATGCGGTGAACGAATCGGTCGATGCAACAAAATGCCAGGGCCAGGGCGATTGCCATTCCGGCGACACCTGCCTGACCCATCACCTGTGGTGCGACCTGAGCCTGCAGATTCACGAATTTCTCAGCGGTATCAGCTTGGCCGACCTCGTAACTCGCCGTGAGGTGCAGGAAGTGGCCCAGCGTCAGGATCAGCGTCGTTGCAATGGCAAGGCGCCGCGCCTGGATAAGATTGAAGCGTCCGCCGTCGAATGACAGCCAGAGAGCTAGCGGCACGCCAGCCAGCCTGATTTAGGAGATAGTCCATGAAATTGCCGATTTACCTTGATTACTCTGCGACCACCCCGGTCGATCCGCGCGTTGCGCAAAAAATGAGTGAATGCCTGCTGGTCGACGGAAACTTCGGTAACCCGGCGTCCCGTTCCCACGTGTTCGGCTGGAAGGCCGAAGAGTCCGTCGAAAACGCCCGTCGTCAGGTGGCCGATCTGGTCAACGCCGACCCGCGCGAAATCGTCTGGACCTCCGGTGCCACCGAGTCCGACAATCTGGCAATCAAGGGTGCGGCACATTTCTACGCCTCCAAGGGCAAACACCTGATCACCTCCAAGATCGAGCACAAGGCTGTCCTCGACACCATGCGCCAACTGGAGCGCGAAGGTTTCGAAGTCACCTACCTCGAGCCGACCGAAGACGGTCTGATCACACCGGCCATGATCGAAGCGGCGCTGCGCGAAGACACCATCCTGGTGTCGGTGATGCACGTGAACAACGAAATCGGCACGGTCAACGACATCGCCGCCATCGGTGAACTGACCCGTTCCAAGGGCATTTTGTTCCACGTCGACGCCGCTCAGTCCACCGGCAAGGTCGAAATTGACCTGCAAAAGCTGAAAGTCGACATGATGTCGTTCTCTGCCCACAAGACCTACGGTCCTAAAGGCATCGGCGCGCTGTACGTCAGCCGCAAGCCGCGTGTGCGCATCGAGGCGACCATGCACGGTGGCGGTCACGAACGTGGCATGCGTTCCGGCACCCTGGCGACCCACCAGATCGTCGGCATGGGCGAAGCGTTCCGTGTGGCCAAGGAAGACATGGCTGCCGAGAACGTGCGCATCAAGGCCCTGAGCGATCGCTTCTACAAGCAGGTCGAGCATCTGGAAGAGCTATACGTCAACGGCAGCCTGACCGCCCGCGTTCCGCACAACCTGAACCTGAGCTTCAACTACGTTGAAGGCGAGTCGCTGATCATGGCGCTCAAGGATCTGGCGGTTTCTTCCGGTTCCGCGTGCACCTCGGCGTCCCTGGAGCCTTCGTACGTGTTGCGCGCCCTGGGCCGCAACGACGAACTGGCACACAGCTCGATCCGCTTCACCTTCGGTCGTTTCACCACCGAAGAGGAAATCGATTACGCCGCGCAGAAAGTCTGCGAGGCCGTTACCAAGCTGCGCGCTCTGTCGCCGCTGTGGGACATGTACAAAGACGGCGTCGATATCTCGAAGATCGAGTGGGCGGCACACTAAACATAGAAGCCGCCGGATACGGATCCTGTAGCGACGCGGCGATTTGCGCAGCGCAGTTGCAGGGTCTCAAGAGCGGCCCTGATGAGTGAGGATTGAGAATCATGGCTTACAGCGAAAAGGTCATCGACCACTACGAAAACCCGCGTAACGTCGGCAAGATGAACGCGGAAGATCCTGATGTCGGCACCGGAATGGTCGGCGCTCCGGCGTGCGGCGACGTGATGCGTCTGCAGATCAAGGTCAACGATCAGGGCGTTATCGAAGACGCCAAGTTCAAGACCTACGGCTGCGGCTCGGCTATCGCCTCCAGTTCCCTCGCCACCGAGTGGATGAAGGGCAAGACCCTGGACGAAGCTGAAACCATCAAGAACACCCAGCTGGCCGAAGAACTGGCCCTGCCTCCAGTGAAAATTCACTGCTCGGTTCTCGCTGAAGACGCCATCAAGGCGGCGGTTCGCGATTACAAGCAGAAGAAAGGCTTGATCTAAGCATTGGGCGACGAGTAAGGAGTCAACGATGGCTATCAGCATGACAGAAGCGGCTGCTCGACACGTGCGACGCTCCCTCGACGGGCGCGGCAAGGGTGAAGGGATTCGTCTGGGTGTTCGCACCACGGGCTGTTCCGGCCTTGCCTACGTGCTGGAGTTTGTCGATGAGGTGGTTGCAGAAGATCAGGTGTTCGAAAGTCACGGCGAAAAAGTGATTATCGACCCGAAAAGCCTGGCTTACCTCGACGGCACCGAGCTCGACTTCGTCAAGGAAGGGTTGAACGAAGGCTTCAAGTTCAACAACCCCAACGTGCGCGGTGAATGTGGCTGCGGCGAAAGCTTCAACATCTGAGGCTTGTCGTGGGTATTCCTTGTCATTTCGCTTTGTTCGAGCTGCAACCGGGCTTTCGTCTGGATCTTGAACAGTTGGCCACGCGCTATCGCGAGTTGGCGCGCGGCGTTCATCCTGACCGCTTCGCCGACGCTTCCGAGCGCGAGCAGCGTTCGGCGCTCGAGCAGTCTGCACGGCTCAATGATGCTTATCAGACGCTCAAGAGTCCGGCCCAGCGTGCGCGCTACCTGCTGACCATCAGCGGGCATGAAGTGCCGATGGAGGTTACGGTCCACGATCCCGAGTTTCTGTTGCAGCAGATGCAGTGGCGCGAAGAACTCGAAGATCTGCAGGACAGTGCCGATCTGGACGGTGTCGCGGCCTTCAAGCGTCGCCTGAAAACCGCCCAGGAAACGCTGAACGAAAGCTTCGCAGCCTGTTGGGATGATGTAGCGCAGCGCGAGCAGGCCGAGCGCCTGATGCGGCGCATGCAGTTCCTCGACAAACTCACCTACGAAGTGCGCCAGTTAGAAGAGCGCCTCGACGATTAACCCAGTGCCGCTCCGGTCGCACGCCTGATATACAGATAAGTCCTGATCACGATGGCCCTACTGCAGATCGCCGAACCCGGCCAAAGTCCTCAACCGCACCAGCGTCGTCTGGCTGTGGGGATCGACTTGGGCACTACCAATTCGCTGGTCGCTGCGTTGCGCAGTGGTCTTTCCGAGCCGCTGGCCGATGCCGAAGGGCGGGTCATCCTTCCTTCCGCCGTGCGTTATCACGCCGATCGCGTCGAAGTCGGCGAGTCGGCCAAGCTGGCCGCGTCCTCCGACCCCCTGAATACCGTGCTGTCGGTCAAGCGCCTGATGGGCCGTGGCTTGTCCGACGTCAAACAATTGGGCGATCAGCTGCCGTACCGCTTTGTCGGCGGCGAATCCCACATGCCGTTCATCGACACCGTGCAGGGGCCGAAAAGCCCGGTTGAAGTCTCCGCTGATATCCTCAAAGTGCTGCGCCAGCGCGCGGAAGCGACCTTGGGCGGTGAGCTGGTGGGTGCGGTGATCACCGTTCCGGCCTATTTCGACGACGCTCAGCGGCAAGCTACGAAGGATGCGGCGAAGCTTGCCGGTCTGAACGTGCTGCGCCTGCTCAACGAACCGACCGCCGCTGCGGTGGCTTATGGTCTGGATCAGCATGCCGAAGGCCTGGTCGCCATTTATGATCTGGGCGGCGGTACTTTTGATATTTCCATTCTGCGCCTGACCGGCGGCGTCTTCGAAGTTCTGGCCACCGGTGGCGACAGTGCCCTGGGCGGTGACGATTTCGATCACGCGATTGCCGGCTGGATCATTGAGAGCGCGGGCCTGTCCGCCGATCTCGATCCGGGTGCGCAGCGCAATCTGCTGCAAACCGCTTGTGCGGCCAAGGAAGCCCTGACGAATGCCGACAGTGTTGAAGTTGCTTATGGTGACTGGAAAGCACAGCTGACCCGCGAGGCCTTCGACGCATTGATCGAGCCAATGGTCGCCCGCAGCCTGAAAGCCTGCCGCCGTGCCGTTCGTGACTCCGGTATCGAGCTGGAAGATGTGCATGCCGTGGTCATGGTGGGTGGTTCGACCCGCGTTCCACGTGTTCGCGAAGCTGTCGCCGAAGCCTTCGGTCGTCAACCGCTGACCGAAATCGACCCGGATCAGGTGGTGGCCATCGGTGCCGCGATCCAGGCCGATACACTGGCCGGCAACAAGCGCGATGGCGGCGAACTGCTTCTGCTCGACGTGATTCCACTGTCCTTGGGGCTGGAAACCATGGGCGGCCTGATGGAGAAGGTGATCCCGCGCAACACCACCATCCCGGTTGCCCGCGCTCAGGACTTCACCACTTATAAAGACGGCCAGTCGGCCATGGCGATCCATGTGTTGCAGGGCGAGCGCGAGCTGATCAGCGACTGCCGCTCTCTGGCGCGTTTCGAATTGCGCGGCATTCCGGCAATGGTCGCCGGTGCAGCCAAGATTCGCGTGACCTTCCAGGTCGATGCCGACGGTCTGCTCAGCGTTTCTGCCCGTGAACTGGGTTCGGGCGTTGAAGCCAGCATTCAGGTCAAGCCGTCCTACGGCCTGACCGATGGCGAAATCGCCAAAATGCTCAAGGATTCGTTCCAGCACGCCAATGACGACAAGGTCGCTCGCGTTCTGCGTGAGCAGCAAGTCGATGCCCAGCGCCTGATCGAAGCGGTGCAGGGCGCTCTGGAGGCGGATGGCGAGCGTTTGCTCGACGCCGAAGAGCGCATGGTCATCGATCTGCAGGTGCAGGAACTGACCGAACTGATGAAAGGTACCGATGGTTATGCCATCGAGCAGCAGACGAAGCGTCTGTCGCAAGTGACCGATGCTTTTGCAGCCCGTCGTATGGATCAGACGGTGAAAGCCGCTCTGTCGGGGCGCAATCTGAATGAAATCGAGGATATCTGATGCCGCAGGTCATTTTTCTGCCCCACGAGAAGTACTGCCCTGAAGGCATGGTGGTCGAGGCTGAGCCCGGCACATCGATTCTCGAGCTGGCCCACGAACACCACATCGAGATGGAAAGCGCCTGTGGCGGCGTCTGCGCTTGCACCACCTGTCACTGCATCATCCGCGAGGGTTTCGACTCGCTGGAAGAAGCTGACGAGTTGGAGGAAGATTTCCTTGATCGTGCCTGGGGTCTGGAGGCGCAGTCGCGCCTGGCCTGTCAGGCCATCGTCGGCGAGGAAGACCTCACCGTCGAGATTCCGAAATATTCGCTTAACCATGCGGCCGAGGCGCCGCACTGACTGGTAAGACTGTCATGAGCTACGGTTGGAATGATGTTCAACGTATTGCAGAAGAGCTGGCCGAAGCCAAGCCGGACGTCGATCCGCTCTCTGTCAATTTCGTCGACTTGCAGCGATGGATCATGGAGCTGCCCGATTTCGACAACACCTCTGGCCGGGTCGGCGAGAAAGTGTTGGAAGCGGTTCAGGCGCTCTGGATCGAAGAAGTAGACTGATCATCCTTGCAGGTTAGGCAATACCCAAGAACCCGCGTATAATTCGCGGGTTTAATTTTTCGCAAATTATCGTTTCTGGAGTTACACCATGGCTGTTCAACGTACTTTCTCCATCATCAAGCCTGACGCTGTTGCAAAAGGCGCTGCCGGCGAAATCGTTACCCGTTTCGAAAAGGCTGGTCTGAAAGTGGTTGCCTCGAAAATGAAGCAACTGTCCAAAGCCGAAGCTGAAGGCTTCTACGCTGAGCACAAAGAGCGCGGCTTCTTCGGTGACCTGGTTGCTTTCATGATCTCCGGTCCGGTTGTTGTTCAGGTTCTGGAAGGCGAAAACGCCATCGCTCGCAACCGTGAGCTGATGGGCGCTACCAACCCTAAAGAAGCTGCTGCCGGCACCATCCGTGCTGACTTCGCTGAGTCGATCGACGCCAACGCCGTTCACGGTTCGGACTCCGAAGCCGCTGCCGCTCGCGAAATCTCGTACTTCTTCGCAGCTACTGAAGTAACCACTCGCTAAGCATTGGCTTAAGAGTGAAGGTGAATCCATGACTACATCGACTGTTAAAACCAACCTGCTGGGTCTGACCCAGCCGGAAATGGAAAAATTCTTCGACTCAATCGGGGAGAAGCGTTTCCGTGCCGGTCAGGTAATGAAATGGATTCACCACTTTGGCGTCGATGATTTCGACGCCATGACGAACGTCAGCAAGGCCTTGCGCGAAAAGCTCAAGGCTGTTGCTGAAGTTCGTGGTCCCGAAGTGGTCAGCGAGGACATTTCCAGCGACGGCACCCGCAAGTGGGTGGTGCGCGTGGCGTCCGGCAGCTGTGTCGAGACCGTTTACATTCCCCAGGGCAAGCGCGGCACTCTGTGCGTTTCGTCCCAGGCAGGCTGTGCCCTGGACTGCAGTTTCTGCTCCACCGGCAAGCAAGGCTTCAACAGCAACCTCACCGCCGCCGAAGTCATCGGCCAGGTGTGGATTGCCAACAAATCCTTCGGCAGTGTTCCGGCTACCATCGACCGCGCCATCACCAACGTGGTGATGATGGGCATGGGCGAACCGCTGCTGAACTTCGACAACGTCGTGGCCGCCATGCATCTGATGATGGATGACCTGGGCTACGGGATCTCCAAGCGCCGCGTGACCCTGTCCACGTCGGGTGTGGTGCCGATGATCGATGAGCTGGCCAAGCACATCGATGTGTCCCTGGCGTTGTCCCTGCACGCACCGAATGACGCATTGCGTAACCAATTGGTGCCGATCAACAAGAAATATCCGCTTAAGATGCTCCTCGATTCGTGCGTTCGCTACATGTCCGCCCTGGGCGAGAAACGTGTGCTGACCATCGAGTACACCTTGCTCAAGGACGTCAACGACAAGCTTGAACACGCGGTGGAAATGATCGAGCTGCTCAAGGATATTCCCTGCAAGATCAACCTGATTCCGTTCAACCCGTTCCCGCATTCCGGTTACGAGCGACCAAGCAACAACGCGATTCGCCGGTTCCAGGATCAGCTGCATCAGGCAGGTTACAACGTCACTGTGCGCACCACCCGTGGTGAAGACATCGACGCAGCTTGCGGTCAATTGGTAGGGCAGGTGCTGGATCGCACCCGTCGCAGTGAACGTTACATCGCCGTGCGCGAATTGAGCGCCGACAGCGATCTGGCACAAAACGCCGCGAACACTAACTAAGAGAGGATCTCTATGTCCCTGCGCTTTGCGCTGCTGTTGCTGTTGGCCAGCCTGTGTGCTGGCTGTGTCCTGTCGGGTGATTACAACCCGATGAAGACCAGCAAGGGCCGCGACGAAGCGCGGGCTGCCTACGTGCAGCTGGGGCTGGGATACTTGCAGCAAGGCATGACCGAACGGGCCAAGATACCCTTGAAAAAGGCCCTTGAGCTGGACGGTTCCGATCCCGACGCCAACGCCGCCCTTGGGCTGGTCTTTCAGTCCGAGATGGAGCCTAAGCTGGCCGACGAACACTTTCGCAAGGCACTGTCCTCCCGTCCCGCCGATGCCCGCATCCTGAACAATTACGGCAGTTTTCTCTACGAAGAGCAGCGTTACAAGGAAGCCTACGAGCGTTTTGAACAGGCCGCCGCCGATACCCTGTATCCTGAGCGTTCGCGTGTGTTCGAGAACCTCGGCATGACGGCGTCCAAGCTTGGCCAGCGTGACTTGGCCCAGCAGCAACTGGAAAAAGCATTGCGTTTGAACCGTCAGCAGCCACGGGCGTTGCTGGAAATGGCTGAGTTGTCATTCGAAGACAGGCATTATGTGCCCGCGCGTGACTATTACGACCGTTTCAGCCAGCTGTCCGAGCAAAATGCACGTAGTCTGTTGCTCGCGGTTCGGTTGGCAAAAGTGTTTGAAGATCGCGACAAGGCCGCCAGTGCGGGCCTGCAATTAAAACGACTCTATCCCGGTACGCCGGAATATCAGCAATACCTGTCGGAGCAATGATGAAAGCGGCGCATCCCGAAGTTGTAGCAGCGAATCGCGTTAACCCCGGTGAGACCTTGCGCCAGGCCCGCGAAAGCAATGGCTGGTCGCTGGCCGAAGTGGCCCTCAAGCTCAACCTCACCGTGACTTCCCTGACCAACCTCGAAGCCGGTGCGTTCGACAAGCTGCCGGGGCATACCTTCGCTCGCGGCTATATTCGCGCCTATGCCAAATTGCTCGGCATGGATCAGGCGGTCCTGGTCCAGCAGTTCGACCAGTCCACCGGCACCGACTCCCAGGGCAGCAATGTCCATGCCTTGGGCCGGATTGAAGAGCCGGTCCGGGTTTCCCACACCATTTTGCGTATCGTCAGCCTGTTGCTGCTGATCGCGGTCATCGGCGGCGGCTTCGTCTGGTGGCAGGATCAAACCTCGCTGCGCACCAAGGATCTGACCAGTCTGGCCCCGGAGCACGTTGAAGTCGAAGGCGCCGATGGGACCACGCAGATTCATCCGATCGACGAGCCGGAAGACCAGGCCGTTACCGAAGGTCAGACCGAGGGCGCGACAGCGCTGGCACTGCCCCAATCGGAAACCGCTGCCGAGTCGACCGGTGTCGAGCCAGTTGTTCCGGCAGCCGCACCGGCCGTACCTGCTGCCCCGACGGTGACGCCGGCTGCTCCGGCTCATGCCCCGGCCCCGGTTGTCGCCACTCCGGCTGCACCTGCCACTAATGTTCCGGCGACTCCGGCACCGACTGTCACCGCACCCGTAGTCCCGGCCACTCCGGCACCCACCGCAGAAACCGCTGCGCCGGTAGCAGGCGAAGGTCAGGTGCAGCTGCAGTTCACCGGCGATTGCTGGGCACAGGTCACCGATGGTCGCGGCAAGGTTCTGTTCAGCGGTCTGAAACATAAAGGCGACAGCGTCTCCGTGGCAGGCAAGCCACCGCTGGCTGTTCGTCTGGGTGTTGCCCGGGCCGCGCAGGTCAGCTACAACGGCCAGCCGGTCGATATCGCTCCGTTCACCAGTGGCGAGACTGCTCGCCTGAAGTTGGGTCAATAAGTCATGCACGGCGAATCTCCAATCAAACGTCGCGAATCGCGCAAGATCTGGGTCGGTAACGTGCCTGTGGGCGGCGATGCACCTATCGCGGTGCAAAGCATGACCAACAGCGACACCAACGATGTTGCGGCCACCGTGGCCCAGATCAACCGTCTGGAAGCCGCTGGCGTCGACATCGTTCGCGTATCGGTGCCGGACATGGACGCCGCCGAGGCGTTCGGCAAGATCAAGCAACTGGTCAAGGTGCCATTGGTTGCCGACATCCACTTCGACTACAAGATCGCTTTGCGCGTGGCCGAACTGGGTGTGGACTGCCTGCGCATCAACCCGGGCAACATCGGTCGCGAAGACCGCGTGCGTGCGGTGGTCGATGCTGCCCGTGACCGCGGGATTCCGATCCGTATCGGCGTCAACGCCGGTTCCCTGGAAAAAGACCTGCAGAAGAAATACGGTGAGCCGACCCCGGCCGCGCTGGTCGAGTCCGCGCTGCGTCATGTCGAACACCTCGAACGCCTGAATTTCCAGGACTTCAAGGTCAGCGTGAAGGCCTCCGACGTGTTCATGGCCGTCGAGGCCTACCGCCTGCTGGCGAAAGAAATCGTCCAGCCACTGCACCTGGGCATCACCGAAGCCGGTGGATTGCGCTCCGGTACAGTGAAATCCGCCGTGGGCCTAGGTATGCTGCTCGCCGAGGGAATTGGCGATACCATCCGCATCTCGCTGGCGGCCGATCCGGTCGAGGAAGTGAAGGTCGGTTACGACATCCTCAAGTCTTTGCATCTGCGTTCCCGTGGCATCAACTTCATCGCCTGCCCGAGCTGCTCGCGGCAGAATTTCGATGTGGTCAAGACCATGAACGAGCTGGAAGGGCGCCTTGAAGACCTGCTGGTGCCGCTGGATGTTGCGGTGATCGGTTGCGTGGTCAACGGTCCCGGCGAAGCCAAGGAAGCCCATATCGGGTTGACCGGCGGTACGCCGAACCTGATTTATATCGACGGCAAGCCGTCGCAGAAACTGACGAATGACAATCTGGTGGACGAGCTGGAAAAGCTGATCCGCGAGAAGGCGGCCGAGAAGGTCGAAGCCGACGCAGCGGTCATCGCGCGCGGCTGATCGAACGAATTAAGGAATTTCTGTGAGCAAGTCCCTGCAAGCCATTCGTGGCATGAACGACATCCTGCCGGAACAGACTCCGGTATGGCGCTACTTCGAAGGCACCGTTTCGCGTTTGCTGGATAACTACGGTTACAAGCAGATCCGCATGCCGATCGTCGAGTTCACCGAGCTGTTTAAGCGCTCGATCGGTGAAGTGACCGATATCGTCGAAAAAGAGATGTACACCTTCGACGACCGCAACGGCGACTCCCTGACCCTGCGTCCGGAAGGCACTGCTGCGTGCGTGCGTGCCGTGCTCGAGCATGGCATCACCGGCGGTGGCCAGGTGCAGAAACTCTGGTACATCGGTCCGATGTTCCGTCACGAGCGTCCGCAGAAAGGCCGTTATCGCCAGTTCCACCAGATCGGTCTGGAAGTCTTCAACCTCGACGGTCCGGACATCGACGCCGAGCTGATCATCATGACCTGGCGCCTTTGGGGCGAGCTGGGCATCCGTGATGCCGTCAAGCTCGAACTCAACAGCCTTGGCACCAGCGAGTCCCGCGGCCGTTATCGTGAAGCGCTGGTCGAGTACCTCTCGGCGCACCACGACAAACTGGACGAAGACAGCCAGCGTCGCCTGAAGTCCAACCCGCTGCGCGTGCTCGACACCAAGAACGCCGACACCCAGGCGGTGCTGGTCGATGCGCCAAAGATGGCGGATTACCTGGATGAAGAGTCCCGTGCCCACTTCGAAGGTCTGAAGGCCCGTCTGGATGCTGTCGGCATTCCTTACGTGCTCAACCCGAAACTGGTGCGCGGCCTCGATTACTACAGCAAAACCGTATTCGAATGGGTCACCGACAAGCTCGGCGCCCAAGGCACTGTGTGCGCGGGCGGCCGTTACGACGGTCTGGTCGAGCAGATGGGCGGCAAGCCGACTCCGGGCGTCGGTTTCGCCATGGGCATCGAGCGCCTGGTGCTGATGCTGGAAACCCTGGAGCAGATCCCGCAAGAGCTTTCCCGTCAAGTCGACGTCTACCTCTGCGCCTTTGGCGAAGAGGCGGAGCTGGCCGGTCTGGCCCTGGCCGAGCGTGTACGCGACCAGTTGCCGAACCTGCGCCTGCAGGTCAATGCCGGTGCCGGCAGCTTCAAGAGCCAGTTCAAGAAAGCCGACAAGAGCGGTGCGCTGTATGCACTGATCCTCGGTGACGACGAAATGGCCCAGCAAGTGGTAGGTTTCAAACCCCTGCGTGGCCAGGGCGAACAACAAAGCATTGCCTGGGATGCGCTTGCCGCTCACCTGGCCACCTGCGTCGTGCAGGGTTGAAGCTGTTTAAACAGCCGATTTAGCGATTAAGGAGTATTGGGGTGTCGAGTACCGAAGACGAACAGTTGGCGGATTTGAAGGACTGGTGGACACGCAACGGCAAACCTCTGGTCACTGGCGGCCTGTTGGCGCTGGTCATCGTGTTCGGCTGGCAGGCATTTCACAAGTATCAGAGCAACCAGTCGCAAGGCGCCTCGGTGCTCTATCAGCAATTGCTGGAAACCACGCTGACCCCGGACGGCAAGCCTGACGCCGCGCGCGTCGCGGATCTGGCCGGCAAGCTCAACAGCGAGTTCGGCGGTACGGCCTATGCGCAGTACGGCAGTCTGTTCGTGGCCAAGGTTGCGGTCGACAGCGGCAAGCTGGACGACGCGGCGACCGAACTGAAAGCCATCGTTGCCAAACCGGCCAACGCGGCGCTGGGCGAAATCGCCCGTCAGCGTCTGGCGCAGGTGCTGGGCGCACAGAACAAGGCGGATGAAGCCCTGAAACTGCTTGAAGGCGATGCCGACAAGTCGTTCCTGGCCACTCGCGAAGAACTCAAGGGCGACCTGCTGGTACAGCTGGGCCGCACTGACGAAGCGAACGCGGCGTATCAAAAAGCCAAGGCGGCACTGTCGGATGAAGCGGCAGTCGGTGGCCTTCAAATCAAGCTGGACGACCTGGCCAAAGGGGATGCGTGACGTGATCGGTTGGAAGCATGCAGCATTGCTGGCTCTGGCCATTCTGGCCACGGGTTGCAGCAGCAACAGCACCAAGGAACTGCCACCGGCCGAACTGACTTCCTTCAAGGAAGAAGTGGTTCTGCACAAAGTGTGGAGTCGTTCGATCGGTGACGGTCAGGGCGAAACCTACAACATGCTGGTGCCGGCGATCGATGGTGACACCATCTATGCAGCCGACGTGACTGGCATCGTGATGGCCATGGATCGCAGCAACGGCGACGTGAAGTGGAAGAAAGAACTGGATGTGCCAGTTTCCGGCGCCGTCGGCGTGGGTTACGGTCTGGTTCTGGTCGGCACGCTGCGTGGCGACGTCATCGCTCTCGACACCATCAACGGTGAAGAAAAGTGGCGCGCTCGCGTGACCAGTGAAGTGTTGGCGCCTCCAGCCAGCAACGGCGACATCGTGGTCGTGCAAACCCAGGACGATCGTCTGATCGGTCTGGATGCATCCACCGGTCAACAGCGCTGGGTGTATGACAGCACTCCGGCCGTACTGACCCTGCGTGGCACCAGTGCGCCGCTCGCGACCAACCGCCTCGCGGTGGCTGGTCTGTCGACCGGTAAAGTGGTCGCTCTGGACATTTCCAACGGCGTGCCGGTCTGGGAACAACGGATCGCAATTCCACAAGGTCGTTCGGAACTGGAGCGCGTGGTCGACATCGACGGCGGTCTGCTGCTGTCCGGCGGCACACTGTACGTTGCCAGCTATCAGGGTCGCGTTGCGGCACTGGACCTGGAAAGCGGCCGTCAACTGTGGCAGCGCGATGCGTCGAGCTACGCCGGTATCGCTCAGGGTTTCGGCAACGTCTACGTGAGTCTGTCTTCGGGCACCGTTGAAGGCGTCGACGAGCGTTCGACCACTGCACTGTGGACCAACGACTCGCTGGCACGCCGTCAACTGTCGGCTCCGGAAGTGTTCTCCAGCTACGTTGCAGTCGGTGACCTGGAAGGTTACCTGCATCTGCTGAGTCAGGTGGACGGTCGTTTCGTCGGCCGTGAGCGCATCGACAGCGACGGCCTGCGTGCCCGTCCGCTGGTGGTGGGTGACACGATTTACGTGTATGGCAACAGCGGCAAACTGGAAGCCCTGACCATCAAGTAATGGTTTGACTATGCTTGGGGTTGATCCCCAAGCGGCCCTGCTCCGGCAGGGTTTGCAACACCCATGGGTGTTGCCCCGAGCACCAGCCGCTGCCTCGCAGCGGCTTTTGTATTTTCTGAAATAACGAAGTGGAGAGCCGCATGGTTCCCGTAATCGCCCTGGTGGGCCGACCGAACGTCGGCAAGTCCACCTTGTTCAACCGCCTGACCAGGACTCGCGACGCCATCGTCGGCGACTTGTCCGGTCTGACCCGTGATCGCCAGTACGGTGAGGCCAAGTGGCAAGGGCGTTCCTACATTCTGATCGACACCGGCGGTATCTCCGGTGACGAGCATGGTATGGACGAAAAAATGGCCGAGCAGTCGCTGCTGGCCATCGAAGAAGCGGATGTCGTTCTGTTCCTGGTAGATGCCAAGGCGGGCTTCACCGCCGCCGACCAGATGATCGGCGAACACCTGCGCAAACGTAACAAGCGTTCCTACGTGGTCGCCAACAAGGTCGACAACATCGATCCGGAAATGGCTCGCGCCGAATTCGCGCCGATGGGCATGGGCGATGCGATCCCGATTGCCGGTGCTCATGGTCGTGGCATCACTCAATTGCTGGAAATCGCCCTGAGCGAATTCCCGAAAGATGAGGACGAGCCGCAGGAAGGCGAAGAGCAGGAAGAAGTCGCCGAAGGCGAGGAAGCCAAGCGCATTCCAGGCCCGAGCGAAAAGGACGGCATCAAGATCGCCATCATCGGCCGGCCGAACGTCGGCAAGTCGACGCTGGTCAACCGCATGCTGGGTGAAGAACGAGTGATCGTTTACGACCAGCCGGGCACCACTCGCGACAGTATCTACATCCCGTTCGAGCGTAACGACGAGAAGTACACGCTGATCGACACTGCCGGTGTGCGCAAGCGCGGCAAGATCCATGAAGAAGTCGAAAAGTTCTCCGTGGTCAAAACCCTGCAGGCGATCAAAGACGCCAACGTGGTGATCTTTGTGATGGACGCCCGCGAAGGTGTGGTCGACCACGACCTCAACCTGCTCGGCTTTGCCCTCGAGTCCGGCCGTGCGCTGGTCATCGCGCTGAACAAGTGGGATGGCATGACTCCGGGCGAGCGTGACTACGTGAAGACCGAACTGGAACGCCGGTTGTTCTTCGTCGACTTCGCCGACATCCACTTCATCTCGGCCCTGCACGGCACCGGCGTGGGCAACCTCTACGCTTCGGTGCAGAACTCGTTCAAGTCGGCGGTCACCCGCTGGCCGACCAGCCGTCTGACCCAGATCCTCGAAGACGCGGTCAGTGAGCACCAGCCACCGATGGTCAATGGCCGCCGGATCAAGCTGCGTTATGCCCACCTCGGTGGCGCCAACCCGCCGCTGATCGTGATCCACGGCAACCAGATCGAGAAAGTGCCTAATTCATACGTGCGCTATCTGGAAAACACTTACCGCCGTGTGCTCAAACTGGTCGGTACGCCTATCCGTATCGAGTTCAAGGGCGGCGAGAACCCGTACGAAGGCAACAAGAACACGCTGACCGACCGCCAGGTCAACAAGAAGCGTCGTTTGATGTCGCATAACAAGAAGGCCAGCAAGAAGCGCCGCGACAAGCGCTGATCCCGGTCATCAAGAGAGAAGGGCGCCGTCTGGCGCCCTTTTTTTATGGACGCCGGATGGGCTATCCTCGGGCTCTCCCGCGCCGTCGTCAGTGCCGGGGCAGAGCAGGGAACCCCGATGATCAACAGCAAGCTGCCGAATGTCGGCATCACTATTTTTACGCAGATGTCTCAGCTCGCGGCACAGACCGGAGCCATCAACCTGTCCCAGGGTTTTCCCGATTTCGACGGCCCGCAGTCGCTGCGCGATGCGGTCGGTAGGCACATCGCCAGCGGCCATAACCAGTATTCGCCCATGACCGGCCTGCCGGCCCTGCGCCAACAGATTGCGGCGAAGATCGCCCGCAGCTATGGCGTGAATGTCGATGCCGATCATGAAGTGACCGTCACCCCCGGCGCGACTCAGGCGATCTTCTGTGCGATCCAGGCGGTTATCCACAGCGGCGATGAGGTCATCGTGTTCGACCCGGCCTATGACAGCTACGAGCCGTCGGTAGAACTGGCCGGTGGGCGCTGCGTGCATGTGCAGTTGGGGCTGAAGGATTTCTCCATCGACTTCGACAAGCTCAGTGCAGCGCTGAGCCCGCGCACGCGGATGATCATCCTCAACACTCCGCATAACCCCAGCGGCGCGCTTATCAGCCGCGCAGAGCTGGACCAGTTGGCGGCGCTGATCCGTGATCGCGACATCTATGTGATCAGCGACGAAGTCTACGAACACCTGGTATACGACGGCGTTCCGCATGTGAGTGTGCTGGCCCATGAAGAGCTGTATCAGCGTGCGTTCGTGGTCAGTTCGTTCGGCAAGACCTATCACGTCACGGGTTGGAAAACCGGTTACGTCGTGGCGCCACCAGCGCTGACTGCCGAGCTGCGCAAAGTGCACCAGTACGTCAGCTTCTGTGGCGTGACGCCGCTGCAATATGCGCTGGCCGATTACATGGCCGAGCATCCGGAACACGTCGAAGAGCTGCCGGGTTTCTATCAGGCCAAGCGCGATCTGTTCTGTGATCTGCTGGCGCCGTCGCGATTCAGCTTCACCCGGGTCACCGGCACCTATTTCCAACTGGTCGATTACTCGCAGATCCGTCCCGACCTGAACGACGTCGAGATGGCGATGTGGATGACTCGCGAACATGGTGTAGCGAGTATTCCAGTGTCGGTGTTCTACCAGAGTCCACCTGAAGGCCAGCGCCTGGTGCGCCTGTGCTTCGCCAAACGCGAGGAGACGCTGCGGGAAGCGGCGGCAAAACTATGCGTGATCTGAGTGCATTACCCGATCTCAACCTGGCGCTGATCCAGACCAGCCTGGCCTGGCATGATCGTCAGGCCAATCTCGAGCATTTCGACGCGCTGCTGGAGCAGGCGCGTGGTGCGGATCTGATCATCCTGCCGGAAATGTTCACCACCGGATTCTCCATGGAGTCCGAAACCCTGGCCGAAGCCGAAAACGGCCCGACCAGCAAATGGATGAAGGCACAGGCGGCGAAGCTCAATGCGGTGATCACCGGCAGCGTGATCATCCAGGCCGCCGACGGCAGCCATCGCAATCGCCTGCTATGGGCGCGCCCCGACGGCGAAGTGTGGCATTACGACAAGCGCCATCTGTTCCGCATGGCCGGCGAGCACAATCACTACACGCCCGGCGAACGCCAGGTGCAGTTCGAACTCAAGGGCTGGCGCATCCGGCCGCTGATTTGCTATGACTTGCGTTTCCCCGTGTGGAGCCGTGATGCACAAGATACCGACCTGCTGCTGTACACCGCCAACTGGCCGGGCGCGCGGCGTCTGCACTGGAACCGTTTGCTGCCGGCGCGGGCGATTGAAAACCTGTGCTATGTGGCAGCCGTGAATCGTGTCGGCACTGACGGCAAGGGGTTTGCCTACACCGGCGACAGTCAGGTGCTGGACTTCCAGGGCGAGACCTTGCTGGCGGCGGGCGAGGCGGACGGGGTGTTCAAGGCCGTACTGGAAGCGGCACCGCTGGCGGCTTACCGCGAGCGATTCCCGGCGAATCTGGATGCGGACACGTTCGAGTTCACCTGATACCCGAATCTGATCATTCCCACATAGTGTGTGGGAATGATCAGAACAAAAAAGGCCCCGAGGCGTAAACCCCGGGGCCTTTCGCATTTGAGCGGTGAATTTACGCCGCTTTCGCTTCCGGCTGGCTCAGCGAGCGATTGAGCGCGCTGAACAGTGCCTTGAAGCTGGCGGTGGTGATGTTTTCATCGATACCCACGCCGTGCACGGCACGTTCGCCATTTACGCGCAGCTCGATGTAAGCCGCTGCCTTGGCGTTGGTGCCCGCGCCGATGGCGTGTTCGTTGTAGTCCATGATCTCCACCGGAATCGGCAGGCCGGCCACCAGTGCTTCCAGCGCACCGTTGCCCTTGCCGCGCCAGTGCAGGTTGGTTTCGCCCTGGCCCTTGCTCGCCACTTCCACTTCGACGGCGCTGTGGCCGTTCTCTTCCTGCAGGCGATGGCTGACCAGCGCATAAGGGGTGTTGGCTTGCAGGTACTCGGTGTGCAGCAGCGAGTGGATCTGCTGGGCGGTCATTTCCAGGCCCAGACGATCGGTTTCACGCTGCACGACCTGGCTGAACTCGATCTGCATGCGGCGCGGCAGGCTGATGCCGTATTCCTGCTCCAGCAGGTAGGCGATACCGCCCTTGCCCGACTGGCTGTTGACGCGGATCACCGCCTCGTAGCTGCGGCCGATGTCGGCCGGGTCGATCGGCAGGTATGGCACTTCCCACAGGGTGTCCGGTTTCTGCTGGGCGAAGCCCTTGCGGATCGCGTCCTGGTGGGAGCCGGAGAACGCGGTGTGCACCAGGTCGCCGACGTACGGGTGACGCGGGTGAACCTGAATCTGGTTGCACTCTTCGACGACTTTGCGCACGCCGTCGATATCGGAGAAGTCCAGCTGCGGGTCGAGGCCCTGGGTATACATGTTCAGTGCCACGGTGACGAGGTCGACGTTGCCGGTGCGCTCGCCGTTGCCGAACAGGCAACCTTCGACGCGGTCGGCGCCTGCCATCAGGCCCAGCTCGGTGGCGGCCACGCCAGTGCCACGGTCGTTGTGGGTGTGCAGACTGATGATCACGCTGTCACGACGGTTGATGTTGCGGTGGAACCACTCGATCTGGTCGGCGTAGACGTTCGGGGTCGCGCATTCAACGGTGGCCGGCAGGTTGAGGATGATCTTGTGCTCGGGCGTCGGGTTCCAGACCTCGATCACGGCGTCACAGACTTCCTTGGCGAACTCCAGCTCGGTGGCGCTGAAGGTTTCCGGCGAGTATTCGAAGGTCCACTCGGTGTCCGGCTGCATGGCTGCGTATTTCACGAACAGCTTGGCGGCGTTCACGGCGATGGCCTTGATCCCGTCCTTGTCCTGATTGAACACGATGCGACGGAAAGAAGGGGAGGTGGCGTTGTACAGGTGAACAATCGCCTTCTTCGCCCCGCGCAGGGATTCGAAAGTACGCTCGATCAGGTCTTCACGACCCTGGGTCAGCACCTGAATGGTGGTGTCGTCCGGGATGTGGCCGTCTTCGATCAGGGTACGCACGAAGTCGAAGTCGGTTTGCGAAGCCGCCGGGAACGACGCCTCGATTTCCTTCACGCCCACCTGCACCAGGGTTTTCCAGAAGCGCAGCTTTTTCACCGCGTCCATCGGCTCGATCAACGACTGGTTGCCGTCGCGCAGGTCGGAGCTGCACCAGATCGGCGCGGCATCGATGGTTTTCGACGGCCAGGTGCGATCCGGCAGGTTGATCACAGGAAACGCGCGGTATTTCGAAGACGGGTCTTTGAGCATGCTCATCGGGAAATTCCTTATTGTCTGGGCCGAAAAGAGGCGGCCTGCCGGTGGAACGAATGTTCGGGGAGAAGCTTGGGACGAGGCGCAGCGATTCAGCCCGGCAGTCGTGCGCTGACGAGGCACAGGCTGCGGTGCTGGCGAAGCTGAATAAGGGTGTGAGAGGTTTTCATGCCTTCAACCCTAACCGCGAGGGATGAGGATGGCAAGCAATCGAAAAAAATTGAGAGGAATACCCGGAAAGCAGTTTTTTCCGAGATTTTATTCTTGATATGGCGGCTATTGTTGGCGGAGATTGCGCGGACCATTCGTCGTGCGCAATCCCCGCAGGAGGGTGTTCAGTCTGAAATCAGGGCTGGAAAGCCCCAATGAAAATCGCCGGATCGACTCGCGCATCGTTCAGGCTGACGTTCCAGTGCATGTGCGGCCCGGTCGCCCGACCAGTGGCGCCAACCTTGCCCACCACCGCGCCGCGAGCCAGTTGCTGGCCGTTCTGCACATCAATTTTCGACATGTGGCAGAACATGCTGATGAAGCCCTGGCCGTGGTCGACGAACACGGTGTTGCCATTGAAGAAGTAATTGCCGATCAGGATCACCTTGCCCGCTGCCGGGGTCTTGATCGGCGTGCCGGCCGGCACCGCGAAGTCGAGGCCTGCGTGAGGGTTGCGCTCTTCACCGTTGAAGAAACGGCGCACGCCAAACTTGCTCGACAACGGTCCGTTGACCGGTTTGTCCAGCAGCAGGTTGCTCGGTGTATTCGGACTGAAACTGCGGTAGGCCTTGATCTGCTCGGCCAGCTCACCCTCGATGCGCTTCAGGTTCGCCGGGTTCGGATTGACCTGCTGAGTGTTCTTCAGCGTGATGTGCTGTTCCGGGTACTTCTTGTTGCCTACGGTGAAGTTCAAATTCTTGCCGCCACTGCTGATCTGCTGGGTGCCGGGCTTGACGGTCAACGGAATGCCGACAATCGCCAGCCAGTTGTTCTGTTCCTTGACCACCAGCACCGGTTTGCCCTGATACGTGGCTTTCGGCGCTTGCGCAGAGCTCCCCAGATCGACGACAGCTACGCCGCCCGGCACCGGTTTGTTCAGCAAGCGTGTGATGTAACTGTCGGCGTGGGCGTTGAAGGCCAGGCACAGCAACAGCAGCGGAGCAAGAAAACGCGGCATGGATCAGTCCAGTAAAGAAAGGGTGACGGGCGTCAGGTGATTGTCCTCGACGCGCACTTGCAGTTCGCCTTCACCCAGTCTGGCCTTGAGGCGTTGGCCAGTGTGGGTTTGCGCAGCGTTGCGAATCGCGTTGCCACGCTCGTCGAGCAGAATGCTGTAGCCGCGACCGAGGGTCGCCAGCGGGCTGACCACGTGCAGGGTCTGCATCTGGCTTTGCAGCTGAAGGCGCCGACGTTTCAGGCCTTCGTTCATGGCGCGTGGCAGGCGTTCGGCGAGGCTGTCGAGGCGCTGGCGCAGCAGGGCCAGTTGCCGTCCGGGGTGTTGCCCGGCGAGGCGGGTTTCCAGACGAATCAGGCGTTCGCGGCGGGTATTGAGCTGGCGCTCGAAGGCCCGGCGCATGCGCATGTCCAGGTCATCAAGACGCTGTGCCTGCTGGCGCAGACGTTCGCCGGGATGGCGCAAGCGGCGGGTCATGCCCTCAAGGCGCAGGCGATCGCGCATCAGGCGGTCACGCATGCGCATCACCAGTCGGCGGTGCAGGCTTTCGACCTGACGGATCAGGTGGCTGGAATCCGGGGCAAGCAGTTCAGCAGCGGCGGACGGCGTCGGTGCGCGAACGTCCGCCACGAAGTCGCTGATCGACACGTCGGTTTCATGGCCGACTGCGCTGACAATCGGCGTGACGCAGGCATCCACCGCCCGGGCCACAGCCTCTTCGTTGAAGCACCAGAGATCTTCCAGCGAGCCGCCGCCGCGCGCCAGTATCAGCGCGTCGAAGCCACGGGCATCCGCCAGTTTGAGGGCGCGGACGATCTGCGCGGTGGCTTCGCGACCTTGAACGGCGGTGGGGATCAGCGTCAGCTTGACCTGTGGCGCACGGCGGCGGAACACGCTGATGATGTCGCGGATCACCGCACCAGTCGGCGAACTGATGATGCCGATGTGTTGCGGATGGGTCGGCAGCGGTACTTTGCGCTCGGCACTGAACAAACCTTCGGCACTGAGCTTTTCCTTCAAGGCATCGAAGGCCAGACGCAGCGCACCGTCACCGGCAGGCTCCACGGTGTCGAGGATCAACTGATAGTCGCCACGCCCTTCGAACAGCGAGACCTTGCCGCGCACCTTGACCGCCAGGCCATCCTTCAGCGCCTGGCGCACCCGCGCAGCATTCTGGCGGAACAACGCACAACGCACCTGCGCGCCGCTGTCCTTGAGGGTGAAATACACGTGGCCGGACGCCGGGCGGGCGAGGTTGGAGATTTCGCCTTCGACCCAGATGTTGCTGAACACGTCTTCGAGCAACACCCGCGCGCGGCCGTTGAGCTGGCTGACGGTCAGGACTTCGCGGTCAAGGCCGAGTCTTGCAAAGGGATCTTTAATCATGGGGCGCAGTTTAAAGGCATTCGCCGGTGAATGTCTGGAGGAAGTGTTGCACCAGAGGTGTGGGATTTTGCCGAGAGGCGAGGGCGACGGTGCTCTGGCAATCGCCGGTCAGCGGCAGAAATCTCACACCGGCGGGCGCGATGTCCTGCATTGATTCCGGTAGCAGGGCGATGCCGAATCCGGCCTGGATCAATTGCAGTTGTGTGGTCTTGCGCGACATCACCCGCGCAGCCTGAGGGAAAAAGCCGTGACGCATGCACAGGTCGGCGCACAAATAGCTCAGCCCGCCGCGCTGCGGATGCGGGATGGAGATGAACGCTTCATCCTTCAATTGCGCCAGATCGACTGCCTCTGTCAAAGCCAGTCGATGATCCGCCGGCACGGCAAGCAGCAAGCGCTCGCTGTAGAGCGGCACAACCTGAACACCTTCGCGCTGACGCAGCACCGGCAGACGCAGCAAGCCGATGTCGAGCCGACCCTCTGCCAGTTCTTCGAGCTGTGCTTCCGAGGAGAGCGTGCCGATGTCCAGTGAAACCCCGGGTTGCTGCTCCAGGTAAGTACTCATGTCGCGCAATAATCGGCCACTGATCGGCACGGTGCTGGAGTGACACAGGCGCAAGGTGCCGCGCCGGCCGTGGCCAATTTCCGTGGCCAGGGTGCTGGCCTTGTTCAATTCATTGAGCAGGTTTCTCGCCCGGGGCAGGAATGCTTCGCCAGCGGCGGTAAGCCGGGGCTGGCGTGCCGTGCGTTCGAACAGCGGTGTTTGCAGGCGGGTTTCCATGTCCTTGATCTGCCGGCTCAGCGCCGATTGGGCGATGAACAGACGCTCGGCGGCGGCGCTGAAGCTGCCACACTCGGAAATTTCCACGAAGTAGCGCAATTGACGGGTTGAAAGCACGAGACATGCCTTTTCGAGATGGCTTGGCGGTTTCGATGATATTAGTCGCAACCCTCGGCGCTGGCTAAAGTCATCGCAGGCTTATTAAAGGAAGCGAGCGGATGAGTGTGGCGGGGTTGTTGAGCGAATGGTCGTGGGGCTTCGGGGGTTGGGCAGCCCTCGGAGTGGGGGTCGCGCTGGCTTACATTGTGTTCGGCATTGCCGGTTTTGGCACGGCGCTGGTGGCGGGGCCGATTCTGATCCTGTTCATGCCGCTGTCGAAAATCGTGCCGTTGCTGGTGTTGCTGGATTTCGTCGCGGCGTTCGGCAATCTGCTGCCGTCGCGGCGAGATGTGGCGAAGCCGGAGTTGCTGCGGCTGCTGCCGTGCATGGCGGTCGGGTGCACGCTGGGGGTGATTTTTCTGCTCAACCTCAAGTCCGATCTGCTGTTGTTGCTGATGGGACTGTTTATCAGCGCCTATGCGGTTTACAGCTTGTGGATCAAGGCCCGGCCGGCGCAGTTGTCCGCGATGTGGGCGTTGCCGATGGGCACCGTGGGCGGACTGTTCGGGGCGTTGTTCGGCAGTGGCGGCTTTCTTTATGCAATCTACCTCAACAGCCGGCTGCCCAAGGACGCGGCGCGGGCCACGCAAAGTGCGCTGATCAGTTGCAGCACGGTGGTGCGTTTGAGTCTGTTCGCCATCGCCGGGGTGTATGCCGAGCTACCCTTGTTGATGCTGGCGCTGTGTCTGTTGCCGGCCATGGCGCTGGGCTTGTGGATTGGACGGCGGCTGACGATGCGTTTGTCCCGCGAGGCCTTTGTGCGGCTGGTGACCTGGCTGGTGCTGGCGAGCGGGTTGGCGCTGATCGGACGCTATTTAAGCACTTGACCGGATTGTCTCAGGGATTAAGCTGCCGGCCGCGTTCGTCGCAGAACATCCTTTGACGCAGCAGGCTTGCACCATGAACTCCCAAAGCATCATCGTCCCGAAAATCTCCAACCTGCCGGTGCACGAGCCCCGGGCCCGGGCGATCCTGCGCTGGCTGGTGCGCAAAAACATCGTCAAGGAAGAGTTGAGTACCTGCGGGCGTACCGGTAACCGAATGGCCTACGCCATCGCCGATGGCGCCCGCGCGGTGGTGCTGCACCCCGAGGCGCTGCCGTTCGGTGAGCCGATCAATGGCCTTGAGGTCATTACCAAGCGCTGCATCTACACCCCGGCCAAGGGTTTTCTCGAAGAGGCCGGTTGCGCCGAGTGCCGCCAGGAAATCGGCGAAGCGCTATTCGAAAGTCTGGAAGACTGGATGCCGGGCCGTACCGACAACTTCACCTGCCCCGAGTGCGGGCATGAAGACGACATCAACGGTTTTCTGTATTTGCAGGAATGCGGGTTTTCCAACCTCGGCTTCATCTTCAATAACTGGCTGGAGGCGGGGTTCAAGCAGAGTTTCATCGACGAATTCGCCGACTGGCTGGATCAACCGGTGAGCTGGGTCAAGGTCGAGTTGTAGGGGCCGCTTTTTCCGTACATCAGCAACATTGATATAAGACAAGTTTTACATTGAACCCGAAGGGGTGTCTGACTATAATGGCGCGCTTCCATTTTCCCGCTCGGGAGCCCCCGCGATGCTGCGTATCAGCCAAGAAGCTCTGACCTTCGACGACATTCTTTTAGTGCCTGGTTATTCCGAGGTGCTTCCTAACGAAGTCAGTCTCAAGACCCGCCTCACCCGTGGCATCGAACTGAATATTCCTCTGGTTTCTGCCGCCATGGACACCGTTACTGAAGCCCGTCTGGCAATCGCCATGGCTCAGGAAGGTGGCATCGGCATTATCCACAAGAACATGACCATCGAGCAGCAAGCTGCTGAAGTCCGCAAGGTCAAGAAGTTCGAAGCCGGTGTGGTCAAGGACCCAATCACCATCGAGGCTGACGCCACGGTACGTGATCTGTTTGAACTGACCCGCATGCACAACATTTCCGGCGTTCCGGTCCTGCACGATGGCGACCTGGTCGGCATCGTCACTTCCCGTGACGTACGCTTCGAATCCCGTCTGGAAGCCACCGTTCGTGAAGTGATGACGCCCAAAGAGCGTCTGGTCACTGTTCGCGAAGGCGCCGACAAGAACGAAGTCCGCGAGCTGCTGCACAAGCACCGCCTGGAAAAAGTCCTGATCGTCGATGACAAGTTTGCCCTCAAAGGCATGATGACCGTCAAAGACATCGAAAAAGCCAAGGCTTACCCGCTGGCCAGCAAGGACGACCAAGGTCGTCTGCGTGTCGGCGCTGCAGTCGGTACCGGTAAAGACACCGGTGACCGTGTTGCCGCGCTGGTCAATGCCGGTGTGGACGTCGTGGTGGTCGACACCGCTCACGGTCACTCCAAAGGCGTGATCGACCGCGTTCGCTGGGTCAAAGAGAACTTCCCTGAAGTGCAGGTGATCGGCGGCAACATCGCCACCGGCGCAGCCGCCAAGGCCCTGGCCGAAGCCGGCGCCGACGCCGTCAAGGTCGGTATCGGCCCTGGCTCGATCTGCACCACCCGTATCGTCGCCGGTGTCGGCGTTCCGCAAATCAGTGCCATCGCCAACGTCGCCGCTGCCCTCGAAGGCACTGGCGTTCCGTTGATCGCCGACGGCGGCATCCGTTTCTCCGGTGACCTGTCCAAGGCCATCGTGGCCGGTGCTTCCTGCGTGATGATGGGCTCGATGTTCGCCGGTACCGAAGAGGCGCCGGGCGAAATCGAACTGTTCCAGGGCCGTTCCTACAAGGCTTATCGCGGCATGGGTTCGCTGGGCGCCATGTCCCAGGCTCAAGGTTCCTCCGACCGTTACTTCCAGGATTCCTCGGCAGGTGCCGAGAAGCTCGTTCCGGAAGGCATCGAAGGTCGTGTTCCTTACAAGGGCACCCTGAGCGCGATCATTCACCAGTTGATGGGCGGTCTGCGTTCCTCGATGGGTTACACCGGCAGCGCCAACATCGAAGAGATGCGCACCAAGCCTGAGTTCGTGCGGATCACCGGTGCCGGCATGGCCGAATCCCACGTCCACGACGTGCAGATCACCAAGGAAGCGCCAAACTACCGCGTAGGTTGAGGCTTCAAGCAAAACGTCAAATGACCGGGGCTGTTTTATTCAGCCCCGAGTCGTTTCTGAATCAAGACTGTTTCTGAATTACTTAGACGAGACTGAATCATGGCCCTCGACATTCACGCTCACCGCATCCTGATCCTCGACTTCGGTTCGCAATACACCCAACTGATTGCCCGCCGCGTGCGCGAGATCGGTGTGTACTGCGAACTGCACCCGTTCGACATGGACGAAGATGCGATCCGCGAATTCGCTCCAAAAGGCGTGATCCTCGCCGGCGGTCCCGAGTCCGTACACGAAGCCAACAGCCCGCGTTGCCCGCAAGCGGTGTTCGACCTGGGCGTACCGGTTTTCGGTATCTGCTACGGCATGCAGACCATGGCCGAGCAACTGGGCGGCAAGGTGGAAGGTTCCGAGCTGCGTGAGTTCGGTTATGCCCGTGTTGACGTGGTCGGCAAGAGCCGTCTGCTCGACGGCATCGAAGACCACATCGACGCCGACGGCCTGTTCGGCCTCGACGTGTGGATGAGCCACGGTGACAAGGTCACCAAAATGCCAAGCGATTTCCACATCCTGGCCAGCACCCCGAGCTGCCCGATTGCCGGCATGTTCAACGACGAGCGCGCTTACTACGGCGTGCAGTTCCACCCGGAAGTGACCCATACCAAACAGGGCGGTCGCATCCTGTCGCGTTTCGTTCTCGACATCTGCGGCTGTGAAGCCCTGTGGACTCCGTCGAAGATTGCCGAAGACGCCATCGCCAACATCCGCGCACAGGTCGGTACCGACAACGTGCTGCTGGGTCTGTCCGGCGGTGTGGACTCCTCGGTGGTTGCGGCACTGCTGCACAAGGCCATCGGCGATCAACTGACTTGCGTATTCGTCGACAACGGTCTGTTGCGTCTGCACGAAGGCGAGCAGGTTATGGCCATGTTCGCCGAGAACATGGGCGTCAAGGTTATCCGCGCCAACGCTGAAGACCAGTTCCTGAACAACCTGGCCGGCGAAGCCGATCCAGAGAAGAAGCGCAAGATCATCGGTCGCACCTTCATTGACGTGTTCGATGCCGAATCCTGCAAGCTGGACAACATCAAGTACCTCGCTCAGGGCACCATCTACCCGGACGTGATCGAGTCGGCTGGCGCGAAAAGCGGAAAGGCTCACGTGATCAAGTCGCACCACAACGTGGGCGGCCTGCCGGAAGAAATGAACCTGAAACTGGTCGAACCACTGCGCGAACTGTTCAAGGACGAAGTTCGTCGTCTGGGTCTGGAACTGGGCCTGCCGTACGACATGGTCTACCGCCACCCGTTCCCGGGCCCGGGCCTGGGCGTGCGGATCCTCGGTGAAGTGAAGAAGGAATACGCCGACCTGCTGCGTCGCGCCGACCACATCTTCATCGAAGAACTGCGCAAGGCCGACTGGTATCACAAGGTCAGCCAGGCATTCGTAGTGTTCCAGCCAGTGAAATCGGTTGGCGTGGTCGGCGATGGCCGCCGTTACGCCTGGGTCGTGGCCCTGCGTGCCGTGGAAACCATCGACTTCATGACCGCACGTTGGGCACACCTGCCTTACGAACTGCTGGAAACCGTTTCCGGCCGCATCATCAATGAAATCGAAGGCATCTCCCGCGTCACCTACGACGTGTCGAGCAAGCCGCCGGCGACCATTGAGTGGGAGTGATCCCGCGCACGCCATGACGGCGTGAGTGCAGGCAATCCGAAGCCGCGTGAACAGTGTTCACGCGGCTTTTTTGTTGTCGCTTACAAAGGGCCGGACCATCCGGCCAGTGTCATGCCTCGGTCGTCCAGGGCCTTGAACAAGGCTTCGACGCTGTCAAAGCGTTTCTCATGGACGGTGGGCCAGCCGGGCCGCTCGATGAAGCAGCGTCCTGATTCGAAGCGGATCGACGTACGTGCTATCAGGTTGTCGCGGCCGCGGTGAATCAGCAGGGTTGCGCCGGGTTCATTCTTCAAGGTGTACATTCCCGGACGACTCAGCAACTGTTCGATTTCCAGTTTGGTCTTGGCTTTCCACGGTGTCTGCACTTGCAGGCGCATATCACCTTTGACTTGACCGATAGTCTTGCCCCTCTCGTCCAGGAAGGTCTTGCCGGGATCCGGTTCGAACCCGCGAGACTCGCCATAACCGACATCTTCGATGCGCAGGCCGATGGCATTTTCCAGCTCACTGACACCGGCGACGCCTTCGAAGGTGTTCGAATGGGAATTGCCCATGAGCGCTACCCATTTGTGTGGCCCATGTGCAGCCTGATCGGCCCCGATGATCGTGTGGGCGTAGAAATTCATCATTTTCTGCCGGGTTGTCGGTTCAAGGCCGCTCATCCCCTCCAGTCGGTAACTGGCCATGCAATCGATGGCCTGAATACGCACGCCATGGCGGTTGGCTTCCTTTACCAAATTGAGGAACGTGTAGCGCCGCAGCGGATCGGTCATGTGTCCACGGTCGAGAGTGTTCAGGTACAACTCGAGGTCCCGTGGCATGACCGAGGTCCTGGCAAAATTGTCCAGTGCTGCCTGATGGAAGTCTGTAAGTAGATGTTCCATGTACAGGGTCTTCACGCCTTTGCGGGCGAGTACCGACATTTGCTCCATGAGCCATTGTTTGCTGCCCGTATCGGCATGGCTTTCACCGATGACCAGTCCATTGAACTCCTCCAGAGACCGGTCAATGAACGATTCGGCGGTCGCTCCGGGATCGATGGGCGCAAGCGTCGGGCGTGGGCCGATGTAGAGTCTGGCGTAGTAATGCGTGGCAGCTTCACGCAGTTGCTTGCGCAAGGACCTGAAAGTGTCGAGAGGCGAGTGGCCATCAAGGCTTGCGAATGCATCGCCCAGGGTTCGTTCGTTACCGCTTCTGGCGGCGGTATTTAAACGACTGCGCAGCGGTTTGGGAATTTCATAAGGCGAATCGATTGACGGTGTGTCAGGTAGCAGGACTTCAGAAAGCGGCGTCGAGCCTGTAGCGGTCACGGGCAACGGTAATTTTCCGGGTGTTGCCGATGGATCGATGCGCACGCGCCTTTGCGTCAGGCCCTCGTCCTCCAGCGCTTGTGTCAATTCATGAACACTGTCGAAGTGGCGCCCACTGACCGAGCTCCATCGTGGGCGAACAATGGAAAATCCTGCGGCGTCCCGCACGATGGGGGTACTCACCAGCGTACCGTCACCACTGCGGTGGAAAAGTGTGGAAGGTTCCTGAAGCATGAACATGCCTCTTCCCGGCAACGCGTCTTCGATCGTTCGGGCTGTGACAACCGGTGGTGGCGCGCTCAATTGCAGACGTAAATCGCTTTTGAGCACATCGATGGGGTTGCCCAGCAGATCTTTTATCTTTTTGCCCGGGTCAGGCGACAGGCCGCCGACCTTGCCCACCGTCACTTCTTCTATGCGCAAAGAGGCGCCACCCTGCAGTTCGCCCAGGCCCACGACTTTGTCGAAGGTGCTGGCACGTCCTTCGTCCACCAGTGCTACCCAGCGATGGTCCCCCCTTGCTGCCTGATCGGTCCGGATCGCGGTGTCGGAAAAATAGTTCATCATTTTCCGGCTGCTGGTTTCTGACGTTTGCTCCATGTGGGGGAAACGGCGACTGGCCATGCAGTCTATGGCCTGGACCCGGATATGGTTTTTCTGTGCGCTTTTCACCAGCTCCGTGTACGAGTGAGGACCGGCAGGGTCGGTACCGAACCGGGTATCGAGGGCCTTGAGATAATCTTCCAGCTCGTGCGGCAACTGGCCTGTCTTGTGGAAAAGCTCGAGATCCGCCTGGTGAAAGTCGGTCAGAAGATGATCCAGATACAGGGTTCTGACCTTCTGTTTGTTCAGCACCTTGAAATTGTCGATCAGTACGCCACGCGCGCCCGTGGCGGCTGTTTCCTGACCGATCACCAACCCGGAGATTTCCTTGAACAGGCGCTTGCTCATGTCAGCGAACGAAGTCGCGGGTTTGAAGGCGGGTAACGTCGGGCGCGCAGGCGTAGCCGGGACACTGAAGAAATCGATGGCATCGTCGTACAGGCTGCGGCGCAGCGTCTTGAAGTCCTGATAGAGACTGTCGCTGGCATGCAGGCTGTCCAGCGGGAAATCGTCCACGCGGGTCTGCGCCACTGAACGCAGCGTGTCTCTGAAGGATTCAGGAATGTCATACGGCATCAGTTGCTTGCCCACTCTGGGCAGCGGATCGGCGGTGTGCCACCAAGGCCAGTCGCCAAATATCTTCATCCCACCCTTGAGGCCTGGACGTGCAGCAGGTTCCCATTTCAGCGCTTCATTCAGACGAACCGGCACATTGCGGTAAAACGAATACGGATTGGCCGGGTCGATGATGACCCAGCCACCCAGTTGCCCTACATGACGAACCTGATAAAACCCCTGACCGGTAGAGCGGCGCATGTAGATGTAGTGTTTGCCCGACGTGGTTTGAATGATCTGTTCAAATTTCGGGCCGTCAGTTTCGATGCGGGTCCTTTCGTCGATCTCGGTCTTGAACGATTCGAGAAAGTCCTCGGGTGCTTCAGGCAATACCTGTTTCGGTGCGACCTCCACCAGAGAGGGTAGCGGTGTTCGAGCCTGGGCCGCTGCCTCCAGTTTTTCTTCCGGGGTAATGGACAGTTCGGATATCGCTGATTCCTCTGTCTGAGCGAGGAATGTCTCGGACTCGGCAATTTCGGGCAACTTGCTGCCGCCCTTGATGAACATGGCATTGAACAGCGTGTCGATGGCTGTGAAAACCGCCCCTGTCACGCCAGACTTGCGCGCCTGCGGCGTCTTGCCGTTGACTGCCTGATCGATCTGCAACCCGACGTTGGCGATGCCCGCACCGACCACGGCCAGCGCTACCGGCCAGCCAACGGCCGCCATCGGCCCGAATACGCGGTTGAAGGCGTTGAGGTAACCGATCCACAGCTTTTTGCGCAGATCACCATTGGAATGCAGCATGAATTCCGCATCGCTGATCATGCGGGCGTGGGTGGCGGTCGCCAGAAAACTGAAGATATCGCCACTGAGAGCAGCACCGGTGTGAGCCACCAGCGTGTGATCGTCGCTGTCCCAGGTGCTGACGAGCAGATCCAGCACATGGTTCAACCCGACGTTCTCGATATGCGGTGCGCGCCACAGCTCCGAGATGCCTCCCGCCAGCGGCCCGAAAGCCCAGAGCCATCGCCGCTTCGCGACCGCACGCCAGGACGTATCCTCCATGATGTCGTGATCGGCAATCTGAAAATGTGCCATGAAGCGTTTTCGGTCGGAGGGCTTTCTGATCTGCGACAGCACCCACCAGTGCAGCTCACGAGCGTTTTGCAAGGCATGTACACCCCAGATCTCCCCCGGTACGTAGAGGATGACACCGCCCTTGCCATCAGTGATGCACAGAATGTCGGTCGCGACGAAACCACCGATTTTCAGCAAACTGACGTGCAATCCATCGGCTGGCGGCGTTTCGTCTTCAAGCATTTTGCGTGTCACGGGCCAACCGACATTTCCGGCGATGGCTTTGACGGCCATGCGGAAGTTGTCGTCCGACAGCCGACCGCCTTCTCGGTCTTCCATGGCCTTGGCCAGAAAGGTGCACTTGGCCAGGGTTCTGAAGGTCTTGCCATGCTTGGTCCAGAACGAATCGACCTTTTTCCGGTAGCGGTCGGCGAAGTTGATCTTCCAGAACTTTTTGAGGACGTCACT
Source organism: Pseudomonas sp. R38(2017) (assembly GCF_002112395.1). NCBI lineage: Bacteria > Pseudomonadati > Pseudomonadota > Gammaproteobacteria > Pseudomonadales > Pseudomonadaceae > Pseudomonas > Pseudomonas sp. R38(2017). The sequence continues at coordinate 40,684 of NZ_NEHN01000016.1, forward strand.
GCTATGCAGCTTCACTTCGTTGGTTTCGTTATAGGTGCCGGCGTCCGGGCCGGCGGTATAGAAACCTGCGTCGGAATCAAGCAGGTCGGCGTTGTCCTGGTCGTGAACGCTGAAGCGCTGGATCACCAGTTGCGGCAGGGTCATCGATTCGCGTGGCGTTTCAAACAGGTGTTCCCAGCCGGTGAAGGTTCGCGGGCTGCTTTGGGCTGCGTGGAACCGATGCCAGTAAACCTGTTCGGGTTCCAGGTGAGCGAGGTCATGGCTGGCGAGGATCTCTCTGGCAATCGAGCAGGCCATTTCATACATGTCGGGGCAGGCCTCGACCAGGGCGGGAACCAGTGCCTTGAGGGCGTTTCTGTCGGCGCTGTTGGGCAGTGCCATGTCGCGTGTCGTGTCCACAATCTTTCCTTGAGCGTGGTGGATAAAAAACGACCGCGATGATTTCAGGAGACGCAGGACACGTCTGTCAGACGCAGCGCTGCTGGCCTGTCGTCTGAAGTTAAAAAATGCATCGGAAACAGGCTTCACGCTTGTAGTCTGCGGCCATCCGCCGCGCTGCCCTTACTGTTTCGCAACCGCAGGTGTATCGTATTCGCCTTTTGCGGGCGCCCTGGCCTGCGGCTGATACGTGAGGTAGTTGTGTCCATGTCCTTTACCCGTCGACAAATTCTCGGTGGCCTGGCCGGTCTTGCAGTGGTTGGCGCTGGAGCCGGTGGTGTGACGCGGTACTGGCTGGGCAAGGTGGCCGATGCCAACGCCGGGCATGACTACGAGCTGATCGCAGCACCGCTGGACGTCGAGCTGGTGCCGGGGCACAAGACCGAGGCCTGGGCGTTCGGCCCGTCGGCACCGGGTACCGAATTGCGCGTGCGTCAGGGCGAGTGGCTGCGGGTGCGCTTCATCAACCATCTGCCGGTGGCCACCACCATTCACTGGCACGGCATTCGCCTGCCGCTGGAGATGGACGGCGTGCCGTACGTTTCGCAATTGCCGGTGTTGCCGGGGGAATACTTCGATTACAAATTCCGTGTGCCGGATGCCGGTAGCTACTGGTATCACCCGCACGTCAGCAGCAGCGAAGAACTCGGTCGCGGGCTGGTCGGGCCGTTGATCGTGGAGGAGCGCGAACCGACCGGGTTCAAATACGAAAAGACCCTGAGCCTGAAGAACTGGCACATCGACGACGAGGGCAACTTCGTCGAGTTCAGCATCCCGCGCGAAGCGGCCCGTGGCGGTACGGCGGGGCGGCTGTCGACCATCAACGGCGTGCCTTCACCGATCATCGAGCTGCCAGCCGGACAGATAACCCGGGTGCGCCTGCTCAACCTCGACAACACCCTGACCTATCGCATCAATATTCCCGGCGTCGAAGCGCAGATCTATGCCCTGGACGGCAACCCGGTCGAGCCGCGCCCGTTGGGCAAGGAATACTGGCTCGGCCCGGGCATGCGCATCTGCCTGGCGATCAAGGCGCCGCCGGCCGGTGAGGAACTGTCGCTGCGCAACGGCCCGGTTCGCCTGGGCACCCTGCGTTCGGTGGCCAACAACGATGCGCCGACCGTCTGGCCGAAAGCACTGCCTGCCAACCCCGTCGCCGAACCGGATCTGGCCAATGCCGAGAAACTCAACTTCAATTTCGAATGGGTCGGTTCGGTGTCGGTGAACGTCGACAACGGCAAGCCGCCGAGTCTGTGGCAGATCAACGGCAAGGCCTGGGACATCACCGACAAGACCTGCGCCGATCGGCCGATCGCCAGCCTGAAACTGGGCCAGAGTTATATTTTCGAACTGAAGAACATGACCCAGTATCAGCACCCGATCCACCTGCACGGCATGAGCTTCAAGGTGATTGCGTCGAATCGGCACAAGATCGTGCCGTACTTCACCGACACTTATCTGCTGGGCAAGAACGAACGCGCGCAAGTGGCGCTGGTGGCGGATAACCCGGGGGTGTGGATGTTCCACTGCCACGTGATCGATCACATGGAAACCGGCCTGATGGCCGCCATCGAGGTGAAGTGATGCGTCAGATTCGCCCCGCCGCGATCATCGACCGCAGCCGTGACCGCGACTTCATGCGCGAAGCCCTGATATTGGCGGCCCAAGGCGCGGCCCTCGGCGAAGTGCCGGTGGGCGCGGTGCTGGTGCAGGACGGCGAGATCATTGGCCGTGGATTCAACTGCCCGATCAGTACCAGCGACCCCAGCGCACATGCAGAAATGGTCGCGATCCGCGCCGCCGCGCAAGCAGTGGACAACTATCGTCTGCCGGGCAGCACGCTGTACGTGACGCTGGAGCCGTGCAGCATGTGCGCCGGGCTGATCGTGCATTCGCGGGTTGCTCGCGTGGTGTACGGCGCACTGGAGCCCAAGGCCGGGATTGTGCAGAGTCAGGGGCAGTTCTTCACCCAGGGCTTTCTCAACCATCGAGTGCTGTATGAAGGTGGGGTGCTGTCGGAGGAGTGCGGGGCAGTGTTGACCGAGTTCTTCCGGGCACGGCGCGCAAAACCGGCAGAATGAAAAAACCTGTGGGAGCGAGCTTGCGCGCTCCCACAGGTTTTTTGTGTTCGGAAGATTTACTTCTTCGCGACAATCACCGCCCGCATCGGCGCTGGCAGCCCTTCGATCGTCTTGCTGTGATCTTGCGGATCGAGGAAGTCACTCAGCGACTGATACTTCATCCACTCGGTTCCGCGCTGTTCATCGACCGTTGTCATGCTGACATCCACGCAACGAATGTCGGTGAACCCCGCACGCCGCAGCCACAACTCCAGCGCCGGCACCGACGGCAAAAACCATACGTTACGCATCTGTGCATAACGGTCTTCCGGCACCAGCACCTGATGCTTGTCACCTTCGACCACCAGCGTCTCCAGTACCAGCTCGCCACCCTTCACCAGGCAATCCTTGAGCGCCAGCAAATGCTCGATCGGGGAGCGACGGTGATAGAACACACCCATCGAGAACACGGTATCGAAGCCTTCCAGATTCGGCGGCAGGTCTTCGAACGGGAACGGCAGGTGCCAGGCATTCGGCTCTGACAGATAACGCTGCACCGCCTGGAACTGGCAGAAAAACAGCCAGTTCGGATCGACGCCGATCACGCTGTCGGCGCCGGCACCGAGCATGCGCCACATGTAGTAGCCGTTACCGCACCCGACATCGAGGATGCGTTTGCCCTTCAGATCCAGGTGCGGAGAAACCCGCGACCACTTCCAGTCCGAGCGCCACTCGGTGTCGACGTGCACGCCGAACAGGTCGAACGGCCCCTTGCGCCAAGGCGATAAACCCATCAGCGCGGTGCGCATCTGTACGCGGGTTTCGGCGTCGCAATCGGTGTCGAGTTTCAGGCCGTCGAGCAGGTCGACTTCGGTCGGCTGGATCTTCGGCAAGGCGTCCAGCGCACTTTGCCAGCGCTCCAGATCGCCGTGGCCTTTCTCCATTTTCTTGTCGAGTTGCGCTTGCAGGGTGTTGGCCCATTCGGCCAGCGGCGTGCCGGCCAGACGGCGGGCGAGGGGGGACAGATCAATCATGGCAAGGCAATCAACGAGGCAAAGTTAAGACACTGGAACCACGGCACGACTTTCGAGAACCCGGCGGTCAGCAGGCGCTCGCGGTGTTCTTCGAGGCTGTCGGGCTTCATGACGTTTTCGATGGCACTGCGCTTCTGGGCGATTTCCAGTTCGCTGTAGCCGTTGGCGCGTTTGAACGCGACGTGCAGATCGGTCAGCAGCGCGTGTTCTTCGGCATCGCTGAAGCGCAACTTCTCCGACAGAATCAGCGCGCCACCCGGCAGCAACGATTGGCGAATGCGCGACAGCAACGCCGTGCGCTGATCCGGGGCAATGAATTGCAGAGTGAAGTTCAGCGCCACCACCGAGGCCGGTTTGAAAACGAGGGCGAGGATGTCGCCTTCGATCACTTCGACCGGCAGCAACTCCTGGAACATCGAGTCTTGACCGTTGAGGTACTCGCGGCAGCGCTCGACCATCGCGGCCGAGTTATCCACCGCGATCACCCGGCAACCGTCGGTGCGCACATGACGGCGCAGGGCCTGAGTCACGGCACCCAGCGAGGCGCCGAGATCGTAGAGCACGCTGTTCGGCTGCGCGAACTGCGCCGCGAGCACGCCGAGGTTCTCGACGATGGTCGGATAACCCGGCACCGAACGCTTGATCATGTCCGGGAACACCCGCACCACGTCTTCGTTGAAGGCGAAGTCAGGCACCTGGGCCATCGGCTGGGCGAAAATGCGATCGGGTTCTTTGCTCACGGCGGTTCCGGCGGTGTCGATGAAAAGGCCGGCATTTTAGCCAAACTGGCGCGCAGATGCGCGGGTTGTCTGATAAACCGCTTTGCAGCCAGTGATCGTTCCCACGCAGACAGTTCGACGCCTTGACGCGGGAACGATCAAAGATCTTTTAAAGGTCGGGACGTTTGGTTTGGGAAAATGCCGAGGCGGCAATGCCCCACTGCCCCAGCCAGTAACTGAGGATGATGACGTACGGCGCAGCGTGGAACGGTGCGACAAAACGATCGATGCCGATCACGCTGTCGGAGAACACGAACGCCACCGCGCCGCCGGCCGCGAGCAACGCCGAACGTTGCGGTACGCCGCTGCCGAGTCGGGCGAGAGCGCGCCAGAGCATGGCGCTGATGGCGGTGCCGTAGACGATCACCGGCACGGTCAACGGTCCGAGTCCGCTGCTGATCAATATGCCCAACAGCACGGCGCCAACGCCAAGGGCAAGCACCAGCGGTAACAGAGCCAGACGCCGGCAATCGCTGAGGTAAGCCTTGAGATACGCCAGATGCGCGACCAGAAACGCACCCAGGCCAAACACGAACAAATCTCCCGGCCATGCCAGCAGCACATCGCCGAGCAACGAGAAAATCAGACCGAGGCTGATCCAGCGGCGATAGTCGCTCGGCGGCGCATCGTGCAGCCAGCCCAGCAACGCCAGCACCGGCAACGGTTTGACCAGCAGGCAAAGCAGCGCCGCATGGGTGCTGACGCCATAGAGAAAGGTCGCTGCGCCCATCAGCGCGAGGATCAGCCAGCCCACGATCAGTTCACCGAGATCGCGCAGTCAAAGGTTTCCACCGGCTCGACTTCAGGCTCCCAGGGTTGTTGCGAGGTCAGGCGCAGGCGCCCGGTGCCGGTGGCAAAGGCCTGGAAGCGCCAGGTGGAGAAACCGCCCGCGCCGACCATGCCGGAATCTTTCGGGCTGCTGTAGACCTCGGGGCTGAGGGCGCGCAATACGCCGCCGGCAGAATCCTGGATGGCCCAGCGGTAGCCGGTGGTGGGGTTGCTCGGGAGCATGACGATCAGGTTTTGCCCGTTGGTCAGCCGCACCGGGCATTCGCTCTGTTTTTCCACGGTCACGTTGGTTTTCGGTTGCGTGGCGCAGGCGGCCAGCAGGGCGAGGGACAGGGGGACAAACAGGCGAAGGGGGGACATGGATTCAGTGGCTCCGGTGTTGGCGACGAACGGCGAGCATAACTGAAGATAAGACAAAGTGTGACCGCGCCAGGCTTGGCGTGATCGTTCCCACGTCGAGGCGTCGAACCGTCCGCGTGGGAATGCCGCCCGGGACGCTCTGCGTCCCTTCGCAAGCGTGACGCGGAGCATCACAGGATGCATTCCCACGCGGAGCGTGGGAACGATCATCAGGGGAGGGTTAGAAAAGCACCTTCGCCACATCCGAAAACTTCTTGGCGAAATGCACCGTAATGCCTTCCTTCAGGTAATCCGGCAGTTCCTCAAAGTTGCCCCGATTCGGCTCCGGCAAAATCAACTCGAAAATCTTCTGCCGCCGCGCCGCAATCACCTTCTCGCGCACCCCGCCAATCGGCAGTACATGCCCGGTCAGCGTCAGTTCACCGGTCATCGCCACGCCTTTTTTCGGCGGCTGATTGCGGGCGAGCGAGAGCAGGGCGCTGGCCATGGTCACGCCGGCGCTCGGGCCGTCTTTCGGTGTCGCACCTTCCGGCACATGCAGGTGGACGAAAGCTTCGTCGAAGAATTTCGGGTCACCACCAAAGGATTTGAGGTGCGAACTGACGTAGCTGTAGGCGATCTCCGCCGACTCCTTCATCACATCGCCCAGTTGCCCGGTGAGCTTGAAGCCACGATTCAGGGTATGAATCCGCGTGGCCTCGATCGGCAAGGTCGCGCCGCCCATGCTGGTCCACGCCAGGCCAGTGATCACGCCGGTGCCGGACAGCACCTGCTCGTTGCGGAACACCGGATGGCCGAGGGACGCTTCGAGGTCTTTCGGCCCTAGCTTGATCACCGCTTTCGGGTCGTCGATCAGCTTCATCACCGCTTTGCGCACCAGTTTGCCCATCTGTTTTTCCAGCTGGCGCACGCCGGCTTCACGGGCGTAGCCGTCGATCAGGGCTTTGAGGGCGCTGTCGCTGATGCTCAGGCTGCCCTTGGACACGCCGGCCTTTTCCAGCAGTTTCGGCCACAGGTGACGCTTGGCGATGGCGACTTTTTCTTCGGTGATGTAGCCCGACAGGCGAATCACTTCCATCCGGTCCAGCAATGGGCCGGGGATCGAATCCAGGGTGTTGGCGGTGCAGACGAACAGGACTTTCGACAGGTCCATTCGCAGGTCCAGATAGTGGTCGAGGAATTCGACGTTCTGTTCCGGGTCGAGGGTTTCGAGCAGCGCCGAGGCCGGGTCGCCCTGGTAGCTCTGGCCCATCTTGTCGATCTCGTCGAGCATGATCACCGGGTTCATCACTTCGACGTCTTTCAACGCCTGCACGAGTTTGCCCGGTTGCGCACCGATGTAGGTGCGGCGGTGGCCCTTGATTTCGGCTTCGTCGCGCATGCCACCGAGGCTGAAGCGGTAGAACGGCCGGCCGAGGGATTCGGCGATGGATTTGCCGACGCTGGTTTTACCCACGCCCGGCGGGCCGACCAGCAGTACGATGGAACCGCTGATTTCGCCTTTGTAGGCACCGACCGCGAGGAACTCCAGGATCCGGTCCTTGATGTCATCGAGGCCAGCGTGGTGTTTGTCGAGCACCTTGCGCGCGTGCTTGAGGTCGAGCTTGTCCTCGCCATACACGCCCCACGGCACTGAGGTCGCCCAGTCGAGGTAGTTGCGGGTGACGGCGTACTCCGGCGATCCGGTCTCGAGGATCGACAGCTTGTTCATCTCTTCTTCGAGGCGCTTCTGCACCTGCGTCGGCAGGACCTTGCCTTCCAGACGCTGCTCGAACTGTTCGAGGTCGGCGCTGCGGTCGTCCTTGGTCAGGCCCAGCTCCTGCTGGATGACCTTGAGCTGCTCCTTGAGGAAGAACTCGCGCTGATGCTCGCCGATCTTGCGGTTCACTTCGGCGGAGATCTCTTTTTGCAGGCGCGCGACTTCGACTTCCTTGCGCAGCATCGGCAGGACTTTTTCCATGCGCTTGAGCATCGGCACGCAGTCGAGCACTTCCTGCAGCTCGGGGCCGGTGGCGGAGGTCAGGGCGGCGGCGAAGTCGGTCAGCGGCGACGGATCGTTGGGGCTGAAGCGGTTGAGGTAGTTCTTCAGCTCTTCGCTGTACAGCGGGTTGAGCGGCAGCAGTTCCTTGATCGCGTTGATCAGCGCCATGCCGTAGGCCTTGACCTCGTCGGTCGGCTCGGTGGGCTGGTGCGGGTATTCGACTTCAACCAGATACGGTGGGCGGTGGTGTTTGAGCCAGGTCTTGATGCGCACGCGGCTCAGGCCTTGGGCGACGAATTGCAGTTTGCCGTTTTCGCGGCTGGCGTGGTGCACCTTGACCAGGGTGCCGTATTGCGGCAATGCCTTGGTGTCGAAGTGGCGCGGGTCTTCCTGGGGCGTGTCCATGAAGAACAGGGCCAGGGAGTGGTGCTCGGATTTGCTGACCAGTTCGAGGGTTTCGGCCCAGGGTTCTTCGTTGACGATGACCGGCAGCACTTGGGCCGGGAAGAACGGGCGGTTGTGGATCGGGATGATGTAGACCTTGTCCGGCAGGTTCTGGCCGGGCAGGGCGAGGCCTTTGCCGGGGACGTGGTGTTCGATGTGTTCGGCGTCGGCTTCGGTGATGTCGTCGGGGTTCTCGGGGAATTCTTGCTGGTCGCTCATGGGGCACCTGCGCAATTGGGTATGGGTGTTAGATGGGGCGGGGGG
>NZ_NEHN01000017.1:0-8675 GCF_002112395.1 Pseudomonas sp. R38(2017)
CCGCCACCGCCGCATCCCGCAGCAGCTCACCGTTGTTGACCCGCATCCGCCCGGTGACATTCACCAGCAGCGGCTTGGCCTGCCCCGCATTGAATCGCCATTGCACCGAGCGCCCGTGGCCGTAAGGCAGGCAGTCGTGGCTGAGCAGGTCTTCCGGTTTGACCGGCGTACCGCGCTCGGCCAGATACGCGGGACTGGCGCAGTACACCCGCTCGATGGCAGCGATGCGCCGGGCGATCAGGGTCGAGTCTTCCAGCACGCCGATGCGCAGCGCCAGGTCGTAGCCCTCGCCGAGCAAATCCACCGGACGGTCACTCAGATCGACCTCCACCGTCACCTCGCGATAACGCTGCAGGAACAGCGGCAGCAGACACCCCAGGTGCGCCACCGCGAACGACAACGGCGCACTGACACGAATCGTCCCACGGGGTTCGGCAGTCTGCCCGGCGATGCCCTGCTCCACCTGTTCGATTTCGCTCAACAGCCGCAGCGCGGACTCGTAATAGCTCTGGCCCAGCGGTGTCACGTCCAGGCGCCGGGTCGAACGATTGAGCAGACGCACGCCGAGGCGCTCCTCCAGTTGCATCAACCGACGGCTGACGAATTGCTTGGACAGACCTAACTGATCGGCGGCCGCCGTGAAGCTGCCGGAATCCATCACCTGGCAAAAAATACGCATGTCTTCGAACGGGTTCATTGTCACTCTCTGGTTGACAGTTAAACGCTTTATAGCCGCTTTTTCACTTTCCGGCACCTCATTAATCTGTGCTCACGGTGTTGCTGAGACCTGAAGCCCAGCGCCACAGCAGCCCTATCCCAAGGCATACAAAAACTCAAACGACTTAAAAAGGAATTACACATGAACATCAAGAAAACCCTCGCCGCTTCCCTCCTCGCCCTGTCCATCGGCAACGCATTCGCCGCCGAAGGCACTGGCGTCGAACACAACACCCAGGCCTTCCTCGATGCCCTCGCCGCCGGTGGTGGCAAACCGCTTGAGCAACTGAGCCCGAAAGACGCCCGTGCGGTGCTGACCGGCGCCCAGGCTTCGGTGAAGGTTGACCTGTCGGGCGTTGAAGTCAGCGACAAGGCGATCAAGGTCGATGGCCAGACGATCAACCTGAAAGTGGTGCGTCCAGCCAAGGTCAAGGGCGAGCTGCCGGTGTTCATGTTCTTCCACGGTGGTGGCTGGGTGCTGGGCGACTTCCCGACGCACCAACGCCTGATTCGTGATCTGGTGGTGGGTTCCGGTGCGGTCGCGGTGTATGTCGATTACACGCCGTCGCCGGAAGCGCAGTACCCGACCGCGATCAATCAGGCTTACGCCGCGACGAAGTGGGTGGCGGAGCACGGTAAAGATATCGGCGTCGACGGCAAGCGCCTGGCGGTGGCCGGCAACAGCGTCGGCGGCAACATGGCGGCGGTCGTGGCACTGATGGCCAAGGAACAGAAAACCCCGGCCTTGCGCTTCCAGTTGCTGATGTGGCCGGTGACCAACGCCGGGTTCGATAACGGCTCGTACCAGCAATTCGCCGAGGGCCATTTCCTGACCAAAGGCATGATGCAGTGGTTCTGGGACAACTACACCACCAACCCGGCCGAGCGTGCGCAGATCCATGCCTCGCCACTCAACGCGAGCGCCGAACAGCTCAAGGGCCTGCCCGCCGCACTGGTACAGACCGCCGAGTTCGACGTGCTGCGTGACGAAGGCGAAGGCTACGCCCGCCACCTTGACGCCGCCGGTGTGCCGGTGACCTCGGTGCGCTACAACGGGATGATTCACGACTTCGGCCTGCTCAACCCGCTGAACGGGATTCCTGAAGTGAAGGCCGCCGTGCGCCAGGCAGCGGCAGAACTGAAGACCCATCTGAACTGAGTGCAACCCCTCGCCACACCTTCAGGTGTGGCGTTTTCTTTTGTGCCCGCCGGAGTTCATCCCATGAGCCTTTTTTCTGCCCACCTGCTGTCCTGGAGTGCCCTGCTGCTGGTACTCGACGCCCTGCTCTGGCACCTCGCGCCGTTCAAGCATCGCGCGCAACGGGTCGGTGTGCGACTGGTGCTGTTTCTGGCCTTCAGTGCGCTGATCATCAATGCCGGCGTCAGCCCATTGCAGGCGCCAGTCTTTGCCGATGATCAGGTGGCGCAACTGGGCGCGACGGCCCTGGGGATTTTCTGGTGGCTGTACGCCGCGCGGGCGCTGACCGAAGTGATCGGCCTGATCCTGATGCGGCGCATCGGCCACAGCGGCCGTCTGCTGCAGGACGTGATCGGGGCACTGGTGTTTCTGGTGGCCATCGTCGCGGCCGCCGGTTATGTGCTGGAGCTGCCGGTGAAAGGCTTGCTCGCTACCTCCGGGGTGTTCGCCATCGTGGTCGGTCTGGCGCTGCAAAGCACCTTGAGCGATGTGTTCTCGGGCATCGTGCTCAACACCACCAAGCCGTATCAGGTCGACGATTTCGTGGTGATCGACGGCGTCGAAGGCAAAGTGCTCGACATCGACTGGCGCGCCACGCACCTGTTGACCAGCGCCGGCACCCTGGCCGTGGTGCCGAACTCGGTGGCGGCCAAGGCCAAGATCGTCAACCTCAGCCGCCCGACCAACCTGCACGGCGTGTCGATCAGCATCAAGGTGCCGAACCACATTCGCCCGCGCCGGGTACTCGACGCCCTCGACCGCACCTTGCAAGGCAGCAGCAGCCTGTTGCTGACGCCTGCGCCGAAAGCCGTGCTCAAAGAGGCCGGCGAAGAAATGTCGGAATACGTGGCCAGCGGTTTTATCGCCGAGCTGGGCAAAAAGGCTGAAGTGCGCAATCAACTGTTCGACCTCGCCCACCGCCATCTCGAAGCCGCCGGCATTTCGCGGCACCCGGACGGCGTGATCGAACCTTCGACCCGCGCTCGCGCCTTGCTCGATGAAGTGAAGATCTTCCGCTCGCTGAGCCATGAAGAACGCGATCGCCTCGCAGAATCGATGGTCGCGCAGCAGTACAGCGCCGGGCAGGTGGTGCTCGGTCTGGAGGAAGTCCCCGATAGCCTGTTCGTGATCGCCACCGGCGTGGTCAGCGCCAGCGTGCCGGACGGCAATGGTTTCACCGAAGCCGGGCGCATGGGCCCGAGCGAAGTCATGGGCGAGCAAAGCATTCTGGCGGATACACCTTCGCAGGCGACGTTTACCGCGCTGACGTCTTCGATCATTTATCGCCTCGACAAAAACCTGACTCGCCAATGCATGGAACAGCGCAGTGAAGTGGGCCAGGCGTTGAACAAGTTGCAGGCGGTACGGCAGCAGAACAGCCGGCTGGCGTTGATGGCCAAGCCTGTGCCCGTTCGCAAGGGTGGTTTTTTGGGGTGGTTGCAAAAGCGTTGAGCCCTTTTCGGCAGACAAAAAAATGCCCGCTCTTCAGCGGGCATTTTTCTTCAACCAATTACTTGGCAGTGAACTTGGTGTAGCTGTTGATCAGGTTGCGATAGTTCGGCAGGCGTTCCGACAGCAGATTCGCCAGGCCTTCCATATCGTTGCGCCAGTCACCCTGCAGCTCGCAGGCTACGGCGAACCAGTTCAGCAGGTGCGCACCAGCGGCCGACATACGCGCCCAGGCAGCTTGCTGCACGGTGGTATTGAAAGTGCCGGAAGCATCGGTCACCACAAACACTTCAAAACCTTCAGCGATGGCCGACAGGGTCGGGAACGCCACGCAAACGTCAGTCACCACACCAGCGATGATCAGTTGCTTGCGGCCGGTGGCCTTGATCGCCTTGACGAAGTCTTCGTTGTCCCAGGCATTGATCTGGCCAGGGCGGGCAATGAACGGCGCGTCCGGGAATTGTGCTTTCAGCTCAGGCACGATCGGGCCGTTCGGGCCGCTGTCGAAGCTGGTGGTGAGGATGGTTGGCAGCTTGAAGAACTTGGCGATGTCGCCCAGGGCCAGCACGTTGTTCTTGAACTCGTTCGGCGAGAAATCCTGCACCAGCGAGATCAGGCCGGTCTGGTGGTCGACCAGCAGCACCACGGCGTCGTCTTTGTTCAGGCGTTTGTAAGGAACGTTGCTCATGTGAAACTCCTCGGGGATGGGTGATGCGGCAAGCGCCGGCCACGAAGACCGGCGCCGTTTACGGGATCAGAAAGCGAAACAGGAACAACCGAACGCACCCCAGAAACCAGCGAAATCGCTGACCGGCGCATTCGACATCCGGGCTTTTTCATGGCTGTGGGTATGCACCGCGCACGGGCCGCTGCACTGGTGCACCTGGGCCTGCAATGGCGAATTCGGGCGCCAGTGGCCAGGGACTTTGACCACCGGCGACCAGTCCGGCAGCACCGGCAATGCACGTGGGCCGAGGTCTTCGAAGTCGCCAGCGGAATAAACGATCTTGCCGCCGACCACAGTCAGCACCGACTCGATCCACTTGATCGCTTCTTCTTCTACGTGGAAGAAGTCCGCGCTCAGCGCCGCCAGGTCCGCCAGTTGGCCGACCCTGATCTGGCCCTTCTTGCCCTGCTCGGACGAGAACCAGGCGCTGCCGTGGGTGAACAGTTCCAGCGCGGTGGTACGTGGCAAGCCTTCTTCGTACAGCGCCAGGCCGCCAACGGTGCGACCGCTGACCATCCAATACAGCGAGGTCCACGGGTTGTAGCTGGAAACCCGAGTGGCGTCGGTGCCGGCGCCGACCGGTACGCCTTCGGCGAGCATGCGTTTGATCGGCGGCGTGGCTTCGGCGGCTTGCTTGCCGTAGCGGTCGACGAAGTATTCGCCCTGGAACGCCATCCGGTCCTGAATCGCGATACCACCACCCAGCGCCCTCACCCGCTCGATGTTCTGCGGGGTGATGGTTTCGGCGTGGTCAAAGAACCATGGCAAACCGTTGAACGGTATGTCGCGGTTGACCTTCTCGAACACATCCAGCATGCGGCTGATCGATTCGTTGTAGGTCGCGTGCAGTCGGAACGGCCAGCGCTGTTCGACCAGGTGGCGCACCACCGGCTCCAGTTCCTGTTCCATGGTTTGCGGCAGGTCCGGGCGCGGTTCGAGGAAGTCTTCGAAGTCCGCCGCCGAGAACACCAGCATTTCGCCGGCGCCGTTGTGGCGCAGGAAATCATCGCCCTGATGCAACTTGACGCTGCCGGTCCAGTTCTGGAAATCGGTCAGCTCTTCTTTCGGCTTCTGGGTGAACAGGTTGTAGGCGATGCGCACGGTCAACTGGTCGTCTTTTGCCAGTTGTTCGATCACCTGATAATCGTCCGGGTAGTTCTGGAAACCGCCGCCGGCATCGATGGCGCTGGTCAGGCCGAGACGGTTGAGCTCGCGCATGAACTGGCGGGTCGAGTTGACCTGATACTCCAGCGGCAGCTTCGGACCCTTGGCCAGTGTCGAATACAGAATCATCGCGTTCGGTCGTGCCACCAGCATGCCCGTCGGGTTGCCGTTGGCATCACGCACGATTTCGCCGCCCGGCGGGTTCGGCGTATCGCGGGTGTAGCCGGCGACACGCAATGCGGCGCGGTTGAGCAGCGCGCGGTCATACAGGTGCAGGATGAACACCGGGGTGTCCGGCGCTGCCTGGTTGATTTCTTCGAGGGTCGGCATGCGTTTTTCGGCGAACTGGAATTCGTTCCAGCCACCGACCACGCGCACCCATTGCGGGGTTGGCGTGCGGTCAGCCTGATCCTTGAGCATGCGCAGCGCATCGGCCAGCGACGGCACGCCTTCCCAACGCAGTTCGAGGTTGTAGTTCAAACCGCCACGAATCAGGTGTAAGTGCGAGTCGTTGAGGCCGGGAATCACGCAGCGGCCCTTGAGATCGACGACCTGGGTGCCGGCGCCGCGCAGGGCCATGGCTTGCGCATCGTTGCCGACGACGGCGAAGCGGCCGTCCTTGATCGCCACGGCACTGGCGAGGGGTTTTGCGCGGTCTACGGTATGAAATTGGCCATTGAACAGAATCAGATCAGCGTTGGCGTTCATCGCAGTTCCTTCGATATAAGTGAAACGAAACCCAGACCTGCCGGCTCAGCGCGGCGGGTTGGTGTTGGAATCCAGATGTTCATGGAGCTGACTGGCGGTCAGCCACGGCGCGAACAGACGGGTCGCGACCGGCATGCAGACGTAGACCACCGACAGCACGATGGTCAGGGTGATCAGGAACGTGGCGACCACGTAGTTGGACAGGAACGCATTGAGTTGCAGCAGCGGCCCCCAGATCAGCGGCACCAGCAAGGTGTGCGGCAAAATCACGAATAACGTCACCACAGCCTGCTTCCAACGCGGCGGTGGTGAAGCGGCATCGGCCAGTGGTGTGAACCAGAACTCGTTGGCCGCATTGACCTCGGTCTGGTCGCCGTCGGCGAGCATTGGCGCGGCTTCGTCGATCAGCTTCTGACGCTGCGGCGAGTCGAGCCAGCGCTGCATCGCCTCGGTCGAGCAATAACGCAGCACGCAAGTGAACAGCGCGAGCCCGCCCTGCTGGCTGCGCATCACGTCCACGCCCAGGTGCCCTTCTTCGCGCCCCGCCACGCTGACGATATTGCGCAGCCAGGCTTCGTACGGCTGCTCAAAACCGGCCTTGACCCGGTGCTTGACGATCAGCGTCACGGTTTCTTCGGGTCCCGGTTTTTTCAGGGTCTGGGCATCAGGCATAACGGAGTACTCCGGGCAAACGAACATTGAGCGCGAGCCGTCCGGGCCCGGCGATCAGAACAGTGGTGAACAGAATCAACAGCAACCAGCCGAACTGCCCTTCGGCCACACTCCATTGCGGATGCACGAGCAGCAGCGCCACCAGCAGCACAAACAGAATAGGCAAACACGCCAGACGCGCCAGCACCCCGGCGACTATCAGCAGTGGACAGAGGACTTCGGCGAAGATCGCCAGAATCAAAGTGAGGTGGGCACCGAGGTGGAACGGGTCTTCGATCAGTTGCAGCTGCGCGGTGAAGTCCAGCAGCTTGGGCAAGCCGTGGACGAACAGCAGAAACAACCCGCCGGTAACCCGCAGGAACAGCAGGCCGAGATTTTGCGCATGGTCATTGCGTTGTGCCGCGTTCATGGGCCCATCCTTGATCAATCATTGCAGGTAATGGTGCAACGATTGATCAAGGGGAAATTGGATGGGTGTGCTCTCTTTGCTCTGGATCGATCAGTGATCAGGCTACAGCGGGCGCTATGAGGTAGCGGGCGTTGGGTTTGAGCAGAGGTTTTCTGGGGAGAAGCGGATTGAGGTAGTGATCGAGAGCGCGTTCGGCGGCTTCGTGGAATTTCTTTGAATCGAGGGTTTCGTAGGGGGAAGTTGAATCGACTTCCGGCGGGTTTGGCGTGGGTTTGATCATGGGTAAAGCCTCTAGAGTAGTGGAGGCGCCACGCTTCGCTGCTAAACGAAAGAGGTGGCGGCCGTACGCGGGTTAGCAAACCAGGACTCTAGAACCCGGCGCACCGAAGTGCCCCACGCAAAGCAGCCATAATGTGAACGGACAGGCGTGAGCCTGATCACGAACGAACGGCATTGTGCGTCTAGAGTAGATCCGGGCTGCTAAACCCGATCGCTGCTTTTCAACGACCGCCAAACAATAGAACCCGCCCCCAAGGCGCACAAGCCGGCGGATTCTGGCGGATGCGTAGGCAATGGCGCAAGGTTGTGTGGCTTTGCGGACATCCTCTTCAACGCTATTCAACAGTGCTAGAGAAAACTATTTGACTCCCCACGTCGGAACAGCGATCGGAGTCCCAATGCCATGTACATTGACCCAATATAAATAAGCTCCAGTCTGAGTATTCATACTGAAAGAAGCCACTACGTACTCCGTCTGAGGAACTCCTCCTACCCACCACTTCATTCGTGTGACCCAATCTCCCCACTTCGGCGCATAACTCCTGAGAAGTGCATTTGAATCTGCTGCTGTTGGCAGCTTGGTACCACTCGCGGAAATGGCCTGATTGGTTCTGTCCCAGGCATTGCCTCCATTCTGAAGCGGGTAGCCATCATGAACGTATACCCACACCACTGCATTGCTGATGGTCACCAGGTAACTTGCCGTAGCCTTTGAACTATCTGTAACCGTAATGGTAGCGGTGCCATTACCTGCCGCGATGGTTGCTCCTGTGGCCGAGTTGACGATAGCGACGTCGTTGTCGCTCGACTGGTAGGTGTAGGGAGGGATCCCCCCTATCGCGGGTTGAGTAAAGATTGCGTTGGCCGGGGGATTGGGTGGAGGCATCCCCTGTATGACAACATAACCAGTGGCGTTCAATGTTTTATTGGTACCAGCATTCAGTTTTGTGACAACGGTGAAGGTCCGCGCAGCCGATGATTGACCGGTGCCATACAAGGCCTTGGCGGTGAAACTCTGGAGCACGGCTGTCAGGCCAGTCACCACCAGCGTCCAGATGCCGGTCACGGGATCGGCCGTTGGCTGCCCTTTGGACACGATGCCCAGTAGCACATCAACTTTCTGGCCCTTGGCGGCGGCGCCGGTCAGGGTGACGCTGGTTTCGACGGTGGTGCCGCCGTTGGGGATTTCGACATTACTCGGCGAGCCCTTGACCGAGGTGATGGTCGGCGGGGTGGCGGCCGTCACGGTCAACGTGAGCGGGGCTGATGTCTGCCCTGACGCGTACAGCGCCTTTGCAGTGAATGTGTGCAGCGTGAGTGTCCGGCCGCTAAGTGTGTGTTTCCAGATGCCA
>NZ_NEHN01000018.1:2241-5616 GCF_002112395.1 Pseudomonas sp. R38(2017)
CTTGTTTGAAAGCTTAGAAATGAGCATTCCATCAGATGATGATGAATGTTGATTTCTAGTCTTTGACTAGATCGTTCTTTAAAAATTTGGGTATGTGATAGAAAGATAGACTGAGATCCACTTTCACTGGTGGTGATCAGGCTAAGGTAAAATTTGTGAGTTCTCTTAGTTGAGAAATTCGAATTTTCGGCGAATGTCGTCTTCACAGTATAACCAGATTGCTTGGGGTTATATGGTCAAGTGAAGAAGCGCATACGGTGGATGCCTTGGCAGTCAGAGGCGATGAAAGACGTGGTAGCCTGCGAAAAGCTTCGGGGAGTCGGCAAACAGACTTTGATCCGGAGATGTCTGAATGGGGGAACCCAGCCATCACAAGATGGTTATCTTGCACTGAATACATAGGTGCAAGAGGCGAACCAGGGGAACTGAAACATCTAAGTACCCTGAGGAAAAGAAATCAACCGAGATTCCCTTAGTAGTGGCGAGCGAACGGGGACTAGCCCTTAAGTGGCTTTGAGATTAGCGGAACGCTCTGGAAAGTGCGGCCATAGTGGGTGATAGCCCTGTACGCGAAAGTCTCTTAGTCATGAAATCGAGTAGGACGGAGCACGAGAAACTTTGTCTGAATATGGGGGGACCATCCTCCAAGGCTAAATACTACTGACTGACCGATAGTGAACTAGTACCGTGAGGGAAAGGCGAAAAGAACCCCGGAGAGGGGAGTGAAATAGATCCTGAAACCGTATGCGTACAAGCAGTGGGAGCAGACTTTGTTCTGTGACTGCGTACCTTTTGTATAATGGGTCAGCGACTTATTTTCAGTGGCGAGCTTAACCGAATAGGGGAGGCGTAGCGAAAGCGAGTCTTAATAGGGCGTCTAGTCGCTGGGAATAGACCCGAAACCGGGCGATCTATCCATGGGCAGGTTGAAGGTTAGGTAACACTGACTGGAGGACCGAACCGACTACCGTTGAAAAGTTAGCGGATGACCTGTGGATCGGAGTGAAAGGCTAATCAAGCTCGGAGATAGCTGGTTCTCCTCGAAAGCTATTTAGGTAGCGCCTCATGTATCACTGTAGGGGGTAGAGCACTGTTTCGGCTAGGGGGTCATCCCGACTTACCAAACCGATGCAAACTCCGAATACCTACAAGTGCCGAGCATGGGAGACACACGGCGGGTGCTAACGTCCGTCGTGAAAAGGGAAACAACCCAGACCGTCAGCTAAGGTCCCAAAGTTATGGTTAAGTGGGAAACGATGTGGGAAGGCTTAGACAGCTAGGAGGTTGGCTTAGAAGCAGCCACCCTTTAAAGAAAGCGTAATAGCTCACTAGTCGAGTCGGCCTGCGCGGAAGATGTAACGGGGCTCAAACCATACACCGAAGCTACGGGTATCACGCAAGTGATGCGGTAGAGGAGCGTTCTGTAAGCCTGTGAAGGTGAGTTGAGAAGCTTGCTGGAGGTATCAGAAGTGCGAATGCTGACATGAGTAACGACAATGGGTGTGAAAAACACCCACGCCGAAAGACCAAGGTTTCCTGCGCAACGTTAATCGACGCAGGGTTAGTCGGTCCCTAAGGCGAGGCTGAAAAGCGTAGTCGATGGAAAACAGGTTAATATTCCTGTACTTCTGGTTATTGCGATGGAGGGACGGAGAAGGCTAGGCCAGCTTGGCGTTGGTTGTCCAAGTTTAAGGTGGTAGGCTGAGATCTTAGGTAAATCCGGGATCTTAAGGCCGAGAGCTGATGACGAGTTGCCATTAGGCGACGAAGTGGTTGATGCCATGCTTCCAAGAAAAGCTTCTAAGCTTCAGATAACCAGGAACCGTACCCCAAACCGACACAGGTGGTTGGGTAGAGAATACCAAGGCGCTTGAGAGAACTCGGGTGAAGGAACTAGGCAAAATGGCACCGTAACTTCGGGAGAAGGTGCGCCGGTGAGGGTGAAGGACTTGCTCCGTAAGCCCATGCCGGTCGAAGATACCAGGCCGCTGCGACTGTTTATTAAAAACACAGCACTCTGCAAACACGAAAGTGGACGTATAGGGTGTGACGCCTGCCCGGTGCCGGAAGGTTAATTGATGGGGTTAGCTAACGCGAAGCTCTTGATCGAAGCCCCGGTAAACGGCGGCCGTAACTATAACGGTCCTAAGGTAGCGAAATTCCTTGTCGGGTAAGTTCCGACCTGCACGAATGGCGTAACGATGGCGGCGCTGTCTCCACCCGAGACTCAGTGAAATTGAAATCGCTGTGAAGATGCAGTGTATCCGCGGCTAGACGGAAAGACCCCGTGAACCTTTACTATAGCTTTGCACTGGACTTTGAATTTGCTTGTGTAGGATAGGTGGGAGGCTTTGAAGCGTGGACGCCAGTTCGCGTGGAGCCATCCTTGAAATACCACCCTGGCAACTTTGAGGTTCTAACTCAGGTCCGTTATCCGGATCGAGGACAGTGTATGGTGGGTAGTTTGACTGGGGCGGTCTCCTCCTAAAGAGTAACGGAGGAGTACGAAGGTGCGCTCAGACCGGTCGGAAATCGGTCGTAGAGTATAAAGGCAAAAGCGCGCTTGACTGCGAGACAGACACGTCGAGCAGGTACGAAAGTAGGTCTTAGTGATCCGGTGGTTCTGTATGGAAGGGCCATCGCTCAACGGATAAAAGGTACTCCGGGGATAACAGGCTGATACCGCCCAAGAGTTCATATCGACGGCGGTGTTTGGCACCTCGATGTCGGCTCATCACATCCTGGGGCTGAAGCCGGTCCCAAGGGTATGGCTGTTCGCCATTTAAAGTGGTACGCGAGCTGGGTTTAGAACGTCGTGAGACAGTTCGGTCCCTATCTGCCGTGGACGTTTGAGATTTGAGAGGGGCTGCTCCTAGTACGAGAGGACCGGAGTGGACGAACCTCTGGTGTTCCGGTTGTCACGCCAGTGGCATTGCCGGGTAGCTATGTTCGGAAAAGATAACCGCTGAAAGCATCTAAGCGGGAAACTTGCCTCAAGATGAGATCTCACTGGAACCTTGAGTTCCCTGAAGGGCCGTCGAAGACTACGACGTTGATAGGTTGGGTGTGTAAGCGCTGTGAGGCGTTGAGCTAACCAATACTAATTGCCCGTGAGGCTTGACCATATAACACCCAAGCAATTTGACTACTCGAAAGAGCATCAGATTGCGGTGTGTGAAGACGCAATGAACCGAAAGTTCGATGCTCACAAAACACCGAAAACTATCCCATACCCAATTTGCTGAAGCGAGGCCAGTCGGCCACGAGTCAGTACCCGAATTTCTTGACGACCATAGAGCGTTGGAACCACCTGATCCCATCCCGAACTCAGAAGTGAAACGATGCATCGCCGATGGTAGTGTGGGGTTTCCCCAT
>NZ_NEHN01000019.1:0-2116 GCF_002112395.1 Pseudomonas sp. R38(2017)
GCGCTACCGCGCTGACGGCGTGATCGAGTACGCCGGGCGTATGGACCATCAGGTGAAAATCCGTGGCCTGCGTATCGAGCTGGGTGAAATCGAAGCGCGTCTGGCCGAGCACGATGATGTGCGCGAGACCGTGGTCATCGCTCAGGACGGCTCGTTGCTGGTGGCCTACGTGGTGCCCGATGACGAAGCGCTGTTGAGTGCCGATGAAGCCACGCGCAGCGCGAAAAACCTCGAGCTCAAGGCGCATCTGGGGCAGAGCCTGCCGGAGTTCATGGTGCCGCAACACTGGGTCTGGCTGGAGAAAATGCCGGTCAGCCCCAACGGCAAACTCGAACGCAAGGCGTTGCCGAAGTTTGATGCCAGCACCCTGCAAAACACCTTTGTCGCGCCGCAGACCGAGCTGCAAAAACACGTCGCGGTGATCTGGCAGGACGTGCTCAAGCTTGAGCGCGTCGGCCTGACCGACAACTTCTTCGAACTGGGCGGGCATTCGCTGCTGGTGACCCAGGTGATCTCGCGCATTCGCCGCACGCTGGATATTCAGGTGCCGCTGCGCACGCTGTTCGAACACAGCAGCCTGGAAGCGTTTGTCCGCGTCCTCGATGCCGATCAACAGACTACGCAAACCCCGATTCCACAGGTCAGCCGCGAGCAACCGCTGGCGCTGTCCTACGCCCAGGAGCGTCAATGGTTCCTGTGGCAGATGGACCCGCAAAGCGCCGCCTACAACATTCCCACCGCGCTACGCCTGTGCGGCGAACTCGATCGCGCGGCACTGGAGCAAAGCTTCCAGGCGCTGATCCAGCGCCACGAAAGCCTGCGCACGGCGTTTGTCGATACCGACGGACGCGTACAACAAGTAATCCGGCCAAGCGGGCAGGTGGCGTTGCATGAGCAAACGCTGGCCAACGCCACGGATGAACAGATCCAAGCCTTCGTCGAACAACAGACCCAGCAGGCGTTCGACTTGTTGGCGGGCGAGTTGCTGCGGGTAGCCTTGCTGCGCATCAGCGACACCGACCATGTGTTGGTCCTGACCCTGCACCACATCGTCTCCGATGGCTGGTCGATGCAGGTGATGATCGAAGACCTGATCGCCTGTTATGCCGCGCTCAGTCAGGGCCGTGCAGCCGAATTGCCGGCGCTGGCGGTGCAGTACGCCGATTACGCGGTGTGGCAGCGCGAGTGGATGGATAACGGCGAGCGCGAACGCCAGCTGACGTACTGGAAAACTCAGTTGGGCAGCGAACAACCGCTTTTGGAAATGCCGGCCGACCACCCGCGTCCCGCCGTGCAGAGCTTCCGCGGTGCGCGCCTGAACGTGACCATCGAACCGGCACTGAGTGACGCACTCAAGGCGCTGGCGCGACGTGAAGGCGTGACCGTGTTCATGTTGCTGCTGGCCTCGTTCCAGGCCCTGTTGCACCGTTACAGCGGTCAGTCGGATATCCGCGTCGGGGTGCCGATTGCCAACCGCAATCGTCTGGAAATCGAGCGATTGATCGGCTTCTTCGTCAACACCCAAGTGTTGCGGGCCGAGTTCGATCCGGCGCTGGATTTCGCCCGGTTGCTGCAACAGGTCAAGCACACCGCGATTGCCGCGCAAATGCATCAGGACCTGCCGTTCGAGCAACTGGTCGACGCCTTGCAGCCTGAGCGCAATCTGAGCCACAGCCCGTTGTTCCAGGCGATGTTCAACCACCGCACGGAAGCCGAGTCCGATCTGGTCGCGCAATTGCCGGGGCTGAACCTGCAAAGCCTGAGTTGGGAACACCGGACCGCGCAGTTCGATCTGGCGCTGGACACCGGCGACAGCCCGGAAGGCCTGGATGCGTCCTTTACGTACGCCACCGATCTGTTCGAAGCGAGCAGCATCCAGCGCCTCGCCGGGCATTGGTTGAACCTGCTCAAAGCCGTCGTGGCTGACGCGAAGCGCCCGCTGGCCGAACTGGTGTTGCTCGACGCCGCGGAACGCGAGCTGATTGTTGAAGGCTGGAACGCCACGGCCACCGAATACCCGCTGTCGCGCAGCGTGCATTCGCTGATCGAGGATCAGGTACGTGCCACACCGGACGCCTTGGCGCTGGTGTTTGGCGAGCAACGCCTGACTTACGCC
>NZ_NEHN01000002.1:0-725081 GCF_002112395.1 Pseudomonas sp. R38(2017)
GTTAAGGCAGTACTTCCCGAAAGGAACCGACCTTGCGGATCACTCGCAAGCCGCGCTCAATGAAGTCGCAAGGCAGCTAAATAGCCGCCCTCGGAAAACACTAGACTACGAAACACCGGCAGAACGATTTAGCCAATCTGTTGCATCGACCGGTTGAATCCACAGCCGAAAGCTGCCGGTTGAAGACAGCGACATCTCCCGGCTTGTCGAGGTCGAACAAGTGACGTCGGAAGGGTAGGGTTGCGGAAATGACCGAAAAGATGCGGAAACGATCCACAGTGAGAGGAGCCAAATTTCCGAATGCCAGAAACGACAAAGCCCTGAATAATCAGGGCTTTGTCATACATAAGATGGCGGAGGCGATGGGATTCGAACTCATGGACCTGTTACAGTCGACGGTTTTCAAGACCGCTATGGAAAGCCGCTGAATACGCGGCCTCAGCCGCATTTTCGTTCCAATACTTCTGTTTTGCAGCACCTCTACAGACCGCATTCTACAAGGGGCGTGTTTCGAGTTATGGAACGCATTTTTTGCTTATTTTGAGGGTTTGGCGATCGCGCCGACGCGGCGATAAACCCGCTCAGTAATGTCGCCTTTCGTGTGCCCGAGCAGCAGGCTGGCGTCACCCACATCGCTGATCTCCGATGCCGCTTTTGGTCGGATGTCCCTGAACTGGAATTCACCGATCCTCTTTGCCAGTAGCTCGTCTCCCTGCTCAAGAGCTTCCAACTTTGCCTTCTCCCGCGCGGCATCCCATCGCTTCCTCAGCATCGTCGCCGTCATCCGTTTACCGCTCCGGTTGATGATCAGGTAGCTCGAGACATGTGCAGCGTTTCGCTCTGTGATTGCCGCGATCAGAATGCCCAGGCTGTTCGCTTCTCCGGCGGTCGTCATCTGAATGCGCAGCTTCTTGTGCGTCTTGTTCTGCTGAACAGTCAAAAATCCGCCTTCAACATCATCCTTCCGCATAACCAGCACGTCTGCCGGCCTTTGCCCGGTCAGATAGGCCAGGTCCATCGCTTCCTTAAGCTCCTGAGCTGCCTTCTTGTATACCGCCTCCCAAACGACATCATTTGCGTAGTAGTCCCTCGGCGTTTCCTTGTTCTTGCGCACCCCCTGGCAGGGGTTTTCCTTTGTTGTCAGGCCCCACTCCCGGGCAATGTTGAAAATATGGGAGAGGGTAGCGATCTCGCGGTTGGCCCGGACCTTTGCCGATCGCGCGTCTCGGTAGCCAGCAATCGTTGCTGGCGTGATCGAGTCGATCGGGGCGCTATCGAACATCGGCCGAAGCTGCTTGATCTCCGCCAGGTTGTCCTTCTGCGTGCGCGGTGCTTTCTTCGGCACCACATCGCGAATGTACCGATCGAAGATTCCCTTCATGGTGCGCAGGTCGAGCGGTTTTTCCTTGGCTTCGAGTTCGGCCCACTTCAGTCTGGCCTTATCGAGATCCTTGCCCAGGGGGATGTCATTGCCGAGCAGGTCGCGGTAGTAATATGCGGTCCACGTACTACCGTTTTTGCGCTTTCGGGATCGCTTGTACATTCGAGGGGGCAGGTGCTGGTGCTCGGTCTTGCGGGGGCGCATATCAATTCACTCGCGAATAATCAGGTGTCCATACCGGTGCGGCCGGCGGCGGGTTCGGATCGGCGATGGTGGGGCTGATCATGCCCAGCTTCATGCGGGCGTACATCCGCCCCACCAGCGGGCGCTTACCGCGACTTTCGACAAACACCCACTGGCGATCAATCAGCCAGCGGCGTTGGTATGCGCGGGCCTTGTAGCCGGTGAGTTCGGTCAGCTCCTCGTCAGAGAGGATTTCGGTTTCCATGAGGTATTGCTCCATGCCGCGCGTGGCGGCAGAAGGTGGTGGGTATTGAGTGGTCGCACCTGGTCTACAGTTGGTGGACGCGCTACTTGACGTGGAGAAAATGGATGTTCAGCAGGTATCCCGAACAGAAGCAGAGCCGAAGGGTGATGGGAGCTCTTGGTGCTGCATTCCTAGCGTTGGGCTTGTTTCTGATTGCCATCGACGGAGTGGGTGGCGTTCTTTTCACCGTTATAGGGAGCGGTCTATTGCTGTTGGTGTTTCTTGCGAATGAAAAAACGTATGCGAGAGCAATGCGTGTTCTAGGCTGGTTCGACGGACTTTCGTGAGTCGATTTCCTCCCGCCCTACACCTGCAAGCTGTTGAGTTGGGGGAGGGGCTACATCGAAAACAGGCCAGGCGGCGATTCGGGGAACCAGAACCCCGAGATCCGCCAGACCCTGCAGCGCGATCGCGCATTCATCGCCAAAGGCAAACATTGCACTACCAGCGCCGGAGCGGCCCTTCTTGTGGCTGTTTTCATGGCCAGGCACGAAGGCAATTCGTCCTTTGATCAGTAGGGTCGCTGAAGCTCTGGCCATCGCTTCCTGAAACCACTCGGCATCCGTACGGCTGAACACCAGCGCGATGCCGTCGCCATGAGCAATCAGCCGGCGCATCCAGAACCCAGTATCCGGACCGTAGGGCGGGTTCATCCATACTCGGCCTGTCCACGGTTTCGAGAGGCCGTCATCGAAGATGGTGTATTTCGTCTTCGCCGGTACCGCCGTCACAAAGTCGTGCGGGCTGGAAGGGTCGAGGTCAAACTGCAGCCCGAGTCTGTCGAATATCCAGGCCGGGGTGTACCACTCGACGCTCTTGTGCTTCGGCGGCGCCGCGCGGGCGCCGATCATTCCGGTCATCGCCACGGCCCCCTGTAGATCAGGTAGGCCATGTAGAGCGGGGCGAAGATCATGGCTGAATCCTCTTGAACTCGACGACCCAGACCCACGGGTTGGCGTCCCAGTTGCCGCCGGTGGCGTTCCACAGATTGCCGAAAGCGTTCCGTGCGGAACCCAGGCACTGTTCGTGACTGGTCGTCTCGGCCCACATCCAGCCTTCGCGCTGCGGGTGATGCTCTGCTGGCGCGGGGCAGTCGCCGATCTCACTCCATCCTTTGCCACCGTGGCCACACTTTCGGCCGTAGTCGGTGAAGAAGCAGCCTTCTGCCCGGGCCTGTTCCTCGCTGATGTCCTGTAGCCTCTCGACGCGCACGTCGGTGATCTCCAGCAGGATGCGGCAGGCCCAGCGCGGCATGTGGATTGAAGGACGTCCCCGGCCTTGTGTGATCATGGAGCAGCCGGTTTGCCGAATGGCGCCGTCTGCTGGGTAGAGGATCGGCGCGCCCTGGCTCAAGTCTCGGGGCGCGATCGAGTCCACCTGTGCATCTGCTGCCCAGGCCTCGCGCACCCATAGACGCTCGCCGCGCCGGCCGTAAGGGCATGGCGCGAACTCTTCCAGCTCTTTGGCGCACTCCGCCTCGGTCGCTCCGAAAACACCGAATCCATATCGCGGGTCGCGCTGAGCAATGGCCATCCAGCGATGACGCTCACCGGCAGCAACGGAAGCGTCTTCAACCGGGATCTGGCAGCCTTTGACCGGCCGCCGCGTGACCGTCTTTCTGCCTCCCAGAATGGCGCGCACCATCGGCGCCGAGAACAGGATTGGTCGTTCCTTTATTTCAGACATGAGTCGTCCTTGCCGCTATAGCGGCTGACTTTGAAGGGGGAGGGAGTAGATTTTCGGGTGGAGTACGGATGTACTCTTTGCGGAATTAGACGCCCGGGCGGCCTTTGAAGGCGAGCCAGATGTAGTGACGACCCTTGGCGGTGACCTTGATCTTGCCGATCTGCCGGTTCCAACTGATCAGCCGCAGCTCTTCGAGGATGCTGGTGATGGTGTGCCCCTGATGCCAACCGGCCAGCGCCTTGATGCAACCTTGGGCCAGTAGCCCGCGAAAGTCGTCGTGGCCGAAGTTGGTGCCTTGGAATGAGCTCTGCATCTGCTCATCACTCACCAAGTCGGTGATGGTTCTCACGTTCGGGTCGAGCCTGTAGCTTTTGTGGGTCATGGTCATTCGCCCTGGTTGGCCAGCATGTTCAGGCGCATGCCCGATGTACCGGGAATTTGATCGTCGTGCTGGGCCGGTATCGCGGGCATCTTGCCGAGGTGGTCTTCGAGGAACTGCTCGGTGAAGGGCGAGTCCGGTTTCTCAATCGCAGGTTGATGCGAAGCGTTCCATTGTTCGAATGCTTCTTGCGTGGTTGCCGCTTCGACCTTCTCGCCGCACTGGTTGCACGCCGCTACACCGCCCGAAGCGCCGACATCGCGGTGACCTTGCTTGCACGGGTTCATGTGCCAATCGTCGTCAGCGTCGGGTTCAAGCTCAGGGTATTCAGGTCTTGCTGGCGGATACGCCGGCGCCGCCATTGCCTGGTCAATCGCTGCGCGAAGGTTCTCGCTGTAATTCTCGCCGATGACGCGCTCGGACGGCTGATCCATCCAATGGCCGACGATCTCGATGTTGATGCTGCTGTCGCCGGCATCGCCGTTGGGGCTGCTGTCGAAGCGGACATCCCAGCAATTCGATTCCAGCGCATCCAGCCGTGCCTTGTCCCGCTCCAGCTCCTCAATCCGCTGGTTGCGGCGACCGATTGCGGTCTGAAGGTCGTCGATGGTCTGGTCTGCGGTGGTCAGGCTCAGCTGCAAGCCGTCACGCTCGGCGGTGACTCGGTCGAAGTCCAGAGCCACAACCCATTCACCGTCCGCGGCTTCGTACATCGGCGACGTTTCGGCATGTGTCAGGGCTGCCGAGTACCGTTTTACTTCGCGCATCCTGCAATCTCCATCGATACCAAATCATGGGCATTCACGACCTTCATGCCGAGCTCCTTGCCGATATGAACTTCGAGACTGGCGCCGCGGGAGTTCTGCCATCCGGGCAGGGTGGCCACGGTGTCGCATTCCATCAGCGCTGCGATGTCACGGCGCATGCATTTGCTCCAGGTATCTGGGTCAGGGTTGAGCTCAGCGGGGTTGATGACGCTGTGCCCGGCGGCGCGCAGGCTGGCGGCCGTGGAATGGAACAGCAGGAAGTTCAGGTCCAGCATGTTGGTCATGGGACCGCTGAGGTAGATCACCTTGCGATTTACTTTTGGCATAAGGCATCCTTAGCTGAATTGACTAGCATGTTTAAGGAAGAGGCGCAGTGAGCGACAGTATCGATGGAGCAGAAAGTGATGAAGATCGACAAGAGTTCTTCAGTACTGAGAAAATGCAGGTTTCCTTAAAAAGGGCGGCCTCAGTTATTGAAACTATAATCGATAAAACCTCGACGACCCACGGTGTAACTGAATACTATCGAGCCTTGCTCTTTGTACGAATTGCTTTCAGAGAGATGAGGCAGATACCTGATGTTTTTGATTTGGCTTGCCAGTTTAATATAAAGAACCTAGGTACGAAATTTTCAGAATCTCTACAATCATTCGGTGGCAATCAAACTGAGATTGAATTCATAATTTCTTACTGTTATCGATTCGTCGTAGAGTTTGAGTTGAAAGCGTATCAAAGCATGGCGGACGATCTTGTGGAAGTTCACTCGGAACTGGATGGCATGTTTTTTAGTGATCATAAGATTCTGTCGAGGCAGGTTAGATATGCCAAAAATCACATGGCAATCCATATATTGCGTGAATACATAAATCACCCCCATATGTCGAATCTGAAGGCGCTCCCGGATTCGATTAGATTTTCCGAAGCCGCAAGAGTGCGTTCTGACGAAGATCTGTCAAAAAGAGAAGAGCGTGTCAGCGCACTTGAAACAAAGCTCAAGGGGTATGAGAATGCATACAATTTCGTCGGTTTGTATCAAGGGTTTTCAAATCTAAGACAAACTAAAAATGAAGAAAAAACGTCCACATTCAGATTTTTGATTGCTTTGGGTGTTTGCTTGATTATCGTACCAATATTGAAAGTATTGGGAGTGATTGGGCACAGTGAAGATCTGACTAAAGAGCTTTTTTCAGTCGCGGCTCTGCTAGCGCTCGAGTTCATGCTTATTTATTTCTTCAGGATTGCACTTCATAACTTCAGAGCTATTAAGTCCCAAATGTTGCAAATAGATTTAAGGATGACGTTGTGTCAATTTATTAATAGTTATGTTGAGTTCGCTTCCGACGCTCGAAAAAGTGATAAGGAGCTTCTTTCAAGATTCGAGCAAATTATTTTTAGCGGAATAGTCTCCGAGGATAGCTTGATTCCTTCTACTTTCGATGGATTGGAGCAAGTGGCAAAAATTGTAGATAGTCTGAAACCTAAATAGATGAATTTTTGTGTTTACCCAAACCCGGCGGTAGCGTAGTTCGTCTGAATGAGTTATTTATCTGCAATCTCACACTGGCAGGAGGCCGACATGAGGTTGCAGAGCGATGTAGATGCGCTGGCAGCTATCGAAGAGGACGCTAAAGCGATGCTGAAACGGATAGGGCTGCCGGATGATGCAGTGAAGCTGGAGGTGGTCGTTTTCCTTCGGGAGATGATCGACCTGGCCGGCTACATGGCGTCGGAGCATCGACTGGTTGAAGCGCCCAGGTTCTTCTGAGCTGGCGTGTTGTCGATCGTTGCGGGATTTGTGTTCGGCCCGGCATGAGGCCGGTTCAGGCTGCGTCGAATAAACTGAGCTGTGTTTCGGCGGAAGATGGAGCGGCTTCTTTAGGCTCTTCTACCGATGGCTTTCCAAACTCGCAGATCACGATTTCGCAGGTGGGGCTGACACCTTTCCACTCACTCAGGTAGGTCGCGGTGTCGATCCCGCAATTCATGCCGAGCTCAATGCCGGTCTGTTCGATGAACTTCTGACACTCTTTGTCGATTTCGACGCTGTAGGTTTGGCGCCCTGAGTATCGAAACGGCGCGGACGGCTGTGGAATGATGAACGTACCCCATTCAGCAAGGCGGCTAGCCAGTTCGATCACCTTGTATTCGAACTTTGCGCCAGTGTAATTTCCCTCAAAAGCCGATCCTGTCTTGATAGCGCCGAACGGCGGGTTCGAAATCGCCCAAGAGAACCGCCCGATATCACCAATGCTGAACACATCAGCCACGATCCACTCGGCATCAGGCATAACGCGCTTGCCGACCTCGGCATACTCAGGGTTCTGCTCAACGCAAACAATTCGCTTCGAGCTGTCCATGCAGGCGAATGACAAGCGACCGATGCCGGCGCAAAGATCGATAATCGCATCGCACTCAGGAACCTCAATTGAAAGATCGCGAGCCAAACCCTCTGGAGTAAAGAAGGCTCCAGCCAGGCCGTTCATGTTCGTGGCGCCTTCGTGGAAGTTTTCGAGGATGAACAGGCGATCATCAAGGCTGAGGCGCTTATCACTTTTCACCAGATCGAGAGCCTGGTTGTGTCGCTTGGCGGCTTCCTTTGGAATCTTCGCCATGGATTATCTCCAGTCAGGCGCCGCCCTCCGTGACCGGTGGTGGCGAGATATGTGTTTGTGAGCTATTGCTTGATGGCCCGGCATTTCGCCGGTTTACGGAGAGCTATATGAGCGACATCAAAATGAATGATGAATGGAAGCCTAAGTGTCCTCGATGCCGAGGCATGAACTTCGTCACCGTTCTGGACAAGCATATGAAGAATGCCGACAAGGATATCGCTCTGGTCATCTGTTCGGCTGAAGAGTGCCAGACGGTTATTAGTGCGCTGCCGTACGATGCAGTGTGGGATCAATAAGCGCGCCTTGATCGACGATTTCGTCATCATGCTCGCCGGGGTGCCTGGCCAAGTGCAGCAGCCCGGCAACCCTCAGCTGTTGCAACACCTTTTCGCTTGGCACATAAGGTGTCGTGACATTCCGCAGCATCCAAGCCTGCGTTTCGAAGTCCGCGCCGATTAGGTTCTTCAGTAGCCTCTGGTGAATGTCCTGCTGATTGTTGATGCCATGAGCCTTCATGACCGCTTTCAGGTCTGGCTTGAACACGCCGGCGACCTCAACCGTAAACCTCTCGACGCCCAATGCAGCATCCTTTGCTGCCGCCTTCTCGCGCTTTTTCTTCTGCTTGATCGCTTCCTTCGTCGGCTCCTGTTCTTCGGCCATGGCCTACCTCTTCAATTCCGCTGGCCGGCAAGTCCAGCCAGGTCTGTCGGCGGCGCTGGTGCGTCCGGTTGATGGTTCGTCTCACGCTGCAACCTTCACCTGATGCCAGGCGCCGGCGGCGTAGAACAGCTTCGCAGCCTGGGCTTCCTCCATCGAAACTTCGTCAGGAATGGCGATCCAGCCTGATGCGACCAGATGGTTCGGATTCGCGCTGTTGCGCATCTCCAGGTAGTAATGCTCAATCGCTTCAGTCAGGCGCTCTACCTTGTAGATACCCTCGGGCGAGATCTCGACCGACTTGATGTACTCGGCGCCGCGCTCGTCGCGACACATGGCGGCGATGTAGATCGTCCAGCGGTAGGAGAAGTCGAAGATCGCATTGGCGATCGCCAGACTGCGGATCTGCCGGCAGCTCTTCCAGTTCGCCATGATCTGGCTGCCACTGGGGTCGATGTTCACCACCGCAACGTGGTTGGTGCGCAGCAGCGCCCGGCAACTGCGTTCGGCCCGGGCGAAACCGTTGTTGGGTTTGCGTTTCGACTTCATAGTAAGTCCGCCATTTTGCGCAGGGCCTTGCGGTCAGCGGCCGATATCGGCTTCCGGCGCCGCTTGAGGACCGTTTCAGGGTCTATTTGGCTCGAGCGCTTGGCGGGTTCTGGATTCAACGGCGGACTTTGGAGCTGTTTGATCTTCCCGTTGGCGGCCAAGTACTGGGCGATTTGGTCGGAAAGGTCGGCAGCAGCACCGCGCCGCTGCTCGACCAGGTTGAGGTGGTTGCTGATCATGCTGGCCTCACTTGATCCGGATCGAGCTTTCGCCGCGCTCAAGGTGAGCCCAGGCTGGTTCCGGTAGCAGTTCATGCTCCGCGTCTTCGCCGGCTTCGATGCGCTTGCGCACCGCGTCGTTGTGATCACGGATTTCTTTGAGCTTCACGGCGATAGTTTTCTTGTCTGGAGTGATCACGCTCTTCAGTGTGACAAACTCGTCAGGCACGGCTTGCTCGTTGTCGACAATGACCTTCTCGGGCGAGAGCGCGAGTGTGATGGTGAACAGTGGTCGTTTGATGGACTTGATGTCAGCGGCCTCCATGTTCCGGCGCAGGTAGTCGCTGAGTTGGCCAACAGTGTTTTTCTTGATGCGCTTGAGCTCGTTCAAGCGATCAACCTCCTTGTCGATGGCGTCGATGTCACCTTCAATGTTCCGGCGTAGCATGACGACGTTGTCGGCCTTCACTTCGAACTCGCCCTTGATGCCGTCCATGGTGTCTTGGATGGCCTGGCGAAGTCCTTCGTCGTCGCTGTCAGCCAAGGCTGCGAGTTCGGCCATCTGCACATTCAGTTTGTAGAGGTCGGTCATGCTGCGCCCTCCAAGGCATCTTCAAGGTCTGCTTTACGGGCGTCTTTGGCGCGCGTGAATTTGAGTTTGTGAGCAGCGCACTCTGGTTCGGTTTTGCGCAAGTCCAGCTTGCGCATCGCCGACTTGTAGAGCTGTTCCAGCTCATTCAGTGATTGCGCGGTACCAATCAAGTGGAGCGTTTCAGCTAGCCATTCGCGGTATTCAGCAGCCAGACGCTCCTTCGCTTCGATCTTGTCCTCGGCGCGCTCGATTTCGGCTTCACCCAGGCGTTCGTTGACATAGTGAATGTCGTCGTAAAGACCCAGGCGAACGTCGGCGGAGAAGCCGAGCTGGCTCAGGCACTTGCCGATCGCATCTGTGAGAGATTTTTTTGGGGCGTCGAAGTCAGTACTGATGCCAAACCGGTTCTGTGTGATGAAAGGCGTGTGTCCATAGTGCGTGATCGTCTTGCGTTCGCCGTCGCCGCCGAGGTACCACAGCGCGACTTTGAGGGTGTGAACCTGGGCGTTGGCCAAAACTGCTCCTTCCTTGCTCAGCAGCGGTCCGCCGATATCGAAGCGCTCTTCGATCACCTCATACCCCCAGCCGGTACCGCAGGGCCCGAACTGCTCGGTGGCACGCTTAGCCAGGTATTGGGCGTTCACCGCGGTACCTGTAAAACCGCCGGGGCCGGTGTATTCCTTGGTGAACTTGGGGTCGGTCTTTTCGACCTCTTCCCAGAGGGCGAGGTTTGGTGCAGGCATGACGATCTCCCGCCGCGCGTGTGCGCGGCTCTGAAAGATGGGGTTTATTGAGTGATGCGGTCGGCGAGAGCGCTGAGCAGCATCAGGAAGGTGAAAACGCCGAGGGAGGAGAACGCGCCGCGCCAGATGATCAGGCGGCGCGCCCATTGACGACCGGTCACGGCCGAACTCTCACCGCAATCCGCTTGCCCTTCATCGAAGGCGCCAGGCGCTGCGGGAGATTGGCGACCAGATCCTCGCGCTTGCGGCCGATCACCTCGTTAAAGGGAAGGCCGAAGCCGAGCAGGGCGATCTTGTGTTCGATGTCCTCAAGCTGCTCGTCGATCAGAGATTTAACCGGTGCCGTACTCATGCTTCCTCCTTGCGCCGCTGACAGGTGTCACGCAGGCGTTTGCAGTAGTGGTTGAACTCGTCGGTGGTGATTGCGCCGTCGGTGAAGAGTCGGGTGATCAGCGCCTGCACCAGCAGGCTGATGTCTTCTTCGCCGGCGGGCGCCGACACACCATCAAGGGCTTGGTCGATCAGTATGTGAGGGCTCAAAACCCACACTCCCGCTCTACGCGATCGCTTTCGCGCTTGGCGTCTCGGTATTCGTTGGCGTGCACCGCGACCAGGTCGCTGGCGAGCGACCGAACGATCTGCGGATCACCTCCGACGGCTTCGATGGCCCACTTGTGCAGTACACCGCCATCCCCGCGACAGATCAGTTTGATCAGGATTTTCTCGATGTACCGATCGGGATCAGGGTTCGCGGCCATGTGATCCGCCAGCGCCTCCGGTAAGTGGTCAGCGTTGACCAGGACCTTGCTGCGACCTACCGGATTTGGCGCCTCGACGTGGCGTCGATAAAGCAGATCGTCGACCGACTCGGTCAGCCATTCCTGACCGGCCTCCGTCTCGAGAAAGTCGTCTTCCGGGATGGTCTTGCGTAGAGCTGACATGGTCGTCTCCAGAGTGGCGGGGTGTTGATCCAACAAAACTCGGATGCATTCGTTCGCTCCGCTGGTTGCCGTTGGGCGCGGAGGGGAGTGCATTCGGGTGGTGTCGGAAGGTCTAGGGAGGGGAAACGGTGTAGCAGGGTAATGGGGCCGGCGGTGGAGTCTTAGCCCGAGCCGCCGGCAACGAGCATGGTCACTCTACGATGCAGATCCAGCGGTGATTGTGCCGATACGGCGCGCGAGTGAAGTGAACATCTGAAACCAGATTCATGCCTCGCTCTTGGAGCGCTTCGGTCAGTTGTACGAGTGTCTCTGCTTGGATAGTCATTGCTGTCACCTGTCAGATTTACTGCGTTCATAATTCTTGACCGGGCGGGCAAGTCGCTAATTCATTTTTTCTACTCGGTCCATTTGTTCAATCCACACCGCAGAGCTCTCCCTGACTGTCCCCTTCATTCAAGATTCAGGGCAAGGAGGGCTCTGCGTTGTGGACTGATGCCGCCTCATCGAAGCGGCATCGGTAAGTCTATCGGTATTGCTCGCGCCTCCTACCGGGTCATTCGCCAGTTCGGTCAACACCTCGTCCGCCGTCGCAGTTCTGCGCGTTGGTAGCCTTTCGGGGCTATCGGATCGCCGGTCGCCAGTAGTGGCAGCGCGATTTTGTTCACCTGACTTCATCTCGCCCCACAGGTGTGGCCGGGGCTGACCTCCCAGCGTGAGCCGGGTAATCGTTTATGGCGCGGGTTGTTAAAGAACGGCGCGGCTTTCGCTGCTGGCCGGTACTGCATTGGCTTGAGTGCAAATATAGGGATGCCCATATTTTATGTCAATGGGTATACCCATAAAATTCAATTTGTCCCATATTTGCGGGCGAAAAAAAGCCCGCGGGGGCGGGCTTCTTTTATCAGCTAAAAGGAAAGTCAGTTGGCTCGTTACAGCTTACCGGCGGCGTTTTGAATTTTTTCGTCAATGTCCTGCACTGCTTTTGTCTTTGAGGCAAGAGTTCTCAATGTGGCCGAGCTTGTGTTGATGTCACCACTGTATTTCTCAATGGCGATTTCTATCTTTTTCCCTCGCCAGATGAGATTTTCATTGGTGAATGAAGCGCCGCCTTTTGTTTTTACAGGCTCTGATGAGCGCTTCATTGGCTGACCGTATTTGGTGATAAATAGCTGCACCAGCTGCAGATAATTTTCAGAGGAGGTGGTCAAGTAGAAGGAGTCAACTGGTCCACTCTTTGCCATTACAGAAAGCCCGTAACCAATACCGATAGAGGGCGCGCCCTTGGTGGAGTAATAGCCTTGGTAAGGCGTTCCACGACACATCTCTTTCGGGATCTCATAACCCGCAGGGCACTCGGGTACCGAATAAACAAATTTTTGGTCAAACTTGACGCCCATGAAACTGTCCGGCTCCTGGTTCCATGGCGCTGGCTCAGAGGTCTTCTTGGCAGCAATAGCTGAACCCGCGACGCAGGCTGCGAGCAAGAAAACGGTGAGTTTTGCTTTCATCGGATCCCTCCATCAATTGAGCTGAGATTTTACCATTTGTGGCGCAGCGCCACCATCAACAGCGCCGTCAGTCGCTTCCATTGAACACTCTTCTTGTGCTCGTCCTCTACCGGCTCACATCCCAGTAGGTGAATCGTTATGAGAGTAGAAGAGAAACGAAATGCACTGTCTGCTTGGCGCAAGCTGCTGGAGGAGCCCGAAATCAGAATGGACGCCGAAGAGCAGTACGATGAGTTGCTCAAAATGGCAGACGCCATGGAGCAGGAAGGACTGATTACTGCCGGCGAGTGGCGCCAGTTGGTCAGAGAGGCTGGCACGAGGTTCGCTCAAGCAACTGAAGGGCTCGGAGGCGGAACGTAGGAGGGGAGATACAGGAAGCCCGGCACTGGGCCGGGCTCCAAGGTCAACGTTCGGCTGAGATCACTTCAGGCCGCCATGTCGCCGTGACCTAGGCTTTTTTTCAGCGAAGTTTTCATCACTTCCATTTGCTCACCCAGTTCATCGAGTTTCGCCTTGCCCAGCAGCTTCTTGGCCTTTGGGAACATTTCTGTTTCCTCTTCCTCGATGTGGTGTTCCAGCAGCTCCTTGACGACCTTCACCCGGCCGGCAAACTCGGGAGTGGAAGGGTCAGTGCTTTTCAGATCTGGGAGCACCAAGGAGTCCACTGTGCGGTGTTCTTCCTTCGCCTCGTAGTACATTTCATCCTCCTCTTTTCCCCCCGCTTCTTTAAAGGCGGGGTAGAGGATCTGCTCTTCCAGCTGGGTGTGGATGGTGATCTCCATCTCCAGCTTATCGAGCAGCTCGACGCGTTTTTTTAGAGCGCGGTCAGTGGATTCGCTCAACTGGCTCAGGATGCCCTTTACTTTTTCGTGGTCGGCTTTGAGAAGGTCAATAGCGTTCATTTTTATATGCCTCATCTATCACAGGTTAGCGTCAGCAGCTCTCCGGCTGCGGTTCACGTTCTCCCAGTAGTAAGGGCATCTTCTGTGCCAACTGCCCGAAAGTAAAAGACTCAACGATTTCAAGCATTTCGCAGAGCTGATGGCGAGGTGAGGGCATGCACTCTGCACGGACGCGGGGTTTACGCCTTGCAGAAGACAGTTTGCGCGAGCAAAAAAAGCCCGCCAAGGGGAGGCGGGCTATTAAGTTCATGAGTACTAGTGAGCATAGTCGACGCGAAGCTATTTGTGTGCGATTCATGGAATGCCACAACGTTGTCCTTCTCCAGAGTGGGGGCGCCGACGGTGATAACCAGCCGGGCTGGTGGAGGAGGCGACAGCCTTCTATGCGCACTCGGTCGAGGGGCTCGAGGGCGGTACGTAGGAGGGAAGGGCGGAATGAAAAAGCCCGGCGCTGGGCCGGGCTTCATCTCATGAGCAGGAGCCACCCTTATGGTGCGATCCCGTACCGCCTGTAGGATGCGTGCCCTTTGGACAGGCAGATGCCGAGACTGAAACAATTGAGAGAAGCGCTACCAGTCCAGCGATTGCTATCTTTTTCATATTGCTACCGGGCTACGAGATTTTCTGTCAATGAATAGACTGGCTGTGAAGATCCATTTTTTTCTGTATTTCCTCTGCTAGCAATGGGGCATCATTTTCGAGAAAAATTTCACTTTCAACGGGTATTTTTCTCAATATGCTTAATGCCCTATTGAATGCAGGTTGTAGTTCAGTGTCGGTGGGAGGGCTCACCAAAAGATAAACTTTAAAAGTTTCGGCCGCATCTTTGATGCTCGACAGTTGGCCGAGCCAGCGATGAGCTTTATCTTTGAAATAGTCTACATCAGATAGGTCGAATGATATTGGCTCTATACAATGCCAAATTCCATTTTTCCAAGAATGCTGGAACTCAATTTCGTCATCCTTAACAGCAATTCTCTTAGATTGAAAATCTTCCGTTAAGGTGAACTTCTCAAGAGTCTTCTTGAAATCCTTCCACATATCTTGCTCAGTGCGTCTCTCACGGACTGGCCTGATATCATAATGAGAAACGTACCTTTCAAATAGAATTGAAAGTTCTGCTTCAAGATCCACAGTCAAACCGGCAGAAACGGTAGACCACTGCAGCGAACTATCATCTTTCGGCAGGACGCGGTGTAGTAAAGTTTGCAAAGACTCAATCTCACTGAATTGTAATTCAGTATTCAGAGAGTTGTTAGCTTTAGAAAACTCCGCCTGCACGAATTTCATCATTCTTCGGAAGTGCGAGCTGTTCAGATTTGGAAAGACAGCTGAAACCCGAGCATAAGTGTTCCTGCATTGCGCCGAAATCCATCTCTCTTTTTCGCAATATATAACAACGCCAACATTTACGAATTCTCCAGTTAATGTGTCGTGCACATATCTTAAAACTGAAAATTCATAATTTTGGAAGTTGATCATGAAAGCACCCTCACAACTTCATTAAAAGCCTCAGTGCTATTGGTTCTGAGGTCTCGTATGTAAGAGACTATCTCATTGGCAATAACGTTCCCTTGTCCAGCCAGCCACTCATCCGGGAGTGCTGCTATGTAGGAATCTAGCCTAGCATCATCGATGTTCTCAAGGCAGTTTTTCATGTTCGCTAGGTCGATATTCTGCTTTCTAACATGGATCCAAAATACATGCTTGTCGACCGTGCTCAGAGACTCACCGCCGCCCGCCACCCATGGACTCTTCCAGAAAAGGATGGATCCCATCAGAAACGCCAGTTCATGATCGATGATCGAAACGAAATCGCCCTGAGTGAGACAATTTGGATTCTGAGGTCCACGATCGTAGTTGGCAGTGAATGTGTCAAAGACAAAAATTTCCGCAGCCTTCTGAATCAGCGGCCCTTGTACCGGGTGTGCTGGTGATACGATTTGGTAGCCTGGCGCAAGCTTCGTTGATCCAAAAGCAAATTTAGAGCTCGTTCGTATAAAAGCGCTGTGCTCTGGATAGGACGGGCCCGCTGTGAATCCATCGGGTAATTCAACCAGTAGCGGCTCAGGGATATGTAGGCCTAGATCGGATGCAAAAAATGCTGAGAGTGCCTCCCGAATCAGGGCCCCTACACCGCTCTCGCAGCCAGCGCTAAACTTAACAATAGCCTCAGACCGTTCGCCGTCAGCGTTCATGCAGGTGACAAAGCAAGCGCGGTTTCTACCGTTCCCTGCCGGTTTATCAAACCTGATGGCATAGACTTTCCGAAACATTCCCCAATCCTTAGGTTCCCTGGCTCCAGCCAGGCATACAGCGAGATGATAAAATTCGCGCGATCATACTGAAGGTTAAGGCATAACGCCATTAGTCGCGTTCGAAAGGTGTCGCGATCGGACATAAGGTAGCCATACGAACGGCCATCCCATCACATACCCCAATACCCGCCAAAAAATTTTTTCTAAAACCGGTACTGATGTGGGCCAAGAAGGTCTGATTGAAAAAGCTAACGAAGTTTTACGCCTGTGCAGGCTCGTATGTTTAATCGTAGTACAGCGACTGATCCGAAAGGTTACCTGGAATACATCGCCCACCAGAACACGTGCCCCAGGATTGATATCTGCTGCTCCTGGATCTGCTGGAACGTGTAGTCCTCGTCCGGGTGCTCATCACGATTGAAGCTGCGTAGGCGTAGCCCGGTCGGGATGCGGTAGACCTGCTTCACGCGGAGCTGGCCGTTGTGGTTGATGGCGTACATCTCACCGTCGACGATGTCGCTCAGTGAGTTTTTCCCCACGTTCACGCCGACTGTGGCGCCGTCGCGCAGCACAGGAACCATGCTGTTCCCGCCGACCCTTACGCACTTCGCGTTGCTGAACTGAACGCCATTGTGGCGCAGATCCTTTTTGTTGAAGCGCAGACGTGAGTTGGCATTTTCTTCGATCGCGAACCTGCCTGATCCGGCCGCCAGCTCGACTTCGTGAAGGAAGGGGACGTAGACCTCGTCGTCATCGAGCGGAGTTTCATCGTCCCAGGTCTCGATGGTGCCAAGTTTCACGCTGGGCTGGATGGATTCAGCCTGATGATCAGGCACGCCCTTGAGCATGTCGCCGGCGCCCTCTGCGAGCCACATAGGGGAAACACCACAAACTGAGGCGATCTGAGCTGCGAAGGCAGTCGCTTTCGATTTACCCCTCTCCAAATCGGAGATTGAGGTCTGCGTGAGGCCGGCGCGCTCTGCGAGCTCAGTTTGATTAAGCTTGGCGTGGCGGCGGGCTGCTTTCAGTCGGTCTTTGAATTCCATTCGCGAAGTATTACGGGCGCTCCCATACCCTTGCAAATCGGTATTCCCATAACCTACCATATGGGTATTCCCGTATGGAGGGGCATCATGAACGCAATCTACAAAGGACTCGTTGACTACTTTGGCACTCAGGAGGCCACCGCCGAGAAGCTCAAGGTTGATCAAAGCACCGTTTCCGGCTGGGTTCGGGGAAAGCACGGCATGTCTCCGGTTATTGCCAAGCGAGCGGAGGCGCTGACCAAAGGTGCTTTCAAAAAAGAAAAGCTGTGTCCGTCGTTTCCTTGGGCCGAGATGGCCGCCTAAGCGACATCCCTGTCCGCCAATCCGTTGAAGCCAGATTAGAAGAGAGCAGTCCCCATGGAAACGTCCAGTCCAAGACATAGCACCCAAACCCGCGACCAAGTGCTGGTAGCCCACGCTCAAAACCAGATCGCACGCACCAGCTTGAGCCAGGACGATTTCGCCCAATCGCTTAGTCGAGAGATTTGCTTGCGAGTCCCTGCCGCGAAAATCGCCCAGGCAAGGGTTCCGGACTTCAATGAGTTGGCGCGGATAAACGACGTGGGCGAATTCGTGAAGGCGACCGGCCGCTGGCTCAAGCGTGTTCAGCGCTGGCTGTCCGGCGAACAGGAAATGCCGTCGTGGCTGGAAGAATCTTGGGTGAATGCTCTAGAGCCCGAGTATCGCGACCACTGCATCAACGAACTGGCCGGTCGTCACGGCCTGACCGGTGCCCGCCAGATGCAAAGCGATCAGTGCGCCAACAAAAGCTTCGGTGCGCTGATCCGCGCCTTGGGCGATGTGATCGATACCGGCAGCGAAGTCTTTGATGACCAGGTGATGTGCGAAGAGGACCTGCCGCATCTTCCGGCGTTCGCGGAGCAATGCCGTCAGGTTGAAGCGCGGGCAGGGGAGCTTGGCCGGAAGGCTGAAGTACTGATCGAAAAACATCGACCGAATTTGAAACTCGCCTGAATCCCGAGCACAAAAAAGCCGACGGAGAAGGTCGGCTGATTCGCAAAACTAGAGAGGCCCGATTATGCAGAGCCAGCCAAATTCCAGCAATACCCCTAATCATGTCGCGACACGTTTTCAGAATTTTCAAAACGTGTCGCGAGCTTTTGTCTGTTTCGTTCACGTCAGGAACACCTGACATGCAGTTCACCATCACAATCAATCAGGTGAAGGCATTTACGTCGGGTGTGAACTCCGAGCAAGCCTTGCTCGTTGCTGGAGGTGCCGCATGAGCATGGGCCTTATGGTCGCCGCTATGAAGCTTCGCGTCGGCAATCCACTTCGCAAACTGGTGCTCATCAAGCTGGCAGACAATGCCAGTGATATGGGGGAGTGCTGGCCGTCCTATCAGCACATCGCCGATCAGTGCGAGATCAGCAAGCGTTCCGTCATGAACCACATCACCGCGCTGTGTGAGTCAGGGCTACTGCGCAAGGAAATTAGGAAGGGTGGGCCGAAGGGCAACTCGTCGAACGTTTACTTCCTGACCCTCGATGGTGGTGCACCTCCTGCACCAGGGGTAGTGCAGCAGATTCACCAGGGTAGTGCAGCTAGTTCACCCCCTAGTGAATCTCCTGCACTAGGGGGTAGTGCAGGAGCTGCACCCAGAACCAGTCACTCTTCTGAACCAGTCAATGAACCGGTCATTGAACCAATTGCACCCCCGGCATCCGCCGAAGTTGTGCCGGCTCAGTCCCGCAATCTGGTTCTGGTGGTTGATCGAACCGATACGCCACGGGTCGAGATCCCTGCCGATATGCCAGGCCCAAAAGACCAGTCCTGCAAAACCTTCAAGGTCTGGGCGAACTACGCCATGGCCTACCGCAAGCGCTACATCACCTGGCCAGTGTGGAACGCCAAGGTCGGTGGCCAGCTCGGCCAACTGGTCGACCGCCTCGGCGCTGATGTCGCTCACCACGTCGCCGCGCACTACCTGAAAACCAGCGATGCCGCCGTCCTGCGCAAGTGCCACAGCCTCAACGAACTGCTGGCTAACGCCGAGAGCTACCACACCCAGTGGGTGACCGGTCAGCGCATCAACGGGACAACCGCACGCCAGATGGAACGCACCGAGGCGAACGTATCCGCTGCCGAACAGGCCGCGCAAATGGTCTTGGCCAAGCGCAAAGCAGGGGAGCGCAATGAGTACATTTGAAATGGATGATCAGCAGGTTGCCAGCCTCGCTGCAGCGATCTGCGCCACCGCCGAGTCCATGGGTCAGGAAATGAATCCAGGCACTGCGGCGATGATGGCTGAAGACCTCTGCGCGTACTCGGTGCCCGCCGTGAAAGCCGCGCTGAAGGCCTGCCGCTTCGAGGTTAAGGGCAAGCTGGCGATGGCCGACATCCTCCAGCGAGTGCAGGCCGCTGACGGCCGCCCGGGCAAGGACGAGGCCTGGGCGATCGCCATGACCGCCAACGATGAATTCGAAACCGTGGTGCTGACCGACGAAATCCAGCTCGCACTGGCTGCGGCGAAACCTGTCCTCGACGCCGGCGACAAGGTCGGTGCACGCATGGCGTTCAACAGCGCTTACGAGCGTTTGGTAGGGCAAGTCCGGGAGGACAGCAAAGAGGTGAACTGGCATGTGTCTGTCGGCTTCGACGCCAACCGCCGCACGCAGGCGATTACCAAAGCCCTGCAAATGCAGCGAATCCCACAGGAGCGCGCGCAGCAGTACCTGGCCGACTTGAGTAGCGCGCCGGTCACTGAAGACGGTAGGGCCGTCGTTGCGCTGCTCACCGGTGAGGTCGCGCGGCCTTCGCCAAAGCTGCGCGAAAAGCTCGCCGCGGTGAAGGACTCGATGCTGGCGATGCGCAAAGCCTCGGACGAGGAAAAAACAGAACTGCGAATTTTGGCAGCCAACGATCTGGCCGATCGCCGAGCGCTGCTGATTCGGCAGGCCGAACAATTGAAAGCAGGGAGCGCGGCTCGATGACCGATACCACTGAACAGAAAAAGCAGGCTGAGGCCGGCTTCAAAAACTTCCACCGTAGCCTGTGCGAGCGCTTCGGTTACTTCCACGATGAGATCGACTGGCAGCGTGACCAGGTGTCGTTGGAAGAACACATCGCCACTCAATTCAGCCACGTCAATGCGGAAAACGCCGCGCTGCGTGGACAGGTGCAAGCGCTGCAGCGTGGTGCCGGCCAGTTTCAGGAACAAAACGATGCTTTGCTCGAAGGCATGACACGCATCATGCAGTCGACTCGCTTGGGCGACGCGGCGTTTGCCATAGCGTGCGAAGTGGTTGGGGAGCTTGAGCATTCCGCTGGCAGTCGAGCGGGCGGGGAAGGAACAGAATCCAGCCTCTCGCTTTCGCTCAGACTTCCGAAAGGTTCGCGCGCGCATGAGGCTGGTGAGCAGAGTTTATGCAACGAAAAAAGCGTGATCAAGGGGGTGGATCATGGCTGACAAAATCTCCGTGAACTGCCAGGCCAAGCTTTCCGAGGCTATCACCGCTATCAGTGCCATGTACCGAGACAAGAAGTTCGTCGTGGTCTCGCTGCGCCCCGGCAAGGACCGAACGCTGGACCAGAACCGACTGTGGTTCGCGATGTACAAGCGCATCGCTGAAATGACGCAGATTGGCGATGAGGCTGACGCCCGCCGGTACTGCAAGTTGCACATCGGCGTGCAGATCCTGCTGAACGAATATGCCGGGTTTCAGGCGGAGTGGTACCGGGTGATGCGCCATCTTCCGTACGCAACAAAGTTGGAAATGATGGGGGGCTGTCATTTGTTCGGCCCGGACGGTTTCCCTGTGACCAGTCTTTTCAATCGAGCCCAAGGCGTGGCGTACACCGACCGCATTGTCGCGCGCTTCGCACCGCAGGGTGTGTACTTCGATGATCTTCTGAGCCAGGAGGCTGCATGACGATTGAAAGGAAGCAGCCGCGCCCGAAAAAGTGCTCAGTCAAAACCTGCAGAGCCTCATTCGTCCCGAAAGTGAGCTTTCAGTCTTGGTGCTCGCCGGACTGCGCCGTTGTCATCGCGCGGGACAAGCAGGAGAAGAAGCGCAAGTCGCTGGCCAGCATCGAGCGCCGCGAGATCAAGGTACGCAAAGAGAAGCTGAAGAGCAGGGCGTATCACCTACGCGAAGCCCAAGCTGCTGTGAATGAGTACGTCCGCCTGCGTGACGCGCACCTGCCATGCATCAGCTGCGACTCTATGCCGAGCGACAGTGACCTGATCACCGGCAGCCGCTGGGACGCTGGACACTACCGATCCGTTGGAGCCTGCCCGGAGCTGCGCTTCGAGCCGCTGAACATCCACCGCCAGTGCGTGAAGTGCAATCGTAACTTGTCCGGCAACGCAGTCGAGTACCGCATCCGGCTGGTGCTGCGCATTGGCGCCGAAACCTTGGCCTGGCTGGAGGGGCCTCATGAGCCCCGCAAGTACACCGTCGAAGAAATCAAAACCATCAAGGCTGAATACCGGGCCAAGAACCGTGCACTGAAAAAGGGGCAGGCAGCATGAACTACCACAACGTGATATCAGCAGTAGTCCGGGCCTTGGCCGCCGAGACGATCAACAGTTCCGGCGGATGCAATGTTGAACCGCGGGTGCAGGCAAGCAAGCTCAAGGGGGAGATATCCGGGAAGGATGCCGCGCTGCTGGCCGACTGCATCGTGCACAAGCTCCTGCACGCTCAGCTCGCCCCGCGGCATTGGAACGCCTTGGTGGCGAAGTACAGCACGCACCGTGGCCGCAAGATTGACTCCATCGGCCGCCTGGTCGCCGTGGTGAAGACTCCGGCACCCCAGCGTTTCACGCAGCAGGCCATCTTGGTCTGGGCAGTGCCGCAGCAGGTGAAAGGCATTCAGCGAGCGGTAACCCAGATCAAGGCGCCGAAGCACCGGGAGAACAAAGAGAAAGGGCAGTGGGACTGGCGCAACGCTGCGGCAGATGCTGACGTCGCCCGGGCCAACAAACATGCGCGCGCAGTAGCAGAGGACAAGCCCGGCGAGATGATCGTCTTGGCCGACTCGAACTACGACATGACGAACTGGGATTCCCAAGGACTTACAGAGCGCACTTACCAGCGCTGGAACAAGGCCATCAAAGAGGGTTTGGAGTCGCTTGTGAACGAGGCTCTGGTTGAGGCGCAGCACATGCTTGAAGCTGTGGGCGTGCTCGAAAGCGAGGCGGCATGAACTAGTCCCTCAAAAGGGCTTGCAATGTCATGTCGCCATGTCGCATTATTCACCCATCCTGTCATTCCTGCTTGTGTAGGACTGATGACCGAGCACTGGCATGCGGTTATGTCACACCCGGGTGGTTGTTGATGGTAGTAGGTCTTGTGGTTCTTTTGATTTTTTGGTTCCTGCAAGCACTCACTGATTTACCAAACGCAGTACAACAACTTGGACAAGAAGGGGAATCGCGTATGAATTTGGCTATTACTAAAGCACCTGTAAATCTCGTAGCAAATGCTTCTACGGCCTACTGCGTCAACAACCTGCCCGCATTAACCATTCAGGTTTTCTGAGTTTTTCAGAGTCCTAAAAAGAGCAATAAGCCACTTGTCCGGCTGCCTCAATCCGAAAACCCGGCCCTAAAAAGCCGGGTTTTTTGTTTCATGGTCAGTCTTGAATCTCGACCTCAGTAACGGTCACAGTTTGACGGGCTGCGTAAAATCCACGCTCTTTAAGTGACGCCATGACTTTTTCGCTCTGAAGCCCAGTTGGCAGATCTTTGAATTCCACCTTCCTGTGAAACGTAAGGCCTTTCAAGAACTTCGAACCTTCACCTGAAATTCGAGGGATCTCTTTCCCGTCTTCTACGATAAGGATT
Organism: Pseudomonas sp. R38(2017); assembly: GCF_002112395.1. Lineage (NCBI taxonomy): Bacteria > Pseudomonadati > Pseudomonadota > Gammaproteobacteria > Pseudomonadales > Pseudomonadaceae > Pseudomonas > Pseudomonas sp. R38(2017). The sequence continues at coordinate 22,539 of NZ_NEHN01000002.1, forward strand.
CTATCCAAGGCTTCGTCGCGATAAATGTCTACGAGCATTGCAATTTCTCTTCCATGGTGGCGCCGATTGGCTCCTCCTGAAGGGCTAGTTAGCACGGTTTTTCATCATTTGCCAAACTTGTAGATGGGCCTGATTGTATTCCTTAAGAGAGTGCCATTTACTTGTCGCCATCATATTGACAGTATGGGTCGGATAGGTAAAAGTGAGGTTCATCCACTTTTCAGGGTTTCACGAATGCGCAAGATCGTAGCTCTCGCAGCAATGCTCCTTTCTTCGGTAGTGATGGCAGATGATCGCCTTTCGATCACCGATTTGAGAGTAGTAAAGGTTGATGGTAATTCGACTGTCCAAGGTTACGCTCGCAATGAAACGGACGCGTCGTTTGGCACTACGACTATCGTATTCAAAGTCTACGATGGCGCGGGCAACATGGTCGGCAATGCTGTGGCTAGTGGAGTCGGGCTCGGGCCAGGGGAAAGCTGGAAATTTTCTGCCGTATCAGGTCAGGATTTCAAGACTGCGAAAGTCACTAACGTTCAGATTTTTTGATCGAAGTTTTTTTCAAAATGCCTCGCCTTTCGGTGGGGCTTTTTTATGCCTCGAATTAACCTGTAGCCAGGGCCGCCCTCGGGAAGGCCTGGACGTCGATAGCCGGATAGTGCGACGTACGGAATCAACACCGGCAGCCCGTGTACCCTGACCTCATCATCTGCTGCAGGGTAGCGCGAGACTAGATCGGCGAGATCGATGCAAAGGGGCGTCGACGTTGCGAAGGTCTTTGGCAGATAGCTCGGAAAGACGAGCGCACCTATTCAGATCTCTGGAAACAATTGCTTGTATACGCCATTCGTCCACTGACTGGCACTTGTCGCGACCTGGCTCCTCACACGCTTAAGCACGGATTCCCGCGCACCGATCGGAGAAGCATTATGGAAATCGACGAGAATGCACCAGGCAATCAATCCCAGCAGGCTGTGACGCGCACGACTGACAATGAAACCAGGCACGACCCTCGCTATAAAGATTCGGAAGTACCGCTGCCGCCTGATGACGATGCGCCTGTTGATGAAGATATGACGGACGTGGATGCAACGAACTCTGTAGCCACGGATCATCCTGAACCAGGAAGTGACATACGAGCCGGCAAGTCTGCGCAGAATGACGCACCGAACGTTCAGGATGTTGATGTAAAGGAGCCTCGCGGCATGCCTGCCAGCGACCCTGAATCAGGAGCCTAGGCCACAGTTCATTTTCATTGCCCGCTCACTGCGGGCTTTTTTGTTTACGCTTGATGAGCTTTGCCCTTGCTTCCTCCCATGCTCTCTTGCCCTCCAAGGTTTTAGCGTCGGCGGCATCTCTTGCGTTCTTGTATCTTTCCATTGCTTCAGGAGACTCAGCAGCATGGGTTAGAAGCTCGTAGGCGATGGCATTGAGTCGATCCGCTTCTTGGAACAGTTCGTTACTGCGTTCGGTCGCTGCGTGCCAGTCTGATGTAGTTATCGGGTTGCTCCTCATGTGTCCCTCCATACGTCTCAAATGCGCCCTATCGGAACGGAGAGCGCCACTTCTGCGGTCGACTGTTAATCCATTTACAAGGCTCAGGTGTCCTCCCAAGTGACGGAGGTAGTGGAGCGCCACTTCACGTCGGCGATTCCAAACCGTTCCGCCATGGGTTTCGAGAACCGCTTGAGATGCGGGCGTCCGGGCTTAGGTATTGGAGCGATACCGGCGTCACAGCTCGCCCATTGCCAAGCTTCCGCGTTGTTCATCAGTTTGGTTCGGATGACAAACGACATCGGTTTTCCGTGGAGTTTGTACTCAATCACAAAAATGTTTACCTGACTCACAAGTACAGCTCCTTCTTGGCTCATGAGTAAGTGATATTTGCAGTTATAGAAAATTCAAAGAATTGTCTGACAATCCATAAATTGCTGATTTCGATCACATTAATGGGATTTTAATTTGTACAAAGCCTCTGCGTTTGTAGAGGTTTTTCATTTATGGCTTTCAGCCCAATCTCCCGAATTGGGAGTGCAAAGGAAGCTATAACTTTGCAGGATTAACCTGCCAACTAATTATTACTCCCTGAAGGGGGAGGAACCGAGATGCCAAACATGCCAGACAAACCAGACACATGGGCGATAGCGCTTGCGTGGTTGAGCCAGCATTCGCCAATCCTCTATGCGGCTGCGCTGTCCTGCGCGATGGCCGTCTTGCGGATCACTTACGGTGGCGGTACTCGTCGCCAGATGCTGGTGGAAGGCGCCATCTGCGGCGGCCTGACACTTACCATCATCAGCGGCTTGGACTTTTTCGGCCTGCCACAGAGCATGGCCACCTTTGCCGGTGGCTGGGTTGGCTTCCTGGGTGTGGAGAAGATCCGGAACATCGCGGATCGGGTGACTGACTTCAAGTTGCCGACCCGCAAGGCCGAGTAAGTCGCGACACGTTTCGCGAATCAGCAAATTGTGTCGCGACACGGAGGAGTGAATGGATAGGCCAATGCCGCCGGCATCACTGCTCGATCTGTCTGAGCTGTCCAGCTTCGGCATTCGCCTGATCCCAGCGCCTGAAGTGTGGGAATGGCTCCAAGCCGAAATCCTCGCCGACACCGGCAGCATTCACAACGAAGACCACGCCCATCTGCTCGATGCGGACATTCGAGTGATGTGGGCGTCCTCTGCCTTCACGAGGAAGGGTCGCACTGTGGTGGGCCAGGCCGAACAGGTCGCGTTTCGCGCAGGCGGCTGGCAGAAGGCCCGGATGGAACAGCAGATGCGCGATTGGTTCGGCGACGTGCCGGCCTACATCATCACGCTAGCTGCTGACTACTGCGCCCAGTGCTCCGACGCTGACTTCTGTGCCTTGGTCGAGCATGAGCTGTATCACATAGCCCAAGCGACCGATAAGTACGGTCAGCCAGCATTCACCCAAGACGGATTGCCCAAACTTGAGATGCGCGGACACGACGTTGAAGATTTCGTCGGTGTGGTGCGTCGCTATGGGGCGAGCCCTCAAGTGCAAGAGCTGGTGGACGCTGCAAACAATCCTGCCGAGGTGGGGCAAATGAACATATCGAGGGCCTGCGGAACCTGTCTGCTCAAGTCGGCCTGATTCTGGACAGGCTCTGGACGGATGAAAATCTATGGCAGCCCTTCAAAACGACGTGAAGGCCTTTATCGTTCAGGCCTTGGCCTGCTTCGACACGCCTTCACAGGTTGTTGAAGCCGTCCAAAAGGAATACGGGATATCGGTGACCCGCCAACAGGTGGAGACACACGACCCGACAAAGACATCAGGGAAAGGCCTGGCCAAGCGCTGGGTGACGATGTTTGAAGATGCTCGGAAGCGCTTCCGCGAAGAGACCGCCGAGATCCCGATCGCCAATCGGGCCTATCGCCTACGAGCCATGAACCGGTTTGTCGAGCGGGCCGAGACGATGAAGAACATCGGCCTGGCCATGCAGATCCTCGAGCAGGCCGCGAAGGAAGTCGGCGACGTCTACGTCAATCGCCATCGGAAGGATGAGCCTGACGACGAACCAGCAACCCCGACGCGCATTCAGGTCGACGTAGTGGATGCGAGGAAGCCGAATGCCGAGCCTTAACGTTCCGCAGTCGCAGTTCCTCCTATTACCCCACAAATTTCGCGCATTCGTCGCTGGATTCGGCTCAGGAAAGACCTGGGTCGGATGCTCAGCGCTGAGCAAGCACTTCATGGAATGGCCCGGCGTCAACGCTGGCTACTTCGCACCGACTTACCCGCAGATCCGCGACATCTTCTATCCCACGATGGAGGAGGTAGCCTACGACTGGGGGCTGAAGACCAAGATCAACCAGGCGAACCATGAGGTTCACATTTACAGCGGCCGGCAGTATCGCGGCACTGTGATTTGCCGGTCGATGGAGAAGCCGCAAACCATCGTCGGCTTCAAGATCGGTCACGCTCTGGTCGATGAGCTGGACGTGCTGACGTCGATCAAGGCTCAGCAGGCTTGGCGCAAGATCATTGCCCGGATGCGGTACAACATGCCCGGGCTGAAAAACGGCGTGGACGTGACCACAACGCCGGAAGGCTTCAAGTTCGTCTTTCTCCAGTTCGTGAAGCAGTTGCGCGACAAGCCGGCGCTGAAGGAAATGTATGGGCTGATCCAGGCCAGCACCTTCGACAATGAGCTGAACTTGCCCGACGACTACATCGCCTCGCTGATGGAGTCGTATCCCGAGCAGTTGATCCGCGCGTACCTGAATGGCCAGTTCGTCAATCTGACGTCCGGGTCGATCTACCACGCTTACGACCGCAAGCTGAACCAGTGCTTCGACACTGTGCAGCCTGGTGAGCCGCTGTTTATCGGCATGGACTTCAACGTCGGCAAGATGGCGGCGATCACCCACGTCAAACGTGAGCAGGGCCTGCCGCGCGCCGTGGACGAGTTGATGGATGGCTATGACACACCGGACATGATCCGTCGGATCAAAGAGCGATACTGGGAGCACACCGGCAACGACTACAAGAAGACCTGCGAGATCCGGATCTACCCGGACGCCTCCGGCGATTCGCGCAAGTCGGTCAATGCCAGCCTCACCGATATCGCCATGCTGAAGCAGGCAGGCTTCACGGTCATCGCGCCGGCGGCCAACCCGCCAGTTAAGGATCGAATCAACGCCATGAACGCCATGTTCTGCAATGCGCAGGGCGAACGGCGGTATCTGGTCAACCCGTTTACATGCCCGACCTACGCCGACGGCCTTGAGCAGCAGATCTGGGCGCCCAATGGCGAACCGGACAAGAGCCAAGGCAACGACCACGCCAACGACGGCGGCGGTTACTTCATTCACCGCGAGTACCCGATCATCAAACCGGTCACCGCTATCAAAATGGGATACGCCCGATGAGCAACGACGTCTCCTTCAAGCGGGCGGACTACATCGAAGTGCTGGATCGCTGGGCAACCGTGCGCGATGTTTGCGCTGGTCAGCACAGGGTTGTTGAACGACTGCCGTACATCAACGCACACGACACTTCGCCTGAGAATAAGGACCGCAACAAGGCCTACCGCGAACGGGCGGTGTTCAAGAACGCCACGGGACACACGCGCAACGGGCTGTTGGGGCTGGCCTTCCACAAGGACCCGACGCTGGCGGTTGCGAAGAAGATGGAGTACCTGCAGGACGACGCCAACGGTTCCGGCGTGAGCATCTACCAGCACTCGCAAGGCACGCTGGAAAAGGTGCTTGAGGCCGGGCGGCATGGTCTGTACGTCGACTATCACCAAGACGCCGGCACCGGTGGGCACTCTGTGATCCTGTCGTACTGCGCCGAAGACATCATCAACTGGCGTACAGGGATGGTGAACGGGCACAGCGTGTTGACTCTGGTGGTGCTGCGCGAATCACCGGAGATCGAAGACGGCTTCGGTTTCAAAGTGGTCGAGCAGTACCGGGAGCTGGCACTTGAGGCCGACGGCTTTGTTTGCCGAGTTTGGCGCCGGTCCGGGCCGAAAGGCGGCGGGCCACTGGCGGTGGTTGAGGAGTTCAAGCCCACCGGTGCCGCCGGGCGCTTGAAGGAGATCCCATTCACCTTTGTCGGCGCGCAGAACAACGACCCGAGTATCGACGAGTCACCGCTTTACGACATCGCCATGATCAACCTGGGCCACTACCGGAACAGCGCCGACTACGAAGACAGCGTCTTCTGGTGTGGCCAAGCCCAGCCATGGATTTCCGGTCTGGACGAGCAGTGGCGCGACTGGATGGAGAAGAACGGCGTTTACGTCGGCTCCCGCGCGCCAATGATGCTGCCAGCAGGTGGGGCCTTCGGGTACGCCCAGCCGATGCCGAACACGCTGGTGAAGGAGGCCATGGCCGACAAGAACCAGATGATGATCGAACTCGGCGCCCGGATGGTCGTGGCCTCTCTCTCGTCCAAGACGGCGACGGAAGCCCGTGGTGATCAGTCAGCATCGACTTCGGTGCTCGCCGGGTGTGTGGCGAACGTCAGCGAGGCGTACACCCGGGCGATCATGTGGTGCTGCACCTACATGGGCGTCGACGACGCGAAGGTCGCCTACCAGATCAATCAAGAATTCGTTGAACTGACGGCAGATCCGCAAATGATTACCGCATTGGTCGGACTATGGCAGAACGGTGGATTTGCCAAAGCGGATCTTCGGGCGTACCTGCGTAAGTTGGGCCTGATTGCACCTGAGCGTACCGACCAGCAAATCGATGGCGAGTTGGCAGAGCAGGGTGACGGCTTGGGCCTGGACGATGAGGACAAAGCAGATGGCGGCAAACCAGGCAATCCTTGACGCCACGATTCGGCACGCGGTCTTCCTTGAGAGGCTGAAGGCTGGGGAGGTCGGCAAGTTCGCGCCCTTCCTGATGGAGATCGACCGCTCGATCCGCGACCGGCTCACCCAGTCGGATTTGAACGAATTCAACGTGAAGCGGCTGGAGGCTCTGCTGAAAGAGGTCGACAGTTTGCTGCTGGGCATCTTCGACCGCTACAGCGCGCAACTGAGCCTCGACCTGATTGACATCGCTAACTACGAGGCTGAGTTTGAGGCGGCGAGCCTAGGCCGGTCAGCGCCGGTAGGTGTCTCGCTTGATGTGGTCGCGCCGACGGCGGCGGCTATCCGCACGGCGGTATTGACCAACCCCCTCAGTGTGCGCGGCACCGGCGGCGGTAAGCTGCTGAAGTCGTTCATCAAGGGCTGGACCAGTGCCGAGCGCGAGCGAGTCACCGGCACGATCCGGCAGGGATTCTTCGAAGGTCAAACGAACTTCCAGATCATCCGCAACATTCGCGGCACCAAGGCAGCCGGGTACAAGGACGGGGTTCTCGCCACCACCAACCGCAATGCCAGCACGGTCGTGCACACCGCGATTCAACATGTGTCGTCTCAGGCGCGTATGGAGGTGGCCAATGCCAATACGGACATCGTGTCCGAAGTTGAGATGGTCGCCACGCTGGACAGCAAGACAAGCCAGCAATGCCGGTCGATGGATAAGCGACGGTTTCCGGTCGATTCCGGCCCGCGCCCACCGTTTCACCCGAATTGCCGTACCACATTCGTCCTGCTGACCAAGCTCAGCGAAATGTTTGCCAAGGACGCTACGCGGGCGGCGGTGGGCGCAGGTGGAGCCGGGCAGGTCAGCGCGAGCCTCGACTATTACCACTGGCTTCAACAACAGCCCGCGTCGTTTCAGGACGTGGCGATCGGGCCGGTGCGGGCAAAACTGTTCCGCGAGGGCGGCCTGAGTGTCGAGCGCTTCGCGCAGCTGCAGCTTGATCGCAACTTCGCACCGCTGACGCTGGTGCAGATGAAGAGTCTGGAACCGCTGGCTTTTGAGCGTGCGGGCTTGCTATAACGCCTCCAATAAAATGGAGGTGGTATGAAGTATTTTGTTGTATTCGGCTTACTTATTGCGTGCGCGGTGAGCAGCCTTTTAGGCCTGACTCTGGGCATAAACCTAAATCCAAGTTCGACTACAAAATATGTACTTAACTGGGGGAGTTTGGGTGACTGGGTTGCCGGGCTAGGTACATTTTTTGCCGTTGGTGTTGCACTATGGCAGTCGTTTGCTCAATCGCAAAAGGAGCGAATCAGGACTCTCGTCATTGATAAAAGTGAGCCCCGTTCCTGGACGCTGCGTATTGTTTCAGAGGGACTAATACCCGTAACCGTTTTAGGTGCTGAGATTCATTTAAAGGAACTCAGGTGTAAGCTCCCATTTTCAAATGTGCAGAAACTGAATCTGCAGTTTCCTCAGCGGCTTGAGCGAGGTGATGTGCTACAGCTGATCGAGGTAGATGGTGGTAGCTTTGAAAAACTTGCAGAGGCATTGGCAGCGCCATTGGTAGCCTCCCTAAGTCAAAACGGAGTTCGCCCTCGTGATATGAGTTATGGACTGAATGAAGAGTATTTCTCTGCCCTAGAGTCCCATAGAAAAGCAAAAGCGAAAATTGTGATTAGATTGGCTCATGACGACGTCAGCCATGATATGGCTTCGAGTCTAGTTGATGATTTATTTTCGATAGTTATTGCTAAACACAGAGCGTTAGCGGAGAAGGAAGCCAAACAAAAAATAGCGGAAGACCAAGCTTTTTTTGATGAGCTTCGACAGTTCGCATCCAAGGAATAATTTTTTCCTGTGCCTCTTAATCTCAAACCTTAATTGCAAGTAATTTTAAATAAGATTCATTGTTTCAAAGCAAACCGCCCTCGGGCGGTTTTTTATTGTCTGCAAAGCGGGCAACACTTACCCAAAGGGTGCATCAACGTGGCAGAAGAAAACGAAATCGACCTGGACAACCCGGCAATCAAGGCCGCTATCGCGACTGCCGTTGAGGCCTCTGTTTCTGGTCTGAAAACCAAAAACTCCGAGCTGCTGGGCAAGCTGAAGGAAACCACCGGCAAGCTCAGCCAGTTCGAAACCCAGTTCGAGGGCATCGACATTGACGCCGTCAAAGGCTTGCTCAGCCGGGCCGGCCAAGACGAAGAAACCAAGCTGCTGACTGAGGGCAAGGTGGACGAGGTGTTCAATCGTCGCACCGAGCGCCTGCGCGCCGACAACGATAAGCAGTTGAAGGCGCTCACGGCGCGGGCCGAAAAGGCTGAGGCATTCGCCGCCAAGTTCCAGGGCAAAGTCCTGGGCGATTCGGTTCGAGGAGCAGCGCTGAAAGCCGGCGCACTGCCGGAAGCAACCGACGACATCATCCTGCGCGCCAAAGGCGTGTTCTCGCTGAACGAAGAGGGGGAAGCGGTCGCCGTTGATGAATCCGGTCAGGTGATCCTCGGTAAAGACGGCAAGACCCCTCTGACTCCGCTCGAATGGGCGGAATCTCTGCGCGAAAGCGCACCTCATCTGTGGCCAAGGGCTTCAGGGACACAAGCCCCGGGCGGGGGTGGCGGCCAGGCTGCATTCAAGCGCTCCGAAATGACTGCCGAGCAAAAGCGCGTCTACCAGCGCAAGCACGGCCAAACCGCATATCTGCAATTGCCCAAGTAAGGGGATTCACCCATGGCAACGACTGTGAACAGCGACCTGATCATCTACAACGATGAGGCGCAAACCGCATACCTGGAGCGTGTCCAGGACAACCTCGACGTGTTCAACGCATCCTCCAACGGTGCGATCGTGCTCGACAACGAGCTGATCGAAGGCGACTTCCGTAAGCGCTCGTTCTACAAGATCGGCGGCTCGCTGGAGCATCGCGACGTCAACTCCACCGGCAAAGTGACCGCAAAGAAGATCGGCGCCGGCGAGGCCGTTGGCGTCAAGGCACCGTGGAAATACGGCCCGTACCAAACCACCGAAGAGGCGTTCAAGCGCCGCGGCCGTCCGGTCGACGAGTTCTCCCAGATCATCGGCGCCGACGTTGCTGACGCCACTCTGGAAGGCTTCATCCAATACGCCACTGCCGCGCTACGCGCTGCAATCGGCTCCAACGCCGGCATGGTGGTCACCGCCAACATTGAAACGGATGGCAAGAAGACCCTGACCCGGGGCATGCGCAAGTTTGGTGACAAGTTCGGTCGTATCGCCCTGTGGGTCATGCACTCCAGCGCCTACTTCGACATCGTAGACGAGGCGATCACCAACAAGATCTACGAAGAAGCAGGCGTCGTCATTTATGGCGGACTGCCGGGCACTCTCGGTAAGCCGGTGCTGGTAACCGACACCGCGCCGGCTGACGTGATTTTCGGTCTGCTGCCGAATGCGGTGGTGATCACCGAATCCCAAGCTCCGGGCTTCCGCTCCTACACGGTCGACGACGAAGAAAACCTGGGTATCGGCTACCGCGCTGAAGGTACCGTCAACATCGATGTGCTGGGCTACAGCTGGAAGGACGCTACCGGCGGCTCGAACCCGACGCTGGCTGCGGTCGGCTCGGCTGCCAACTGGGTCAAGCATGCTGACAGCAACAAGGTCACTGCGGGCGTGATGATCACCCTGACCACTACGCCACAAGCCGGCGGCTGATACTGGCCCTGACAGCGGCCAGCGATGGCCGCTACGGAGACATTTATGGAACTGGTTTACTCCACTCAGAATTCGGACTTCGATCCGGAAAAGCGGTACCGCAATCCTGCTCACTTTGATCGGCCTGAAGCGGGTGTGACGCACGCGGTGGTGATTGGCGACTGGCCGAAGGTGGTCGACGCCTATGAGGCACAGGGTGTCGAAGTCTCGATATTGAAGCCTTTGATCAGCGAGTCGGTTAATTCGGATCGTGCCTACACCATCGCCAGCCTGGAGCAGGACAACGACATGCTTCGCGCCGAGCGCGACGGCATACTGCGACTGATCGAAGCCGTCGAAGGGCAATCGGATCTGGAACACCCGGGCGCTGGCGAATTGCCGATTCGCTTGTTCGGTGCGCTGAAAGCCCTTCATGATGGCTTCGAAACCCTCACGGGCGAGCGCGACAATCTGGCTCGTGAGATCGAATCGCTGCGCGCTGAAGTAGCGCGCCTCAAGGCAGCGGCAGAACCCGTCGACAATGTCGTGAAGATCGCCGGACTCAAAGCGCAACTCGACGCGGCCAATGTGCCGTACCGGGCGAATGCTTCGGTTGAGTCGCTGGAAAAGGCGGTTTCGGAACTACCATAGGCGTGATAATCCGGGTGCCTACTCACTGGCGCCCGATTCAAACAACACAGCGAGCTGATTCATGACTCTCATCATAGAGGACGGTACCGGCAAGCCTGACGCCGAAAGCTACGCATCTGCCGAAGATCTGGCCATGTACGCCGTGAAGTTTGGCGTGACCATCCCGGCGGAGGTGCCAGCACAGGAAGCGCTGCTACGCCGGGCCGCTCTGGCAATGGACGGTATGACGTGGAAAGGGCGAAAGTCCAACAGCGAACAGGCTCTGTCCTGGCCGCGCCGCGGTGTCGAGTTGGATTACGAGATCAAGCCCGACAACTACCTACCGGCGAGAATCCAATACGGCCAGATGGCGCTGGCCGCCGAGATCCATACCGACGACGTCGATCCGATCGAGAAACGCAAGGGTGCGGTAACACTGGAACGGGTCGAGGGCGCGGTAACTCGCGAATACGCGACGATCCCGAACACCAGTGGCCGACTGTTGCCGGCGGCGCCGGATCGTCCGAGCGCAACCCAGTTTGCTGACTATCTACAGAAGCGCGGTCTGTTCGCAGTGCGCGCATAGCTGAAACGGAGCCAACATGGCCTTCTATGACGAAATGGCCGTGATGGCTCTGGAGATGATCACAGAGTTCGGCCAGCCCGTGACCATCAGCAAGACGGAGCCGGGCGAGTACGATCCGGATATCGGCGGCGAATCGCCAGGCGCCACCATCGAGCAGACCGCTCAAGGCATCCTGCTCGACTTCACCGGTCAGGAATTCCAGAACAACAGCCTCATCAAGCAGGGCGACAAGAAGCTGAAAATCGCTGCGCAGGGGCTGGAGTGGGTACCGGACCTACTGAACAAAGTGATAATTCAGGGGCGCACTTGGTCCATCGTGCCGCCGCTGAAAGAGGTGAATCCCGCCGGGACGCCAATCCTGTACGAGCTTCAGGTGCGGTCATGAGCAAATACTCAGGCCTCAACGGCAGTTTCGCCGAGAACATCCGCCAGTTTGCCGAGCAGGCTCAGGCCGGGCTCGACGCCACCTTCCGCGAAATCGTGATCGAGATTGGCAGTAGCGTCATCCGGATGTCTCCGGTGGGCAACCCCGAGATCTGGGCCGCGAACGTGGCGCATCGCGCAACCAACACCCGCGCCGCCGATGACTACGATTTCAAGGTCGCCGTTCGCAACACCCTCATCAATCTCGATGAGAGCAATTTCACCAAGGCCGGGAAGCTGAAGCGCGGCGTGAAGTACGCCAAGCCACTGACAAAGACCGAGCGCGACCAGAACTTCAGCGTGAATGGACTGGTTGCTGGCAAGGATTACGTCGGTGGCCGATTTCGCGGGAACTGGCAGTTCTCGATCGGGGCGCCGGCAGAAGGCGAACTTGATCAGGTCGATCCGGCCGGCGGCGTCACGCTGGCGAAGCTCAGGCTTCAGGTCGAGCAGCTGACGATCGGGCAAACGGCGTACATCGTTAACAACCTGCCATATGCGGTACCGCTCGAGTACGGCCATTCCAAACAGGCACCGGGCGGCATGGTGCGCATCACGCTCGCGCGGTTCCAGCAGATCGTCGACGCAGCCATCAGGAACAATCAGGTATGAGCCATAACATCATCGCTTCGATCTTCGAGGCCAAACTGATTGCCTGGGCGAAGGCTCTGCCGACACCCATCAAGGTCGTCGTCGAGAACGAGGCCTATGAGCCCGGAAATGGTGTCACCTACCTGCGAGCTTTCACTCTGCCGGGCGACACCGCAAGCGGCACGCTCGGCGGTGATCACAGGCTGTTCACTGGGGTGTTTCAGGTCAGCATCGTGACACCAGCAGGGAAGTATCGCGGCGCGGCGGGCGCGCTGGCTGACCAGATCGTCGCGCTGTTTCCGCTGTACGAGCGAATCACGAAGAATGCATTGACCGTGGTGACAATGACGCCAGTCGATCAGGGACCAGGTATCCCAGACGACACGACCTACACAGTTCCGGTTTCGTTCGCGTACCGCGCCGACACCAACTAATCCGCCCATTGGGCAAACCCAGAACCCGCCATTGAGCGGGTTTTGTCATTTCTGAAAGAGAGGAAAACCCCATGGCCGGCATTCAAATGCCCAACGGCGCAACGTTCGAAATTGCTTCCGCCTACGGCGCTGCAATCCCATTCACCGCCCTGACCAATGCCAACCCGGCAGTGGCGACCGCGGCAGCCCACGGTCTGGCCGAGGGCGACATCATCGCCCTCAGCTCTGGCTGGACCCGCCTGGACGGCCGCGCCGTGCAAGTCGGCGAGATTGCAAGCGGCACCTTTGCGCTCGATGGCGTGAATACCACGAACATTCAGCAGTATCCGGCCGGCTCGGGCGTCGGTGCCGCCCGCGAGGTAACGACCTTCACCGAGATCTCGAAAATCACCGAGCTCGGGTCGAGCGGCGGCGACCAGCAGTTTCTGACGTTCGGCTTCCTGGCTGACGATGATGACCGCCAGATGCCGACCACCAAGAACCCGATCACGCTGAGCATCACGGTCGCCGACGATCCGTCGCAGCCCTATGTCGATGTCTGCGAGGCCGCTGACGACGACAAACAGGCCCGCGTTCTGCGCCTGAACCTGCCGGGCGGCAGCCGGATCATCTACAACGGCTACGTCTCGATCACCTCGACCCCGGCCATGTCGCGCAACAACCTGATGACCCGCGTTATCAGCATCGCGCTGACCGGCCGCCCAACCCGCTATAGCGCCTCGGCGTAAGGAAGGCACATGGCAAAGTTCACACTCGCCCGGAATCCAACCTTCAAGCACGTCGTCATGCTGCCAACGGTTGGCGGTGACCCGGTCAGCGTAGAGTTCGAATTCAAATATCGCGATCGCACCGAACTGGCCGGGCTCTACGCGGAGTGGGGTGAGCGTCACAAGGCGCTCAAGGAGAAAGCGGAAGAGGCCGGCATTGAGCAGTTCACGGCTTTGCTGATTAATCTGCAGGTCGAGCAGTTGAAGGCGATTGTCGCCGGCTGGGATATCGCCGAAGAGTTCACCGACGAAAACCTGCGCATCCTGGTCAAATCCATCGCCGCCACGCCGGGCGCGGTGCTGGCCGCTTATTCCGATGCGTTCAGCAAGGCGCGCCTGGGAAACTCCTAAGCGTCTCCCGCAAGCTGTACGAGCCGGGGCCGTCAGCCGAATCGCTGGCGGCCTTCGGCCTTTCTCTTCGTGACATACCCGATGAGATCTGTGAGGTCTGGCCTGATGTCTGGCAGGCCTTCAAGGTCTTCGAGGCCATGGGCACCCAGTGGCGTACAGGCGCGTGCGGCGCTACCGGACTCGATTACACGTCAATTCGCCATGTCGCCGGCTTTCTCGGCCTCACCCGGTCGGAGGTCGCCGACGTCTTTCCAGACATCCGTGTCATGGAAGCCGAAGCCCTGCGGGTGATGGCGGAACAGAGGGACAGTAAATGAGCACCACCTTCGCGTCCCTCGGTATCGAGGTGAACTCCTCGTCGGCATCCAAGGCGGCTGACGATCTCGACAAGCTGGTCGATTCGGCAGTTGATGCCGAAAAGGCGATTGATGATCTCGGTAAGTCTGGCGAGGACCTGGCCAACACCGGCAAGAAGATCAGCCAGGCCGAGAACGAGGCTGCTCAGGGCATCGACAAGGCGACGGGCGCCAAAGAGCGCCAGGTCGATGCCAGCCGCAAGGCAGGTGCCAGCGCGGCCAGTGAAATCGCAATCATCAGCCAGCTCGACAAGGCGATGTCTGGCAACATCGGCAGCATGGAGCAACTGATCCAGGCTGAAGGCTTGCTGGAGCGAGCCAGGAAGGGCGGTCTCGTCACCATCGAGCAGCAGGAATCCTATCAGGATCGGCTCGGCAAGGCGTATGAGCGGATCGAGAAAGCCGAAGCCAAGGAGATGGCGCAGAAGCAGCGGCTGATCGACGCTGAAAACCGTCAGATCGAGGCGTTGAAGCGCACGGTCAACGGCATCGACCCGGTCACTGCGAAGTTGGCAAAGCTGGAGGCGCAGGAGAAAGCGCTCAACGATCTGTACAAGGCCGGGCAGATCGACGCCACTCGTTACGGTGAGGCGCTGGCAAAGATTGGCAAAGACCGTGACGGCCTGACCGCGACAGAAACTGCATTCGACAAGCTGAAGCTCGGCACCCGCCAGGCTCAAGAAAACGTGATGCAGCTGACCAATGCCCTACAGTCTGGGGATTGGGGGAGTGGTGCACGGGCTGTTGCTCAGCTCGGCGCCGGTGCGGGCGCGTCTGCCAAGAGCTTGGCCGCAGCACTGATTCCCGCCGGCTTGCTGGCCGGTGTCCTCGGCGCGCTGGGTTATGCTTACATCGACGCACAGAAGCAGGCCCGCGAGTTCAACGTCGCCATCAACGGCGGATCGAACGATGCCGGTCAGAGCATTGCCAGCCTCAAGGTGATGGCCGATACCGCCGGGGCGATCACTGAGAACTTCGCAGGCGCTCGCGAGGCGGTGATTGCACTGGCTTCCGGTGCCGCTACCAGCGGCGTCCAAATGCAGAACCTGGCTCAGGCCGCCGCAGCAATTGGTGAGGTGACAGGGAAGGGCGCTGGAGACATCGCCAAGTCGCTCGCGAATGCCGGTGACACCGCTACAGAAGCCGCAGAGAAGATCAGCGACCAGTATGGGCTGCTCACCTACGAGCAGTACCAGACTATCAAGGCGATTGATGATCAGGGAGACCATCAGCGAGCGCTGGACACCCTGAGTGAAAATCTCAATCAGTCCGCCCAGGAGCGCCTGAAGAGCTACCGCGAATCGCTTTCCGATATCGAACGTGACTGGGATCGAGTGAAGGTGGCCATCAAGGGCGCCTACGCTGAAGTCCGGTCAGAGATTTTCCCTGACCTGGCAAAGCAGATCGAGATCACTCAGCGCGTGCTGGATACTCGGAAAGGGGGCGGGGTCACAGGTGCGATATCGAATGGGCTGAGCTCACTCAGTTCCTTTTTGGGGTTGAACGACGGTGAGAACGACGACTCGACGCCGGCACTGGAGGCCAAGCTTGCAGGATTGAAGGCACGCTTATCTGCGAGCGAAAGCAACACTGCCGCGACCGGCGAAGCGACTCGGGCGAACAAGGAATTGATCGCTGTCCAGAAGGAACTGGACAAGCAGATGGACAACCTGAACCCGCTCGCAAAGCGCAAGGATGCGTACAAGAAGCTCAACGATCAATTCACCGAACTCTATCAGAACGCGGAGAAGACTGGCCAAAAGTCCGCACTGCTGGATGGCGTTCAGTTTGACGGGAAGAAGTTTTCCGGTGGCGCCTACGACCAGTTGCGCAAGGCAATCGACGACCAAAACAAGGATGCCAAGGCGGGCGCTGGCAGCGTCGATCTATCCGGGTTCAACGATTCGAAAAACGCGCTCAATGCCGTGCTCGCCGAGTACAAAAATGCGCAAAAGGATTTGGAGGCTTCGCAGAAGGCCGGGCTGATCTCGCAGGCAGATTATCTGCAAGCGCGCGAGGCCATGATCGGCAACGAGCGTGATGAGGTCACTGCTGCATATGAGGCTGAGATCGCCGCGCTTGAAGCGGCGAAGGGCAAGGCAGGTACATCAGCTGCGCAGCGCATTCAGCTTGACCAGAAAATAGCCGACGCCCGGGCCGCCATGGTCAAGGTACAGCAGGACGCTGACACCGAACTGAGCGTGCTGGCGAAGAACGAAGAAGGCCGGCTGAAGAAGCAGACCGAGGCCGTCAATACCTACAGCCGCGCGCTGCAGCAACAAGTGAAAACTCTGCGTGAGCAGGGCCAGCGTGCGGCGGCGGGCATCGGCCTCGGCGATCGTCAGCGTGATCTGATGAGCCAGCAAAACGGCATCGACGATCGCTTCAATCAGCAGAAGCTGGATCTTGCAAATCAGTACGGTGATGGCTCGCGCGGCATGAGCCTCGACGAGTACACGCAGAAGCTGGCGGCGCTGAAGGCAACCCAGCAGGACCTGCACGACACGGTTCAAGCCAACTACGACGAGATGACGGCAGCCCAGGGCGACTGGAGTGCCGGAGCCTCGTCGGCATGGCAGAACTATCTGGAGTCTGCACAGAATGCGGCGGGGCAGACGAAAAGCCTGCTCACTAATGCATTCAGCTCGGCAGAGGATGCTGTAGCCAGTTTCGCCATCAACGGCAAATTCTCGTTTTCTGACTTCACCAAGTCGGTGCTGGCAGATATGGCGAAGATCGCCACTCGACAGGCTACTTCACAAGGGCTCAGCGCTCTTTTTGGTCTCGCCGCGTCAGCCGCTGGTTCGTACTTCGGAGGTGGCGGCGGGAATGGATTGGCCGCCGGATCTGCCGGTGCTGTGTCGTCAGATCTCGGAGCATCGCAGGCCGGCTACACAGGGTTTGATCTCTCTGGATATCGGGCTGCTGGCGGGCCTGTTGCGCCGAACTCTCTGTACGAAGTCAACGAACTAGGGCCTGAGCTTTACAACGAGGGCGGCCGGTCGTTTCTGATGACTGGCGCCAACGGCGGTAGCGTCACGCCGTTGACTACCGGTGGCGGGCCTGCACTGGCCGCAATGTCCGGTGGTGGGGGCAACACGTACAACTTTCCGGTGGCGGTCTCGGTGCAGACATCCGGGAGCGACGGGGCGGGTGTTTCGCAAGAGACAACCAACCAGCTTGGCAAGAGCATCCAGCAGGCTGCGAAAACCGAGGCTGAAACTGCTATTGCCAGAGCGCTGCAGCCGGGCGGTTCTATCTGGCGCCTTACAAATGGGAGGGGCTGATGGCCATCGAAAGATTCACCTGGCCAACCGAGCGCGGGGAAACGCCTGATATCACCTATCGAGTGCGCACCTCGAAGTTTGGAAACGGCTACGCGCAGAACGTCGGCGACGGCCCGAACAACAAAGAGGACTCCTACCCGGTTACCTGCGTCGGCCAAAAGGCCACGGTGCTGGAAATCATGAAGTTCCTTGACCGGCATGCCGGAGCGAAGGCGTTTCTCTGGACAACACCGCTCGGGGAGCTCGGCCTGTTCACCTGCAAAAATCCCGCTCCCACACCAAGGGGCGGCGGAGTCTTCAAACTCACCGCCACGTTCGAACGGGCATTCCAACCATAAGGGGCAATAATGCCGCTGATCAGTGACATCCAGGTGCTTGAACCTGGCAGTGAAGTGCTGCTCTTTGAATTGGACGGCACGGACTACGGCGCGGACATTCTGCGCTTCCACGGGCACGCGATCCCGCATACGACGGCCGAGCTGATCGCCGCCGGCGACGACGCGGACCAACTGCCGGCGAAAGCGATTTACTGGCAGGGCAACGAGTACAGCGCGTGGCCGATGCAGATCGAAGGCATCGAGGCGAACGGCGACGGCACGGCAGTGAGGCCCACTCTGTCGGTCGGTAACGTCAACGGGCGCATCACCGCGCTCTGTCTGGCGTTTGAGGATCTGCTCGAGTTCAAACTGACGATGCGGCACACGCTCGGCAGCTACCTCGACGCGGCGAACTTCCCGGCGGGCAATCCAACGGCAGACCCAACCCAAGAGACGATCGAGGTCTGGTACATCGACCAGAAGACGAATGAGGACGGGGAAAACGTCAGTTGGGAGCTAGCCAGCCCGGGCGACGTCGGCAATGAGTCGATTGGCCGGCAGGCCACTACGCTTTGCCACTGGTGCCTCACCGGGGGCTACCGCGGGCCGAACTGTGGCTACACCGGACCATACTTGACCAAGGACGGAATCGTTACCGACAACCCCGAACTGGACGAGTGCGATGCCACGCTGGGGAAGGGATGCATCCCGCGCTTCGGCGAGGGCAACCCATACCCGTTCGGTGGATTTCCCGCAGTTTCTCTCATTGCCCGGAGCTGATATGCGTAAACACATTTTGAACGCGATCCAGGTGCACGCGGCAGCGGAGTATCCGAAAGAATGCTGCGGTCTTTTGCTGGCGGTGGGGCGAAAGCAGCAGTACTACCCGTGCCGCAACGTCTCTACCGAGCCGAACGAAGAGTTTCGAATCGACCCGGAGGAGTACGCAGCGGCCGAGGACATCGGCGAGGTGATCGGTGTGGTGCATTCGCATCCGGACGCAACCAGCAGGCCGTCACCCCGTGACTTGGCCATGTGTGAGGCGACGGCCATGCCGTGGCACATCATCAGCTGGCCCGAGGGCGATCTGCGCACCTGCGTGCCTTCCGGTGAGGTGCCGCTGCTCAAGCGGCCATTCGTGCACGGCGCCTGGGACTGCTGGCAGGTCTGCGCCGACTGGTACAAACGCGAGTGGGGGCTGGAGTTCGAAACCTTCAAGCGCGCCGACGGCTGGTGGGAAAGCAAGGACAACACCAGCCTGTACGAGGCGAACTACGAGGCCGCCGGCTTCTACCGAGTCGACCAGCCACAACGCGGCGACATGATCGTGATGGAAGTGGGGCGGACGGTTCACCCTAACCATGCCGGGATCTTCCTCGGCACCGATCCGGCATTGCCCGGCGAGGATGCAGCAACATTTGGCCCAGGGCCTTTTCTGCTGCACCACCTGTACGGCAGGCCGTCCGAGGTCATCGTTTATGGTGGACCCTGGCATGACAGAACTCGCCTGATTCTCAGGCACAAAGACGCACAATCATCCACGTGACGCGGCAAGGCCGCAGGAGACGACATGGGAAAAACAGTTGAAATAGTGCACTACAAGGTGGAGAAATTCACTTTGACGCAGAGCGAGCTTGTTGCCGCTTTGAAGGAAAAGTACGGAGATGATTCCGCGTTCGAAGAAGGGCGCTTAATCTCGGTTTTCTGCTCGACGATGTTTCCGGCGGGACCTGAGGGGCGAGATACCGAAATCTCCTTCGAAACGAGGCTGGGTGAAGCGGCAGGGGCCGCTCCAGCCTGAGGACGCTATTTGTCCTCGAGTTCCGCAACTCGCTTATGGAGCGCGACTACCGCTTTCGCCAAGTCTTCGATTGCAGCATTCGCCGCCTTCGCAAATTCCTGCCCTTGATGATCCTGAGGAGCGAACCTCAGCATACGGTTTGCATTTTGTTCGGCAGATCGCAAAATTTGCTGCAGCTGCGTTGCACTCATATTGACCTCCAGGTCATAAACGCGCCGAAATTGGCGCAATCCCAGTCCTTGGGCTTGCAGGCAAAGGACTGGGGAATCCTTTACCCCTTCGTCTGCGTCTGTACGATGAGGCGCCACTGGATCGGGGTTCCATTGGCGTGCTGATGTTTGTTCTGAGGCGGGAAGGGATCGTACTTATTCGAAGTGATTTCGTCTCCGCATCCCTCGCAACGGTATATGCCTGATGCTGGGACCACGCTGCCGGTGTCATAAAGCGTGTTCCATAGTGCGCTACCGAGAAGCGAGCCAGGTTCCTTGGAGAGGTATTTCTCTGTACCACTCGAATATAGCGCCATTTTCAATCCTGCCTGGTTAGAAATGAGGCACAAAGCTACTACGTGGTGATCAAGCGTGGTTACTGGGCTTTCGTCCACACTGGATGCCCGGACAGTGCCGCGCTACAGTGCATCCTTTCCCACAGGAGTGACCTGCATGAAACTGATCGTAGGAGCGCTGGCGGTAGCGCTGTTGGCGGGGTGCTCGTCGCCCGGAGATGTGAAGAAGAACGATCCGACCATCAGCGCATCCACCAATAAATCGGCCAAGAAGTACGCTCTGTGCGTATTCCCGAAGTGGCAGGAGCAGCGCTCGACTTCGACCATGTCTGAGACAGAGAACGGCTATAGGCTGGTCGTTGCTACTGACATGATGACCGATGAGGTTCTTGAAGTTTCCGGCGCTGGAACAGGCAGCAAAGTCGCACTGTACCAGCGCTTGCCGTGGTCAAAAATGTGGGGCCGCGCGGCACTTGAGGCAGCAGTTCGCGAGTGCCTGTAAACCGAGCAATTTTTCAAAACCGCCAGTTGGCGGTTTTTTTTCGTCAGGAGATAGCCCATGGCGGCCGCAGCAATTTCTAAACCATCAATGACCACCATTCTTTTATCTGGCCCGCTGGCAAGGCTATTCGGACGCGTGCATTACCGAGAGCTTGGCAGTAAATCGGTTGGCGAAGCGGTCCAGGCATTGAAATGCACAATCGACGGGTTTGAAGCGGCGATCAAGGATCTGGATCGGCGCGGTATGCGATTCGCGATCTTCCGAAATCGGAAAAATGTGGGCGAAAAAGATTTTGCACTCGGGGGCGCTCAGGAAATTCGAATTGTACCGGTGATTTCAGGAAGCAAGCGCGCTGGCGTACTTCAAACAATCATCGGCGTCGTACTGATTGCCGCATCATTTTTTGCCGGCGGCGCTGGTCCATCTCTGTTCTCGGCTGGTCTGGCAATGACTGCCGGCGGCGTGATCCAAATGCTCAGCCCTCAAGCCTCAGGCTTGAAGCAAAGCGCATCCCCCGAAAACGCACCGTCCTACGCCTTCGGGAGCGCCAAGAACACCACGGCCAGCGGCAACCCGGTGCCGATCTGCATCGGAGAGCGCCGGTGGGGCGGGATGATCATCTCGGCCTCGATCCTGGCTGAAGACAAAGTGTAAGCAGGACAGCAACACACCAACCGCCCGCGAGGCGGTTTTTTTATGCCTGGAGGAAAGCATGGGCGCAGCGCAACAGATCGAGATCCACGGCGAGAAGGGCGGCAGCAGCAAGCCGAAATCGCCGGTCGAAGCCAGCGACAGCCTGCGCTCGACCAATCTGGCGAAAATCCTGATCGCCGTGGGTGAAGGTGAGTTTGATGGCGTGCCAACCGATTACGACATCTACCTGGACAACACGCCGATCCGCGATGCCAGTGGCAACTACAACTTCCCGAACGTGAAATGGGACTGGCGCCCGGGTTCCGTGGATCAGACCTACATCCCGGGCATTCCGGCCGTGGAAAACGAGACCTCGTTGAACGTTGAGTTGCGCAGCGATGCACCGTGGGTGCGCTCGATCACCAACATCCAGCTTTCCGCCGTACGTATGCGCTTCGCGTGGCCGGCACTGCAACGGTCTGACGACCAAGGCAATATCGGCGGTTACCGCATCGAGTATGCGATCGACGTGGCCACCGACGGCGGCGCCTATCAGCAGGTTTATCCCGATGCTGTCGACGGCAAGACCACAACACGCTACGAGCGCTCGGTCCGGGTTGATTTGCCGACGGCTATTACTGGCTGGCAGATCCGCGTGCGCCGCCTGACGCCGAACCAGAACAGCAACAAGATCGCTGACACCATGCTGATCGCTGGCATCACCGAGATCATCGACGCAAAGCTGCGCTATCCGAATACCGCACTGGTCTATATCGAGTTCGACGCCGAGCAGTTCACCAACATCCCGGCGGTGACCGTGAAGTGCAAGGCACGGCGCTGGATGGTGCCGAGCAACTACGACCCGATTCAGCGCACCTACACTGGGACGTGGGACGGCTCGATGAAATCGGCCTGGACTAACAATCCGGCGTGGATCACCTACGGCATTTGCACCGAAGACCGTTTCGGCCTCGGCAAGCGCATCAAGCCGTTCATGGTCGACAAGTGGGAGCTGTACCGGATCGCGCAGTATTGCGATCAGTTGGTGCCGAACGGCCTCGGCGGTCAGGAGCCGCGCTTCCTTTGCGACATGAACCTGCAGGGCAAGGCCGACGCCTGGTCGCTGCTGCGCGATATCTCGGCGATTTATCGAGGCATGACGTATTGGGCGCAAGGCCAGCTGGTGATGCAGGCCGACATGCCGCGCGCGCAGGACTTCGACTACGTCTTCACCCGGGCCAACGTGATCGACGGCAAATTTTCGTACGGCAGCGCCTCGGCGAAAACCCGGTACACCCGGGCGCTGGTCAGCTACGACAACCCAGCGAACAACTACGACACCGACGTCATACCGTTCGCTGACCTGGAACTTCAGCGCCGCTACGGCGACCGGCCGACCGAGCTGAGCGCCATTGGCTGCACCCGCGCCTCCGAGGCCCAGCGCCGTGGCAAGTGGGCGATCTTGAGCAACAACCAAGACCGCACCGTATCGTTCAAGACCGGTATGGAGGGCGTTATTCCGCTGCCGGGCCACATCATTCCGGTGGCGGACTCACTGCTGGCCGGGCGGGAGGTCGGCGGGCGGATCTCGTCAGCAGCTGGCCGCGTCGTCACGCTCGATCGCGATACCCAGGCCAAGGCCGGCGACCGGTTGATCATCAACCTGCCGGGCGGCCGCGCCGAGGGCCGCACCGTGCAGAGCGTCAACGGCCGCGCGGTAACGGTGACTGTCGCTTACAGCGAGCCACCAGTCGCGCAACTGCAATGGGCGCTCGACGCCGATGATCTGGCGATCCCGCTGTATCGCGTGCTGCGCACCAAGCGCACCACCGAGGGCGACTTCGAAATCACCGCCCTGCAGTTCGAGCCGAGCAAATTCGCTCACATCGATACCGGTGCGCGCCTGGAAGAACGGCCGATCAGCGTGATTCCGATCACCGTCGTTCCGGCGCCGGCCAGCGTATCCCTCACGTCGACGTCGTCGGTCGTGCAGGGCCTGGCCGTGGCCACCATGACCATCAGCTGGCCCGCCGTGGATGGCGCGGTGGGCTATGACGTTGAATGGCGCAAGGACAGCGGCAACTGGATCAAGCTGCAGCGCACTGGCATGACCAACGTCGATGTGGTCGGCATCTACGCCGGTGCCTACGTAGCGCGGGTCCGCGCGGTGAGTGCGTTCGATATCTCGTCACAATGGCGTAACTCGATCCTCACCAACCTGAAAGGGAAGGAGGGGCTGCCGCCGGCGGTATCGTTCCTGCGTACCGTCAGCAAGGTCTACGGCATTGGCGTTGAGTGGGGTTTTCCACCTGGTGCGGAAGATACTCAGCGCACCGAGATATGGAACAACAAGACCAACGACCTCGCCAGTGCCGTGAAGTTGGCAGACTTCGCCTACCCACAAGCAAATCACGAAATGCAGAACGTCGTTCCGGGTACCAGCTTGTTCTTCTGGGCGCGCCTGGTCGACCGAACTGGCAATGTTGGCCCCTGGTTTCCAGCGGCGAACGGGGTCAACGGGCAGGTGAGCATCGACCAGTCCGAATACGAGAAATACTTTCTCGGAAAAATTCAGGAGTCGTCGCTCGGCCAAAAGCTGCTTGAGGAAATCGGGAAGATTTCCGGTGACGGTGAAGGCTCAGTGAATGAGCGACTGGAGCAGGCTAAGCAGGAACTGCAGGACCTGATCAGCGAAATTACCGACGCCATGGCATATGACCCGACCAAGCCGTACAGCATAGGTGAAGTGGTGAGGCTCGATGGTCGTCTATTCTCGGCGATCAAGGCTGTGCCGGTCGGTACGGCACCACCGGACCCTAAGTTCTGGTATGACATGGGAACGATTGCTGAGACCACCAATGCCTTAGCCTTGCAAGTCGAACAGCACAGCACGCAGATTGAAACCCTCGATGGCAAGGTCTCGGCGCAGGCATCGACGATGCAGGCGCTGCAGGCTGCCTGGCGTGAAGATGACGGAACGGGCGCAATGGCCGATGCGCTTCACGGCTGGCAAAACACAGCCAGCATCGTGAACAACGACAAAGTTAGGGCGGAGGAAAACCGAGCGTCTGCTACCAGAATCACGATGCTTGATGCTGCCGTGGAGACCAACGCTGCGAATGTTACCTCTCTGGCGACTGCTGTGGCGACCGACAAGGAAGCGACGGCTCAGAGGATCGACACCCTCACCGCGAAAGCAAATGACGCCACAGCAAAGGCCGAGACGGTCAGCACCGTAGTTGCTGGCTTGAACGGTAAGGTCTCAGCGCTGACAACGATCAAAACGTCCACCACCGTGGGCGGAAGGACCGTCATGGCTGGCTTGGCTATTGGCGTAGATGGCGAGCAGCAGGAGTCGCAGATCCTTGCGTTCGCCCAGCGCTTTGCGATTCTGGATGAGGTCAGTGGGCAGATGATCGCGCCGTTCGTGGTTCAGGGCGGCCAAGTGTTCATGAATACGGCAATCATCAGCCAAGCCTTCATCAAGGAGTTGGTGCTCGGCATGACGTTGAGGTCAGCCGCGCTCAACAATCAGGGCCTGCCGCTTTTGGAGATCAACATTCCGGCAGGGACGTTCACGCTGCGTGGTCAGTCTGACAGCGGCTACACGCTCCTGAACAACAACGGGATATACGTCTACGACCTCAACTACATCGAGCGCGCCGCGCTAGGGAAGATGACGTAATGGACTACTACGGCGCGAGGACAAGGGACGCTGCTGGGCGGGTAACACTGGAAACGTCAGTCATGACCATTCGGTCGATTGTGACAAGACAGATCACCGTCCCTCCCATCACCAGTAACTTCACCAGCTTCATCGATATGCCGGAGATCACTTCGCAGTCGTTCGTTTGTGTGACTCTGCCGAATCCAACAGATGAAACCTCCGTCCTGCCTGCGGTCTTCTGGTCGACGGGCCAGCTACGAGTTCGGCGTGGGCAAGGGATGGTGCTCAACATTTTCATCCTGACTTACCAATAGGAGGGGGGCATGGACTACGGATTCAGGTCACGCAACGGACAGAATTTCTTTCAAATCGATAGCGAGAACAGGGTGCTGAACGTTGCCGCATCGGGCACCTATACCATCGGCAAACCGCCGAGCGCTCCTGTGACGATTACCCAGGCGGTCATTACTTACCCGGCCCCCATAACCACCAGCGAGGCGCCGCATGTTTTCCTCAACCCAACCAACCAAGGCATGTACCACTCGTTGGTGCAGTTGGGTGGGCCAGGCAACTGGACGGGATTCCGCTTCCAACTGCACTTGATGACACCGTTCAATGCGTCTGACTGCAGCGGTCGCTGGCTTGTTGCGACGTTCCGGTCCACATCGCCCGCGAGCGCGTACGACCTGCGCCTGCGCAATGCCGCTAACGAGCAAATTTTCGTGGGGGCCGACAATCTACTTGTCATGACGGGATTTCCCATCAACGAAGGCTGGACCGTGGACAATCGAGGAGGGGAGGTTTCCGGAATTTATTGGAGTGGATGTCAAATGCCATGGACGGGCTCCTATGACGATTACTTTCTCGCCTCCACGCTTCTTGGTGGAAAAATTTACAACGGCAATACCACGCTGCAGACGCCTTGCGGATTTCATGCGGGAGTGCGCTCAACACTTAATGGTTACGTGGGGGCAATGGTGAGTTCCGAGGGTGGCACTGCCAAGAACGGCAGAACAACTTTCGCCGCTAGACCCATGCGTCCCCTGTAAATCTCCAAACAACCCGCCATTCAGCGGGTTTTGTTATCGACAAAAAAGGAAACACTATGCCTTGGCTCCGAGGGGGAATAGTCGCAGTCACCAGCGGCTCAACGACGGTCGTTGGTACGAATGCGGATTTCGTAGCCAACGCCCGTGTTGGTGACGCATTTATTGGGCCTGATGGACTGAATTATGAGATCGGTAACATCGCGAGCCCGACCCAGCTATCGATCATACCCGCCTACAAAGGCGCGACCGTAAGCGGATCTTCCTACGCGATCATGCCGGTGCAGGGCTATCCGAAATTACTGGCCGACGCTTTCAACGGCTTGAAGAATCAATTTGGGGGAGTGTTGGCAGTCTTGGGCTTAGACCCAACCCTCGCCGGTGTGCGCAACTCATTGAACCTGACGAATGCTGACGGTCTTCCAGAGGGGGAGACGAACAAGTATTACACCGACGCGCGAGTAAGGGCTGCAATCCTGACTGGGTTCACGCTGCCGAACATGGCATCTGCTGTTGTTGCGACCGACACGGTTCTCGCTGCCTTGGCGAAATTGCAATTCAGCAAGGCCGGCAAAGGGCAGAACTCCGACATTACCTCTCTGTCCGGGCTCACTACACCACTTTCTCGAGAACAGGGCGGGATCGGCGGCGCGCTGGGCTTTATCGAAGGTCTAAGCCTGGTCTGGGTGTCAGGAACGAGTATCGCGATCCGCCCGGGTAGCGCGTACGTGCCGTCAGTGGCCAAGGTTGTTACCTACGCTGGAGGAACGATCAGCCCGATGACGGTGGGGGCGGTCAACACTTTCATCCACCTGTACCTTACCGATGCTGGTGCTATTGAGCAGTCCACCACCGCCGCGCCGGCGCGGTATTACAACCAAGCGCATCAGAAAACAAATGACAACTCTCGCCGGTACATCGGTTCGATTCTGATCAACACCAACGCAGCGGGTGCTTATCAGTTTGCCCATCGCCTGGCCGACAGCTCGATCATGTACACGGTGGCCAATCCGGAAAGCACCAC
The DNA here is from genome assembly GCF_002112395.1 of Pseudomonas sp. R38(2017). NCBI lineage: Bacteria > Pseudomonadati > Pseudomonadota > Gammaproteobacteria > Pseudomonadales > Pseudomonadaceae > Pseudomonas > Pseudomonas sp. R38(2017). The sequence goes on from NZ_NEHN01000002.1 coordinate 49,427, forward strand.
ATTCCGCCTGCTCAGCGGTGGGACCTCGGTCGCGGCATTCAATACGCGCACCATCGCACCGGTTACGGCGCACACGTTGGAGGCGGCTTGGCAAAACGTCGGAACCGTCTCGGTGAAATTTACCCCCTCTGATGCGGGCACGCCGATCGCGTCCGGATGGATGGTATTCGTGCCGCCGGGTGCCATTTTCAATGGTCGCTGCCCGATTGCCTCAGACGGCACCATTACTTACAGCGCAGCCGGTGGCGGAAGCGCCAACTGCTATTCACTCGGCTACTACTTCGACAGGTGATGATATGCCTTACGCAATTACGCCCACTGGCTGGCGGGCGATCAACCCAGAAATGGAACTGCTGGAGGGCGAAACCTTCGTCGAAGAAATTCCACAGTCCCTGATTGATGCCATCGCCGAGCAGGAACTCCTGCGCGACACCACGGCGATTCTCAACGCCAGAACGCGCCTTGCAACCGCTCAAGTCACTGCGCTGCAAAGCCGGGTCGACGCAATAAATGATGCGATCGCTGGTGATTACGCGCTGCCCGAGGAGGTCGACGAGAAGCCGCTGCGGGTAGCGTCGCTGGCGGCATGGAAGAAATACCGCGTTCTGTTGGGCCGCGTGACTGGGCTGCCTGTCTGGCCGACGGAACCGGCGTGGCCAGAGCAGCCTGAGCCGTACAACGAAGAAACCACCGTGGCCCGAGCAACCCAGTCTTGAGTTGATCGCCGCGTCAGACCGCAACCCGCCATCGAGCGGGTATTTTTTTGCCTGGAGAATAGTGATGCCTGTAACCGAAAAAGACCGCGACATACTCGCCCGCACGCTGTGGGGCGAGGCCCGTGGGGAGGGAACTGCCGGGCAGATCGCCGTGGCCTGGACGATCCGCAACCGCGTGTTCGACGGGAAGACGAATTCGTGGTGGGGTGAGGGCTACGCCGGCGTGTGCCAGAAACCGTACCAGTTCAGCTGCTGGAATAAGACCGACCCGAACTATCAATTCCTGATCGGCGTGAAAGAGATCCCATTCCGTGAGCTGGCGCAATGTCGCATCGCTGCAGACCAGGTGATCGACGGCAAGGTGCCGGATCCCACCGGCGGCGCCACTCACTACTACGCCACCAGCATCAAAGCGCCGGCCTGGGCGGCGAAGGCCAAGCAGACGCTCAAGTTGGGCGGGCACGTGTTCTTCCGGGATGTGCCGTGATGGTCGTGCCGTGGAAAACGGTGGGCGCGCTGGCGCTGGTGCTGGTCGGCGCCGGCAGTGCCTGGCAGTTTCAGGACTGGCGCTACGGCAGCATACTGGCCGAGCAAGCGCGGCAACACGCCGAAACCCTCAATCAACTGACCCTGGCCGCGGCGACCGCGCAGCAGGCCGAGCAGGACAAGCGTCTGGCGCTCGAGCAGCGGCTGGCGACCAGCGAGCAAACCCACTTCAGGAAAATGGCCGATGCCCGACGTGACCAAGATCGCCTGCGCGATCGCCTTGCCACTTCTGATTTGCGGTTGTCAGTCCTCCTCGACGCAAACGACACTGCCAAAGGCTGCGGTGTGCCAGCCACCGCCGGCCCCGGCGGCGTGGATCATGCAGCCGTACGAGCCCGACTTGACCCGGCGCATGCTCAACGAATTATCGCCATCACCGACACCGGCGACCGTGGATTGATCGCGTTGCAGGCGTGCCAGGACTATGTGCGAAACCTGCGCCATTGATGGCCCTGCGCCATGCTTGCGAAGGGGGAAGTCGTGAACCATCATTCTTTTTTTATGATGGCGTTATGTACGTGGACAAGCGACTTGCAGGGCTTTCGTTTTTATTGACCCTCAGTTGGGTGACGGTCGTTTTGTTGGTGATGTACTGGATGTCGCGCTGAATATGAAGGGTTACGGTTGTGGAAGGTGTAGTGCTGAGCGAGAAGATGCAAAGAGAGGCGGATCGGCTGCTGGCGCAGATTGTCCGGGCTGATTCGATGATCATCGCTGTAAAGGCAGGAGCACGGGCGGATGGCTTCGTGCTTGGGCTGGAAACCGGCGGGGCTTTGCGGTCCGGCGATGCGGAAAGGCTGTACATCATTTTTGAGGCCGCGCTGGTGGAGCGCTTGAAAACGCTGACGTACAGTTGATCAATCGACGGGTTTTATCAGATCCGGGCCCTGATTCCGAACATTCCCCACGGCCCGATCAACCTTAAACCACTCGAACACCTCTGTCGCTTCGCCCTGATGCAGCACCATCTGCTCGGCGCGTTCTTTCGGCGTGGCCGGATCCAACCATTCCCGAGCGAGTTCAGGCGACAATGCCACAGGCCTTCGGTCGTGGATATCGACCATTCCCCCAGCGCTGTCGGCTGTGATGATCACAAAGCCGTCGTGCTCACCTGGGGCGTGTTCCTCATTCGGGTATTGGCCTATCGCAGCACACAGAATAGGCGAGCCATCCCGGTGCCGGATCAAGTAGGGCTGTTTCTTCGGTCCGCCTTCGTCGACCCACTCGAACCAGTTGTTGATAGCGATGATTGCCCGGTGCGGCCAGATGGCACGGAAGAACGGACCGTGTGCGACCTTCTCCACTCGAGCATTGATCGGCGCGGCGCGATCCTTCGCCCAGTGTGGGCGCCATCCCCAGCGAACCATGTCGGCGTGCAGGAACTGTCCTTCCTGATGGAAGAGGGCGAGCTGCGCTGTCGGCGCGGCGTTGTAGCGCTCGAGCGGTTGCTCGCCGGTCGAGTTGACCAGAGCGTTGGGCATGCTGAGCGCCGCTACGAAGTCGTGAATGCCGCTGTACTGGGTTAGTCGTCCACACATTGCCCGTTCCTCGCATGGTTCCTCCAGCGTAGACCCGTCGGTGCCGACTTCGTCACAAAACCTTTTCCGGTGCAAGTTGGGCAGTCATCACGCGCATCAAATCGATCGAGGCAGGTGGGGCACATGCAAAAAGCCGCCGACTCGATGTGAGGGCGCACCTTTTCAAAGGCGTGTAGGTCGCGCTCTTCCTGGGCGACTTGCGCAACATCAACCAGAGCGCGGTAAGCGTATGGATCATCCATTGGCTTGTAATCAACACCGCGAACGACTCGTTCGGTTTCAACTAGCTGATACAGGCGCCCGTTCAATTCCAGCATCAGGCCTGAGATTGTCCCAATGTTCCGGGAAAGCCCCAAGGTCAGCCGCACACCGTCTGCGCCAGAGTAAACCTTGCCGTCGTAGGTAAAGGAGGCGCCGCGTGGTTCGTCGCTTTCGAAGTTGAATATCGACCGGTTGATTTTGCCAAGCAGCCTTCCGGTGTCGATCTGAACGACATTGTAGGTCGACGCTCCTCGGTACTGGCCCGGCGAGTTTTGCAGCTCCTCGACAGAATGCCAGTAGGCAGCGTCTGCCATCTCGTTCATATCGAACTGCTCAAGCTGGTCGATCAGTCCCTCTGTATGCAGGGCGGCAGCCATTTGATGAAGCGTTTCCCGGTGTGCCTCCGGGTTCTGCATGCGAAAGTCCTGGTCATCGAGAGTCGCGCGCCATTGTTGGAGCCGGAGAAATTTGGCTTGATCGAAATTCATGGAAAGATTCACTGTACAAAAGCTGTATGCATGTACAGTAATCTAGGCCGGGTAACGTGGGCGAGGGTGAGGCGACGAGCTGCAGTCATGTGACTGCTTCCGGCCAAAAGCGGACGTGTGCAAGCGACAGCTAACGGCCAAAAGCGGACGCTCATGGCTGACCGCTTCTGACCATATGCAGACATTCGCAGGTGGCCGCATCCGTCCAGGCGCGGCACTTCATCAGAAAAAATCAGTCCCTTTTCTCATGTCTTTGACCTCTCTCCCGACAGTCGCCACGCCCAAGCCGACGTCGTCCTCTTTTCTCTTCTAAAATCTGTCAACGATTTCATTTGAGAGGCAAGCCATGGGCGCCGCAGAAGAGTTGATACAGGGAGCAGGGCTTGTGATTGGCAACATTGGTTTCTGGCCATCGTTTCACGATGCGGAAGTCATTTCGTTTTCGGTGTCGCGGCCATTTCATCAAGCCGACACAGATACCGTCGCAAAGCTCTGCATTCATTATCGTGAGTATGAAGTGGTGGGTGCGGGTGAAGCGGACTTTGAATACGGTTGTCGCAAAAGCTTACTGATTGAACTGATATTCAATGGTCTCCAGGATTTGTCGCTGAAGGACTTCAACCAACAGAACGTACTCGATTCAATTAAATTCAATCGTTTGCAGGATTCATCAATCGTTGCAGAACTGGTTTCGATCTGGGGTTTTGGCGGAGCCATCCGCTGCACCACAGTCGCAGTTGGCGAATTGACGAACCTTTTAGATTAATGATCCGGCGCCATTCTTCTTAACTCCCAAAACCCTGTGCACCGCCAGAACCAGAGGTGGGTAATCAACTGCTATACCTTCACTTGCTGCGCCGCAGCACACGGAGGGTAATAAACATGGGATTTTTGGGTGACTCCTATCAGCAGATCATCACCTGGCGTCGGCTGAGCGATTCGAGGGCCGTGAGATACGTTTGTTTCTTAAATCTCCAGACTACACAGTACGCGGTGCAAAGCGCTGACTTTTATAGCCTGCCGTTGGACGACGCTGTGCAGCTCTTCCTTGATCGCCAACTGATTGAGTTGTTCATCGAGACTTCACCGAGCGAGCGAAGTGAATGGTATCCGAGCCTGACGCAAGCCATGGACGCTCATGATGCAGCATTCTGAAATGCTGAACGGGCGCCAGGCATCTCACACAAGTCGCGCTGTAGAAGCAGCCACCGACCGGTTAGGCGACTTCGATGTGATCCCGCGCCTGATTCACCGCTAGCTCGGCAATCATCACCACTTGAAATCAAAAATGAGACGACCAAAAAATGGGACAGATATATTTTTCATAAAAATCTGTCCCCATTCTCTCGTTCAGTCATCAACGCGTTGCTGCATCGCCCTCTATGACTTCAACGAAAGGGGTAACTGTCCGGGTTGCGGTGACAAGTATCCCAACGAATGAAAGTATGATGCTGCCCCCCGTGACAACTATTGCCCAGTGATTTTTGCTCAATAGGAAAACAAACGGCAATGCTATAGCAATGCCGCAGACCCCGAGCCGGAAGATCATCCCGCCAACCCGAAGTCTGCGATGAAGAGCCACATGCCATCGCAAAGGTGCCCCACAAGAAACACACGGGACTACGGGAAACTCCCCCAAAAAAGGAGTCATGCGCCGTTGCGCCGTTCGACTCAACTTTGAGGAGCAGGAGGGACACGCCAATAAAGACGAGCTTTGCATGGAGAGAATGTCTCCTGGGTGGGTGTCCGCATTAGTTTAGTGGATGATTTCGCGATGGTTAACCATTGGCAGTGACTGCTTTTTGCCGATTGCAGACCTCCGTGACAGTCAGCAATCGGCCAGAAGCTGCCGCTCAATGGCGCCTATCAAAACCGGGTTGAAAGTTTATTTTTAAAGATGTGCATCCAGTTTGGAGTCTCCTACGTAAATCTGTCACCCCTCATAAGAAGGGTCGAATGATCCAGGAGATGCATCATGCACATGCTCATCAAACGCTTTGCGATTGCCTGCTTTACCCTTCTATGCTTCAACGCCGGCCTTTGCTTTGCTGCGGATACCGTGATGGTTGGCGGGGCAGCCATGTATCCAAACAAAACTATCGTAGAGAATGCCGTCAACTCTAAAGACCACACGACGCTTGTTGCGGCTGTCAAAGCCGCCGGACTGGTCGATACGCTCAACAGCAAAGGTCCGTTCACCGTCTTCGCTCCTACCAATGAGGCCTTTGCCAAGTTGCCGGCCGGAATAGTCGACACGCTGGTCAAGCCCGAGCACAAAGCAGATCTGACCAAGATCCTCACCTACCATGTGGTGCCTGGTACTCATACCGCCAAGCAACTGATGGGGGACGCCAAAATGCATGGTGGCAAAGTCATGCTGACCACCGTTCAGGGGGAACCTCTGACTGTCTGGCTTCACGATGGCAAATTGTGGGTGGAGGACGCTAAAGGCGGTAAAGCAGCCATTACCATCGCCGATGTCATGCAGTCTAATGGCGTCATACACGTCGTCGATACAGTTTTGATGCCGAAGTAGGTGATGCGAGCTGGCGGAAAAAATAGAGCGGCTCCGATTTTTGGTGAAGGACACTGGCCTTGCTCAGCTATTCTTCGAAGAGTAGAGCCAGGCGTCTTCGAGGTTGAATTATGAAAAATATTTCGACTGCTTCTATCGTCTACAGCACCCAAATACTGTGCATCTTCTGCGTACTGGGTCTGTTGATCATGTGGGGGCTCGAATTTGATGGAAGATATGGACCCTACTCATTTGCACTGGTAGTCATCTTCACCTCAGTAACTCTGTGGGGAAGGTCACCTAAACGGGTAAGAACGCGCCTGAGTTAATGATCCCAGTGACCTGCTCACGAGCGGCTGCTTTCGGCCAAAAGCGGACATTCGAACTCGAGACAATACGATGAATAAGAAAGCAAGAATGACTGCATTTCTGCTCAGTAAAGTAGCAGTCCAACCTGTGCCTGGCCGAACGTTTGACCCTCATCGCATGATCCGAATCCCCGATTGTCATTCAATCGTCGAAGTACTTCGCCTCATCAAACATGGCGGGCCAGAATGGGCACATCGTTACGTCACGATGTACTTTTCCGGTCCATCAAATGCTTGGGCTCTGGTGTACTCGCTTCAGGACACCAGCGCCCCGTACTTTGATTTCATGTACACCTGCAAAGAGCAGCCTCAGAAGGCCCTGTCCGCACTGCTAGGGAAGTATCCACAGTGCTCTGTCATAGATTGGTCACCCGGACGCCTGGCCTGCATCGAAGCTCAGGGGTTGGATGTTGATACTCTTGCTGAAATAATCCGGGATGTAACTGAAGCGGCTTGCGATGAACACATCATGTTCGTCGATGCTTCGTATGAGGAAATGGGTAGAGCGTGACCCAAGAGCGGGTGATCGAGCTGAACTTCCCATTCTGGAAAATAAATCCGTCCCCTTTTCTGTCCCCTTTTCTAAATTTTTGCCGTTTAAAAATCGATTTTGCATCGTGCTTCAGCGGCCTGTATTCGTAATGTAAGACCAGACTCGAAGCACATGACAAGATGATGATCTGGTTGGATGTGATCTGTCAGGTAAAAGGCCTGTGTCTCTGCGTTGGACTCCACGGCTCCGATCGAATGAATAACACTATCGTCGCCATCGATTGGGTAATCATTCCGCCCACTTGATGAAAAGTAATCGACCTCATGGAAGCTGATAGTAATCTTGTGTGCTTCTTCGGTCGGCACCCAGGCTTCAGTCCGTCGAGTAAAGATGAGTACAGCCGACCTATCCATGATGTCGTAATTAATGGTGCTGGCTTGGTAGAAGTTATGAAGGTCATACGCACGGTTTTGAATCTCAACCTCAATATGCCCGAATTCGAAACCATGAAATTGCATGGGTAAGCCCTAATGATCTACCGGTAGGCGTGTATCGTACGGCATCGTCGCGATGACTGCTTTTGGCCGAAAGCGGTCAGTCTGGCGCCATCAAAACAGCCAGGGTCATCTTGATGAACTCTTCGTTTTTGTCCATCGTCCAGAGTGCGCCGCGGACGTTCTCGGCGACATCAGCCGATCCGCGCTGCTCGACCCAGTTGGACAGTTCCATGATGGCGGCTTCGAGTGCGAGTTGGTTTTCGTTGATCTTGAAGAGCAGGGAAGGGAGGAGGTCGGAGTTGGGCATTTTGGTTTCCTTGTCAGCCAAGGCATCAGCGTAGCACCGTGTTACATGAAGAGTGTTTAACGATTGGCAGGACGCCGGAGAGGGGAGAAATCGGTCGGAGTTATGGAACGCGCCCACAAAAGTTATGGAACACATATCGAAAGGCAGAAATTTTCGTAAACGCCAGAAACGACAAAGCCCTGAATAATCAGGGCTTTGTCGTATCAAATATGGCGGAGGCGATGGGATTCGAACTCATGGACCTGTTACAGTCGACGGTTTTCAAGACCGTTGCCTTAAACCACTCGGCCACACCTCCGTTGCGTTGCGGGCGCCATAATACCTGAATGAAACACACTGTCAAACTCTGTGCATGGCTTGTTACAGAGCGTCTGTTATGATCTTTGCGACTGAACGTTTCAAACCAACAGGAGTGTCGCCATGCGCGAACAGGATTACGCAGTTCACAACAGCGTGCAGGCTGAGCAGCTAGAGGTTAGCCGCGTCCTGCGCAACACATACGGCTTGCTGGCGCTCACCCTCGCTTTCAGCGGTGTGATGGCTTTCGTGGCCCAGCAGATGCGCGTCGGCTACCCGAATATTTTCGTGGTGCTGATCGGTTTCTACGGTTTGTTCTTCCTCACCAACAAACTCCGTGATTCGGCCTGGGGCCTGGTGTCGGCGTTTGCCCTGACCGGTTTCATGGGTTTCCTGCTCGGCCCGATCCTCAACCGTTACCTGGGCATGCAGGGCGGCGCTGAAGTGGTCAGCTCCGCGTTCGCGATGACTGCACTGGTGTTCGGTGGCCTGTCGGCCTATGTGCTGATCACCCGCAAGGACATGAGCTTCCTCGGTGGCTTCATCACCGCCGGTTTCTTCGTGTTGCTGGGTGCGACGCTGGCGAGCATGTTCTTCCAGATCAGCGGCCTGCAACTGGCGATCAGCGCAGGTTTCGTGCTGTTCTCGTCGGTCTGCATTCTGTTCCAGACCAGCGCCATCATCCACGGCGGCGAGCGCAACTACATCATGGCGACCATCAGCCTGTATGTATCGATCTACAACCTGTTCATCAGCCTGTTGCAGATCTTCGGCATCATGAGCCGCGATGACTGATTGCTACACCGCTATAAACAAGAAACCCGCGAAAGCGGGTTTTTTGTTGTCTGCAAAAACGTGATCAGTTGATGATCATGCTGCCATCGGCGTGTTGCTTGTAAATCGTATAGGGCAGCAGAAACGTATCCAGCACCCCGGAAACGGCTCCGTCAACCACCAGCCCGAGGGACGGGTTCTTGTAATTGAACGCATCGACGTCATCCGGTTTTTCGGCGTGAAGCATGCAGAAGTCGTATGTCACGCCGCTATAGATGCGCGGTACGGCACCGCAGTAGGTTTTTTTCGCCTTCAACTGATCGACGTTCGTTTTATCGCTGAGCGCCACGGTCTGTATGGTTCCGCAACCTGTCAGCATCAATGCCGCCAGTATCACCACCCGAATTTTCATGCCGCGAATCCTTCGCTGGAAAAAAACAATCTGCGCCGCTCACGCCATCGGCGGCAATCGTCGTTTGACCGGGGTCTTCTTGACGATCGCGGTGTTGGTTTCGGCCAGCGTATTGAGTCGGTCGAGCAAGGTATCCAACTGCTCCATCGACCGCACATGCAGGCGGGCAATAAAGCAATCTTCGCCGGTGACCTTGTCACATTCGGTGAACTCGGGAATCGACATGATTTGCCGCTCCACTTCCTGCAACTGCCCCGGCAATGGCCGCACGCGGACAATCGCCTGCAACTGGTAGCCGAAGCACTTCGGATCGATCTCCACGGTGTAGCCCTTGAGCACTCCGCGCTCTTCCAATCGGCGCAAGCGCTCGGCCACGCTTGGTGAAGACAATCCGCTGATCTGCGCCAGGGCCTTGAGCGAACGCCGGGAGTCTTCCATCAAGGCCCCGATCAAGATCTGGTCGATATCGTCGGTCATACAAATAACTCCCGCATTAGGCGAATAACGCAAATCACCCTTGATAAAAAAGGCAGAAATCGAGTTTAGCCTGCTTTTTGCGCTGGAGAACCTCCGGTCTCGCTTGGCATACTTTTGCCACACATTAAGGAGATTGATGATGGACAAAACAATCCGTCGCGGCTCATTCGAAATGACCGCTGCCATGCTGATATCCGGGACGATCGGCTGGTTTGTGCTGGTGTCCGGGCAACCGGTGCTGGACGTGGTGTTCTGGCGCTGCGTATTCGGCGCCGGCACCTTGTTGCTGATCTGCGCCGCTTTCGGTTTTTTGCGCCCGGACATCCTGACCCGTACCACGTTCCTGCTGGCCGTGCTCAGCGGCGTGGCGATTGTTGGCAACTGGGTGCTGCTGTTCGCCTCCTATTCACGGGCCTCGATTGCCATCGGTACGGCGGTATACAACGTGCAGCCGTTCATGCTGGTAGGACTGGCTGCCCTGTTTCTTGGCGAGAAGATTACTCTGCAAAAACTGTTCTGGCTGGCGATTTCGTTTATGGGAATGTTGGCCATTGTCAGTGCCCACGGCGGGCAGGGCGAGGGCGGCAATGATTACCTGATGGGGATCGCACTGGCACTGGGGGCGGCGTTTCTGTACGCGATCGCTGCGCTGATCATCAAGCGCCTGACCGGCACGCCGCCACACCTGATTGCCTTGATCCAGGTCTGCACCGGCGTGCTGCTGCTCGCGCCGTTCGCGCATTTTTCAGCGCTGCCGCAGGCACCGAGTGCCTGGGCCAGCCTGGTGACGCTTGGCATCGTCCACACTGGTCTGATGTATGTGTTGCTCTACGGGGCGATCCAGAAACTGCCGACCGCACTGACCGGCGCACTGTCGTTCATCTATCCGATTGCGGCGATTTTCGTTGACTGGTTCGCCTTCGGCCATCAACTGCAAACCCTGCAATGGATCGGGGTGGCGGCGATCCTGCTGGCTGCCGCCGGCATGCAACAGGGCTGGGGCTTCAAGTCGCGGCGTCTGGCGGCGCAGTAACCTCAAATGTTCCAGCGCGGTGCGGTTTTCGCCAGACGCTGGCGCATTTCGCCGATGTTGGACGCCAGTTGCCGGGTCAGCAGACGGTAGCCATCCAACGGGCTGTAGACCGGGGCGTCGAGGCTGGCGTCCGGCAATTCCAGCGGGCGCCCAAGACGCAGGGTTGCACCGGTTTTCAAGGCCCGTGCCATACCGATCAGTTGCACACGGATCTCCCGGTGCTCGGCCTTCAACGCCGATTGCAGGTGTGCCATGGCTTCAGGGTCGTTGGTGTCCGGACGGGTATTGCCGAGGATTTCCAGGGTGCTGATGCACATTCGCAGGTTGCGCTGGATCGCGTCCAGTTCGGTCATCGAGACCTTCACCTCCTTGGACACCGATGGCATCAGCGAGCGCAATTGCACCATCACCGTGTTCAACCGGCCCATCAGTTTCAAGTGTTCATCGGCCGAAACCGGTTCACCGCTGATGATTCGCCCGTACACGGTGGCGCAATCGCGCAACGCGTCGGCCAGGTTGTAGCGCCACGAATACACCGCGTACAGCGGCAGGGCGAAGGAAAAGGCCAGGGCCAGGGCGATACCGATCAGGATATCGACCCCGCGCCACAGCCCGTCGGTGATCGGGTTGTCGCCATGCCCGGCGACAATGAAGACGGTGATGGCCGAGAGCAGGGCGGTGTAGCCGCCCTTGCCGATAGCGTGATACGAGAAGAATCCGCACACCACCGCCATCGCAAAATAAGTCAGCCACGGCATCCCCAGCCAGGCCTGTTGAGCCACTAATAACAGACCGACGCCGGCACCGATCAAGGTGCCGGTGGCGCGTTCGGCGGCTTTCTTGCCGATGTTGCCGTGGTGCTGCAAACCTCCGATCACCACCAGCATGGTCACCGACGCCCACTCGCCGTGGGGCAGGTTGATGCCGGTGGTCAGCAGGATTGTCGCGAGCAGTCCCAGTGCTACCCGCACCGCATGAATCAACCGTGCATGCCGGTAGCGACGGTACGGATCCAGCAGCGGCCGCAGAATCCGCCGCAACAGCGGCCGCAGAATCCGCCGCAACAGCGGCGGCCAGCGGTGAGGGCTGAAAGTGCTCAGCGGTGATTCCTCCTCAGAAGATGTAATCGGTGGCGATGAAATTCGAATCCCGCCCGCGAATGATTTCGCTGATCAGGTCCTTGTTGGGCTCCTGGAACTTGGTCGCCACCAGCGTCCGGATCGAAAACACCCGCAACGCATCGTGTACCGACAGCGTGCCTTCGGCGGAGTTCTTGCGGCCGTTGAACGGGTAGGTGTCCGGGCCGCGCTGGCACTGGGCGTTGAGGTTGATCCGCCCGACCTGGTTGGCGAAAGTGTCGACCAAACGACCGACCGCTACCGGGTTGGTGCCGAAGATGCTCAGTTGCTGGCCGAAGTCCGATTCCAGCACGTAGTCGATGACGGTGTCGAGGTGACGGTACGGCACGATCGGCACCACCGGACCGAACTGTTCTTCCTGATACACGCGCATCTGCGGCGTCACCGGGTACAGCACCGCCGGATAGAAGAACGATTCCCGCGACTCGCCGCCATTCGGGTTGACCACTTGGGCGCCATGGTTTTGCGCGTCGGCCACTAGCCCATGCAGATAATCGACCTTGCCCGACTCCGGCAGCGGTGTCAGCGATACGCCGTTGTCCCACGGCATGCCCGGTTTGAGGCTGGCCAGTTTGGTGTTGATTTTCTCGATAAAACTCTCGACCACATCCTCATGCACAAACAGGATTTTCAGCGCGGTGCAGCGCTGCCCGTTGAACGACAGTGAGCCGGTAACCGCTTCACTCACCGCGTTATCCAGATCGACTTCCGGCAGGACGATGCCGGGGTTCTTCGCATCCAGCCCCAGCGCGGCGCGCAAACGGTGCGGTTTCGGGTGCAGCTTCTTCAGGTCGCTGGCGGCCTTGTTGGTGCCGATGAAAGCGAAGATGTCGATCTTGCCGCTGGCCATCAGCGCACTGACGGTCTCGCGGCCGCTGCCGTAGATCACGTTGATCACGCCGGTCGGGAAACTGTCGCGGAAGGCTTCGAGCAGCGGACGGATCAGCAGGACGCCGAGCTTGGCCGGTTTAAACACCACGGTGTTGCCCATGATCAGCGCCGGAATCAGCGTGGTGAACGTTTCGTTCAGCGGATAGTTGTAAGGGCCCATGCATAGCGCTACGCCAAGCGGAACGCGGCGGATCTGGCCGAGGGTGTCCTGTTCCAGTTCAAAACGGCTGGAGCGACGGTCGAGTTCTTTCAGCGCATTGATGGTGTCGACGATGTAGTCGCAGGTGCGGTCGAACTCTTTTTCCGAGTCCTTGAGGTTCTTGCCGATTTCCCACATCAACAGTTTCACCACGGCGTCGCGCTGTTGGCGCATGCGCCCGAGGAAGGCTTCGACGTGCTGGATACGTTCGGCCACGCGCATGGTCGGCCACAGGCCCTGGCCCCGGTCGTAGGCGCGGACGGCGGCGTCGAGGGCGGTGAGGGCGGTGTCGGCGTCCAGCAGCGGCGTGCTGCCGAGAATCACTTGTTCGTCGCCGTTTTCGCCGTGCAGATAGACCGGGCTGCGCACGGTAGCGAGCGGGCCGTCCCAGCGGCGCAACTCGCCATCGACCAGGTATTCGCGTTGCTCGACCTGACTGTCGAGGCGGTATTTTTCCGGGATGTCGCTGACAGAAGGGAACAGGTTGCCAAGGATGTTTGCTGTGGTCATGTCGCTACCCCGCGTGTCATTGAAAAAGTCTGTAACGGTTATACGCCTGAATGCGCCGAAATTTAAACCCGCAAATGTCACGCGAATGTCACTCAAAGGCGCATGGCAGAGGGGCAGGGCAGAGGGGTAGCGACACCGCGAACGCTACAGGAGTGCCCGACTCCTGAGGGAACCCGACTGGCCCCGGATGCCCCCTTCGCTGGCCCGCAATGCCCTCAACGTCCTGGCATCGCTGCCTTAAGGTGTGATCACAACAATAAGTGATGCCACACGCGAGGATTGTTATGCGGGCAAGCCGATTCACTTTACTGCTGCCATTGTTCCTGACGCTGTCAGGCTGCGGCGAAGACGCCAAACCCCCGGCCAGCACCAACAACGCCATTCCCAAAGACCCGGCGCTGGCGCAGATCTACGCCAACAGCTGCCAGCTCTGTCACGCCAACCCCGCCGCGAATGCGCCGCTGACCGGCGACCGCAAGGCCTGGGAGCCGCGCATCCAGCAGGGCGCCGACACGCTGCTCGACCACGCCATCAACGGCTACAACGGCATGCCGCCGATGGGCCAGTGCGTCGAATGCTCGGAAGAACAATTCCTCCAGTTGATCGGCTTCATGGCCGATCAGCCGCTGCCACAATAAGGGTGCGCGCATGACGATGGATCTGACTCGACGTCAGCTGTTGCAACGGGCAAGCATCGTCGGCGCTTTCAGTGCGCTGGCGACGAATCCGGCCTTGGGCCAATTGATGCGCGCACCCCGGTTGATCCCGTGGCGCAACTGGTCGGGCGGCCAGAGTTGCCTGCCGGCGGCGCGGGTGGCGCCGAAGAATCTGGATGAACTGACGGCGGTGATCCGGCAGGCACCGGGCAAGATTCGTCCGGTCGGCTCGGCGCATTCCTTCAGCGCACTGGTGCCCACCGACGGCACGTTGCTGTCGCTGAGCTACTTCAACGGCCTGCTCGATCACGATCCGAAAACCCTGCAAGCCGAATTCGCCGCCGGCACGCCGATGTCGCGTATGGGCGTGCCCCTGAAGGACGTCGGCCAGGCCCTGCAAAACATGGCCGACATCGACTACCAGACCCTCGCCGGAGCGATTTCCACCTCGACTCACGGCACCGGCAAAACCTTCCAGTCCTATTCCGCCCACGTCTGCGGCATGCAACTGGTGACCGCCAGCGGTGAGGTGCTGGACTGCGACAGCCAGCGTCATCCCGAAGTGTTCAACGCCGCCCGGGTGTCCCTCGGCGCGCTGGGTGTAGCGACCAAAATCCGCCTGCAAAACCGCCCGGCCTATCGCCTGCGTGAACGCCAGTGGATCGCCAAGACCGAAGAACTGCTGGAAGACATCGACAAGAACACATCGGAAAACCAGCACTGGGAAATGCTCGTCGTCACCCATTCCGACTACGCCTTGTCCATCGCTCTCAACGAAACCACCGACCCGGCCACGCCACCGATCCCGCCCGAAGAGGAGGGCGGCAACGAGTTCGTGACCCTGATCGAGAAGATCGACAAGTACGGCAGCGATTTCCCGGGCCTGCGCAGTTCGCTGCTCAACAGCCTGCGGCATCTGGCGAGTTTCGAAGATCGGGTGGGCGACTCGTTCGACATCTACGCCAACGTGCGCACCGTGCGTTTCAACGAAATGGAATATTCGGTGCCCGCCGAACACGGCCCGGCGTGCCTGCGCGAGATTCTCAAACTGATCCGCGACAAGGACCTGCGCACCTGGTTTCCCATCGAATACCGTTATGTGAAGGCCGACGACATTCCGCTGAGCATGTTCGAAGGTCGCGACAGTTGCTCGATCTCGGTCCACCAGCATTACCAGATGGACCACCACAACTTCTTCGCCGCCGTCGAGCCGATCTTCTGGAAGTACAACGGCCGCCCGCACTGGGGCAAGTTGCACACGCTCAACGCCCGCACGTTGCAAACGCTCTATCCGCGCTGGCAGGAATTCATTCAGGTGCGCCAGGCGCTGGACCCGAGCGGCAAGTTTCTCAACGGGCATCTGTCGTCGATTTTGGGGGTGAGCTGATGGCGGTCAATCGACGTAATTTCGTGCTCGGGACTTTGGGGGTCGGCGCTTTGCTGGTGGGGGGTGGTGCATGGCTGCGGCCGGGGGATCGCGGCGGGCCTTACAGCGACTATTTCCGGGCGCTGAACAATGAACTCAAGAGCAAAGGCCCGATGCGCCCGGTGTTGCTGATCGATCTGGATCGCCTCGACCACAACATCGACGTGGTGATGCGTTCGGTCAATCGTGCGGGCAAGCAGTTGCGGCTGGTGGAGAAATCCCTGCCGTCACCGGGCCTGCTCAGCTACATCGGCCAACGGGCAGGGACGCAGCGACTGATGTCGTTTCATCAGCCGTTTCTCAATCATGATGCGGTGACGTTTCCGCAATCGGACATCCTGCTCGGCAAGCCGCTACCGGTGCGTTCGGCGGAGATTTTCTACCAGACCCACAAAGGCCCGTTCGACCCGGCGAAACAACTGCAATGGCTGATCGACAACCCCGAACGCCTGCAGCAATACCTCGCGCTGGCCCAGGGACTGGGCACCCGAATGCGGATCAACATCGAACTGGACGTCGGCCTGCACCGGGGCGGGGTCAGTGATCTGAACGTGCTCGGGCAGATGCTCGCGCTGATCGCCGCAAACCCGCAGCACCTGGAATTCGCCGGCTTCATGGGTTACGACCCGTTCGTGGGCATGGGCGTTCCGGGGATTCTCGGCTCGCCCGAGGAACTGTTTGCCAAGGTGATGGTGATTTATCAGCGCTGTGTCGACTTCATCCGACGGCAATACCCGGCGCTGTGGCATGACGGCTTGTGCCTGAACACCGCCGGCAGCCCGAGTTATCGCATGCACGAAAACGAAAATCTCAGCAGCGAAGTGTCGGTCGGCACGGCGATGCTCAAGCCGACTCATTACGACTTGCCGTCGCTGGTCGAACACGAACCCGCCGCGTACATCGCCACGCCGGTGCTGAAAAGCACCGGGGCGGTGAATATTCCGGCGCTGGACGACAAGTCCAAGCTGTTTTCGTGGTGGGACGCCAACCAGCGCCAGACCTTCTTCATCTACGGCGGCAACTGGATGGCCGAATTCGAATCGCCGCCGGGGCTGCAGAGCAATGGCGTTTACGGGCGAAGTTCGAATCAGGAGATGGTCAATGGTTCGAATGCGGTAGGGCTGAACGTAGAAGATCAGGTCTTTCTACGACCAACCCAGACAGAAGCCGTTCTGCTGCAATTCGGTGATCTGCTGGCGATGCGGGGGGGCAAGATCATCGATACCTGGCCGGTTTATTCCTGACATTAAATCACGACGAATACCTGTGGGAGCGAGCCAGTTCGCACAGTTTTTTATGCCCGCAGTTTCCCGATCAATTTCTGTAATGAAGCTTTTATGACAAAAGTTCGGTAGCACATCGCCAGTCCGGTCATGCCTATGTAACGCGCTTGAGGGGCCCAACAGGGCGCTTTTCACAAGCCGAGGCGGGACGCCGGGAGTGAGGCAATGGGGACTATGGAACGCTACTCGAAAGTGGGCATGCAGGAACTCGATCAACGCCTGTCGAAGATCGTCGAAGCCGCGCGCAAGAAGCCGGTTTCGGTGTATCGCTACGGCGCGCCGTGGGTCTGGATCGTGTCGCAGGATGACTGGCAGGGCGCCTTGAAAGAGGTCTCCAGCTACATTCCGCCGGGACATTCGCTGGTGCTGCTGCGCCCGCAGATCGACGACCTGTTCGACGCCCACGCCGATCTCCTGCACGAGCTCAACGCCCAGCCCGGCATGCTGATCCCGGCGCAAACGGTCATGCACATCCTGCTCCTGCAACTGCTGTATTCGGTGCCCAGCGAGCAGCAGCTCTACGAACAGCTCAATTACAACCTGCTGTTCCGCTGGTTCGTCGGCCTGGGCCTGAACCAGAAAGTCTGGAGCTTCAACGTCCTCAGTCGCGACATCGCCACGCTGCTCAACGAGCCGCGTGCGGTGCAGCTCATCCAGAAAATCATCGGTGAAGTGTTCTGCGGCGCGCTGCTGCAAATGCCCGAGTTCTCGTTGAACTTCGCGCTGTTGCACACCTGGCTGAGCAAGCACACCGGGGCCACGCACGTCAGCAATTAACAACGCCAGTCATTGATGCACACGCAAGGCGCATGAGCGCCAACAGGTCATCGCGAATTTCAGGGGGTAGTGTGGAGCAGATTTTCACGTCACGGCTGGCGCTGTGGGGCTGGCTGCTGGTGACGGCCGGCGTGCAGCCGGCGTTCGCCGAGGAGGCCGCAAACGCAGGTGCGCAGCGGCTGGTGGACGTCAACGAATACTTCGTGCGCGGCAACACCGTGCTCGATGCCCGGGCCATCGAAGAAGCGGTGTACCCGTTCCTCGGCCCGCAAAAAGCCCTGAGCGACATCGAAGGCGCGCGGGACGCCTTGCAGAAGGTCTATCAGGAACGCGGCTATCAATCGGTGTTCGTCGAACTGCCGGAGCAGGCAGTGGCCGACGGCATCGTCTATCTGCAAGTCAGCGAAACCAAGGTCGGCCGGGTGCGGGTGGTCGGCGCCAAACACTATTCGCCGCTGGACATCCGCGACAACGTCCCGGCGCTGAAGGAAGGCGAGGTGCCGGACTTCGCCAAGGTCCAGGGCGAACTGGCGCAACTCAACAAGACCCCGGGCCGGCAGGTGATGCCGCTGGTGCGCGAAGGTCAGCGCCCCGGCACCATGGACGTCGATCTGCAAGTCGAAGACCAGAACCCGTGGACCGCCAGCGTCGGCCTCAACAACGACTACAGCGCCGACACCGAAAAGCTGCGGGCCGTCACCAGCCTCGGCTACAACAACCTCTGGCAGCTCGGCCACAGCATCAACCTGACCTACTTCACGGCGCCGCAGGACACCGACAACGCCAAGGTCTGGTCCGGCTCGTACACCGCGCCGCTGACCGACCGCTGGAGCGTGCAGTTCTCCGGTTACCAGTCCGACAGCAACGTCGCCACCATCGGCGGCAGCAACGTGCTCGGCAAGGGCCATTCCTACGGTGTGTCGGCGATCTACACCATTCCGTCCAGCGGCAGTTGGTCAAACTCGCTGTCGGCCGGCATCGACTTCAAGGACTTCGACGAACGCCTGACCCTGTCCGGCGAGAGCGACAAGGTGCCGCTGAAATACGCGCCGTTCACCTTCGCCTACAACGGCTATCGCTACACCGAAAAAAGCCAGCTCGGCCTCGGCCTGAGCCTGGTTGCGGCTACCCGCAGCATTTTCGGCTACGGCAGCTCCGACGAAGAATTCGACTACAAGCGCTACCGCGCCAAGCCGAGTTTCGCCGTGCTCAAGGGCGATACCAGTTTCACCTGGACCTTCGACAACGACTGGCAGAGCGCGAGCAAAGCCGCGTTCCAGCTGGCGTCGGGGCCACTGGTTTCCAACGAACAATTCTCTGCCGGCGGCGCGACTTCGGTACGCGGCTATCTGGCCGCCGAACGCACCGGCGATGACGGTGTGTTGTTCAGCCAGGAAGTCCGCACACCGTCGCTGGCCAAGTACGCCGGCACGTGGATGCAGGACTGGCGCTTCTACGCCTTCGCCGAAGGCGCGCAACTCTATCTGCGCGACGAACTGCCGGACCAGGACGCCAGTTACGCCCTGGCCAGTGTCGGTCTCGGCACCCGCGCCAGCCTGAGCAAATGGCTGTCCGGCAGCGTCGACTGGGGCTACCCGCTACTCGAAGGGCCGAACACCTCGAAACAGGAATCGCGCCTGCACTTCAACCTACAGGCCACTTTCTAACAAGGAGCACTTCCATGCAGCGCCTATTCCTTTCGTTGTTGATCTGCCTGGGCTTCGTGCTCCCGGCCACGGCTCAGGCCTGGTGGCAGGACGACTGGCACTACCGCAAACAGATCGCCGTCGACACCACGCCACAAGGAGCCGGGATCAATCAGGCCCTTGGCCGCACCGCGCTGCTGGTGCGCCTGCACACCGGCAACTTCACCTTTGACGGCGTCAAAGAGGACGGCTCTGACCTGCGCTTTGTCGCCGCCGACGACAAGACCGTGCTCAACCACCAGATCGAAAGCTTCGATGCGCTGATGGGCATGGCGCTGATCTGGGTCGATGTGCCGAATGTCGAGGGCGGTCAGCGTCAGGACATCTGGATGTACTACGGCAACCAGAAAGCTCCGGCGACCGGCAACGGCCAACTCACATTCGATCCGAATTACACCGCGCTCTATCACTTCGATGGCGCCACCGGCACCCCGGCGAAAGACACCACCGCCTACGGCAACACCGCGCAGAGCGCCACCGGCGCCGCGATCGACGGCGTAGTAGGGCGGGCCTTGCAGTTCAGCGGCCAGCCGCTGCTGCTGCCGGCCAGTCCGTCGCTGCAGCACAACGCTGGCAGCGCGTTCACCTTCAGTGCCTGGTTGCGACTGGATCAGGCCAACGGCGAGCAACTGATCCTGGCCCGCCGCGAAGGCGCCAACAGCCTGCTGGTCGGTGTGAATCAGGGCGTACCGTTCGTGGAAATCGACGGGCAGCGCGCCGTGGCCACGCAACCGCTGAATCCGGGCCAATGGCAGCACGTCGCAATGACTGCCGAAGGCGCGAAAGTGACGCTGTACATCAACGGACGCGAAGGCGCGGCACTGGCTCAGGCGATGCCGGCGTTCAATTCGGTCATGGCCATCGGCGCCGACTTGCACGAAAGTCCTTTCCAGCCGTTCGTGGGCGCCATCGATGAACTGCGCCTGTCGAAATTCGCCCGTTCGGCGCCGCTGTTGCTGGCCGACGCCACTTCCCAGGGCGCCGAGTCGAAACTGGTGGCCTATGGCGTCGATGAAGAACAGTCCGGCTTCGGTTTCGGCAGCCTCGGCTTCCTGCTCAACGCGGTGCCGGTGGACGCCTGGGTGATTATCGCGGTGCTGGTGCTGATGATGTTCCAGTCGTGGATCATCATGCTGCGCAAGAACCGCACCCTGAGCCGCGTCACCGCTGCCAACGAAGACTTCCGCGTGCAGTTCGCCAAGGTCGGTACCCGCCTGGAAATGTTCGCCGACGACACGCAACTCGCCCAGCGTCTTCAGCACTCACCGCTGTGGCGCCTGTACCAGGTAGCGGTGAAAGAGATCCGCACCCGCCGCGAGCAGGGCGCCGATACCTCATCGGTTTCGGCGGCGACCATCGAAGCCATCCGCTGCTCCATGGACGGCGTGCGCACCCGGGAAAACCAGCAACTGAGCTCGAAACTCTCGACCCTGTCCAACGCCATCGCCGGCGGCCCGTACATCGGTCTGCTCGGCACCGTGCTGGGGATCATGGTGGTGTTCCTCGGCACGGCCATGGCCGGTGACGTCAACATCAACGCCATTGCGCCGGGTATGGCTGCTGCCTTGCTCGCCACCGCCATGGGCCTGTTCGTCGCGATCCCCGCGCTGTTTGGCTACAACCGCCTGATCACCCGTAACAAGGAAGTCAGC
The DNA here is from genome assembly GCF_002112395.1 of Pseudomonas sp. R38(2017). Lineage (NCBI taxonomy): Bacteria > Pseudomonadati > Pseudomonadota > Gammaproteobacteria > Pseudomonadales > Pseudomonadaceae > Pseudomonas > Pseudomonas sp. R38(2017). The sequence goes on from NZ_NEHN01000002.1 coordinate 70,388, forward strand.
GCCGACATGCGTGTGTTCGTCGACGAGTTCATCACCCGTCTGGCGGAGATGCACGGCGAAGGCCAGTCCAGTGAAGCGGCGCATCAGCGCGGTCATCACGTCAACCATTCCGTACCAGCCTGAGGAGCACTGACATGGCGTCCGTAAATGCCTCCCACGACGATGATGAAGATGCAGCGGTGGACAGCATCAACATCACCCCGCTGGTGGACGTGCTGATGGTGGTGCTGGTGATGTTCATCCTCACCGCCACCGCGCAGGTCTCCGGGATCCAGATCAATCTGCCCAAGGCCAGCGCTGCCGTGTCGCTGTCCGAGGCCAAGACCAAGGCGATTTCGGTCAACGACGGCGGGCAGGTGTTCCTCGATGCCTACCCGGTGACCCTGCCGGAGCTGGAAGAGCGCCTGCGCATCGAGAAAGCGCAGAACCCGGACTTCCCGGTGATCGTGCGCGGTGACGCCACGGTGCAATACCAGAAGGTCATCGAAGTGCTGGATCTGTTGCGCCGGCTCGAACTGTCCCAAGTCGGTCTCGTCACCGGCAAACCGACGCAGGGCTGAGTCATGACTGCACAGATGCCAATCGAACCGCTGCCGGTGAAGAAGTCGCCAGTGCGCTATGTGAAGTGGGGCGCCGGACTGATCCTCGGCGCACTCACCGCGTGGTTCCTGTGGCAGTGGGCCAACGACATGAGCGGCATCCGCCGGGAAGCGCCGAAGGTTCCGACGATCATTCCGTTGCCGCCACCGCCACCTCCGCCGCCGGAGAAACCGCCGGAGCCGGAAACGCCGGTGGAAGAAAAAGTCGTCGAGCCGGAGCCGACGCCCGAGCCACAGGAAGTGAAACCCGAGGAAGAAGCACCGCCATCGCCGGCGGACGACCTGGCCAACCCGATGCAAATGGACGGCGACGCCCAGAGCGGCAACGACGCCTTCAACATCGGCGCGGGTAAGGGCGGCGGCATGGCGGGCGCCGGTGGTGGACGTGTGGGCAACGGTACGTACAGCCAGTTCCTCGCGTTCACGTTCCAGAAGCTGCTTCGGGAGAACCCGGACTTGCGCAACCTCGCGTTTTCGCTGCAGGCCGATGTGTGGCTGAGCAGCGTCGGCGAGATCACCCGGGTCGAGCTGATCAAGTCCAGCGGCAACCCCGAGATCGACAGTCAGGTGCTGGCCGCGTTGCGAAACGCGCCCCATCTGAGCGAACGGCCACCGGCCTCCATCACCTTGCCTGTGCGCATGTCCCTGCAAGGGCGGCGTCCGGGTTAACCGAATTCATAAAGCTGTATGAAAAGGAGTTGTGTGCAGATGATTTCCAATGTGAATCGATTGTCCCTGGCGGTCGGCATGGTCATCGCGACCCTGGTCGGTCAGGCCGTGGCAGCGCCTGCGCCCTCGGAAAACGCCACGATCAATCTGATCCGCTTGCTGGTCGAGCAGGGCATTCTGAAACAGGACAAGGCCGACGCACTGATCGCCCAGGCTCAGAACGAAGCGGCCCAGGCCAAACAGGCTGCGGCGTCCACCGCTGTGGCAGCCGGGCCGGTCGCCGCACCAGGCGATGTGCGGGTGCAATATGTGCCGGCCGCGGTGCGTGATCAGATCCGCGATCAGGTCAAGGCCGAAGTCATGGCTACCGCGAAGAAGGAAAACTGGGCCGCCCCCAACACCTTCCCGGACTGGGCTTCTCGCATCAGCTTCGACGGCGATATTCGCCTACGGGACGAGTCGCGCTACTACTCGGGCAGCAACAGCAACGAAATCGTCGACTTCGCCAAGCTCAACAACAATGGCCCGTACGACGTGAACCCCAACAGCAGCACCGCATTGCCGCCGTTGCTCAACACCCGTGAAGACCGTACCAACCTGTTCCGCCTGCGTGCGCGTCTGGGCATGAAAGCGGAGATTTCGCCCGAATGGACGGCCGGCATCCGCATCGGCACCGGCTCGGACAACAACCCGGTGTCGACCACCCAGAACCTTGGGGGCGGCTTTGCCAAGAAAGACATCTGGCTCGATCAGGGTTACCTGACGTGGAAGCCGTCGGATGAGCTGACCCTGACCGGTGGTCGTTTCGCCAACCCGTTCATGTCTACCGACATGCTGTATTCCAACGACCTGAACTTCGATGGTGTGGCGGCAATCTTCGACCACAAGCTCAGCCGCGATTGGGGCGTGTTCGGCACCGTCGGTGCGTTCCCGGTGGATTACACCAGCGACACCACCACCAGCAACGGCTTCGACAAGGAAGAAAGCGACAACAAGTGGCTGTACGGCGCACAGGTCGGCGCCAAGTGGGCGATCAACAGCAACAACCGCCTGAAAGGCGCGTTGGCCTACTACCGCTTTGAAGACATTCAGGGCCAGCGCTCCAGCCCCTGCGAGCCGTGGGCCGGCGCGCCGGGCTGCGACAGTGACGGCACCCGCGCAGCGTTCATGCAGAAGGGCAACAGCGTGTTCCTGCTGCGCGACATCACGCCGAACCCGCTCAACCCGAGCACCACGCCGCAGCCGCAATTCGTTGGCCTGGCGTCGGAGTTCAACCTGCTGGACCTGAATCTGGTCTGGGACGCCGACCTGCCTGCCGACTTCAAACTGCGCAGCCAGGGCAACTACATTCACAACCTCGGCTACGACGAAGGCGACATGCGCAAGCGTGCGGCCGGGCAACTGGTCAACAACCTCGACAGCAGCGGCAACATCGAAAGCGGTGCCAATGCGTGGATGGTGCAGTTCACCCTGGGCAACGCTCTGGACCTGAAGAAGCAGGGCGACTGGAACCTTTTCGCCGGCTACAAGTACATCCAGCCTGACGCCTTGCCGGACGGCTTCAACGACTCGTCGTTCCACCTCGGCGGCACCAACGCCAAGGGTTACATCCTCGGGGGCAACTACGGTCTGGCTAAGAACGTCTACGCCACCGGTCGCTGGATGAGCACCGAGGCGGTGTATGGCGCGCCGTTCGACATCGACGTCTTGCAGCTCGAGATCAACACGCGCTTCTAAGGCGCCGGGAGAGGGTTATGAAAATCCGCTTTTTATGGCTTGGACTCGGGATGTTGATCGCCACCGGGGCGAGCGCCGAAGGCATGGAAGAACGCCTGCGCACGCAATTGCGCAGCACCACCCAGCAACTGCAAACCCTGCAAAGCCAGCAGGCCCAGGCCAGCGCCGCGCAACTGGCGGCGCAGAATGAGGCCAAGGGTGCCCAGGCGCAAATCAAGCAATTGACCGCCGAACTGGCCAAGGCCAAAGGCCTCGCCGAGCAGCTGGCCGGGCAGCAGCAAAGCCTGCACAGCCAGGCCCAGGCGCAAGTCGCGGCCAGTAACGAGCAGACCGGCAAGTTCAAGAAGGCCTACGAAGAGCTATTGGTCCTGGCCCGTGCCAAAGAGGCAGAACGGTCTAAGCTTCAAGCGCAATTGGCCGAACGTGACACACAAGTGCAGCAATGTTCGGTCAAGAATCAGCAAATGTACGGCGTGGCCAAGCAGATCCTCACCGCCTACGAAAACATCGATGTGGCCGAGGTGATGAAGATCCGCCAGCCCTTCGCCGGCAGCGCCCGGGTCAAGTTCGATGAACTGGCTCAGGGCTTCGGCGATGACCTGTACAAGACACAATTCGATGCGCCGCAAGCGGCGCTCGCACACTGATGAACAAGGAAGAAGTCATGACTCAATTGATCAGCCACGTTTCCCCGAAATCCCTGACCGAAGTGCTGCAAGCCGCCGGTTATCGGGTCAACCAGACCGAACAGAACGGCATCGTTCAACTGCTGAGCGCCAGTCAGGGCATCGGTTACGCGGTGCGTTTCGGCAACCCGGCGGTGGTGGAGCAGGGCAGCTACGTTGACTTCACCTTCAGCTGCGCACTGCGCGTACAGGGTGAATTGCCGGCGGGTGTGGCCGAGCAGTGGAACGCTACCCGCCGCTTTGCCCGGTTGTCGTTGCAGGGCGAATTTCTGGTGATGGAGATGGACGTGGTGGTAGCGGCTGGCGTCAGCAGCGATTACCTGCGCGGCAACCTGGAACTGTGGGATCGCCTGTTGCAGGAATTCATCGTGTACCTGCGTGACTTCACCCAGAACGCCGCTTCCGCCCAGGCTCCAAAGGTTGAGCAAGAGGAAGTCGCGCTGTGACGAAACCAGCCATGGTGATCAGCGCCGCTGCGGTGGCGCTGTTGGTGGTGGCCGTGGCGCTGGTGGTGCGGCCGGGCAATGACCCGGTCGCCGCCCAGCAACCGGCGCCGGTGATCGCGACGAATGCCGGGCCGGCGGTGGCTCGACTGGGCAATCAGCAGGTCACGCCGGAGGAATTGCAGGCGTTGCTGGCCGCCGTACCGCCGCAGACCCGCGAACAATTGCGCGGCAATCGTGAGGCACTGGAGCGCTGGATACGTTCACGCCTGGCCGAAAAGGCCGTGCTGGAACAGGCCGACGCCCAGGGCTGGGCGCAGCGTCCGGACGTGGTGCGGCAGACTCGTGCGGCCACCGAGCAGATCGTGTTTCGCGACTATTTGCAGTCGGTCAGCAAAGTGCCGGCGGACTATCCGAGCGCCGCCGAGTTGCAGCAGGCCTATGACGCGGGCAAGGCCAATTGGCAGACGCCAGCGCTGTATCGGGTCAGCCAGATTTTCCTCGGCGTGAATGAGCCGCAGAACCTTGATGCGGTGCGTAAGCAGGCTGCGGATCTGAGCAAGAAAGCCCAGGCAACTCCGGCGGAATTCGCGGCGTTGGCCAAAGAGTTTTCCCAGGATCGCCTCACGGCCGAGCGCGGCGGCGATACCGGCCTGCAACCATTGCAGCAACTGGTACCGGAAGTGCGTGGCGCGGTGGCGCGACTGAAAGTTGGCGCGGTTTCCGATCCTGTTCAAAGCAGCGCCGGTTTTCACGTGATCAAACTCACCGAGCAACAACCGGCCCGCACCGCGACCCTCGACGAGCTGCGCGACCAACTGACTCAGGCCTTGCGTGCCCAGCGTCAGGAACAGATCGCCCAGGCATACCTGGACGGCATGCTCAATACCGCGACCCTGAGCATCGACGGGGCGGAACTCAACAAGGTGCTGGAGGAAAAACGCTGATTTCAGCATCACCGAAGTCCCACAGGGAAATCACTGGATTCAGAAAACTGGCTTGCGGCACACCAAAACAAAGATCGACAGGGAGTCATCGATGTCATTCACCGAACCCGCAGGACGACAGGGCAGCCCCGATTTTCGCTGGCCGCAGGAAAAGGCCGAACCCTGGCTGGCGCAGGTTGCGAAGATCGAGGGCGAAATCGCGCAATACTTTCTGGTCAGCGCCCGCTGCGGCTGCTTCATGCAGGCCGCCCGCAGCCTCAACGTGCGTTCGACCCTGCTGCGCAAGCAACTGGCGCAACTCGAACAGCAACTGCAATGCGCGCTGTTCAGCTTTCAGGGCAGTGCCTTGACGCTGACCCGCGAAGGTCAGCAATTGCAGGCGCAACTGGTGGCCCTGGCTCACGAACGCAAACTGCCGGTGATCGAGCAACCCCTGATCAGGCTGGCCGTCGCCGAATCGATCCTGCACGACATCCTCGGCCGCGACCTCATCGCACTGCTGCGCCGCAACGCCAGCGTGCGCCTGGAAATCATCGCCCTCGACAGCGAACTGGCCCTGCGCGCGGTCAGTGCCGACATCGTGCTGTGGCTCGCCCACGGCGAAACCCCGCATCCGGGCCCGACCTTCGCCACCAGCGAACCGCAACGCCTCGCGCAACTGGAATACCAGCCGCACATTGCCAAACGCTACTCCCGCGTAACTGCACGCCCCGAAAGCCCGGACGACCTTGCCGATTTCATGCTGGTGCAATGGCAGCATGACCGGCAGATCGACAGCTTCCGGCCGTGGAATGAACTGGTCGAACAGCGCTTGGCTGGCGTGGTGCAGATGCAGTCTTATGAACTGATGCTGGAGATGATTCGTTGCAGTGCGTGCATCGGGTTGTTGCCGATGTACATGAGCCGGTTTGATCGCGGGTTGGTGGCGTTGCCGGGGTTGTTTGAGGAGGCGATGCGGTTGCAGGTGTGGCTGGCGGTGAACAGTGAATCGCAGGCGGTTGAGGAGGTGCAGACCTTGGTTGAGTTGATTCAACGCACGTTCAATGAGCGGCAGGAGTGGTTTGAATAACCACGTAGGTTTTCAGATCGTTCCCACGCTCTGCGTAGGAACGCGGAGCGTGGGAACGATCTGGTCGATCAGGGCCGGGCTTCAGCCGCCGTGTCCAGGTTATCCAGCACCCGATTCACCGCCAGCTCCCCCAGCATGATCAGTTGCGCAATCCCCAACAGCACATGCCGCTGCGGCGCATCGATCATCCCGGCGAAGTCGCTGGCCATGGTTTTGGCCGAGGTCAGGGTTTCGCAGGCGTCGGCCAGCAGTTCTTCATTTGGGATACCGGGGGCGATGAGGTAGCGGGTGTTGGGTTTGAGCAGCGGTTTTCTGGGGTGGAACGGATTGAGGTAGTGATCGAGGGCGCGGTCGGCGGCTTCGTGGGATTTCTTTGAGTCGAGGGTTTCGTAGGGCGAGGTCGTGTCGGTTTCGGGTGGGTTTGGCGTTGGTTTGATCATGATTGAATCTCCAGAGTCATGGAGCCGCCACGATTCGCTGCGATACGAAGAGGTGGCAGCTATACGCGGGTCGCAGACCGGGACTCTAGAACCGGCAGACCCGAAGGTCTCCCACGTACAGCCGCCATAAAACTGGAGGGTGTTGTGCGTCTAGAGATCGCGGGCTGCGAGACCCGATCGCTGATTCGTCAACGACCCGGAAACGATAGAGCCCGCCCTCAAGGCACACAAGCCGGCGGATTCTCGCGGATGCGTAGGCAATGGCGCAAGGCGTTGTGGCTTGCCGGAAGTTTCGGTCAACGGCTTTAAACAGGCATGGCGAATCCGTGAAAAAGCGGTTTACAGTGACCGGCCACGCACTGATCCAGGAGGGATCTTTCATGCCTGAGCACAACCCCGCCATTCACCTCGAACGCTTCAGCGAATCCCACGTCGAAGGCGTCACCGCGCTGTACAACGACCCGGCCGTGACCCGGCAGGTGTTGCAGATGCCGTTTCAGTCTGCCGAGATCTGGCGTCAACGACTGATGCCGGAAAACGAGCGGATGGTGAAACTGGTGGCGTTGCATCAAGGTGCGGTGATCGGTCATCTGGGGTTGGAGGCTTTTTCCCGTGTGCGCCGCAGCCACGCCGGCAGTGTCGGCATGGCCGTTGCGGTGGCGTGGCAGGGCAAGGGTGTCGGTTCGAAGTTGTTGGCAGCGGCGCTGGACGTCGCCGACAACTGGATGAACCTGCACCGGGTCGAGCTTTCGGTGTACGCCGACAACGAAGCGGCCATCGGGCTCTATCGCAAGTTCGGCTTCGAGACCGAAGGCCTGTTCCGCGATTACGCCGTGCGCGACGGGCAGTGGGTCGACACCCTGAGCATGGCGCGTCTGCGCAGGGTCTGAATTGCTGTGAAAGATCGTTCCCACGCGGAGTGGGAACGATCAACAGTGGACAGCCATTTGCGGCTACATGTCGAGATTGATCCAGCCCGGCTTCGCCGTTTCCGGCGCCACCGCTTTCACGGTCTTGCCAGTGGCCAGCTCAACCCGCCGCGCCACCTCCGGATCATCGGCAAACGGCGTCAGACTTGCGTCATCCAGGCTCTCGGTCGTCTCATGGCGCAAGCAGTACTCCACCGCCAGCCACAAGAACACCACACCCAACACATTCAAGAAAACATCGAACATGACCGGCTCCCTTGATCAGGCGATCTGCGCTTCACGGTGGGCAATCGCAACGTCCGCCACCCGCACCGTGCGCCATACGTTGTAGGCCATCAGCAACATGCCCGTCAGGAAGAACACCCCGCCGGCAAAGCGCACGACAAACCCCGGATGACTGGCCTGCAGCGCTTCGACAAACGAGTAGGTCAGCGTGCCGTCTTCGTTGATCGCCCGCCACATCAGGCCCTGAGTGATGCCGTTGACCCACATCGAAGCGATGTACAACACAGTGCCGATGGTCGCCAGCCAGAAGTGCAGATTGATCAGCGGCGTGCTGTGCATCCGTTCGCGGCCGAAGACCTTGGGCACCATGTGGTAAGTCGCACCGAAGGTGATCATCGCCACCCAGCCGAGGGCGCCGGCGTGTACGTGGCCGATGGTCCAGTCGGTGTAGTGGGAGAGGGCGTTGACGGTCTTGATCGCCATCATCGGGCCTTCGAACGTCGACATGCCGTAGAACGCCAGCGACAGGACGAGGAAGCGCAGGATCGGGTCGGTGCGCAGCTGATGCCAGGCGCCGGACAGCGTCATCATCCCGTTGATCATCCCGCCCCAGCTCGGCGCCAGCAGGATCAGCGACATCGCCATACCCAGCGACTGCGCCCAGTCAGGCAGCGCGGTGTAGTGCAAATGGTGAGGGCCGGCCCAGATGTACAGGGTGATCAGGGCCCAGAAGTGCACGATCGACAACCGGTACGAGTACACCGGCCAATTGACCTGCTTGGGCACGAAGTAATACATCATCCCGAGGAAGCCAGTAGTCAGGAAGAACCCCACTGCGTTATGCCCGTACCACCACTGCACCATGGCGTCGGTGGCGCCGGAATACACCGGGTAGGATTTGAACCAGTCCACTGGAATCGACAGGTGATTGACCACGTGAAGCATGGCGATCACCAGGATGAACGCGCCGAAGAACCAGTTGCCGACGTAGATATGTTTGGTCTTGCGTTGCACCACCGTGGTGAAGAACACGATGGCGTACGCGACCCAGACCACCGCCATCCACACCGCGCCGGAGAATTCGATCTCGGCGTATTCCTTGGTGGTGGTGAAGCCCATCGGCAGGGTGACCAGCATGATCACGATCACCGATTGCCAGCCCCAGAAGGTGAAGGCGGCGAGTTTGTCCGAGTACAGCCGTACCTGGCAGGTACGCTGCACCGCGTAGTAACTGGCGGCGAATTGCGCGCTGCCGGCGAAACCGAAAATCACCAGGCTGGTGTGCAACGGTCGCAAGCGGCCGAAGGTGGTCCACGGCAGGTCCAGATTCATGTCCGGCCATACCAGTTGCGAGGCGATCCATACCCCCATCGCCATGCCCACGACACCCCAGAAAACAGTCGCGATGACGAATTGGCGGACGACCTTGTAGTTATAAGCCTGTCCGATTGTTGCTGTGCTCATGGTCAATTCTTCCGCGGTTGCAAAGTCTTGCCAGGCCACCCGGTCTGGCACGACCTGCACTGTAGAAACCCCGCCAGAAACAAAACAGGCTCAGGAATTGTTCATTTATGCGGATCAGATCGAAGCGCTGCCTGCGGCCATCTGCCGCGCCCTGATACGGTTTTTATGCGTTCAGGTGAATCTGTAACGGGCTGCGCTGCAACGTCATAGTGCTTTCAGGAATCTGTGGGAACGAGGCTTCTAGAGATTGCGCCAGATCGCGCAATCTCTAGAAGCCTCGTTCCCACAGGAGTGTGCTGAAGTTCTGATGAGGTAGCCGCTGCATGTATCAATACGACGATTACGACCGGGCGCTGGTGTTCGAGCGCGTTGCGCAGTTTCGCGATCAGGTCGAGCGCTTCATGGCCGGGGAGTTGAGCGAAGAAGAATTCCTGCCGCTGCGCCTGCAGAACGGCCTGTACATGCAAAAGCACGCTTACATGCTGCGGGTGGCGATTCCCTACGGCACCCTGAGCGCCGAACAGATGCGCACATTGGCGAGCATTGCCAGTGATTACGACCGTGGCTACGGCCACTTCACCACCCGCCAGAACATGCAGTTCAACTGGATCGAGCTGCACGAGGTGCCGGACATCCTCGAACGCCTGGCGCAGGTCAACATGCATGCGATCCAGACCTCGGGCAACTGCGTGCGCAACATCACCACCGAAGCCTTCGCCGGGGTGGCGGCGGACGAGTTGATTGACCCGCGTCCGCTGGCTGAGATCCTGCGGCAATGGTCGACGATCAACCCGGAATTCCTGTTCCTGCCGCGCAAGTTCAAGATCGCCATCTGTTCGGCGAAGCAGGATCGCGCGGCGATCATGATGCACGACATCGGCCTCTACCTTTACCCCGGCCGTGACGGCCAGATGCTGCTGCGGGTGATCGTCGGCGGAGGTCTGGGGCGCACGCCGATCCTTGGTCTGCAGATCCGCGACGGTCTGCCGTGGCAGCATTTGCTGTCCTATGTCGAGGCGGTGTTGCGGGTCTACAACCGCCACGGCCGGCGCGACAACAAGTACAAGGCGCGGATCAAGATTCTGGTCAAGGCGCTGGGCATCGAGGCGTTCGCCAAGGAAGTCGAGGAGGAATGGCAACACCTCAAGGACGGCCCGGCGCAGTTGACCGAGGATGAATACCAGCGAGTCGCCAGTGCTTTTGTGCCGCCGAGCTATCGCACGCTGGCGGATACGGATCTGGATTTCGGCACGCACCTGGCGGAGAACGCGGCGTTCGCGCGCTGGGTCGCGCGCAACGTGCAGCCGCACAAGGTGCCGGGCTACACCAGCGTGGTGCTGTCGACCAAACCGGGCCTGGCTTCGCCACCGGGGGATGTGACCGGTTTGCAGATGCTGGCCGTGGCCGACTGGTCCGAGCGCTTCGGTTTTGGCGAAATACGCATCGCCCACGAGCAGAACATCGTCCTGCCGGATGTGCCCAAATCCGAGCTGTATACGCTATGGCAATTGGCGAAAGAGCAGGGGCTGGGCGCTGCCAACGTCGGCCTGCTGACCGACATCATTGCCTGCCCCGGCGGTGATTTCTGTGCGCTGGCCAACGCCAAATCGATCCCGATTGCCCAGGCGATTCAGGCGCGTTTCGACAACCTCGATTACCTGCACGACCTCGGCGACATCAGCCTGAATATCTCTGGCTGCATGAATGCCTGCGGCCACCACCACATCGGCAACATCGGGATTCTCGGTGTCGATAAAAACGGCAGCGAGTGGTACCAGATCACCCTCGGCGGGGCACAGGGCAAGAACAGCGCGCTGGGCAAAGTCATCGGCCCGTCGTTCAGCGCCGCCGAAGTGCCGCAGGTGATCGAGCGGATCATCGGCACCTTCGTGTGTTATCGCGAGGCCGAAGAGTTGTTCGTCGATACCGTGGCGCGCATCGGACTGGAGCCGTTCAAGGAGCGGGTCTACCCGAAAGCGCTGGAGGTGCCGGCATGAACAATCTGCTGCGCATGGAGGCGAGCGGGGCGCGAATCGTGCTCGATGATCCGTGGACGCTGATTCGCTCCCCTGAAACAGAGCCCGGCGCCGGGATGTTGATTCTGCCGCTGGCTCACTGGCTCGAATCGCCCTCGACCCATGCGGTCTGGCTGGGCCCGGACGACGGCGTCGAAAGCCTGCTGCCATGGCTGACTTCGCTGCCATTGATCGCCCTCGACTTCCCGAGCTTTCGCGACGGTCGCGCCTACAGCCAGGCCTATCTGTTGCGCAGCCGTTTTGGTTGGAAAGGCGAGTTGCGGGCGATTGGCGATGTGCTGCGCGACCAGCTCAGCCACATGCGCCAGTGCGGTTTCGACAGCTTTGCCGTGCGCGAGGACAAATCCGTCGAGGATGCGCTCAAGGGGCTGGCGGGGATGAGCGTGTTGTACGGGCGCTCGGTGATCGAGCCGCGGCCGTTGTTTCGGCGCAGGTGATGCAGGGGAAACCCCTAGAACCCTGATGAATCGGGGATTTTTCCTTGGGTCGATGCTGGCCTTTTGGTAGAGTCCCCGTCGCCAGCGGGTTTTCGGCTGGACGACGGAACGAAGAAGGGAGTCTGATCAGTGGGTCCGGGCAAAAAGATTCTGGGCCTCACCGCGTTGCTTTTGATGCTGACGCTGTGGGCCGGTTACATCTACGTATTCAACGAAAGCCGCGGCGGTCAGCTCGGCGGTGTCGGCGAAAGCACCGCGTGGTGCGGTACGCCGCCATCCTCGGATGCGGCGCTGCTGGGCAAGGATCAGTTGACCTTGCGCGTCACCAACAACCTGCGCGGTGAGTTCATGCTCAGCGGTGCGGTGGTGGTGTCCGAACGCACCTTCAACCGCTATGACCTGGGCCGCAACGAACTGCGTCTGCGCCTGGAACCGTTGCAGTGGACTTACGGCGCCACGCCGATCTTCCTTGAGCAAGTGAAAGTCCTGCCGCTGAGTCGCAACCTCGCCTCGACCGACAAGAGTGCGTTCGCCCAACTCGAATCGCGCCCGATCGGCGTTCAGGGGCGGGTCACCGAGTTTCCTTTCGATACTTATCGCTACGGCTACAAGCCAGTCCTGTACTACCTCAAGGGCAACGAACGCGTTGACCTGCGCTTCAAGAACATCACCACACTGATGGAGATGTCCAATACCTTCACGCCCATCCAGAAGTACAACCGCGCCGACTACATCAACGAGAAAAGCGTGATGGCTCGCGATGAGGACTACAAAGCCTACGGCCACCACGAATGCGCCTTCAGTGTCGAGCGCAAAGGCGCGTTCAAGGTTGTGGTGTTGTTGATGCTGCTGGTGCTGTGCCTGCCTTTGCTGTTGGTGTTCTACCGTGATGAGCCGGGGATCGACTTCCTCGCCACGCTGGTGGGGATCGGCGTGGTGCGCACGGTGCTGGTGGGGCCGGTGCAGGATTTCCAGCTGTACAACATCGACTTCCTGTTTGGCGCGGCGTTGTTGCTGGTGGGCACGGTGTCGCTGATCAAGGCGATGCGGCTTCACAGTCGGCGGGAGATGGCTTTGCGGAGCGGGGAGACGTCGACTTGGTGAGTCTGATCTGAATCGGGTTCTGCCGCATCTCTGGCAGGGCGGCGGGATGCATTTCCCGTCACCCCTGCCACAAACCCTGTACCGACCTCCACGGGGTTACTCTGCGTGATGGCATGAATATCTTGTCCGGCAAGCGCAAAGCCTGTGGTTTTAGCTATACCTGTAACTCCCCCGATGCAATAAATCAGGCCTTCTGACAGGAGTTACAGCATGAAGCTAGCCCTAATGATGAGCACCCTGTGCATTGCCACGCTTGGCGTGGTGGGTTGCTCCAGCAACACCGTCGCTCCGGATGAGTATTCGGGCTTCCTCAAGGATTACAGCCAACTCAAGGAGGCTAAATCACCCTCCGGTGCCGTGGTGATGCGCTGGGTCGATCCCAAGCTCGATATCAACAAGTTCACCAGCGTGTATATCGAACCGACCCAGCTCTATCCCAAGCCTCAGCCAACCATGAAAATTCCGCAGCAGACCCTCAACGACATCACGGCTTACTATGATCAGGCGCTCAAGCGTGAAGTGGGCAAGTCTCTGCCGTTGGCCACCGGGCCCGGCCCGGGCGTGATCGTTGTGCGCGCGGCCATCACCGCCGTCAGCAGCAAGACCGAGGGCCTGCATGCCTATGAAGTGATCCCGATCGCCTTGGTGGCGGCAGCGGTCACGACCGCCAGCGGCAGCCGCGATCAGGAAACCACCCTGGCCACCGAAGCGGTGTTCATCGATGGCGGCAACAATAAGGTGGTGGCGCAGGTCGTGCGCAAGGGTACTGGGAAACCTCTGGAAAACGATTCTCAGGTAATGAAGGCCGATGACGTGAAAGCCGTAATCGATGGCTGGGCGTCGGACATGCACCAGTCGTATCTAAAGATGAAGGCCAAGTGACGCGAGGCTGAGCAACGCTCCAGTCCCAACGGTATGAACCGTGGGGACTGTGTCTACGCGGGAGTCAGTGCTTTTTGGCCTGTTCGCGAATCCGTTCTTCCTGTTCGCGCAGCTCCGGGGTGAACTCGGCACCAAAGTCTTCCGGGCAGAATATCTGGCGAATCTCGATTTCGGCCTCGGTGCCCGGCATTGGATTGGGGCAGCGCTTGACCCACTCGATGGCTTCCTCCTTCGATTTCACATCCCAGATCCAGTAACCGGCGATCAGCTCCTTGGTTTCGGCGAACGGGCCGTCGATCACGCTGCGTTTTTCGCCGCTGAAACGTACCCGGGCGCCTTTGCTGCTCGGGTGCAGGCCATCGGCGGACACCAGGATGCCGGCCTTGGACAGTTCTTCGTTGTAGTTGCCCATATCGGTCAGCAATTGTTCGCTGGGCATTACGCCGGCTTCGGAATCCTGGCTGGCTTTGACAATGATCATGAAGCGCATGGTGTTTCTCCGCTGGAAAGTGAGGGATTCAATGCTTTGTCGAATGGCGGGGGCTTGAATCGACAGGTTGTTAAAGAAAAGATGCAGACTCGCGTTTTAACAAGCATCGCCTTCATACGGAATGTGTCCGCCATGCCCACACTGGAACTCACGACCCTGATCCCCGACCGCACTCCGAGCGAGGTACTCGACTTCTGCCTGGAAGGCGTCAATTTCCCGAAGATCTTTCCCGAACGCGTCACGCCGCTGGGGGATATCGACCTGAACAATCTGCGTATCGAAGCTGGGCGGCAATTTCGTTTCCGACACTGGATGTTCAATCTGATCCCGTCGAACTGGACGGTGACGATCCGCGAAGTCAGCGACACCCATTTTGTTGACGAAATGCTCAAGGGGCCGCTGCGTGCCTTTCGTCATGAACATCGGGTGGGAGCGGGTGAAGGCGGTACGCTGTACACCGACCGCGTGACGTATTCGGCGATTGGCGGGGCGTTGAGCGAGCGATTGCTGGTGAACGGTTACATGCGGCGAATATTCGAGGCCCGCCATCGCAACATGCTGCAATTGCTTGGGTAATATTCAAGGTTGTATCCAATCCTGCGAGGTGGCACATGACAATTTCAGTTCAGGCATAGGTCGTCGGACAATTTCGTGGTTAACTTCCGCCTCTTGCATGCTTTCCCAACAACGTTAAGAAGGACTCCGTTCATGGCTCAAGTCACGCTCAAAGGCAACCCGGTTCAAGTCAACGGCCAACTGCCACAAGCCGGTTCCAAGGCGCCAGCCTTTTCCCTGGTAGCCGGCAATCTGTCCGACGTCACCCTGAAAGACTTCGCCGGCAAGCGCAAAGTGCTGAACATCTTCCCAAGCGTCGACACCCCGACCTGCGCCACGTCCGTGCGCAAGTTCAACGCTCAGGCCAACGAACTGGCCAACACCGTGGTGCTGTGCATCTCGGCTGACCTGCCATTCGCCCAAGCCCGTTTCTGCGGCGCCGAAGGCCTGGAAAACGTACAGAACCTGTCGACCTTGCGTGGCGCCGAATTCATTCAGAACTACGGCGTGGCCATCGCTGACGGCCCGCTGAAAGGCCTGACCGCCCGTGCGGTAGTCGTGCTGGACGAAAACGACAACGTGCTGCACAGCGAACTGGTCAAGGAAATCGCTGAAGAACCGAACTACGATGCGGCCCTCGCTGTATTGAAGTAAGCGGTCTCAAGTAAATGCGCTGAAATCAGCGCATTTACAATTGTTAACGGCCTGGCCCTGTCCAGGCCGTTTTCATTTGTGTATCAGTGTTTTGGCTCACACCTTGAAACGTAAGTTGAAGGTAAATTGCCGGTAAAGCTGCTTTGCTTTACCCCCACCAGTGCTTATCGTTCAGCCTCCCGTAAAAGAAGCCCACGCGCCCAATGGTTAATCACTCCATGCAATCGTCCTCCCGAAACTCCCGTCGCTGGCTGCTGAGCCTGCTTGTCCTGCTGGTCATCGCTGGCTTGTGCTGGAAATTCTGGCCCGCCGGATCGACCCACAAGGAGGGCGGCGAGAAAGCCGCGGCCGGTCATACCGGTCGTTCGGGGATGATGCGTCCAGGTTTCGGCGGCGCGGCAGGTCCGATCCCGGTGCGCGTGGCGCCGGCAGTGACCGGTGACTTCCCGCTGTACTACAAGGCCCTGGGCACCGTGACCGCGCTCAACACCATCAACGTGCGCAGCCGGGTCAGTGGCGAGCTGGTGAAGATCTATTTCGAAGAAGGGCAGATGGTCAAGGCCGGCGACCTGCTGGCGGAGATCGACCCGCGCCCGTACCAGAACGCCTTGCTTCAGGCTGAAGGCACCTTGCTGCAGAACCAGGCACAGCTGAAAAACGCCCAGGTCGATGTCGAGCGCTATCGCGGTCTGTATAAAGAGGACAGCATCGCCAAGCAGACCCTGGACACCGCCGAAGCACAGGTCGGCCAGTTCCTCGGCACCGTGAAGACCAACCAGGCGGCGGTCAACGACGCCAAGCTCAATCTCGAATTCACCAAGATCCGCGCACCGATTGCCGGACGCGTCGGTCTGCGTCAGCTCGACGTCGGCAACCTTGTAACCGCGAACGACACCACGTTCCTCGCCGTCATCACCCAGACCCAGCCGATCAGCGTGGTCTTCACGCTGCCGGAAAACACCCTTGAAACCGTACTGGCCCGCTACCACAGCGGCGCCAAGCTGCCGGCCGAAGCCTGGGACCGTAGCGACACCAAACTGCAGGCCAGCGGCGTGCTGCAGAGCCTCGACAACCAGATCGACGTGACCACCGGGACCCTGAAATTCAAGGCACGCTACGAAAACCGCGATCAGTCGCTGTTCCCCAACCAGTTCGTCAACGTCCATCTGTTGGCCGACACTCTCAAGGGCGTCGTGCTCGCCCCGTCGGCTGCGATCCAGTTCGGCACCAACGGCACTTTCGTCTACGCACTGGACGGCGACAAGAAAGTTACCATCCGCCAATTGAAAATCGGCGCCAGCGACGGCAACAACACTGTGATCACCGAAGGCCTGGCCGCCGGCGACCGCGTAGTACTGGAAGGCACCGACCGTCTGAAGGAAGGCAGCGAAGTGGAAGTGGTCAATGACAGCCTGGACGTGCCGACGACCCCGACCGAACACCTGCAAGGCAAGTCGGCTGCAACCGCGCCTGACGCCGCTGTCACCGACAAGGCCAAGAAGGGCGCATGAACATTTCGCGTCTGTTCATCCTCCGTCCGGTCGCCACCACGCTGAGCATGCTGGCCATCGTGCTGGCCGGCCTGATTGCCTATCGCCTGTTGCCGGTCTCGGCCTTGCCGCAGGTCGATTACCCGACCATTCGGGTCATGACGTTGTACCCGGGCGCGAGTCCGGACGTGATGACCAGCGCCGTCACCGCACCGCTTGAGCGCCAGTTCGGGCAGATGCCGGGCCTGACGCAAATGGCTTCGACCAGTTCCGGCGGCGCGTCGGTGCTGACCCTGCGTTTCAGCCTCGACATCAACATGGACGTCGCCGAACAGCAGGTGCAGGCCGCGATCAACGCCGCGACCAATCTGCTGCCGACCGACTTGCCGGCGCCGCCGGTGTACAACAAGGTCAACCCGGCGGACACCCCGGTGCTGACCCTGGCCATCACTTCGAAAACCATGTTGCTGCCCAAACTCAACGATCTGGTCGACACGCGCATGGCGCAGAAGATCGCCCAGATCAGCGGCGTCGGTATGGTCAGCATCGCCGGCGGCCAGCGTCAGGCGGTGCGGATCAAGGTCAACCCTGAGGCGCTCGCCGCCAACGGTCTGAACCTGTCGGACGTGCGCACGCTGATCAGCGTGTCCAACGTCAACCAGCCCAAAGGCAACTTCGACGGGCCGACTCGGGTGTCGATGCTCGATGCAAACGACCAGCTGACCTCGCCCAAGGACTACGCGAACCTGATCCTGGCCTACAAGAACGGCGCGCCGCTGCGGCTCAAGGATGTTGCGCAGATCGTCGACGGTGCCGAGAACGAGCGTCTGGCGGCGTGGGCCAACCAGAATCAGGCGGTGTTGCTGAATATTCAGCGTCAACCGGGCGCCAACGTGATCGAGGTGGTCGACCGGATCAAGGCGCTGCTGCCGAGCATCACCGACAACCTGCCGGCCGGCCTTGAAGTCACTGTGCTGACCGACCGCACCCAGACCATCCGCGCCTCGGTCACCGACGTGCAGCACGAGCTGCTGATCGCCATCGCGCTGGTGGTGATGGTGACGTTCCTGTTCCTGCGTCGTGCCAGTGCCACCATCATTCCGTCTGTCGCGGTGCCGCTGTCGCTGATCGGTACGTTTGGCGTGATGTACCTGGCCGGCTTCTCGGTCAACAACCTGACGCTGATGGCGCTGACCATCGCCACCGGTTTCGTGGTCGACGATGCGATCGTGATGCTGGAGAACATCGCCCGCTTCATCGAGGAAGGCGACAGCCCGATGCAGGCTGCGCTCAAGGGCGCGAAACAGATCGGCTTCACCCTGATTTCCCTGACCCTGTCGCTGATTGCGGTACTGATTCCGCTGCTGTTCATGGCCGACGTAGTGGGGCGGTTGTTCCGCGAGTTTGCCATTACCCTGGCGGTGGCGATCCTGATTTCTCTCGTGGTCTCGCTGACCCTGACACCGATGATGTGCGCGCGTCTGCTCAAACGTGAGCCTGAGGAACATGAGCAGGGCCGTTTCTACCGCGCCAGCGGCGCGTTTATCGACTGGATGATCGCCGCCTACGGGCGCAAGTTGCAGTGGGTGCTCAAGCACCAGCCGCTGACCCTGCTGGTGGCCATCGGTACGCTGGCGCTGACCGTGTTCCTTTATATGGTGGTGCCCAAGGGTTTCTTCCCGGTGCAGGACACCGGGGTGATCCAGGGTATTTCCGAAGCGCCGCAGTCAATTTCCTTTGCTGCAATGGGTGAACGTCAGCAAGCGCTGGCCAAGGTGATTCTGGAAGATCCGGCCGTGGAGAGCCTGTCGTCCTACATCGGCGTTGACGGTGATAACGCCACGCTCAACAGCGGTCGGCTGTTGATCAACCTCAAACCCCACGGTCAGCGCGACCTGACGGCCTCAGAAGTGATTGCTCGCCTGCAACCGCAACTGGACAAATTGGTAGGCATCCGTCTGTTCATGCAGCCGGTGCAGGACCTGACCATCGAAGATCGCGTCAGCCGCACCCAGTATCAGTTCAGCATGTCGTCGCCGGACTCCGAATTGCTCACCCTGTGGAGCGGGCGTCTGGTGGAAGCACTGGCACAGCGGCCGGAGCTGACCGACGTCGCCAGCGATTTGCAGGACAAGGGTTTGCAGGTGTTCTTGGTGATCGACCGTGACGCGGCCTCGCGCCTTGGCGTGTCAGTGGCAAATATCACCGATGCGCTGTATGACGCCTTTGGCCAGCGGCAGATCTCGACCATTTACACCCAGGCCAGCCAGTATCGCGTGGTGTTGCAGGCTCAGGCAGGAGAGAAGATCGGCCCGCAGGCGCTGGACCAGATTCACGTCAAGACCACCGATGGCGGTCAGGTGCGGTTGTCGAGCCTGGCCCATGTCGAGGAGCGTCAGGCACAACTGGCGATCACTCACATCGGCCAGTTCCCGGCGGTGATGATGTCCTTCAACCTTGCCCACGGCGTGGCGCTGGGTCATGCGGTGGACATCATCGAGCAGGTGCAGAAAGACATTGGCATGCCGATTGGCGTGCAGACTCAGTTCCAGGGCGCGGCCGAAGCGTTCCAGGCTTCTCTGTCGAGCACCTTGCTGCTGATCCTGGCGGCGGTGGTGACCATGTACATCGTGCTGGGCGTGCTATACGAGAGCTACATCCACCCGATCACGATTCTGTCGACCTTGCCGTCGGCGGCGGTTGGCGCCTTGCTGGCGTTGCTGCTCAGCGGCAATGACCTGGGCATGATCGCGATCATCGGCATCATCCTGCTGATCGGTATCGTGAAGAAGAACGCGATCATGATGATCGACTTCGCTCTCGACGCTGAACGCACCCAGGGCATGGCGCCGGAGCAGGCGATCTATCAGGCGGCGCTGTTGCGGTTCCGGCCGATTCTGATGACCACGCTGGCAGCACTGTTCGGTGCGGTGCCGCTGATGCTGGCCACTGGTTCCGGCGCTGAATTGCGCCAGCCGTTGGGTCTGGTGATGGTCGGCGGCTTGCTGGTAAGTCAGGTGCTGACGCTGTTCACCACCCCGGTGATCTACCTGTACTTCGACCGCCTCGGTCGGCGCTGGGGCCGTGCGCCTTCGGCCGTGGAGCCGGTAGAACAGCCATGAACCTGTCCGGTCCTTTCATCAAGCGCCCAGTGGCGACCATGCTCCTGAGCCTGGCGATCATGCTGCTGGGCGGCGTGAGCTTCGGCCTGCTGCCGGTGTCGCCGCTGCCGCAAATGGACTTCCCGGTGATCGTGGTGCAGGCGAGCCTGCCCGGTGCGAGCCCGGAGGTCATGGCCTCGACTGTGGCCACGCCGCTGGAGCGCTCGTTCGGCGCCATCGCCGGCGTCAACACCATGAGCAGCCGCTCCAGTCAGGGCTCGACCCGAGTCATTCTGCAATTCGACCTCGACCGCGACATCAACGGCGCGGCGCGGGAAGTGCAGGCGGCGATCAACGCCTCGCGCAACCTGCTGCCGAGCGGGATGCGCAGCATGCCGACCTACAAGAAGGTCAACCCGTCACAGGCGCCGATCATGGTGCTGTCGCTGACGTCGGATGTGCTGGAAAAAGGTCAGCTCTACGATTTGGCCTCGACCATCCTGTCCCAGAGTCTGTCCCAGGTGCAGGGCGTCGGTGAAGTGCAGATCGGCGGCAGCTCCCTGCCGGCGGTG
Source organism: Pseudomonas sp. R38(2017) (assembly GCF_002112395.1). Taxonomy (NCBI): domain Bacteria; kingdom Pseudomonadati; phylum Pseudomonadota; class Gammaproteobacteria; order Pseudomonadales; family Pseudomonadaceae; genus Pseudomonas; species Pseudomonas sp. R38(2017). Next base: position 90,917 of record NZ_NEHN01000002.1, read on the forward strand.
CGCATCGAACTCGAACCTCAGGCGCTGAACCAGTACGGCGTGGCGCTGGACGATGTGCGCAAGACTATCGCTGGCGCCAACGTGCGTCGACCGAAGGGTTCGGTCGAGGACGACCAGCGTCTGTGGCAGATCCAGGCTAACGACCAGTTGGAGAAAGCCAAGGACTACGAATCGCTGATCATCCACTACAACGGCGGTGCCGCGTTGCGTCTGAAGGACGTGGCCAAGGTCACCGATGGCGTGGAAGACCGTTACAACAGCGGTTTCTTCAATGACGATGCGGCGGTGTTGCTGGTGATCAACCGGCAGGCCGGCGCCAACATCATCGAAACGGTCAACGAGATCAAGGCGCAGTTGCCGGCGTTGCAGGCCGTGTTGCCGGCCAGCGTGAAGCTGAACCTGGCGATGGACCGTTCGCCAGTGATCAAGGCCACTTTGCACGAAGCGGAGATGACCCTGCTGATCGCCGTGGCGCTGGTGATCCTGGTGGTGTTCCTGTTCCTCGGCAACTTCCGTGCATCCCTGATTCCGACCCTGGCTGTGCCGGTGTCGCTGGTCGGCACTTTTGCGGTGATGTACCTCTACGGTTTTTCGCTGAACAACCTGTCGCTGATGGCGCTGATTCTCGCCACCGGGCTGGTGGTGGATGACGCCATCGTGGTGCTGGAGAACATTTCCCGGCACATCGACGAAGGCGTCAAACCGATGAAGGCTGCGTACCTCGGGGCCAAGGAAGTCGGATTCACCCTGTTGTCGATGAACGTGTCGCTGGTGGCGGTGTTCCTGTCGATCCTGTTCATGGGCGGGATCATCGAGAGCCTGTTCCGCGAATTTTCCATCACGCTGGCCGCGGCCATCGTGGTGTCGCTGGTGGTTTCCCTGACCCTGACGCCGATGCTCTGCGCCCGTTGGCTCAAACCGCATACGCCGGGCCAGGAAAATCGTCTGCAACGCTGGAGCCGCCGTACCAACGACTGGATGGTCGGCAAATACGCCACCAGCCTCGACTGGGTGCTGCGTCACCGGCGCCTGACACTGTTGAGCCTGATCATCACGGTCGGTGTGAACGTCGCGCTGTATGTGGTGGTGCCGAAAACGTTCCTGCCGCAACAGGACACCGGCCAGTTGATCGGTTTCGTGCGTGGTGACGACGGTCTGTCGTTCAGCGTGATGCAGCCGAAAATGGAGACCTTCCGCCGCGCGGTGCTCAAGGACGAAGCGGTCGAGAGTGTCGCCGGGTTCATCGGCGGCAACAACGGCACCAACAACGCTTTCATGCTGGTGCGCCTGAAGCCGATCAAGGACCGCAATATCTCGGCGCAGAAAGTCATCGAGCGCCTGCGCAAGGAAATGCCCAAGGTGCCTGGCGCGCAATTGATGCTGATGGCTGACCAGGACCTGCAATTCGGCGGCGGACGCGAGCAGACCACCTCGCAATACAGCTACATCCTGCAAAGCGGTGATCTGGGTGCCTTGCGCGAGTGGTACCCGAAAGTGGTCACCGCGTTACGGGCCTTGCCGGAGCTGACCGCCATCGATGCCCGTGAAGGGCGCGGTGCGCAGCAGGTGACGCTGATCGTCGACCGCGATCAGGCCAAGCGCCTGGGCGTGGACATGAACATGGTCACCGCCGTGCTCAACAACGCCTACAGCCAGCGGCAGATTTCTACGATTTACGACAGCCTCAACCAGTATCAGGTGGTGATGGAGGTCAATCCGAAGTATGCCCAGGATCCGGTCACCCTCAATCAGGTGCAGGTCATCACCGCTGATGGCGCACGGATTCCGCTGTCGACCATCGCCCACTACGAAAGCAGCCTGGAAGACGACCGGGTCAGCCACGAAGGTCAGTTCGCCTCCGAAAGCATCGCGTTCGACATGGCCGAAGGCGTGACGGTGGAGAAGGGCAGCGCGGCCATCGAGCGAGCGATCGCCAAGGTCGGCCTGCCGGAAGACGTGATCGCGAAAATGGCCGGCACCGCCGACGCCTTCGCGGCCACTCAGAAGAGCCAGCCGTTCATGATCCTCGGTGCGTTGCTGGCGGTGTATCTGGTGCTGGGCGTGCTGTATGAAAGCTACATTCATCCGCTGACGATTCTGTCGACACTGCCGTCGGCCGGGGTTGGTGCGTTGCTGTCGATCTATGCGCTGGGCGGCGAATTCAGCCTGATTTCGTTGCTCGGGCTGTTCCTGTTGATCGGTGTCGTGAAGAAGAACGCGATTCTGATGATCGATCTGGCGCTGCAACTGGAACGTCATCAGGGCATGGCGCCGTTGGAGTCGATCCGCAGCGCCTGTCTGCAGCGGTTGCGGCCGATCCTGATGACCACGTTGGCGGCGATTCTCGGCGCCTTGCCGTTGCTGCTCAGCCGGGCCGAAGGCGCGGAAATGCGCCAGCCACTGGGCCTGACGATCATCGGCGGGCTGATTTTCAGCCAGGTGCTGACCCTTTACACCACGCCTGTGGTTTACCTCTATCTCGACAAGGCCCGCCACCGCTTCAACAAGTGGCGTGGCGTACGTACCGATGCCGCTCTGGAAACTCCGCTATGAATGACCGTTCGCTTATCCAACTGGCCAGTGTCCGCGGCTCGCGTTTGCTGAGCCTGTCGCTGTGCGTGGCGATGCTCAGTGCGTGCGCCGTCGGCCCGGACTACCAGCGCCCGCAGACCGCAGAAATTGCCCAGTACAAAGAGGCCGAAGGCTGGCGTCAGGCCAGTCCTGCCGACTCCCTGGCTCGTGGCGCCTGGTGGGAACTGTACGGCGACCGTCAGCTCAACGAGTTGATCGAAAAGCTCAACAGTTCCAACCAGACCGTCGCCCAGTCCGAGGCGCAATACCGTCAAGCCCAGGCCTTGGTGCGTGATGCACGCGGGGCGTTTTACCCGAGCATCGACCTGAGCGCGGGAAAGACTCGTTCCAGTCAGGGCACCGGCAGCAGCAGTTCGAGCCTGAGCAGTTCGTCCAGCGGTATTCGTGACACCTACAACGCACAACTGGGCGTCAGTTGGGAGGCCGATGTCTGGGGCAAACTGCGCCGTGGCCTGGAGGCCAATGAAGCCAGCGCCCAGGCGAGCTTCGCCGATCTGGCGGCGATGCGCCTGAGCCAGCAGTCGGAACTGGTCCAGAACTACCTGCAATTGCGGGTGATCGATCAGCAGAAGCGTTTGCTGGAGTCGACGGTGGAGGCTTACGAGCGTTCGCTGAAAATGACCCAGAACCAGTACAACGCCGGAATTTCCGGTCGTGATGCCGTGGCGCAGGCACAGACGCAGCTCAAATCCACCCAGGGCGATCTGGTGGACCTGATCTGGCAACGGGCGCAGTTCGAAAACGCCATCGCGGTGCTCACCGGCCAGCCGCCGGCACAGTTCAAGATTGCTGAAACCCAGGACATCCCGAAGCTGCCGCAGATACCGTTGAGCCTGCCGTCGCAATTGCTGGAACGTCGCCCGGACATCGCCTCGGCAGAACGCTCGGTGATCGCTGCCAACGCCAATATCGGAGTAGCGAAAGCGGCGTATTACCCGGACTTCAGCCTGAGCATGAGCGGCGGCTACAGCAGCAGTACTTCGCGGGATCTGATCAGTCTGCCGAACCGATTCTGGTCGGTAGGACCGAAAATGAGCCTGCCGCTGTTCGACGGCGGCCGGCGCTCGGCGGAAGTCGACCGCACCGAAGCGAAGTACGACGAGACTGTGGCCAAATACCGGCAGACCGTGCTCGATGGCTTCCGCGAAGTGGAAAACTACCTGGTGCAGTTGAAGGTGTACGAAGAGGAGGCGGCGGTACGCCAGGAAGCCCTTGATGCTGCGCGCGATTCCTTGCGTCTGACCCAGAACCAGTACAAGGCCGGGCTGATTGCCTACATCGACGTGGTTGTGGTGCAAGCCACGGCGTTGAGCAACGAGCGGACGGTGCTCAACATCCTGCAAAGTCGACTGATTGCCAGTGTGCAGTTGATTGCGGCGCTGGGCGGTGGCTGGGACGGGCAACTGGAAACCAGCCAGAATCCCTGACGCTGAATTCCCACGCAAAGCGTGGGAACGATTGGTGTCGTGACTGCCGGTTTAGAGCCTTGTCGAACGATCAAACAAGCGTTTCATCGGCTTGATGGCCATTTGATTACTTTGTCAGTGCGTTCTTCTGTGCAATCAGTACAATCGGCGCATTTGGCCCCGCCGAGAACGGAAGCGGTACGGTGGGATGGTCACGAGAATTCGCATGCTCATCGGTAGTTATTCCTTCACGCTGGTCTTCATTTCGCTGTGTGTGGCGATCCTCGCGTCCTATACCGCGCTTGACCTCACGGGTCGCATCGCCACCGCCAAGGGCCGCGCCGTGCATTTATGGACGGCCGGCGGCGCGTTCGCCATGGGCATCGGCGTCTGGTCGATGCACTTCATTGGCATGCTGGCCTTCAAACTGCCGATCAGCCTGGGTTATGACATTCCGATCACGGCGCTTTCATTGCTGATCGCCGTGCTGTCCTGTGGTTTTGCGCTGTGGCTGGTCAGCCAGCTGAAACTACCGGCCTGGCAACTGGCCTTCGGCGCCTTGATCATGGGCGCCGGCATCAGTGCCATGCACTACACCGGCATGGCCGCCATGCGCATGCAGCCGGGCATCGATTACGACCCGACCCTGTTCGGCGCTTCGTTGCTGATCGCCGTCGGCGCTTCGGCGGCGGCATTGTGGATTGCCTTCCGCCTGCGTCAGCAATCGCCTTATGTGCGCCTGTTCCGTGCCGGCGCTGCCATCGTCATGGGGATCGCGATTGTCGGCATGCACTACACCGGCATGGCGGCGGCGCGGTTTCCCGAAGGCAGCTTCTGCGGCGCAGCGCTCAGCGGTCTGAACGGCAATGGCCTCGATAATCTGGTGCTGATCACCACGCTCGCGGTGCTGAGCATCGCACTGCTGACCTCGATACTCGATGCCCGCCTCGAAGCGCGCACTGCCGATCTGGCCCATTCGTTGACCGTGGCCAACCGCGAACTCACCCAGCTGGCCCTGCATGACACCCTGACCGGCCTGCCGAACCGGATGTTGCTGGATGACCGCATCAATCAAGCGATGAAAGAGGTCAACGAGCAGGGCGGCTGTTTTGCGCTGATGTTCATCGATCTGGACGGCTTCAAACCGGTCAACGACGCTTTCGGTCACCACATGGGCGACCAGTTGCTGCGTGAAGTGGGAGTGCGTCTGCGCGAAGATTTGCGCAGTCTCGATACGCTGGCGCGGATCGGTGGCGATGAGTTTGTCCTGCTGGTGCGCCTGACCGAGCCCAACGATGCGCTGGGTCTGGCGGCGCGTCAGGTTGGCTTGATCGCGCAGTCGTTCCGCGTGGCCGAGCATGAACTGCAGATTTCCGCCAGCGTCGGCATTGCGCTGTATCCGGGTAACGGTCAGAACGCTCAGGAACTGCTGATGAACGCCGACGCCGCGATGTACCACGCCAAGGGTGGCGGCAAGAACGGCTACAGCTTCTTCGACGTTTCGATGAACAGCAACGCCCGCAAGCAATTGCAACTGTTGCAGGACCTGCGTGCTGCGCTGGAGAACAGCCAGTTCAGCCTGCATTACCAACCAAAATTCCACGCGGCCGACGGGCGTCCGGTGGGTGCCGAGGCGCTGCTGCGCTGGGAGCATCCGCTTCACGGCATGCTGATGCCGGACAAGTTCATCGACCTGGCCGAGAAGACCGGACTGATCATTCCAATCGGCGAATGGGTACTGAACGAAGCCTGCCGGCAGATGCGCGAGTGGTATGTGCAGGGCTACACCGACTGGCGGATCGCGGTGAACCTGTCGGCGTTGCAGTTCTGCCACATCGGGCTGGTTCAAAGTGTCGCCAAGGCACTGGCCACTCACCACTTGCCGGCCAACAGTCTGACCCTGGAAATCACCGAAACCACCGCCATGAGCGATGCCGACGCGAGCATGACGGTGTTGCAGGAACTGTCCGACATGGGCGTCGACCTGTCTATCGATGATTTCGGCACCGGGTATTCGAGCCTGATGTATCTCAAGCGCCTGCCGGCCAACGAGTTGAAGATCGATCGCGGTTTCGTCCGCGACCTGGAGCATGACAGCGATGATGCCGCCATCGTCTCGGCGATTGTCGCGCTCGGTCAGGCGCTGGGCCTGCGCATCGTGGCCGAAGGTGTGGAGACCGGCGTGCAGCAGGACTTCCTGACGCAACTGGGCTGTGATTCGCTGCAAGGCTATCTGCTTGGCCATCCGATGCCGGCCGATCGCTTCCTGCAGGATATCGAGCGCGGCAAACAATTGGCGGCGAGCTGAACGGCCGACGCAGGCCATGCAAATCCCCGCAATGACGGTTATTCTTGCCCCGACTGTTACGTGTGCATTGGGGGGAAGGCCAGCATGGACAAAGTCATTGTGATCACCGGCGGCGGGCGCGGAATCGGGGCCGCCACTGCGCTGTTGGCTGCCGAGCAAGGCTATCGGATCTGCATCAATTATCAGTCTGACGAACAGGCGGCCCACCACGTACTCGACCAGGTACGTGAGCGCGGCGCCACCGCCATTGCCGTACGTGCCGACGTCAGCATCGAAGACGAAGTGATCGGCCTGTTTCACCGGGTCGACACAGAGCTGGGCCGGGTCACCGCACTGGTGAACAACGCCGGCACCGTCGGGCACAAATCGCGGGTCGACGAAATGTCCGAGTTCCGCATCCTCAAAATCATGAAAACCAACGTTCTGGCGCCGATCCTTTGCGCCAAACACGCGATCCTGCGCATGTCGCCCAAACACGGCGGGCAGGGTGGCAGCATCGTCAACGTGTCTTCGGTCGCCGCACGCCTGGGCTCGCCGAACGAGTACGTCGACTACGCCGCGTCCAAGGGCGCCCTCGACACCTTCACCATTGGTCTCTCCAAGGAAGTGGCGGGCGAGGGGATTCGCGTCAACGCGGTGCGTCCGGGCTACATCTACACCGATTTCCACGCGCTGAGTGGCGATCCGGATCGAGTCAGCAAGCTTGAGTCGGCGATTCCGATGGCCCGAGGCGGGCGACCGGATGAAGTGGCGGAGGCGATTGTGTGGTTGTTGTCGGACAAGGCTTCGTATGCCACCGGGACCTTCGTCGATCTCGGCGGCGGGCGTTAATCAAGGATCGTTCCCACGTCGAGGCGTCGAACGCGTCTGCGTGGGAACGTTCACATCAGAACGACCGCACAATCCGCCCCAACGTCTCCATCGCCTTCTCCGAACTCTCGGTCCACGGGCTGCCGTAGTTCAACCGGATGCAATTGCTGAATCTTTGAGTCGGCGAGAATATCGGCCCCGGCGCAATGCTGATGCCTTGCGCCAACGCCATCTGAAACAACTTCAACGAATCCATCTGCGGTGGCAGTTCCAGCCACAGGAAGTAGCCGCCCGCTGGTTGGCTCACGCGAGTCTGCGCCGGGAAGTAGCGGGCGATGGCCGCGAGCATCGCGCTTTGCTGTTCTTCCAGGGCGTAGCGCAGTTTGCGCAGGTGCCGGTCGTAGCCACCGTGTTGCAGGTAGTCGGCGATCGCCGCCTGGGCCGGCATCGAGGCGCACAGCGAGGTCATCAGTTTCAGGCGTTCGATCTTCTGCGCATAGCGTCCGGCGGCAACCCAACCGATGCGATAGCCGGGGGCCAGGCTCTTGGCGAACGAGCCGCAATGCATCACCAGACCTTCGGTGTCGAACGCCTTGGCCGGTTTTGGCGCCTGTTGGCCGTAATAGAGTTCGGCGTAGACGTCGTCTTCGATCAGCGGCACCTGATGCCGTTTCAGCAGTTCCACCAGTTCCTGTTTCTTGGCCTCGGGCATGGTTGCGCCCATCGGGTTCTGGAAACTGGTCATGCACCAGCAGGCCTTGATCGGATGACGCTCCAGGGTCTGGGCGAGCACGCCGAGGTCGATGCCGTCGCGCGGGTGCACGGGAATTTCCACGGCTTTGAGCTTCAGCCGCTCCAGCACTTGCAGGCTGGCGTAGAACGCCGGGGCCTCGATGGCCACCAGATCACCGGGTTCGGTCACCGCTTGCAGGCACAGGTTCAGCGCTTCGAGGGCGCCGTTGGTGATCAGCAGTTCTTCCATCGGCAGCATCAGCCCGCCGACCATGTAACGCAGGGCGATCTGTCGGCGCAGTTGCGGGTTGCCCGGCGACATGTCGGTGACCACCATGCGCGGGTCCATTTCCCGGGCTGCGCTGGCCAGCGAACGTGACAGGCGTTGCAGCGGGAACAGTTCCGGGCTGGGGAATGCCGAGCCGAACGGCACGGTACTCGGGTCCTTGATCGATTCCAGCACCGAGAACACCAGTTCGCTGACGTCGACCTTGGTGGATTCGTTGACCTGGCTGCTGATCACCGGCTCCGAGAACGGGCTCGGGGCGTGGGTGTTGACGAAGTAACCGGAGCGCGGCCGGGCGCGGATCAGACCGCGACGTTCCAGCAGGTAATAGGCCTGGAATACCGTGGACGGGCTGACGCCATAGGTCTGGCTCGCGTAGCGCACCGACGGCACCCGCTGGCCGGGGCCGAGGACGCCGGAGCGGATCAGTTCAGCGATGTCGTCGGCGAATTTTTCGTAGCGTTTCATCGGTGTCCTGCAATGGATGGGATTTGGAAAACGGTTGTGCCAATGGGCGCAGCGCCATTGGCACAAAGGGTTGCATCTTAAAGCCTCACCGATTCATCGGCGCAACAAACCGGCTCTTCGCCACGCTATAAATCTCAGGCTCATCGCTGTCGGCAATCTTGAAACTCAAGGTCTGCGAGCTGCTGGCCGGGCGATCCGTGGTCATCGCCACCGACACCGGCACATCGATGATCTCGCCTGCAGCAAGGCTCAGCTCGGTCTTGCCTTGCAGCTGGAAGCCATCGCCATCCACCAGGCTCAAGTTGTAGTCCTGGCGCTGCTGGGTCTTGTTGATGACTTTGAGGGTGTAGATGTTTTCGATCTGACCCTGTCCGTTCTCACGGAACAGGCCACGGTCCTTGGTCACGTCCAGCGACACCATCGGCCGTTCGACCAGGGCCAGGGCGAGGGCGCCGATCATCACCACCAGTACCGCGACGTAACCAATCAGCCTCGGACGCAGCAGATGCGTCTTGCCACCCTGCAATTCGCGCTCGGAGGTGTAGCGGATCAGGCCGCGGGCGTAATTCATCTTGTCCATGATCGAGTCGCAGGCGTCGATGCACGCCGCGCAGCCGATGCATTCCATTTGCAGGCCGTCGCGGATGTCGATGCCGGTCGGGCAGACCTGCACGCACAACTGGCAGTCGATGCAATCGCCGAGGCCGGCTTCGGCCGGTTTCACCTCGCGTTTGCGCGGGCCACGGTTTTCGCCTCGGGCCGCGTCGTAGGAAATCGCCAGGGTGTCCTTGTCGAACATCACGCTCTGGAACCGCGCATACGGGCACATGTGCATGCACACCGCTTCACGCAACCAGCCGGCGTTGATGTAGGTGGCGCCGGTGAAAAACAGCACCCAGAACAGACTGACACCGCCGATCTGCAAGGTCAGCAGCTCTTCGGCCAACGGGCGGATCGGGGTGAAGTAGCCGACAAATGTCAGGCCGGTCAGCACGCTGATCGCCAGCCACAGCGTGTGCTTGGCCGCACGCCGTGCCAGTTTGTTCAGGCTCCAGGGTGCCGCTTGCAGTTTGATCCGCTGGTTGCGTTCACCTTCGGTGATCTTCTCGCACCACATGAAAATCCACGTCCACGAGCTCTGCGGGCAGGTGTAGCCGCACCAGACCCGGCCAGCGAACACGGTAATGGCGAACAGGCCGAACGCGGCGATGATCAGCAGCGCCGACAGCAGAATGAAGTCCTGGGGCCAGAAGGTCGCGCCAAAGATGTGGAATTTGCTTTCGGAAAGGTCCCAAAGCACCGCCTGACGCCCGCCCCAGTTCAGCCACACGGTGCCGAAAAACAGCAGGAACAGAAACCCCGCGCCACTCATGCGCAAGGTGCGGAACAGGCCAGTGAAGCTGCGGGTGAAGATCTGGTTGTCGCTGGTGGCGTGTTTCGCCTTCATTGGGCGCGCCGGTACTTTTTTTATCTGGGGAGACGCTTCTACGGTTCGGACGGGGATTCGTTCGCTCATGGTCGTTCGCTCATCAGCCTCCATCAGGCCAGTGAACTATGAGCGCCGATCTGTTTGCATAACAGACTCAGGTATTTCAATAAAAAGCGTATCAGATGGTTTTTGCGCCCGGCCCTGCGACAACTTGAAGCAGCGGGCGGAGCGGGGCGCAGACGCCTATCCCGGACGGCTGCGCGGGATATTGACCAGGGTCATTCAAATCACCGAATCACTGTCGGTGGCCTTGAGATGTTTGCGTCCGTCCCTGGCACCGGCGACGGTCAGCGCATCGGCTTCGGCTTCTGTGATGTAAACGCGCCGGCCTTCGATTTCCACGGCGGACATCGATTTTTCGCTGTCGGTGATGACCGTCAGGTCGCCGCACAGGCGAATCTGTTCACCGTTCTCGGTGGCGAAAAAACAGGTCTGGTTTTCGATGCGCACGGTCATGGGGCTGTCCTTTTTTCCAAGGGTATTGAAAGGTTAGGGCGCCCACCTGCGTGATCGTTCTACGCAACCGATTAATGGTCGCCGCTGTCCACCGTCCATGATCCCTTCACAAGGACTGCGCGATGAACGCCTGGTGGCATGAAGTGTGGGAAACCCTGCAAGCGGAATTTGCCGACATCGGCGATGCATCGCAGCTGACGCGGATCACCGTGCGCCTGTTGATGGCGGCGGTATTGGGCGGGATCCTGGGATTCGAGCGCGAGCACAAGGGTAAGGCTGCCGGGGTCCGAACGCACATGCTGGTGGCTCTGGGTGCGGCGCTGTTTGTGCTGGTGCCGCAATTGTCCGGATCACAGGCCGACGCGATGAGCCGGGTAGTGCAAGGAGTGATCGCCGGTATCGGCTTCCTCGGGGCCGGCACCATTCTGAAGAATCATGAAGGCGATGAAGGTCACGTCAAGGGCCTGACTACCGCTGCCGGTCTGTGGATGACCGCTGCCATCGGCGTCGCGGCCGGATTGGGCCGCGAAGCGACGGCGTTGCTCAGTACGTTGTTGGCACTCGGGATCTTCAATGTCATGCCGCGGATCGTCAAAGTCTTCGAAAAAGACCATGAGCCCTGATCAGACAATCACCGGCGGCATGGTCGACGGTGGCTCTTCCTTGGGCGGCGGCGTGGTGCCCGGTGGCTCCTGTTCCGGGATCGGTTGCGGCTCGGTTTCGGGCAGCACCGGTTTGTCGATGTTCGGATCGGGCGTTTCAGCGGGGATCGGAATCGTCATCAGATGAACCTCCGTGTGGCACATGGCGTGAGAAGTGCTTAAGTGGGTTGACCACTTCTGCGCGAAATCGATCCGATTTTGTGGCGGGGCAAATCCCTGTGAACTTTTGCCGGCGAGGGTCGCTCGGAGCCTGAGAGAGTTCATCGTCAGGCGCAGGCCCGGCCGTGATCGCCAAACAGGCAAACGAGCGTCCTTGGGGCGTTAAGGAGAGATGCTCAATGACTGCTGAAAAAACCTCCGAACAGAGCTACAACCCGCAAATCCCGCTGTCGCAGGCGTTGCTGCTGCCACGCATCGTCATTGAAAACACCCGGCCATCGCTTGATGGCGGGCAGTTTGCCGTCAAGGCTGTGGTCGGGCGCGAAATCGTGGTCACCAGCAAGATCTTCGCCGACGGCCACGACAAACTGGCGGTGCGCATCCGCTGGCGCGAGGAAGGCGAGGAAATCTGGCAAAGCGAAGTCATGAGCGATCAGGGCAACAATGGCTGGGAAGGCCGGTTCCGGCCCCAGCGCATGGGCCGTTATCTGTACCTGATCGAAGCCTGGATCGACCAGTTCGCCAGCTTTCAGTACGAATTGGAGAAAAAACACACCGCCGCCGTCCCGGTCAGCCTGGAACTGCAAGAAGGCCGCACGATGGTGCAACAGGCCGCCGAACGTAGCGAAGGCTCGCTCAGCGAGCGGCTTGCAGCGTTGCACCACGAATTATCCGGTCTGCTCGAAACCGAGCAGGTCGCGCTGTTCCTGCACCCGCAGAGTGCACAGATGATGACCGAGGCTGATCACCGCCCGTATCTGAGCATCAGCGCCGAGTTTCCGCTGGACGTCGAGCGTGAACTGGCTGAGTTCGCCAGTTGGTACGAGCTGTTTCCCCGCTCGATCACCGACGATCCCGCCCGTCACGGCACTTTCAACGATGTGCACTCGCGCCTGCCGATGATCCAGGACATGGGTTTCGATGTGTTGTATTTCACGCCAATCCACCCGATCGGCCGCAGCCATCGCAAGGGCCGCAACAATTCCCTGACTGCGGGGCCGGACGATCCGGGTAGCCCCTATGCGATCGGCAGCGAAGAGGGCGGGCACGAAGCGATTCACCCGCAACTCGGCACTCGTGAAGACTTTCGTCGACTGGTGGCGGCTGCCGCTGATCATGGTCTGGAAATCGCCCTCGATTTTGCGATTCAGTGTTCCCAGGATCACCCTTGGCTCAAGCAGCACCCCGGCTGGTTCAACTGGCGGCCGGACGGCACGATCAAATACGCGGAAAACCCGCCGAAGAAATACCAGGACATCGTCAACGTCGACTTCTACGCGCCGGAAGCGATTCCGAGCTTGTGGGTCGAGCTGCGTGACATCGTCGTCGGTTGGGTCGAGGAGGGCGTAAAGATCTTTCGCGTCGACAACCCGCACACCAAGCCGCTGCCGTTCTGGCAGTGGTTGATTGCCGATGTGCGCACGCTGCACCCGGAGGTGATCTTCCTCGCCGAGGCGTTCACCACCCCGGCGATGATGGCGCGGCTGGGCAAGGTCGGTTACACCCAGAGCTACACCTATTTCACCTGGCGCAACACCAAGGCTGAATTGGCGAGTTACTTCAGCGAACTCAACGAATCGCCGTGGCGCGAGTGCTACCGGCCGAATTTCTTCGTCAACACCCCGGACATCAATCCGGCGTTCCTGCATGAGTCGGGGCGGCCCGGATTTCTCATCCGTGCGGCGCTGGCGACCATGGGGTCGGGCCTGTGGGGCATGTATTCGGGGTTCGAACTGTGCGAATCGGTGCCGGTGCCGGGCAAGGAGGAATACCTCGACTCCGAGAAGTACGAGATCCGCGTCCGCGACTTCAACCAGCCCGGCAATATCATTGCCGAGATCGCCCAACTCAATCGCATCCGCCGGCAGAACCCGGCGCTGCACAGCCATCTGGGCCTGAAGATCTACAACGCCTGGAACGACAACATTCTGTACTTCGGCAAGCGCAGCGCCGATGGCAGCAATTTCATTCTGGTGGCCGTCAGCCTCGACCCGCATCACCCGCAGGAGGCCAATTTCGAATTGCCACTGTGGGAAATGGGCCTGCCGGACGATGCCACCACCCACGGCGAAGACCTGATGAACGGCCATCGCTGGGACTGGCACGGCAAGTACCAGTTCATGCGGATCGACCCGGCTCATCAGCCGTTCGGGATCTGGCGGATAACCGCAGCCTGATCCGGGCCGACGCATTCATGCATTGAACAGGAGTTTCACATGGCGAAGAAACCCAAGTCAGCCACCTTCATCAAGGACCCGCTCTGGTACAAGGACGCGGTGATCTATCAGGTTCACGTCAAATCATTTTTCGACTCCAACAACGACGGGATTGGCGATTTTCCCGGCCTGATCGCCAAACTCGATTACATCGCCGAACTCGGTGTCAACACCATCTGGCTGCTGCCGTTCTACCCGTCGCCACGGCGCGATGACGGTTACGACATTGCTGAATACCGCGGTGTACACAGTGATTACGGAACAATGGCCGACGCCAAGCGCTTCATCGCCGAGGCGCACAAGCGTGGTTTGCGGGTCATCACCGAATTGGTCATCAACCACACCTCGGATCAGCACCCGTGGTTCCAGCGCGCGCGCAAGGCCAAACCCGGTTCAGCGGCCCGCGACTTTTATGTGTGGTCGGATGACGACCAGAAATACGACGGTACGCGGATCATTTTTCTCGACACCGAAAAGTCCAACTGGACCTGGGACCCGGTGGCCGGCCAATACTTCTGGCACCGCTTCTATTCGCACCAGCCGGACCTGAATTTCGACAACCCGCAAGTCATGAAAGCCGTGCTGTCGGTGATGCGTTACTGGCTGGACATGGGCATTGACGGCCTGCGACTGGACGCGATTCCGTACCTGATCGAACGTGACGGCACCAACAATGAAAACCTCCCGGAAACCCACGACGTCCTCAAGCAGATCCGCGCCGAAATCGACGCCAATTATCCGGATCGCATGCTGCTGGCCGAGGCCAATCAATGGCCGGAAGACACCCAGCTGTACTTCGGTGATACCGACGCCGAGGGCGTGAATGGCGATGAATGCCACATGGCGTTTCACTTCCCGCTGATGCCGCGCATGTACATGGCGCTGGCCCAGGAAGATCGCTTTCCGATCACCGACATCCTGCGCCAGACTCCGGAGATCCCGGCCAACTGCCAATGGGCGATCTTCCTGCGCAACCACGATGAACTGACGCTGGAGATGGTCACCGACAAGGAACGCGACTACCTTTGGAACTACTACGCCGCTGACCGCCGTGCGCGGATCAACCTCGGCATTCGCCGGCGTCTGGCGCCGCTGATGGAGCGCGACCGTCGGCGCATCGAACTGCTCAACAGTCTGCTGCTGTCGATGCCCGGCACGCCGACCCTGTATTACGGCGACGAAATCGGCATGGGTGACAACATCTATCTGGGCGACCGTGACGGTGTGCGCACGCCGATGCAATGGTCGATCGACCGCAACGGCGGCTTCTCCCGGGCCGACCCGGCCAGTCTGGTGCTGCCGCCGATCATGGATCCGCAGTACGGCTATCAGTCGATCAACGTCGAAACCCAGGCCGGCGATCCGCATTCGCTGCTGAACTGGACCCGACGTCTGCTGACCGTGCGCAAGCAGTCCAAGGCGTTCGGTCGCGGCACCTTGAAAATGCTGTCGCCGGCCAACCGACGCGTGCTGGCCTATACCCGCGAATACACCGGGCCCGACGGCAAGCATGAAATCATCCTGTGCGTGGCCAACGTGTCGCGCAGCGCGCAAGCGGTGGAACTGGACTTGTCGGCCTACGTCGGCATGGTGCCGGTGGAAATGCTAGGTGGTAACGCATTTCCGCCCATCGGCCAGCTCAACTTTCTGCTGACGCTGGCGCCTTACGGCTTCTACTGGTTTGGCCTGGCGGCGGAAAACCAGATGCCGAGCTGGCACGTTGAACCCGCGCAGAGCCTGCCGGATTTCACCACGCTGGTGCTGAAAAAACGCATGGAGGAACTGCTGGAGGCGCCGTCCCGCGCCACCCTCGAACAGGGCATCCTGCCGAACTGGCTGCAAAACCGCCGCTGGTTCGCCGGCAAGGACGCCGCCATCGACCAGGTGAAACTCGCCTACGGCGTGCGCTTCGGCGACGCACAGCATCCGGTGTTGCTCAGCGAAATCGAAGTACACAGTGACGGGCAGACCAGCCGTTATCAGCTGCCCTTTGGTTTCATTTCGGAAGATCAGGTAGGGCCGGCGTTGCCGCAGCAACTGGCTTTGGCGCGAGTGCGCCGGGTGCGTCAGGTCGGGTTGATCACTGACGCCTTCAGTCTTGAAGCGTTTATACGCGCTGTTCTGCAAGGCATGCAGAGCGGCACGGTGCTGGAATCCAGCGATGGCGAAATCCGTTTCGAAGCCACGCCGCATCTCGACAAACTTGGCCTCGGCGCGGAATCCGAAGTGCGTTATCTGTCTGCCGAGCAATCCAACAGTTCGGTGGTGATCGGCAACAGCCTGGTGCTCAAGTTGATCCGCAAAGTCGCGTCTGGCGTACACCCGGAACTGGAGATGAGCGCTTACCTGACAGCGGCCGGATTTGCCAATATTTCCCCACTGCTCGGCTCGGTGATTCGTCGCGACGGGAGGGGCGAAGACAACCTGCTGATGATCGCCCAAGGCTATCTGAGCAATCAGGGCGATGCCTGGGAATGGACGCAGAACAACCTCGAACGGGCGTTGCGCGATGAGCTGGCGGACGCCGTGTCCGAACAGTCGCAACACTACAACGCCCTCGGCGAGCTGAAGGATTTCGCCGGTATGCTGGGGCAGCGTCTGGGGGAAATGCATCAGGTGCTGGCAGCACCGAGCGACAACAAGGACTTCGCACCGCAGATCAGCTCGACCAAGGATGCGCAGGCGACCGGCAAGGATGTCGGCGCTCAGGTCGAGCACGCGCTGAAGTTGCTCAAGCAGCATCAGGGCGAACTCGATGCAGCGGATCAGAAGCTTGTCGCTCGTCTGCTCGACCACAAGAAAACCATCCTCGCCCATGTGCAGGAGCTGGCGAAAAAATCCGCCGGCGGCTTGCGCATCCGCGTTCATGGCGATCTGCATCTGGGGCAAGTACTGGTGATCAAGGGCGATGCGTACCTGATCGATTTTGAAGGCGAACCGGCGCGGCCACTGGCCGAGCGCCGGGGCAAGCACAGTCCGTACAAGGATGTCAGCGGGGTGCTGCGTTCCTTCGATTACGCCGCCGCGATGACCATCAACGTACACAACGTCGACAACAGTCCCGAGGCTGAGGCGGCGCGTCGCCGGGTCGCCGAACGCTATTTGCGTGAGGCCCGCGAAGCATTTGTCGAGGCATATCGCCGGGCGGCAGCTAGTCTTGATCATGCCTGGCAGGATCCTGAAGGTGCCGACGCCGCACTGGCGTTATTCGGTCTGGAGAAAGCGGCCTACGAAGTGGCCTATGAAGCCGAAAATCGCCCCACCTGGCTACCCGTGCCGTTGCACGGTCTGTATGGGTTACTGACGGGGCTGGAACCCTTTTCCGATCTTGGTGGAGAGTAGTCATGAGTTTCTCGAACAAGGAGCAGGGTCAAGTTAAAGAGCGTTTGCTGCCCGGGGCGAGGGACATCGATGCCCTGGTGCGCGCAGAACATCAGGACCCGTTTTCCATTCTCGGGCCCCACGGCGATGGTGCCGGCGGGCAGTTCATCCGGGCGTATCTGCCCGGCGCGTTAAGCGTTTCGGTACTGGATAAACACAGTGGCGAAGAGCGTGGTCCGCTGGAGGCTACCGAAACACCGGGGCTGTTCGTCGGCCATTTCGAGGACACGCGGCCCTACCTGTTGCGTACCCGTTGGGCCGGTGGTGAGCAGGTTGCGGAAGATCCCTACAGTTTTGGCCAGTTGCTCGGTGAAATGGACTTGTATCTGTTCGCCGAAGGCAACCATCGCGACCTCAGCAGTTGCCTCGGCGCGCAGCTGAAAACCGTCGATGGCGTCGACGGTGTGCGCTTTGCCGTGTGGGCACCGAATGCCCGACGGGTATCGGTGGTCGGCGACTTCAACGTCTGGGACGGACGCCGGCACCCGATGCGCTTGCGGCATCCGTCCGGCGTGTGGGAGTTGTTCATTCCGCGCCTGCAAGCGGGGGAGCTGTACAAGTACGAAATCCTCGGGTCCCACGGCATCCTGCCGCTGAAGGCCGACCCGATGGCGCTGGCCACCAGTCTGCCGCCGGACACTGCGTCGAAAATCGCCTCGCCGCTGCAGATCGACTGGCAGGATCAGGACTGGATGACCGGCCGCCGCGAGCGCCAGCAACACAATGCGCCGCTGTCGATCTACGAACTGCATGCCGGATCCTGGCAATGTGAACTCGACGATCTCGGCGAAGTGGCGCGTCAGTACACCTGGCCGGAGCTGGCCGCGCGGCTGATTCCCTACGTGAAGGAGCTGGGCTTCACCCACATCGAACTGATGCCGATCATGGAGCACCCGTTCGGCGGTTCCTGGGGTTATCAGCTGCTGTCGCAATTCGCGCCGAGTGCGCGTTACGGCACGCCGGATGAATTCGCTGCGTTCGTCAACGCCTGTCATCAGGCCGGTATCGGGGTGATTCTCGACTGGGTGCCGGCGCATTTTCCGACCGATACCCATGGCCTGGCGCAATTCGACGGCACCGCACTGTACGAATACGGCAATCCGCTGGAAGGTTTCCATCAGGACTGGGACACGCTGATCTACAACCTGGGCCGCACCGAAGTGCACGGCTACATGCTGGCGTCGGCGTTGCACTGGCTGAAGCATTTCCACGTCGACGGGCTGCGGGTCGATGCGGTGGCGTCGATGCTGTATCGCGACTATTCGCGCAAGGCGGGGGAGTGGGTGCCCAATCGGCATGGCGGTCGCGAGAATCTGGAAGCCATCGATTTCCTTCGCCACTTGAACGATGTGGTGGCGCTGGAAGCGCCGGGCGCGCTGGTGATCGCCGAGGAGTCCACGGCGTGGCCGGGTGTCAGCCAGAGCACCCAGCAGGGCGGGCTCGGTTTCGCCTACAAATGGAACATGGGCTGGATGCACGATTCGCTGCACTACATTCAGCAGGACCCGGTGTACCGCGCCCATCATCACAACGAGTTGAGTTTTGGTCTGGTGTACGCCTGGTCCGAGCGTTTCATCCTGCCGATTTCCCACGACGAAGTGGTGCACGGCAAGCACTCGCTAATCGACAAGATGCCCGGCGACCGCTGGCAGAAATTCGCCAACCTGCGCGCCTATCTGAGCTTCATGTGGACCCATCCGGGCAAGAAGCTGCTGTTCATGGGCTGCGAGTTCGGCCAGTGGCGCGAGTGGAATCACGATCAGCAACTGGACTGGTATCTGCTCCAGTACTCCGAGCACAAAGGCGTGCAGAAACTGGTTGGCGATCTGAACCGGTTGTACCGCGAAGAGCCGGCCCTGCATGAGCAGGACGATGCGCCGCAAGGGTTTCAGTGGCTGATCGGTGACGATGCGATCAACAGCGTCTACGCCTGGCTGCGCTGGAGCAAGGAGGGGACGCCGGTGCTGGTGGTGGCCAACTTCACGCCGGTGCCGCGTCAGTCGTACCGGGTGGGCGTGCCGTTTGCCGGGCGCTGGAAGGAGCTGCTCAACAGTGACGCCGATACGTATGCCGGCTCCAACTATGGCAACGGTGGCGGGGCGTTCACCGAAGATGTGCCGAGCCATGGTCAGGCGTTGTCGCTGGAGCTGAACCTGCCGCCGCTGGCGGTGTTGATTCTCAAGCCCGAGGGTTGATGATAAACCTGCGGGAGCAAATGGTTTGCTCCCGCAGGGAAGCGGGGCGTCCTTACCAGCGCATCCGCACCCCCAGACTGCCGATCAACCCGTTCAGATCGTTGTCATCCACATCACTGCTGTAGTCGGCGCTGACGTACAGACTTACTGACGGCGTGACCTTCGCCACCAGACCCAGACCGAGTTCCACCGTCGAGGACTTGCGGCTGCTGCTGATTTTGTCCACCTGATCGAGGGTCACCGCGTTACCGGTGTAAACCGTGTGCCAGAGGTTGGTGCGCACGTAAGGTTCCACGGGCAGGCCGCTTAGATCGTAACTGCCTTTGAGGCGGGCGCCGACCCGGCCGCTCCAGGACGAAATATCAGTCGATGAAGCGTTGCCCGAGCCCGCGTAAGGCGTGTCGAGGGTGATTCGCTGATTGATCAACTGCGCCTGTGGCTCGACTACCCAGTTTTCGCTCAGGCCGATCGGGAAGCCGCCCTCCACCGAGAACGTCATCGCGCTGCCCTCAGTAGCCAGTCGCGCACCCTGTTCATTGCGGCTGAAGCCGCTGACCCGGCCACCGCTGGCCGACAGGTCGACGTGCCAGCCTTCGGACCCGATCAGGCTGTAGTAGGCGCCGAGGCTCTGGCCTTGCAGGTTGAGGGTGTCGGTGGTCGGATCGGCGAGGGCGCGGTTGACGATCAGGCGGCTGCCGTTGCCCTGGATCTGATTCAGGCCGCCGATCAGGCCGATCCGTTGGGTCTGGCCGCTGCTGCCTTGCAGGGTCAGTACCGGCGGTCCTTTGAACTCTCCACCACCTGGCGTCGCGAACCCGGGGTTGAGGATGTCGGTCTGTGCCTGGCGAGAGGCCTGTCCGTAGAGTTGATCCCAGACCGAGGGGGCAAGGTCTTCGGTGATCAGGTAGTTGCTGCGCAAGTCGGGGCGCGGGCTCAAGCGTTGCGGATCGGGGGTGATGACGGTCGCGGGCAGAGTCAGGATCGGCACGTCTTGGCGATACCAGGGCGTAGTCTCATCCGCCACAGGACCCGCCTGCGCCTCCATGGATGAGCACAGCAGGATAGAGCTTGAAACAGTGCAAAAGGTGATTTTGATCTCGTGTGGGGTGAGTGAGGTTTTCATGAAGATCTACCTTGCTAGCGCATGTGGTATCTCGCCTTGGCGTCTCTCCTACCCCGAACGAGGGGCGACCGAATGGAGCGAGGCGAACCCGCAGCCACCCGTTTTAACGAGTGTCCGAAGGCCCGCCCCGAGTAGTGTTTCCGGGGGTAGTAAGGTAGAGCTAAGAAGACTGATGTTCCTGCGTCAAGAAATTGGACGATAAGCGGTATGGCTAAATCATAGGTCACAAGTGTTTGTTTTTCTGCACATATCTAAGTTGTTGTTTGCAGGGTAAAACACACCCGGAACCGCGAAACAGAGCATTTTCTTAGCCTGCTATCGGCTTTCCAACTGATGCAAACGCCCAGATTTCCTGCCGGGCCACGCTAGTCATTACTGTCAATATTGCGACTGTAGTCGATGTTGGCGCAGACACTCGTGGCGCGGTCGAACTACAGATGCACCTCGACCGCCAGCGGCAGGTGGTCCGACAAATGCGTCCAGGGCTTGTTGCCCAGAATCTGCGGGTCGTGGCTGCTGGCGTTGCGCAAGTAGACCCGGTCCAGTCGCAGTAGCGGGAAGCGCGCCGGGTAGGTCTTGGCCGGCCGTCCGTGATGACGCTCGAACGCTTCGTGCAGGTAGTCGCGGCGGGAGAGGGTGAGGTTGCCCTGCATCTGCCAGTCATTGAAGTCGCCGGCGATGATCACCGGCGCATCCTCGGGCAAGGATTCGAGCAACTGACAGAGCAGTTGCAGCTGCAATTGACGATGGCTTTCGAGCAGGCTCAAGTGCACGCATATCGCATGAACTTCAGCATGCCCCGGCACATCCAGCACGCAGTGCAGCAGACCACGGCGTTCCGGTCCGGTGATCGAGACATCGAGGTTGCGGTATTCGCGGATCGGGTACTTGGACAGCAGTGCATTGCCGTGGTGGCCGTCGGGGTAGACGGCATTGCGCCCGTAGGCGAAATCGCTCCACATGCTGTCGGCGAGAAATTCGTATTGCGAGGTTTGCGGCCACTCGTTGTAGCGGTTCGAATGCCGTTCGTGTTCGCCCACCACTTCCTGAAGAAACACCAGATCGGCGCTGGTGCTGCGCACGGCCTCACGCAGCTCCGGAAGAATGAAACGCCGGTTGAGTGCGGTAAAACCCTTGTGCGTGTTGACCGTCAATACCCGCAGTCGGTGGATGGTCGACGGGTTCGAGGGCTGTGCGTCGATGACATGACGCTTGGGGTCGCTGGACACGGTCGCTCCTCTGAATCATGAGTGTCTTTTCATGCGACTGATCCGGGCGCGGGCAGTTCACATTGAGTGACTGCACGCGCCCCGGCCTTCAATCCACGAAGACAATTTCATAAGGCAGGCGCATGCGCTCCAGAATAGCCTTGGGCAACAACGGTGCAATACCGATGGCCGGTTCGCCGTTCAACTGGCTGGCATAGGCGTGGGTGGCGTGGCTCTTGCGCGCGACGGTCCAGGTATCGAGGCGCAGCTTGCGCGCGCGGTGCCAGGGGATCTGTGCCTGATCACGTTCTGGCCAGTGCCAGGCCCAGACCGGCACATCGTGGTAGCTGGCACCGGCCAGTCGTGCGGCTTTTGCGCTGGCCCGACCGACCACTTCATGATCGGCGGTACCGTCCTCGCACCAGGTACTGAACACCACGTCGCCGGGTCGCAGGTAACGCGAGATGAATTCGGTCAGTTGGGTTTCCTGTTCAAACAGGGCATTGTCGGTGAAACCGCCGCGCACCCATTTCAGGCTGTGCATCGGCAGCCCCAGGCGACGCAGGGCTTCGACGCTTTCCTGGGGGCGGAACACGCTCAGGCGTTTTTCCGACCACTGGCGCGAGCCGGGATGGCTGGCGCTGCCGTCAGTGATCGAGAGCAATTGCAGCGGATGGCCCAGAGAGGACAACAGTTGCAGCAGGCCGCCGCAGGTCACCACTTCGTCACCAGGATGTGGCGCAATGACCACCGCGCGAGCGCCGGGTGGTACGAGGCTATGGGTGTTGATGACAGGGATGTTGTCGAGTTGCGCGGCGCTGTTCCAGATTTGCGCCGGCAGGCCGCTGTCGCTGAGAGATAACGGTTTCATGGGGCAGGACGTCCTTGTTGAGTCTGGCCTTCAGTCACCCACGGCAACGCGTGTCTGACCCGTGAAGGCTGGTTGATAACTCTGCAGCGCTCCGAACCCTGGATTGCCGCGATGCTGAGTATTGCTCAAGACGCACGGTTCGTCGCGTCGCAGATCAATCTGCTCCGGTTTTTTTTATTCAGTCTGTGCCAAGTGTCGCAGATAGTCGCCAAAACCACCGCGTGCCCGACTGTCCAGACGGGTGCTGGTAACGACCTGCGGGCGGTGGCTCCAGGCGATGCTGGCCCCGCTACGCTCCAGTTGTCGGACCAGTTGCACGTCCTCATCACAGGGCAACGGTTCGAATCCGCCGGCGCGGACGTAGGCTTGCGCGCTGACACCCAGATTGGCGCCATGGATGTGCCGATGACCTTCACAAGCCTGGTAATCACCGTGATAGCGAATCTGCGCCGCTTCATCGAACGACTCATGCCAATGCTCGACCGTCACCGTGCCACACACGGCATCCATGCCCAGCCCCAGTTGTGCCACCAACCAGTCTTCGGCGACACGGCTGTCGGCGTCCGAACAGGCAATCCAGCGCGCACCGCGTTCAAGCAGTTGTTGGGCGCCTATGGCGCGAGCCTGCCCGACGTTGCGTGCGTCGATGCTCAGCGCTAGCACCGGGTACTGACTGACGATGTGCGCCGAACGATCGGTGCAACTATCGAGCACCACCAGGATTTCCACCGGTTCACCCGCCAGCAAAGGATGGTCACCCGCGCGCAGGGCGGCGCACAGGCAGTCATCGAGCCAGTCTTCTTCGTTGTGGGCGGGAATCAGGATGCCAATCATCGCAACCCCTCAAGCGCGGCCACCGAACGGGGTTCTCGGCTCCAGACTTCAAGCAGGAAATCCGCTTCCTGATGCAGGACAAGTCGCGGCAGGTGCAACTGTTCGTGAATCAGGTCGTGAACCTGTCGGGCATTGAGCGGGCATCCTTCAATGGGGGGGCGCCAGTGACAGGCCAGTAATTGTCCGTCCGCCGTCAACGAATCGCTGATGTGACGGATGACCTCTGTCAGATCCTGCCGGTCCAGGTAGTAGCCGATTTCGCTGAAGACGATCAGGTCAAATTTTTCCTCGGGCCAGTCGTCAGGCAGACGACCGTGACGCACCTCGGCGTGGTCGAACAAGCTCAGCCGGGTACGCGCCAGATTGACTGCGGCAGCACTCGTGTCGCAGCACAACAGCCGATCGCAGCGTTCGGCCAGCACCGCACCCAGTTCACCGTTGGCGCACCCCGGTTCAAAGATTGCCCGGTAGTGCGGGCGGGGCAGGGCCGCCAGGGTCACGAGGCGTTTGCGCTGCTCGTACCAGCGCTGGCGGAATCCCCAGGGGTCGTTGTTGCCCGCGAACAGGCCTTCGAAGTAGCGATCCTCGACACTCACAGGAAGACCACCTCGAACGGTTGCAGCAGTCGATCGATGACATAGGGCGCGAGCACTGGTGGCAGGCCGGCTTCGGGATCGCCTTCCAGCTGGCTGGCAAACGCGTGCACCGCGTGACGCTTGCGCGCGACCTGTGCCGGACTGAGCAGGATTTTGCGCGCCCGTTCCCACGGCACGATGGCGTCTTCCGGTGTTGCCCAGTGCCAGGTCCAGACCGGCAGCTCGTGGCAAATCGCGCCCACGTGTTGCGCCGCTTTGATGCTGGCGCGGCCGACGGCTTCGTGGTCGCTGTGGCCGTCCTCGCGCCAGGTGGTGAAGATCACGTCGTCGGGTTGCAGGTAGTGAGTCAGGTATTCGCACAGCATCGACTCGCGCGCGGCGACTTGCGTGTCGGGGAAGCCACCACGCAACCATTGCAACTGGTGCATGGGCAGGCCGAGGCGGCGCAGGGCTTCTGCGGATTCCTGCGGGCGCACCACGCTCAGGCGCTCCACCGGCCAGCGATCCGAGCCGGGATGACTGGCGCTGCCATCCGTGACCGAAATCAGTTGAAGTGTTCGCCCCGCCGCAGCAAGCAACTGCAGCAGTCCGCCGCATCCCAGGATCTCGTCGTCCGGGTGTGGAGCAATCACAACGGCCCTCGATCCCGGCGGCACCAGGTCGAGAATATCGATACTGTCCAACGCCGCAAGATGACGTGAGCCCTGCCATTCATGCAGGGAGGTTCCCTCGCCGACGATCGGGTTGCGCTTCATAACGCCCAGCACCCGCGTGGTTGTTGCGCAGTCAATTGGCCAAGTGCCGCCAGATCTCGTTCGGCGTGGCTCTGGCGCAGGTAAACCGGCAGGTCGGCCGCCAGGCGGGCAAAGTGCGGATCCTTGCAGAACGGCCCGGCCCCGAGTGCCCGTCCGGTCTCGCGGATGACCTGCTCGGCGGTAGCTTCGACCACGGCGCGAACGCGGCGGGCCAGCAGTTCTGCGCAGGCGTGGGGATCGCTGTCGATGTCCAGAGCACTGACACGCAGCACTTGAGACGCGGCGTGCAAGGCACTGTCGACGGCGCCAAGACTGGCCAGCGCTTGAGGTTCTTCATGTCGTGCACACTGCTGGCGCAAGCGTTCGCCGATCTCCCTCGCGGCGCCGTACCAGCACGCGGCGATCCCGATCCCGCCGTGCCAGAAACCCGGACGTTGCAGGTAGTCGCCGGGGGCGCCAATCGCCTGAGCCTCGACCTCGTCGAACAGCACCTCGACGCTGCCGGTGGCCGCCATGCCGACCGCTTGCCAGCCTTGATCGGTCACGGTCACACCCGGTTGATCTAGGGCCACGGCCACCAGTTGCTGACGATCGTCCTCATCCCACGCCGTAAGGAGGGCATGACTGAGTACCGCCGCCCCGGAGCACCAGGCCTTGCGCCCGTTCAGTCGCACCAGTTGCCCCAAACGGCTGACCCTGACCCGCGCCTGCGGTGGCTCGGCCGCCCACATGCCCCACGTACTGCCGGGTGTCGGTGTGCCGCCGAGCTGTTCGATGATCGCCAAGGCATCGGTATGACCTTCGTAGAGTTTGCACAAACCCAGATCATGCCCGCCGACTTCGGACAGTCGTTGCCAGCGCTCCAGCGTGCGACCGCTGCCGGGCAACGGCAGTCGGTCCAGTCCGGCCTCGACCATTTCCCGCAGGCACCGCCCCAGCGCTGCGCTATCCCGGTAGTCCGGCGTGTGACGCGAGAAATAGTCGCTCAGGTCCATGTCATTCTTCCTCGTCGCGTTGCAGCTCGAACAACAACAGCGAGCGCCCGGTGACCGAGTATTGATGCCCGAAATCGAAGCGTTCCTGACCCCGGATCGACGGTTGATTGGTGTCGACCATGCAGGTCCAGAAACTGCCTTCAGGCACTTCCGGCAAAGTGAAGTTGACGATGTCGTGGTGGGCGTTGACTACCAGCAGCAACGTCGCGTCGGCGCCCTTGCGGCGGATGCCGGTTTCCTGGGCACGACCATCGAGCAACATGCCCAGGCAGCGATTGTGCGCATCGTGCCAGTGTTCGGTGGTCATTTCCGTGGCGTCCGGTGCCAGCCAGGTTACGTCCTTGACCCCGATGTCTTCGTTGTATTCGCCGACCAGAAAGCGTCCGCGGCGCAGGATCGGGTACGCCAGGCGTAGCTTTATCAGGCGTTTGACGAATTTCAGCAGCGCCTTGCCGTCCTCGCTCAGGTCCCAGTTGACCCAGCCGATCTCGCTGTCCTGGCAATAGGCGTTGTTGTTGCCGTCCTGAGTGCGGGCGAATTCGTCGCCGGCAACGATCATCGGCGTGCCTTGGGCCAGCAACAGGGTGGCGAAGAAATTGCGCATCTGCCGGTGACGCAGCGTATTGATTTCCGGGTCGTCGGTGGGGCCTTCGACGCCGTGGTTCCACGACAGGTTGTTGTTGCTGCCGTCCTGATTGTTTTCGTCGTTGGCCTCGTTGTGCTTGTCGTTATAGGACACCAGATCGTTGAGGGTAAAACCGTCGTGAGCGGTGACGAAATTCACCGACGAATAAGGACGACGGCCACGCTGGTTGAACATCTCGCCGGAAGCGGTCATGCGGCTGGCGAAGTCGGCGAGCTGCCCGTCATCGCCTTTCCAGAACGCACGCACGGTGTCGCGGAACTTGTCGTTCCATTCGACCCAGCCCGGCGGGAAGTTGCCGACCTGATAGCCGCCGGGGCCGCAGTCCCAGGGTTCGGCGATCAGTTTTACCTGACGCAGCACCGGGTCCTGACGGCAGGCAACGAGGAAGCTGTGGCGTTCGTCGAAACCGTCGTGATAGCGCCCGAGGATGGTCGCCAGATCGAAGCGGAAACCATCGACGTGCATTTCGCTGGCCCAGTAGCGCAACGAATCGGTGACCATCTGCAGCACGCACGGGTGGCTCAGGTCGAGAGTGTTGCCGGTGCCGGAATCGTTGATGTAGAAACGCTTGTCATCCGGCATCAAGCGGTAGTAGGAGGCGTTGTCGATCCCGCGCATCGACAGGGTCGGGCCTTGCTCGTTGCCCTCGGCGGTGTGGTTGTAGACCACGTCGAGAATCACTTCGAGATTGGCATCGTGCAGGTGTGCGACCATTTCCTTGAATTCGGCAATCTTGCCGCTGGCCAGGTAACGCGGGTCCGGGGCGAAGAACGCGATGCTGTTGTAGCCCCAGTAATTGGTCATGCCTTTGTGCAGCAGGTGCTGGTCGTTGACGAAGGCGTGGATCGGCAACAACTCCACGGTCGACACACCGAGTTTGCGGATGTGCTCCAGCACATCGTCGACCATCAGCCCGGCAAACGTACCGCGCACGTTATCCGGCACGGCGGGGTGGCGCATGCTGATGCCGCGCACATGGGTTTCGTAAATGATGGTCTTGTCCCACGGCACGCTGACGCGGTGGTCGTTGCCCCAGGTGTGCGCCGGGTCGATGACTTTGCATTTGGGCACGAAGGGCGCACTGTCGCGCTCGTCGAAACTGAGGTCGGCATCCGGGTGGCCGATGGTGTAGCCGAACAGTGCTTCAGACCACTTCAATTGGCCGACCAGTTGCTTGGCGTAGGGATCGATCAGCAATTTGTTGTGGTTGAAGCGGTGCCCGTTGGCCGGATCGTAGGGGCCGTAGACCCGGTAGCCGTAAATCAGGCCCGGGTGCGCGTCGGGCAGATAGCCGTGGAAGATTTCGTCGGTATATTCCGGCAATTCGATGCGTTCGAGTTCGACTTCGCCGGCATCGTCGAAAATACATAGTTCGACACGGGTAGCGTTGGCGGAAAACAGCGCAAAGTTCACCCCCAGGCCATCCCAGGTCGCGCCGAGCGGGAAGGGCAGACCTTCACGGATTCGCGAAGGCTCGACGTGTGCGGCGGGCTCGGCTTTCTTTGGACGGGTCATGATTGCTCCTGCAAATCGGGGTGGGCATTTTTAAAGGACGAGTGAACCCTCGGTGGCGAGCGAACCCGCCACACGGCCATTCGGTTCAACGGTTCGAGAAGCTTCAGGCTGCCGGGGGCTTGCGGGGTGCGCGGGGCTTTTTCTCGGCGGTTTTTTCGCCCGGTGGAATCACTTTCGCGGCGCTCGCCGGTTTGGCTTTGGTGGTCGTGGTTTTGGGCTTGGCCGCAGACGTCTTGGTGTCAGAAGCCTTGGTGGTCGCCGTTTTACCAGCGCCAGACTTCGGCGATTTCTTCGGTGCCAGAGCCTCGGCCTCGGCCAGTTTGCGCGCCATCTCCCAGTGGCGGGCTTCATGACCTTCTGGCTTACCTTCCGATTCCCAGATCTGATAGGCGAATTCGCGGATGCGTTTATCGTCGGTACTCATCGCAATGCTCCTGAACTGAACTCATGCTTCTAGAAGTGTTGGATAAACAGATTGACCGGGAAATCCCCCAGCGCAGAGCTGACTTCCAGCTCCCTGTTTTTTGTGACTGCGGTGCTCGAAAAAAGTCCCTTCAGATTTTCGTCGGAGGCGGCGAACGGTAATTCCACCCGCGTATCGCCCCAGCGCAGCGCATCGACCTGAGGTACAGCACCGTTTTCCAGCAGTGTCGCGCAACGGATCGGCACGATGACGATTGCCCGTTGATCCCCGTGCTCGCGGGCAAACGCGAGTACGTTGTGCGCCTGGCTGCCCAGCACCTCCAGGGCCTGGTACGAGCCTCGGCGAAACAAATCGGTGTATTCGGCGCGCAAGTTCAGTACCTGAGCGATCAACGCTTGCTTGATGCGCCCGTTACGCCAGTTCGACAGCAGTTCCGATGCCGATGCGGGTTTCACGGATTGTTCTCGCAAGTCGTAGTCAACCGGCCGGCGGTTGTCCGGATCCACCAGACTGAAATCCCAGAACTCGTTGCCCTGATACAGATCCGGCACCCCCGGCACCGTCATATGCAGCAAGGTTTGCGCCAGACTGTTGAGGGCGCCGGCAGCGGCGATGCTGTTGACTGACTTGGCCAATGCCCCACGCAGCAGTTCACCTTCCGGCGCCAACAACAACTGCTCGGTGAATGATTGCGCGGCATTTTCATAGGCCTCGTTCGGCGCACTCCAGCTGCTTTGCAACTTGGCTTCGCGCAGGGCTTTCTGTTGCCACTGCCAGATGCGTCTGGCGTAGTCGGCGAAACCCGCCTGATCGTCGTTGTGCAGCTCCAGCGGCCAACTGCCGAGCAACGCTTGATAGAGAATCAGCTCGTCGGCCGACGACGGCACCTGATCGTCATTGCGCAGCGGCCGGGCGAGGGCGCGCCACAGCTCGACCTGCTCGGTGTACCAGTGGCTGCGCTCGCTGAGCACGGCCAGGCGCGCGCGAGTGTCTTCGCCGCGTTTGTGGTCGTGGGTGGCGGTGGCCAGCAGGTTGTCGGGGAATGTCGCCAGACGTTGCAGGTTTGTCGCATGAAAATCGCTGACCGGGGCGCTGAACTGTTCGGTGTTGTAGCCCACGTCATTGCGCGACAGCAGCACTGCCGAGCGATACAGCGCGGTGTCTTCCACGGCTTTGGCGGCAGCAGGCGAGGTGAGTTGCTGAAAGCGTACGCAGGCATGGCGCAGGATCTTGCGCGAACGCCCACGGGGTTTGCGCCGCCAAGGCTGGCCGCCGAGCCAGCCGGCTACAGAATCAAGCACCGGCCAGTCGCTTTCGCTCAAGGTCTGCCGCGCACCTTCCATGGCCTGCTGGAAAAACACTTCGTCCTGGGCTGAGCGGCCCATCGCGCTGATGTAGGTGCGATACACCGGAAAGTGCACGATCAATGCCTGTAATACCCGGCGAATCGAGCCGAGCGTGAGATCGCGGGTCATCAGGTCGTCCCGCGCCACTTGCAGCAGCGCCTGGGCAACGCTTTCGCAATCGCTGGCCAGCGAACCATTGAGAATCTGCTGACGCGCCAGCCGTGCCTCTTCGATAAACGCGGCGGGGCGCTCGGTGCGCCGCTGCCACAAGTCGCCGAGCACATGTTCACCGGCCGGGTCGTGTTGCAGCAGCGACAGCTGATTCATGAATTCGTAACCGGTGCTGCCATCCACCGCCCAGTCGGCGTGTAGGGTTTCTCCGTCGCCGAGAATCTTCTCGACGTAGATCGGCAAGTGCCGCCCCGGCGCCAGAAAGTCGAGGCGTCGGCGCAACTTGCGGCAATAACCCCGAGGATCGGCGAGTCCGTCGATGTGGTCGATGCGCAGGCCGTCGATCAGGCCTTCTTCGATCAACTGGAAGATCTTGCCGTGGGTCGCTTCGAACACGGCGGGCCGCTCGACCCGCAAGCCGCCGAGTTCGTTGATGTCGAAGAAGCGCCGCCAGTTGATGTCGTCCGCTGCGGTGCGCCAACTGGCCAGACGATAGCTTTGCCGCTCCAGCAGTTGATGCAGACGCTGGAAGCCCTCGTCGGTTTTCGAGTCGTAATGCGTCAAGTTGCGCTGGATCGTTTGCAGGATGTGCGGGGCGCTCGCCAGTTTCTGCAGTTCTTCCTTCAGCGGGATCGCCAGCGAGCGGGCGTCGGTCTGGTAGCTGAGGCTGCTGAAACGATCGGCCAGCGACTTGAGCACTTCGTTCGCCGGCTCGTCGGCTTTGAGCAGTTCGCCATAATCGCCGGGGCAGATCGGGAAGTGATGTTCGTAATGCTCGATGTGAAAAGTGCCGGAGTCGGCGTTGAACACCAGCGGCAGCGTGCCGTCCTGCAATGCAATGCCGTAATCGCTGCCGAGGAAGGGCAGCAACAGCTGGCCTTCCATCAACGGGTCCGGCGAGTGCCATTGAATGTCGAAGAACTCGCCGTAGGGGCTGAGCCGGCCCCATTCCAGCAAGTCGAGCCACCACGGATTATCACCGCCACCGACCGCCATGTGATTGGAGACGATGTCGAGGATCAGTCCCATGCCGTGCTCACGCAGAGCCGCGACCAGCCGGCGCAATGCCGGTTCGCCGCCAAGTTCCGGGTTGACCCGGGTCGGGTCGACCACGTCGTAGCCGTGCATGGAGCCTGCACGGGCCGCGAGCAGTGGCGAAGCATAAACATGGCTGATGCCGAGCCGGGAAAAGTACGCCACCAGCGGCACGGCCTCATCGAGGGTGAAGCCCTTGTGAAACTGCAGACGCACCGTGGCGCGCAAGGTCAGGTTTTGCACTGTATTCATTGGTCACGCTCGGCGGCCTGAAGGCGGGCGCAGGCGAGCAGTTCCAGACGCCGCGCGGCATCGACGCCATCGAGCAAAGTGTCACTGGTACCCGGCAGGCGCCGCGACCAGTTCGGATGAGTGTCGATGGTACCGGGCAGGTTGGCCTGCTCGTCCAGGCCCAGCGCGTCTTCCAGCGGCAGCAGCACCAGTGGCGCGCGGGTGTGGCCAAGGAAACGGATACTGGCGTCGACCACCTGATCAGCCTCGTGGGATTCCTCGCGAAAGTTTTGCGGGTCCTGGCTCAGGGCATTGCGCAAACCGTCGCGTTCGCGCTCGCGATAGCGGCGCCAGTCGATTTCTCCGTTGGCGTCGATCAGCCCGAGTCGCGCATTCCAGTCGATGTCCCGGCCATGCCACCAGCCATTGAGCGTCGGCAGATCGTGGGTGCTGGTGGTGGCCAAAGCGTTGTCCGGCCAGTCGAGGATCGGCTTGAACCAGGTGTTGTCCTGTTCGAACAACAGCACGCGCATGCCGAGCATGGCCCGGGCGACCAGTTTTTCCCGCAGGCCATCGGGCACGGTGCCGAGGTCTTCGCCCAGCACGATGGCTTGATGGCGGTGGGATTCGAGGGTCAGCAGACGCAGCAGGTCGTCCACCGGGTAATACAGATACGCGCCTTCCGCCGGGGCCGCACCGTTGGGAATCACCCACAGCCGTTGCAGGCCCATGACATGGTCGATGCGCAGGCCGCCGGCGTGGGCGAAGTTGGCGCGCAGCATGTCGATAAACGCCCGAAAGCCATTGCGCACCAGACCTTCCGGGGAGAACGCAGAGATGCCCCACCCCTGGCCGGAGCGATTGAGAATGTCCGGTGGCGCACCGACCGTCAGTGACGACAGCAACTCGTCCTGAAAACTCCAGGCCTGGCTGCCGGCGCCGTCGGCACCCACCGCCAGGTCGGCGATCAGGCCGATACCCATGCCGGCGCTGCGGGCGGCGTTTTGCGCGCGCTCCAGACAGCGGTGAATCAACCACTGGCAAAACGCAAAGTAGTCGATGCGTTCGGCGTATTCCTCGGCAAACGCACTGAGAGCAGCACCGCGCGGGTCGTGCCAATGTTCGGGCCATTCGCGCCAGTCGAGGTTTTCGCCACGGGCGGCGCGCATTTCCTGGATGGCTTCGAAGCGGCAGTGATTCTCCAGCGCTTCACCACCCGCATCGCGGTAGCTGGAGAGATCCGCCTGCAACGGATGCTCGCCACGGATGAAACCTTCGTACAGCGCTTGCAGGAGTTTTTGCTTGGCGTCGGCGGCGCTGGGCCAGTCGATCAGTTTCAGGTTTTCCAGTTGCTCGAACTGATCATTGAGACCTGCGGCGTCGATGGCATCGCGCAGGGCGCGCTCGCCAAGAATGGTCCCGGGTGCGGCATACAAGGAATTGAGGAACAGTCGGCTGGACGGTGAATAAGGGCTGTAGCGCCCGGTGTCGGCGCTGAACATCGCGTGCAGCGGGCTGATCGCCAGGGCGTCGGCACCGCGTTCGCCGGCGCTGCGGGCGAGTTCCTCAAGGGCCTGGGTGTCACCGAAACCGCCGTCGCCGGGGCGGCGCAGGCTGTAAAGCTGCACGCTCAAGCCCCAGGCACG
Organism: Pseudomonas sp. R38(2017); assembly: GCF_002112395.1. Taxonomy (NCBI): domain Bacteria; kingdom Pseudomonadati; phylum Pseudomonadota; class Gammaproteobacteria; order Pseudomonadales; family Pseudomonadaceae; genus Pseudomonas; species Pseudomonas sp. R38(2017). The sequence continues at coordinate 123,473 of NZ_NEHN01000002.1, forward strand.
GGGGATCGGGTTGTCCACGGCATCGCCCACGCTGTAGCAGCGTTCGGGGGCCACGGCCAGGATGAAATGTTGATCGGCGATATGGACTTGCTGATAACCGACGGGGATCTCGCCGGGCAACACCGCATCGGCATCGAGCATGAGTGACAGCCGCGAGCCGTCCTCCAGATGAATCTCACAGGGGCTTTCCGGTTCGAAGTAACGCGCCAGGTCCAGGCCCACGCCGACATCGGCGGTCAGCAGCGGCGGCAATTGGCGATCCTGTTGCATTTGTTGCAGTTCCAGCAGGCTGGCGTCGATTTCCTGGGCCGAGCCGGCCGGGTGACCGAGCCCGGTGAGGACATTGCGCAGCACCGCCGGGGCGACTTTTTGCTGACGGCCATTGGCGTCGATCCAGTCGACCGCCAGGCCGGCTCGGCTGGCGAGAATTTCCAGTTGCGCATCGCTCATAGGCGCTCTCCATCCAGGGGTGGCAAAGGGGTTGCGGCCGTGAGGCTGACGAGCGCGCAATAGGGGGGCAGTTGCCCTTCATCCGTCAGGCCGGCAGCAGGTGGCTGACGGAACAGCCACACCGATTCGGCCTGTGGTGGGTTGACCACTGGGCTGTCGCCGAGGTTCAGGTCGATTCGCAGCTCGCTGCCATTTCCCAGACGCCAGCGCGCGCTGACAGCGCCAGGCCCCAGCACTTGAGCGCTGAGCGCCCGGGTACCCGACAAGTGCGGAATGATGTGTCGGTGGCGCAACTGCAGCAGCTGTCGATACAGCGCCAGGCTGGCCTGCTGTTTCGGTGTGCCGCTGCCGATCAGCCGCGGTTGCGAGGCGTGGAACGTCTGCTCGGCGTTGGGATCGGGAATCTGCTCGCGGCGCTGTGGATCGGCAAATGCGCTGAACGCGGCGAATTCGTTGCGCCGGCCTTCGCGCACCAATTTGGCGAGTTCGCCGTGGTGGCTGGTGAAAAACTGGAACGGTTGCTCGGCGGCGTACTCGTCGCCCATGAACATCAACGGAATCATCGGTGACAACAGCAACAATACGGTGGCGGCCTGCAGGGCACGTGGATCGGCCAGTTGATGCAGGCGTTCGCCGAAGGCGCGGTTGCCGATCTGGTCGTGGTTCTGCAGGAACAGCACGAACGCGGTGGACGGCAGATGTTCGCTCGGCTCGCCACGGGGCGTGCCGTGGCGGGTCAGGTGACCCTGAAAGACAAAACCCTGACTCAGACAGCGAGCCAGTTGTTCGGTGGGATGTTCGGCGTAGTCGGCGTAATAGGCATCGGTTTCACTGGTCAGCAGTACGTGCACGGCATTGTGGCCGTCGTCGTTCCACTGGGCATCGTAGGCGTCTTCCAGCAGGCTGGCCTGATTGTGCTCGTTCTCCACGGTCAGCCAGACGTGCCGCGCCGGGTCGATCTGCTGCCTGATGCGCTGCGCCAGTTCTTGCAGGAAATCCGGGTCTTCGATGGCATGCACCGCGTCCAGGCGCAGGCCGTCGAAACGGTATTCCAACAGCCACATCAGCGCATTTTCGACGAAGAAGTCCCGCACTTCGCGGCGACGGAAATCAATGGCCGCGCCCCACGGGGTGTGTTTGTCTTCGCGAAAAAAGCCCTTGGCGTAGCGATGCAGATAATTGCCGTCCGGGCCGAAGTGGTTGTAGACCACGTCAAGAATCACCGCCAAACCATAGCCGTGGGCGCTGTCGATCAGGTGTTTGAGCTGTTCCGGCGTGCCATAGGAAGCCTGCGGCGCGAAGTGCAGCACGCCGTCATAGCCCCAGTTGCGAGCGCCGGGAAATTGCGCGATCGGCATCAGCTCTATGGCGGTGACGCCCAGCCCGGCCAGTCGCGCCAGATGCTGCTCGACTTCGGCAAAACCGCCGAGGGCGCCGACGTGCAGTTCGTAGATCACCGCTTCGTTCCATGGCCGGCCTTGCCATGTACTGTGCCGCCAGTGATAGGCGTGCGGATCGACCACCACGCTGTGGCGGTCGAGGTCGCCGTCCTGCGCCCTGGAGGCCGGGTCGGGCACCTCCAGTTCGCCGTCGATGTTATAGCGGTAGCGACGACCGGCGGGGCAGTGACTTTTGATCACGAACCAGCCATCGCCCTGCGGTAGCATCGGCAAGGACTGGCCATTGTCCAGCTCGACGCTGACATAAAACGCATCCGGCGCCCACAACGCGAATTGCGTGTGGTCGGCATCCAGCATGATCGCGCCGTGGGGCCAGCTTTCAGGTGTCCGTAACGGCATCGTTGAAAACCTCCCTGGTTATTTGTGGTGCGTTTTACCCAAGGCCTTGGCCACCAGTTGTTCGTAGAGTTCGGCGTAGGGTTCGACGGCCTTGCACCAGTTGAACGGTGCCGCCATCGCCCGGCAGCGCATGGCGTGGAGCAGGTCCGGGAAGGCGAAAACCTTGAACGCGCGGCTCAGGGCTTCGCGGTAGCTGTCCGCCGTCGATTCGTTGAACAGGAATCCGGTGACGCCGTTTTCAATGGTGTCGGCCAGCCCGCCGGTATTGCGCGCCACCGGCAACGAGCCGAAACGCTGGGCGTACATCTGGCTCAAGCCGCAAGGTTCGTAACGCGACGGCATCAGCAGGAAGTCGCTGCCGGCGAACATCCGCCGGGCATCGGTTTCATTGAAGCCGATGCGCACGCCGATCTGGCCGGGGAAACGCAGGGCCAGGTCGCGCATGGCCTGTTCTTCTTCCGGCTCGCCGCGACCGATGATCGCGATCTGGCCACCGTTCTGCACGATGTACTCGGAGACGGCTTCGGTCAGGTCCAGGCCTTTTTGATAGACCAGACGCGAGACCACGGCAAACAGCGGGCCTTCGGAGTCCTGCAGACCGAACAGTTCGCGCACGTGGGCGGCGTTGACGGCCTTGCCTTCCCAGTCGCCGATGGCGAATGGCGCGAACAGGTGCGGATCGGTGGCGGCGTCCCAGCTCTCGTCGATGCCGTTGGGGATCCCGCTGAGCAAGCCTTGCTGGGTCTTGGCGGCGAGAAAACCGTCGAGACCGCAGCCGAAATCAGGGGTGGTGATTTCCTGCGCGTAAGTGGCGCTGACCGTGGTGATGTGGCTCGAATAGGCCATGCCGGCCTTGAGGAACGACATCTTGCCGTAGAACTCCATACCTTCCTGTTGCAGGGCATGGGCGGGAATCCCGAGTTCCGGGCACGAGCCGAGGCTGGTCACGCCTTGATAGGCGAGATTGTGAATGGTGAACAGGGTTGGCGTGCGCTGCCCGCGCCAGTGCATATAGGCAGGTGCCAGCCCGGCCGGCCAGTCGTGGGCGTGCACCAGATCCGGGCACCAGTGGATTTGTGCGAGGTTGGCGGCGATATCGGCGGCGGCCAGGCCCAGGCGGGCGAAACGGATGTGGTTGTCCGGCCAGTCGCGACCGTTGTTGGCGCCATAAGGGCCGCCGTCGCGGGCATAGAGTTCAGGGCAGATCAGCACATAAATGACCAGGCCGTCAGGCATGTCCATGCGCCCGATCTTGCAGGGCGGCAGCGCGGCGTGGCCACCCAGTTCACCGATGATATGGATCGGATTTTCACTGTTCATTACTTGCGGGTAACCGGGGATCAGCACCCGGACATCATGCAGATGCGCCATTGCGCGGGGCAGGGCGGCAGAAACGTCACCAAGACCGCCGGTCTTCACCAGATCGGCGATTTCCGAGGTCACGAACAACACTTTCTTCTTGTTGGGATTCTGACTGGCTACCGGTGCCAGGGTTTTTGTACCCGGGACGTTGATCGACCGGCTGCCGGGAACGCTCATGGTGCTCGATTCGCCGACGGGCTGGTGAGCACGCTCTCCCTGAATATCCAATGCCGCACTGATCATATGAATCTCCCGTTTTGTTGATCTGATTCTTGTCTTGAACAAGCGATGTCCATGGCCAAATCCTGTGGCCGGGCGCAAACGCGCCACGCATCGGTGAGCAAACGCTACCCAACACGCGCAAGCAGAATGGGTGAAGAGGCCGTTGCAAGGAATGAACCAGTCGCTTTGGCCCTGTCTTTCAGATGACCCGTGGCGATCAGCAAAAGTTTCGACAAAATTTCCGCGTTGTGACCGGTCGGTTTCGCCTCGCGAAAACCAGTCTAGGCCAGATCCTAGAGCGGGCCAGGGCAATCGGATGAATTGTTCGACAATGTGTTGCAGGGCCACGGAAACCGTGGCTTTGAGAGGGGCATCGCACCGACGAAGTGCATGTTTGGAGGGGCGGACGATGCAAAACGGTGACCGGCCGGTCACGTTTTCGGGCGCAGGGAAAGTGCGAATGCACTGTTGCGGTGCGGGCAGTTGTGTTGGCAGGCGGTCAGTGGATGCTGCTTCGCGGGCATGGACTGCCCGCGAAGCAGGCGTGGGTCAATTCAGCAGGCGGATCGGTTCTCCCGCCGACCAGGCCCGAATGTCCTCGATCATCTGCGAAAAAAATTGTTCATAGTTCTGGCGACTGACATATCCGACATGAGGCGTGGCCAGTACATTGTCCAGCGTGCGGAACGGATGCAGCGCCGGCAGCGGTTCTACATCAAACACATCCAGGGCTGCACCACCGATGCGCTGTTTCTGCAACGCCTTGATCAGCGCCGTTTCGTCGACAATCGGCCCGCGCGCGGTGTTGACCAGCAGGGCGGTCGGCTTCATCCAGTCCAGCGCCTGGGCATCGACCAGACCACGGCTGCGGTCGCTGAGTACCAGATGCACCGACAGCACGTCGGCCTGTTCGAACAATTGCTGCTTGCTGACATAGGTGACCCCGGCCTGTTCGGCGCGCTCGGCGGTGAGGTTTTCGCTCCACGCAATGACACGCATGCCGAACACCTGACCGAACTGCGCCACCCGTTGGCCGATACTGCCGAGCCCGAGAATGCCGAGGGTCTTGCCATGCAGGTCGCCGCCCAGACCTTGCTGCCATTGGCCGGCACGCAGGGCATTGGCTTCATTAACCAGATTACGGGTGGCGGCCATGATCAGCGCCCAGGTCAGCTCCGGTGCGGCATGCTTGTAACTGTCGGTGCCGCAGACCTTGACTCCTAGCCGGGCGGCGGCCGGCATGTCCAGCGCTGCGTTGCGCATGCCGCCGGTGACCAGCAACTTCAGGTTCGGCAAACGCTTGAGCAGGTCTTCATCGAAGCGCGTGCGTTCGCGCATCACGCAAATCACCTCGAACCGGCCCAAGCGCTCGGCCAGCGTGGGGTTGTCCGCCGGGTACTCATGGACGAAGGTCACTTCGCCGAGACTGTTCAGCACCGACCAGTCGACCACGTCACGCGCCACGTCCTGCCAGTCATCGATCACTGCAATCTGCACCGCCATCAGCCTTGACTCCTCAACGAACGGGATTGGTTTTGTTCAGCCAGCCGAGCAGCGCCTTGTGGAACTGCGCCGGTTCTTCCATCTGCGGGGCATGGCCCAGGCCGGGGAACTCCACCAGCGTGGACTGCGGAATCAGCTTGGCGACCTGCTTGCCCAGCACCTCGTAGTGGCCGATTTTCGCTTTCACCTCGGGTGGCGCAATGTCCTTGCCGATGGCTGTGGTGTCGGAGGTCCCGATCAGCAACAGGGTCGGCATCTTCAGGTCCTTGAACTCGTAGTACACCGGCTGGGTGAAGATCATGTCGTAGATCAGCGCAGAGTTCCATGCAACCTGAGTCTTGCCCGGGCCATTGCTCAGGCCGGCGAGCATGTCCACCCAGCGGTCGAATTCAGGTTTCCAGCGACCGTCGTAATAGGTGCTGCGTTCATAGTCACGGATGCCCTGGGCGGAGACTTTCAGTTCGCGCTGATACCACTGGTCAACGCTGCGATACGGTACTCCGAGGGCTTTCCAGTCTTCCAGGCCGATCGGGTTGACCAGTGCCAGTTGCTCGACCTGATCCGGGTATTGCAGGGCGTAGCGGGTGGCGAGCATGCCGCCGGTGGAGTGGCCGAGCAGGGTGGCTTTCTGGATGCCCAGCGCCTTGAGCAATTGCTGGGTGTTGGCCGCCAGTTGCTGGAACGTGTACTGGTAATGATCGGGTTTGCTGGAGGTACAGAAACCGATCTGATCCGGGGCAACCACCCGGTAACCGGCCTCGCTCAGGGCCTGGATCGAACTGTCCCAGGTCGCGCCGCAAAAATTCTTGCCATGCATCAGCACCACGGTGCGCCCGTTGGCCTTGCCGTGGGCGGCGACGTCCATGTAACCCATTTGCAGAGACTGGCCCTGGGACTGAAAGGCAAAGTGCTTGAGAGTGTAGGGATAATCGAAACCTTGCAGTTCCGGGCCGTATTGCGCGCCTTCGGCATGGGCGAACAGGGGCAGGGCAGCGGTCAACAGCAGGCCGGGCAGCCAGCGGGTCAGCGACACAGACATGGGACAACTCCACAGGAAATCGGCCGATGCTGGAACGGCCGGATTAGGGCGACGTTAAACACAGGCAATGCCCGGGCCTGAACGTTCAACCGAGCCAGCCCAGGGTGAGCATGGCCAGCACTCCATAACGGGCACCTTTGGCCAGGGTGACGATCAACAGGAATCGCCCGAGGGGTTCGCGCATGACCCCGGCGACCAGCGTCAGGGGATCACCGATGACCGGCAGCCAACTGAGCAACAGCGACCAGTGCCCATAACGCTGATAGTGATCGCGGGCGCGGTCCAGGTGTTTCGGGCTGACCGGAAACCAGCGCCGATCCTGAAACCGCTCCAGCCCGCGTCCCAGCCACCAGTTGACCAGCGAACCGAGGACATTGCCCAGCGTCGCCAAGGCCAGCAGCCCCCACAGCCAATAGCGGTCGCTGACCAGCAACCCGACCAGCACGGCTTCCGATTGCAGCGGCAACAGCGTCGCCGCGCCAAATGCAGCGAAAAACAGTCCGAGATAACCCGCCGTCATCAATGGGCCGGGTAATCCGCCACCACTACATCGGAACCGTCCTTCTTCAGGCCGATCACCTGATAGGCATCGCTCATGCCGTCCATTTCCATCCCCGGCGAGCCCATCGGCATGCCCGGCGCTGCGACTCCGAGCAGGTCGTCACGCTTGCTCAGTGCCAGCACCTGTTCCGCCGGGACATGGCCTTCGACGAATTTGCCGTTGATGATTGCCGTGTGGCAGGAGGCGAGGCGTGGGGGCACACCGTGTTGTTGCTTGAAGCTGCTCATGTCCGCTTCGACATGATCTTCGACCTTGAAGCCGTTGGCTTGCAGATGGCTGATCCATTTTTTGCAGCAGCCGCAGTTGGCGTCGCGGTGGACTTCGATCGGAATGAGGTCGGCGGCTTGCGCCAGGGAGGAAAGGAGCAGGGCGCTCAGGGCGGCCAGACGCAGAGGGTTTTTCATGCAGGGTTCTCGACTCGGGTGACGGTCAAAAAGACGCATTTTGACCGGTTTTTCCGACCGGGCATCAACGGAGTGTTTCCAGTTGATACAAGGCAGGCTGTCAGCATGATCGTAGATCAAAGCTGACAGCCTCCTGAGTGCGAGATGACAAATCCGTCAGATGACCTTGAACCGCCCCATGATCGCACTCACCCGGCTGTTGGCTTCCAGCAACTGGCGGGTGTTGGTTTCGCTGGCCTGGCCGCTTTGTACCAGATCATCCACCATGTGGCGGATCTGCACCATGCTGCGGTTGATCTCTTCGGTGACGGCGCTCTGCTGTTCGGCGGCGGTGGCGATCTGGGCGCTGAGGCTGTTGATGTGGCTGACGGAACCGGCCATGTCATCGAGACCTGTGGTAACCCGGGCGGTGGCATCGGCAGCGGACTGGCAACTGGCCTGGGTGTTTTCCATGGCGCTGACCGAAGAGCTCACACCCTGGGTCAGGCGGGCCAGCATTTCGTTGATTTCCGAGGTACTGGCCTGGGTGCGGGCGGCGAGGGCGCGTACCTCATCGGCGACCACGGCGAAACCGCGGCCCTGTTCACCGGCGCGGGCGGCTTCGATGGCGGCGTTCAGCGCAAGCAGGTTGGTCTGGCCGGCGATGGCGCCGATCACACCGAGGATTTCGGTAATGCGCTGGGCGTCCTGTTGCATGTTTTCGACTTTGTGAGTGGCACTGGCCACTTCATCGATCAGCGCCACGACACTGCTGGTCGCTTCACCCACCACGACCCGTGAGCGGTCGGCATTTTCGTTGGCACGCTGGGTAAACGCAGCGGTTTCGGCAGCGTTCTGCGCAACGCTTTCTGCGGTGGAACTCATCTCGTTGATGGCGGTGACGGTCTGGTCGGTTTCCGAGGCGTGGCGCAACAGGATCTGGCTGGTGTGTGCCGAGGTGCGTTGCAGGTTGTCGAGGCTCGAAGCCATGGCGCCGGTGGCCTGGGTGACTTCGCCGATCATGTTCTGCAGATAGGCGATGAAGGTGTTGACCGAGTGACCGATCGCGCCGAGTTCGTCTTCGGCGCGGATGGTGATACGGCGGGTCAGGTCGGCATCGCCGCTGGACAGCGAATCAATGTTGGCCTTGAGCGCTTTCATGCGCGCAACCAGTTGGCGAATCGCGTAGACCTGCAGCAGCACCAGCAGGAACACCAGCGGAATCTGCAACAGGCTGAGGCTGCTGAGTACGTCGTCACGTTGCGCGGTGAGCATTTTGGTCGGCAGTGCAGTGGCGAGGAACCACGGCGTGCCTTCGATCGGGCGCATGAAAAAAGTGCTGGCTTCACCGTTGTTGTCGAACTCGACGCGCTGGGCCTGATCACGTTGTTGCAGGCCAGCTTTTACCTGGCTGGCGAACGGTGAACTGCTGGCAAGCTCGCTGATATTTTTCAACACGATCGGGCCATTGATGCGCGAGCTGTTACTGATGATCTTGCCGTCGGCCTCGACGATCAGCATTTCGGCGCTGAGGTCTTTTTCCTTGCGCGCTACCAGGTCGTTGAAGAAGCCCAGCGTCACGTCGATGGTCGACACGCCCCAGGTCGTACCGTTTTTCTGAATGGCCATGGCGCAGTTGGTGCGCGGCTCGGCGCTGGCATCATCTTTATAGGCAGCGGCCCAGGCGCACTGGCCGCGCGGGGTTTGCAGGCCGCCCTTGTACCAGCTCTGGTCGTAATAGTTGGGGGCTGCGTCGCTGTTCCAGAAAGTGTTCACAGCGAGTTTGCCGGAGCTGTCGCGGTGCCAGAAGGTGCTGAACTTGTTACGTCCCGCCTCACGCTGGCCGGGCAATGGCCAGATACCACCGCCGAACACTTTCAGTTCGCCGTACTGATCCACCAGCCCCGGCAGCACGGTATCGATGGCCGCGCTGTCGAGCAGCGGGATGGTCTGGGTGATGCTGCGCTGCTGCGACTGAACCTTGTTCAGTTCGCCCTGGATCTGCTCGGCGACCTCAGCGATACGATTAAGTACAACCTGCTCTTCGGTATGTCGCAGTTTGGGCGCGACCAGTTGGCTGATGCCGACCACCGTCAACACCGACAGCAACAGAATGAAAAGAACCAGAAACAACGTGTAGCGAGCCTGAATGGTACGGAATGCGGGCATGGAGACCGGTCCTTGAGCAGCGTTTCTTATTAGGGGCGAGGAGTAAAACAGTAGGGGTATCCCTTACGTATCGTCGCGCTGCGACGAAGCTTTAGGTACTCACGTGCTAAAAAACTTTGAAACGCTGACAGGCAAGTAACAAACCCGACACATGCAAACTAACCAGCCCGTTCGTTAGAGCAAAAAGCCGATTTTAGCCGACCTGGCCAGACGGCTCTGGCTCAACATCTGCGGGCCTTGCAGTGCTTTGTATCGAGAATGTACAAAATTTGTAAAAAAATGAAAAACAGATTGGTGCCTTCAGTTTGCCGGCCGATACTCCGGACAACTCAAGACGTTCCACAAGGATATTTTCATGTTCTTTTCGCAAGGAGCACGCTCATGACCGTTGGTTATACCGGCGCGTGGCAGCCCAAGGCAGGTTTGCTGGTTCGAGATGCAGGGAGCTCGGGCAAACCGGTTTCTCAAAGCGTAAAGGTCAAGCAGATGCTGGCCCTGGTCGGCAACGACCCCACCGTTCTCAATACGGCGGAAATGGACAAGCAGCGTTTGCACAAGAACATCAAGGGATTCGATCCGGAAAACGTCTCTCCCAAGCAGTTGGGCAAACTGGCGGATTTCCTGCGCAGTCGGGGCCTTATTTCCGAAGTGACCTCGATGACACTGCTCAATGCCGGTGACAAGTTCGATCGCTTCGGCATTCAGAAAGACCCGGATGCCAAGTTCAATGCGCTGGAATATTTCGCCACGCAACTGGACACCATCAACAACAACAGCCTCAAGGGCAACAAGTACGCCAATACATTGATCCCGGAGTACAAGAAAGCCATTTATGTGCTGCAGAGCCTGAAAACCTACGGACAGGGCGGTGAACGTGCGCCTCCGACCGACAAAGGTGTCAGCGCCAAGGCATGACCCTGCAACGACAAGCCCCCGACAAGGGGGCTTGTTGTTATTGCGCCACGCTCGCCTTTTTCCCTTGCAGGTCATCGTGCAGCCGCTGCATCTGCGGGCAAATCAACGTCAGCGAGGGTGGTTTTGCGCCGCGATGAAACAACGCCAGCCATCCTGCACCTCGTTCATCCGGCGCCAGTCCGGTGAACACGAAACCCGCCGTTGTCAGCGCGTGGCAAGCGCTATCAAACCCCTGCGTCAGCCTCAGCCGGATTGAAATGAGCCAATGCACCGGCAGTTCCTGCAACTGCTTGAGCAAACAGCTATCAAGTGCCTTGAAAGTCCCTTCATATCGATCCCACCGCTGTTCAAGATGCACCGGTTCGCCCACCCATGGCGCGACCCTTTCCTGCGTCCCGAACACACTGCACATCTGCTGCATGAAGTCTCGACAGCTGTCGGGCCATGCCAGGGCTGGAAGCGGCCGCCGGTTTCCATCGATGGGCAGGTACCCGATGACGAGCGACTCCCGTGCCGAGGCGTCATGCGGAGACGGGACACCGTCGGGCAGCCATCCCGTATTGTGAAAGCCGAGGCAGGCTGCCATGCGCTGGGTGTAGGGGTGACAGGTCATCTGTTTGATCGTCACGCCCCGGCATCCCAGCGCCTGGGCATGGATCAACAGTTGGTGGCCCAGACGGGTGGCAATACTCTGACCCCGGGTTTGCGGGTCAACCACGCTGAGTGCCAATTCTGCGAGACGTGAGTCTTTGGCGCGAATCAATGTCGCGTGTCCCACTACATTATTTTCGGCTACCGCCACCAGCGAGTGCCAATGACCTTGCGCATGGTTGCGGTCAATCATGCAGGGCAGATAAACGTGGGCCTGGGCATAGAGATCGCCATAGATTTTGCGAAACAGCCTGCTCACGGCTTTTGCGTCGCTGTTGCGGTAGTTCCGCAGTGTTACGCGCTCCATCAGCGAAGATCCGCACGGGGGGTGTTGTAGACACGCAGGTCCAGCACACGCTGGCGCTTGCCGGAGCGTGGGTGGCGTGTCAGGTCCTGAACAGTGCAACAGTCAATCCGTAAATCCAGCAGATGATCGGCGTTCAATTGCGAAATCAACGGATAGCGCTCGATCAATGCGCTGCGCAGCATCCGCTCTGACTCCGGCGACCCGGGTCCCACGGCATCCGGAGCCCATTTCAGGGTCAGGACGTCTTTTGTCCCGGTCTGCTCGATTACCAGCTGCCAGTCGTCACTGCGGGTGATGCGTTGCACGGTATCGCCGATTTCATCGGGCAGCAGTGTCAGGATTCCCACCCTGACTCGCTGGCTGTCGGCGCTGCGGCCCATCAACGCGAATTTACGTGCAGGCGTCCGGTCGAGCTCTCGCCAACAGGCGCGGTCGCCAACCGGGTAACGAATCAGCGGCATCAGCCGCCGGGTGAGATTGGTCATCACCAGGCGTCCTGTGCGATCGCATTCTTCGATGACTTCTCCGGTCTGTTCGTCGAGGATTTCCAGCACGCTGTGGCCCTGGGTCATCCGGTGTTCGCCCAAGGCACAGTCAGGATGGCTGGCGCCGATGAAGCCGGCATCGACACTGGCGTAGCCCATGGAGGCGACGCGCACGTTGGGGAATACCCGGCCGAGCAGTTGCAACTGCGCCGGGAACAGGCTTTCACCGCCGTAGAGCAGGCATTCGACGCGCTCCAGCCGACGTCCCTGATGTTCCAGCCACGCGGCAAAAGTCAACAAATGCGCAGGTAAACCTGCGAGTACATTGATCCGATACCGGGAAATCGAATCGGCCAGCACGGCCGAATCAACATGGCCAGTGAACGGGAACTCCACGACGCCCGGCTGAGTGTGGGCCAGGGTGTCGTGAGTGAAGATGAAACTGGCATACAGGTCGCCGGAAAAAAACAGGTTGGCGACCCGGTCGCCCTTGTTCAATTGCACGTTGAGACTGCGACCGAAATCCTCGGCCAGCGTTTGCCATTCGCCGCGTTCGAAGACCGACAATTTGCCATCGCTGGTGGTCCCTCCGGTTTTGAAAACCAATGCGTTGCCGAGAGCCGCGGTCAGCACCGGCCAGCGGTCGAGGTCCTGGCTGCCTTTCCAGTAATGCGCAGGGTCAATCACCGGCAAATCGGTCAGCGCCGTTATCTGCTCGGGCACGCCGGCAAAGTGTCTGGCGTAAAAGCTTGAATGCTGACGCGCAAAAGCTACCAGCTCCTGCAATTCATTCCTTGGGTTCATGGTGTGCTCCTTGCAGAACAGAGGAGACGCAAGCTCCTCGGTTATCGATCAGCAGCGACGTCTTACCGCTGTGTTTGTTTCGGGTGAGTCTGTCGACGGCGCACATTTCAGCGTCGACCGTCAGCAGACCGGTCCGAACAAGCGTCGCCAGCGTCGGGTAGTTCAGTAGTCGTTGCTGGACGTCTTGTGGCTCGCGTGTGCTTCGAAATCTCATGCGCTCCAACCCATCGGGGGCATGTTCGAGGATCACCTGGAACTCGGTTTGCAGGTGCTGCGTGAGCGTCGACAGGCAGATGAAATCGGTCCCGATGCGCACCAGTCGGCCATGGCGCTGAAGCAGCTCGAAACGGGGCGACGCCAGACCACATTCACATCGACCGGAAAGCCAGCGACCGCTATCGCCGACGTCATAACGTTGAACGTCCTGACCTTCCCGTGCGAGTGAGGTGAACACCAGTCGCCCGGTTTCGTTGTCACGGACGGGTCGATCAGCCTCGAACTCGACAATCTCCAGGTGCTGGATATCACTCATCAGATGAAACACACCATCGGCCGTGGCTGCACACGCGTGACCGAGCGGGCCGGCGTCGACGCTGCCATAGATCGCCGAACGGATCAGGGTGACGCCGCAGTCCTGCATCAGTTGGCGGCACTGTTCGCTGAGGTGTTCGCCACCGAGGAATACTTTTTCAATCCCGCCATAGGCGCGCAGGTGCGTTTGTTCGTTAAGAAACAGTCGGTGCAAGGTACTAGGCATGCCGATCAGCGTGTTTACCCGCTGATCGACGATCAATTGCGCAATCTCACGGTAATCGTCGTCGGCCGGGGCGCCCATCGGCAGGTGAGTGACGTCCAGTTGTTCCAGCACTTTGGCGAAACTGAAAAAACCGCCATACAAACCGCCACTGAAAAACAGGTTCATCACCCGGTCGCGGCGTGGATCGAGACCGGCCGCAAACAGGCCATCGGCCGTAGCGCGCATCTGCTGGTGGAAGTCGCGATAGCTGAAGCCCGACAGCGCCGGTATGCCGCTGCTGCCGCCGGACCGAAAATACAGCTGGGCCGAAGGGTTGATCGGCTGTGCGACGAAGTCATCCTTGCTCGTGATCGACAGACCCGCGAGGCATGGCTGTGGCGACGGGCTATGGAGTGTGGCGTGGGTGGTAAGCTTTGTCGGCGACAGGCTCAACGAAACTCGCCGGCTCAAGCGCTGCAAGGCATAGACGCCGTCATGGGGTTCGCCATCGTAGCCATCGTGAATGGCTTCCATCGGCGTAATCCGGGTGACACCGCCGGCGATCAACGTCTGTGAAAGTTCTGCGATCTGTTGCTCCGGGCAGATCAGAGCGCAGCTTTGCAGCACGTTTCGCCATGACAGCAAAGTCTCGGCGATCAGCCTGCGCGGCAGTGGATTGAGCCGCAGGCTGCGAAACAGCGGCGAAGTTCTCAATTGCTGCTCATGGGTCCAGATCACCCGCCAGCCCGGTGCCGTCCAGACCGCTCCCGCCACGTTGGCGAAACTGTGTGCAAGCCTGGCCATGGCCGTGTCGGTGGTGATTTGCGAGGCTTCCTGAAGGGTTGGCAGCAATGGTGGCCATTGCCCCGCACGGCGGCTGAACGCTTCGGCCAGACCCTCGCCGATACCGCGCAGTACGGTCTCATCGTCGCTGTCCACCAACAACCATTGCGGGCTCGAGCACGCTTGCTGATCGAGTCGGCAGACTTCGTCCACCACCGCATCCAGCGCCTGAGGCGAGGCGGCGTCCGGCGTCAGATAAACGAAGCTGATGCGATGTCCCCAAGCGATCCAGCGGCATCCGGCAGGGATTTGCTGGCGAATCGCGTGCAGGGCCGATTCACCACCCCAGGCCGAGACGCCGTTGGCCCATTGGCACAACTGGCCGATTTGTGCGGTGCTTGCCGGAACGACAGCGACATGCCCCGCGAGTTGGCCGCTGGGGTCACATTGCGTCAGCGCGTGGAGCAATTGCGCGGTCAGGCCCTGATCGCTGCTGCTGGGGCGCAGCCAGTTGACGTTGCCGGCCAACAGACTTTCGATCACTGCGCAGAACGCCAGAAGTGCCGCGTTGCCGGGGGTGATGTGGACCACCAGGCCCAGCGGGCTCCAGCGCTCGAAACGTGGTTGGCGATAATCGAAGCGCCGCAGCGCCGCGGGTTGATCGCCGAGCTCCCGTTCAACTTTGCGCTGCAGTCCTTGAGGCTGGCAGAACTCGATCAGTGACTGACGTTGTTCGGCGTCCAGTGGCAGGGCCAGGCTGACATCGCCCAACCGGAGGGCGAACGCGGCGGCTGCATGGATGACCGTCTCACTGTGCAGAGGCGAGTTCAGGCGTTGGGGCAGGGCATGACGCAACTGATCCAGCGCGTTATCGAATCCGAAGTCAGCGTGAAGTTGTCCATTGATCAGGTACATATCACTGCCTCCCCAAGAGTTCGGACGCCGCCATCGCGCAGCTTCTGCCTGCTGTGGTGGCGGCGCGGCCATGCAGTTCGAACCAGTCGCTGTCCAGACCGCAGCCGCAGTTTGCGCCGGGGTGCAGGGTGACGAGGTCGCTCATGACCACCGCATGGGCGGGGCTCGAAGAAATGTAGGGCGAGACCGCACTCAGCAGCCCCGGCCGACCATAGGGCAGGACGGTGAAATCGGGGGGGCTACGCACAAATACCTTCGAATAGACCGGAACATGAAAATGATGGTGAGCGCATTCGAGGTAAGGCACCGGATGCTCGACCGCACCGTAACCGTCCCGGCAGCGGGCGATGTCTATTCCCAATTGCTGGTGGATACGCTCGTAAAGCTGCCTGCGCGGGATCTCCTGTGCGGCGCTGGTTTTCCAGCCGCCGCCAAACAGAGTCAGTGAATCCGCTGCCAGTTGCAGATCGGCCACGCCGATGGTCTGCATGCGTTGCAGGGTTTGCCAGAGAAATGCAGGAAACCCGAAGATCCGCACCGGCAAGCCTTCTTCGGCAAAGGACTGCAACGCCGAGATGACGCCGAAGCCGTCGAACTCATGGCCGCCACCGGTCCGGCGCAAGGCGTAAGCCACGCGGTTGACCGGGGCGAACCGGCACAGGAACTGGTCGGTGAACGACGTTCCCAAGGTAATGCTGGCTTCAGGCTCGTAGCTCAGCAGCAAGTAGTTGCACGGCGTTTGCGGACTGTCCCAGCCATAGTGGTGGAAGATCCGTTCGACCATGTATTGGGCGGCGGCCAGACTGCGCTTGTCATAACGCATGCGGCTTTTTTGGCCGTTGGTGCCTGACGACGTCAACTCAAGTGCGTGTGTACCGGTCGGGCTGAGCAACTGTTGCTGTTTGAAAAAACTGGCGAAGATCGGCGGCAGGCGCGACCAGTCGTCGAGGCTGCCCAGATCCGCCACGGTCATTCCGTTGGCGTTCAACCAGTGTTCATACCCAGGCGTGTGTTCACTGTGAAAGCGGCTGATTTCGGCCATGGCCTGGTCGAAAAGCCCCGATGGCAAAGAATCCGGGCAATAGGGTCGCGACAACGCACAGAGCGCGTCGCTGTGGGGGAAATGGAACATCAGGCGTCCTTATTGATGTGTCGAAGAGGCGGTTTCTGTCGGAGGTTCTCGCAGAAACCGGTACAAGAGAGGCAGGCTCAGCAGCCCACCCAGTGCTGCCCAAAGGGCAAAGGATTCGAGACGGGCGCCGCCACCGATTGCCGCGATAAGCGAACCGCCGGTGCCCATCACTGCAATCGAGATCATGCCCACCGCGGCCGAGACCAGGCCTTTTCTGTCATCGCTGGAAAACAGCGCCAGCCGATACAGCGCGGCATTGCTCATGCCCAACCCCACCGCGTACAGCGCGAGGCCGGCAATCAGCAAACCGAGGGACAGATTGGTCAGAGCGCCCGCCATTAGCGTCAGCAGCCCAAGGCAAAACGGCCATAGCGCCAGACGAATCAGGTGCGGTAATTCACGTGATACCAACAGTCGGTCAAGAATAAGATTTCCAGCGATGACCGCTGCGAAAATCGGGATCTGCCACAAAGCGTATTCACGCGTAGACAAGCCAAGCCGCTGGATCAGCAGCAGTGGAGAAAGCCCGATCCAGGCGATCAGCGGCAGGCTCATTAGCCCAAGCGCGAGGCTTGCGCCGAGGAATCTCGGGTTGCGCAACAAGGCCAGGTATCGGTGAAGCGTCTGGCGCCAGGACAACGGAATCGGCGCCTGCTGGCCGCCATCACGGCGAACCACCCCGATGGTTTCCGGCATGCAGACGTAGAGCCCGGCCCACGTGATGGCGGCGGCCAGGCCCAGGGCCAGGAACAGTTCGCGCCAGCTCAGCCATTCCAGCAGCAGACTGCCAAGCAAAGGGCCAAGCAGCGGCGACAGCAGCGCAACGTTGCCAAGCAGCGCCATGAGCCGCACGGCATCGGCCTCGCAGAATACTTCCTGAAGTGCGGGATAATTGACAGCCACCACGAACCCCAGCCCCATGCCTTGCAGTAGCCGCAATGCATTGAAGACATCAATGCCGGTTGTGGCGATTGCAGCCAGGCAGGTCATGGCGAAGAGTGCGCAACCGATGAGCAACACGAGGCGACGGCCATACCGGTCGGACAGTGGCCCGATGAGCCATTGCAGGCAGACGCCTCCGATCAGGTACAGATTGAAAGCAGTGGGGATATGCCGTGGGTCGGCGCCGAGGTCTTCGGTGACGGTCAACATGGCCGGCATGATCATGTCGCTGGCCATGTAGGTCAGCCACTCGAACAGCGTTATGGCCAGACAGAAGCCAAGCGTTTTTAGCGGCGGGAGATCGATGAGTGTTCTTTGCATGCGCTTCCATGGCCTTCAAAGGGGAGAGCGCAAAGGGTAGGGGCGTGGCGTGGCGTGTTCCTACATCGTTGCTGCGACGTTGTATGTCGCAGCTTTGCAGGGTATTGCCGAAGGCTGATTACTGACTGCTGCTGGCGAAGCGTCCGACATTTTGAGGGCAAGATATACGGAAAATGCCCACATCCTCGTGGGCATTTTTTACGGGCGTTCAATCAATTGTTGCATTTGAAGAAGCGGATATCAGTGTCGTTCAAATCTCGGGGTTACCGATGTTGGTAATAGCCTGGACCGGGCGCGCCATAGTAGCGATGGTCGCCATGCCAGCCGCCGTGGGGGAAAATAATGCAGCCGCTCAACGTGAGCAGGGCCAATACAGGAATCAGCCAGGTGATTCGACGCAGCATTTCAAAAGTCCTCATGGTTAACGCCGCATGGAGCCAAAGCTCTTCATCGGCTGTAACATGAGACCCCGTTTGCAGCCGCGCATCCCCGTGACACGGTATGCCCATGGCATGAAAGCCGATACAAACCCGATACATTTGAAAGTTTCAGGAATTCGCAATGACTCAGTCGCAACGTTTGAAATACTCGATTCTGATCGCCCTTACCGTACTGGCGATCATGTTCGGCCTGTCCTGGCTGCAGAACGCCGGGATGATCAGCGAAAAAGTGTTCCAGTACATCGCCATTGGCGTGGCGGTGGTCGTGGTGGTGATCAACGGAGTGATGCGCCGCAAGGTCAAACCCTGACGGCGCTCCAGAAGGGAATCAATCGCTATTGAGGACAGCGGCAGCTTGTGGATGCAGGCTGTAGCTCTTGTCGGCGTTGAAGGTGATCACGCCTTCGGCGCACAGGCGCTTCAACACTTCGCGCACGCTGAGAAAAGACAGCGGAATGCCCAGCTCCAGCAATTGGCTGTGGACACCGCGCACACCCAGGCTGCGTTCGCTCTGGGCGGCGACCAGCAGGGCATCGATGACTTTCAGGCGAATCAGGCTGGTGCGCAGGCCGAAACTCTTGAGCAGCAGACGAATACGTTCATTGCCGTGGCGCTCGGCCCTTTGTCCGAATACGCTGGCGTGCGAACCCATGGAAGCTCCTTGTGGTGCCTGGCTACCGTCCGATGGTAGTTGCGGGTTGTACATGCGATTACTCCTTTTCAGAGCCTGATCAGGAAAGGTTTTTTGCTCTCTCTAAACAAGACGTATCAGCCCGACAAATCATGAAGCGAAATATGTAGAAAATTTGTCGTTGATTCGTCTTTTCTCCGTGATCCGGGCTCTAAACGGTCTGGTAATCGCCTAAATTTTTTTTCATCGGTTTCGTTTCCCGGTCAGGCTCATTGCGCGTGGACGCGTGGGTGATTTCAGGGCGGAGCTGCTGCGCATGGCTTTTCGATCACGGCGCGCTCCGCTCTCAGGCATTTCGATCAGGAGCGAGCGTGATTATTTCCAGGCAGTTAACCGGACTGACCCTTGCCGGCATGTTTCTCGGGCTGAGTCTGTCGGCGCAGGCGTTCAGTCCTTCGACCCAGGCAGGGGCCGACATCCGTCGCACGGGGTTTGGCGTGCCGCATATCCGCGCGGAAAACGAACGCGGCCTCGGATTCGGCATCGGTTATGCCTATGCGCAGGACAATCTGTGCCTGCTGGCCAACGAAATCGTCACGGTCAATGGCGAGCGGTCGCGTTACTTCGGGCCGGATCAACTCACCGTCGAAGAGCGCGAGAACCGCATCAGTGACGTGTTCTTCCAGTGGCTCAATACCCCGCAAGCGGTGAATGCCTTCTGGCAGGCGCAGCCGGTCGAAGTGCGTGATTTGGTGGAGGGTTATGCCGCCGGCTACAACCGGTATCTGGCCGAGCGTCGCCAGCAAGGGCTGCCGCAGCAGTGCCAGGGTGAATGGGTGCGTGATATTGCAGCCGAAGACCTGGTGAAGCTGACGCGTCGGTTGCTGGTCGAGGGCGGCGTCGGTCAGTTCGCCGAGGCACTGGCCGGCGCCACACCGCCACAAGCCACTGCGCAGAACCCAAGCCACTCTCGTGCCTATGACCTGGCCGCCACGCGCCTGCAACGTTTCGCCCTGGACCGTGGCAGCAACGCAGTGGCCGTGGGCAGTGAGCGTTCCTTCAACGGCCGAGGAATGCTACTGGCGAACCCGCACTTCCCGTGGGTGGGTGGCATGCGTTTCTATCAGATGCACCTGACCATTCCCGGCAAACTGGATGTGATGGGCGCGGCGCTGCCGGGCCTGCCGATGATCAACATCGGTTTCAACCAACACCTGGCCTGGACCCACACCGTTGACTCGTCCAAGCACTTCACCTTGTATCGCCTGCAACTCGATCCGAAGAACCCGACCCGCTACCTGCTCGATGGCAAGTCGCTGCCGTTGAACAAGCAAACGGTAACGGTGCAGGTCAAACAGGCGGACGGGCAGGTGACGCCGGTGTCGCGTGATATCTATAGTTCGCAGTTCGGCCCGATCGTGCAGTGGCCGGGCAAGCTCGACTGGGACAATCAGTACGCCTACAGCCTGCGCGATGCCAACCTCGACAATGATCGTGTGCTGACGCAGTGGTACGCGATGAACCGCGCCGCCAACCTCAAGGATCTGCAGGATTCGGTGCACAAGATCCAGGGCATTCCGTGGGTCAACACCCTGGCGGTGGATGACAAGGGCCAGACGCTGTACATGAACCTGTCAGTGGTGCCGAACGTCAGCGCCGACAAACTGGCCAAGTGCAGCGACCCGCGTGTCGGCCTGCAAATGATTGTCCTCGACGGTTCCAACAGCGCCTGCGCGTGGGACATCGATCCGCAGGCGGCACAGCAGGGCATCTACGCGTCGAACCAGTTGCCGCAATTGCTGCGCAAGGATTTCGTCCAGCACTCCAACGATTCGGCCTGGCTGGCCAACCCGGCGCAACCGCTGACCGGTTTCTCGCCGCTGATCAGTCAGGAAGGCCAGCCACTGGGGCTGCGCTCGCGTTTTGCGCTGGATCGCCTGGCGACCCTGAACAAAAAAGGTTCGGTGTCGGTGCAGGATCTGCAGCACATGGTGATGGATGATCAGGTGTTTCTCGCCGCTCAGGTGCTGCCGGATCTGTTGAAATTCTGTGCATCGCAAACCGCCGCCGAGGTCGCTTTGAAATCGGTGTGCTCCAGCCTCAAGGCCTGGGACGGTCGGGCGAACCTGGATTCGGGAATGGGCCTGGTGCATTTCCAGAACATCATGCAAGCCTTGCAGGAATCTCCGGATGTTTGGCGTGTGACCTTCGATCCAAAGGATGCGCAGCACACGCCACACGGGCTGGCCGTTGAAAAAACCGAGGTCGCCAAGGCCTTGCGTGAGGCCATGCTGGCGTCGGCCGAGACAGCCGCGAAAATGGGGCTGACCGACAAAACCCGTTGGGGTGATGTGCAGGTGGTCAGCAGCGGTGGCCAACAAACGCCGATTCATGGCGGGCCGGGGACGTTGGGTATTTACAACGCCATTCAGAGCGTCCCGCGTGAAGACGGCAGACTGGAAGTGGTCAGCGGCACCAGCTATCTGCAAGTCGTGACGTTCGACGAGAAAGGACCGCATGCTCAGGGTTTGCTCGCGTTCTCGCTGTCCAGTGATCCAGCGTCGAAGTATTCCCGGGATCAGACCGAAGCCTTCTCGAAGAAACAGTGGAGCGTGATGCCGTTCACCGAGGAGCAGATCAAGGCCGATCCGCAGTATCAGGTTCAGAGCGTGCGTGATGATCTTGAAAAAGCGGGGAAAGTAGCGGCGCACTAACCTGTTGTCGTAGCACCGCAATGATCGCAACAGACGAAGGCCGCTCCCTCACGGGAACGGCCTTCAGTTTTTGGCCGGTTGTTGCGGCATCGGATTGATCACCGGGTTGCCTTCCTTGTTGCGCGTCAGAAATACCGGCAGGACTTTGGGCAGCGAGCTGGCGAAGCTGTTCAGCTCCCTGATGTTGTAGATGCCACCCACCCGGATCGCGCCGGTCGAGTTGTCGGCGAGCATCAGGGGTTTGTCCAGGTATCGGTTGATCTGCGGCAAGGCCTCGTTCAACGACAGATTGTCGAGCACCAGTTTGCCGCTGCGCCAGGCCAGAGAGGTGTCATTGGCGTAGGTCTGGCTGATTTGCGGGATGTAATCGCCATGCTTGTAGCGGGCTTGCATTGAAGGTCCCAGACGCAATCCGTCTCCGGGCAGCCGGGTATTGCTGGTGACCAGTACCGAACCTTCGATCAGGTTCACTTTCACCTGGTCTTCGTACATCCAGACATTGAAGCGAGTGCCTGTGACGCGAATCTTGCCTTCGGCGGCCCTGACAACGAACGGATGGCTCGCGTCATGGGTGACTTCGAAGAACGCTTCACCCTTTTTCAGGGTGACGCGACGCTCGTCCTTGTAGTTGCTGTAGGTCAGCTCAGTGTTGAGGTTCAGTTCGACCTGACTGCCGTCGCCCAGGGTGACATGGTGCACGTTGTCGGTGGCGGCGAAATGCTGATAGCTGTTGGGCAACCAGCCCAGATTCCATCCGGTCCAGGCCGCCAGTGGCAATGCCAGCGCGCAGACAGAAGCAGCTACGGCGTACTGGCGCCATGATTTGACGGGTGGGCGGATTATTGGCGCTACGGCGGCAGGTTCGGGGCGTGGCAAATGCTCGGCAACGTCCCAGATCTCCAGCATGGCCTCATATTCGAATGCGTGAAGCGGATGAGCATCGCGCCATTGTTCGAACGCCAGGCGCTCTTGGGGGGTGCAGTCGACGGCGTGCAGACGCATGCACCAGTGCGCGGCGGCATCGGTGATTGCATCGTATTCGGCTTCCGAAAGGGGGGGCTGGGTCATTGACTCGTCCTGATTTACTGCATTCTAACCTTGAGGGCGAGGCGCCGAGAACATCCGTCATGGCAATTGCCCATCAAAGTGGAACTTATTTTTCACGCCGGCGCCCTAAAAAGCACACCGTGCGCTGAACACTATCCACAAATGGAGTGAAAAAATGATCAAGAAAACCTGTGCTGCCCTGATTGCCACTGTTGGCCTGCTCAGCGCTGGTGCTGCAATGGCTGACCGGCCGGGCGCCGGCTGGATCACGATCGAAAAGGCCATTGAAATCGTCAAGACCAAGGCAGGTTACGTCGAGGTGTATGAAATCGAGGCCGATAACAACGGCTATTGGAAGGGGGAAGGGCGCAAGGCCGATGGTGTCGTCTATGAATTCCGCATCGATGGGACATCGGGCAATGTGCTGCGTGATCAGAAAGATTGAGTGTTTCAGGCAGTCCGGCTGATTATTCAGGCAATGCGCAGGTCGAAACCTGCGCATTGCGGTTTCAAACAGTCGGCACGGGATCCAGCTGTCGCCCGATTTCACAGATCAGGCGCGCGATAGAGTCGGCGTTTAGCAAAATGACATCAATGCGGGTCTCGGGAGAAATCCGGTCACGAAAGGCATTACGCGCTTCGTGCAGATTTCCGGTCCCTGTGGCTTTCATGATTTCGTCGGACACCAATGCCCTTTCGGGATCGAGCTCAAAACTCAGCCACCTTCCTTTGGTTGCACTCCACGTTGAAAACAACTGGGCGTAAGGTGTTTGAAGCGAAAGGGCCTTGCGCTGGTCACTTTCGAGCTCATCGTGCAAAAGTGCGCCCTGAGGCGTGTCAATGGATACCAGGTCCGAAAAAGGCTCCCGCGCACGAACCGTTGCGATATCCAGTGCTTTACTGAATTGATGGGCGAATTCGTGAATGATTGTTGATGCCTGCGCGTGGCCGTTGATGTCGAACGGTCGGGACATACAAGATTCGAATCCGCTCAGTTTTTGATCGAAGAAGTGTTCGGTGAAGTGCACTTTGCGTTCATTGTCGCCGTTCAGCACGAACGCGATTACATCGCCATAAAAGCGATTGGCACCTACCACAAAACGGTCTGTATGCATCAGGTCATCATCCGCATCCACCAGCGCATTGCAGAGCGGGATGATCGTTTTTCCGATCTTTTTCAGAATGTCGGCAGTAATCGAACTCACGTCAAAGAAGTCTTCCAGGAACAGATGAACACGTCCTCGTGCCGCACCACCGTTGATCAACGCAAGGTTGTGCAGGCAGTTGAACGCGTAAAAACGGGCGAGATCGATTGCGTGTACCAGCACGCGAGCGCGTTCAGGGTACTTGCGGCGAATGTCGTTCATGCCCTGGGCTTCGATATTGATCATCGTCTGGCGTATGCGTGAGAAAGTAGGGCGCGTATTCATCCTCGACTGGGTCATGCCGTAATGGACGATCTGGCTCGGAGCCAATGTCAGCGTGGAGTCCTTCTTCAATAGCGCCGGGCCAAGGGTCTCATCTCGTTGCAGCCTCCACCCGTGCTCCTTTTGGGCAACCGTGTAGACCTTACCGGCAATGGCTGCATAGCACCGGTTAGTCGATGGCTGCGTGTAAGTAGCGCTCACGGAACTGTATTCAAGTTCCGAGAGCGATACGTTCGCTCCCTCAAACGCCTGCAAAGTGGTACGTCGGGGTGACGTCAGGTCGATATCTTCCAGTGCAGGGGCAATCAGTGTTTCCTGCGCCACTTCTTCCTCCACGCGGGTCTCGACGGCCAATTCAGGTAGCAGTGCTGTTTCGACCATCTGTGCGGCGCCTTCGATAAAGGATTTCAGAGCGCGGGTCCAGTGATGGTTTTGTAGCGTTTCAGCTGAGTCCTTGAAGTCTTCGTAGGCCTGCCAGAGAAAAGGCAAGAAGCCGGCCTTTCCCTGAAACAGCCCGGTTACCGGCTCGAAATGTGGACTGAACAGATGTTTGGCAGTCTCCCAATCCGACTGCCCGTCGATTTGCGTTCTGGCATTGAGCAATTGCTTCAGCAACTCGAGGTTGTCTGTAAACATGTACTCGAGAAAGTTGCTGTTGATAGCTCGCGTCTCGAGGGTCAATTCGCTCGTTTCGCCGACGGTGCTCAGCAGCAAATTGCGAAACAGTGCCTGTTGATCTTGTGGCAAACGCCGAATCAGCAGTTCCTGCAGAGTTCCAGGGGTATTGAGCGCCGAAATCAACTCCTTGTTGTCCTCGAACTCGTGGAAAACCTGAGTTGAGTAGGGCGAGTAGAGTACCCGTGGCCCTTTGTTGCCAGGGCCTGGACCCATGACGTAAAGGCCGAGCGCACTCACCGCGGCAGTCCCGACGGTCTTGATCAGCGATAGAGGACAGACCATTGCGTGTGCGCCTCGGGTCGCGGCACGGGCAATGGCGTCCGGCATGTCGAGAATCTGTCGAATGTAACCGAAAGCCGTTTCGCTGAGGTGCTGTTGCAGTTTCATCGCGTGAGCATGTTGCAGCAATTGCCAGGGAACCTGACGCACAAACAACTCTTTGGGTGAGGGGGCCGTTACCGGGCGGCGGGTGAGGGCATCGATCACTTTTTGAATGTACACCGGCATATCCAGCGACGTCAGAAGTTGGGTGACAAGCTTTTGGCCCAATCCATCGGGCAGTGCGGCAACCGATCTGGACGTGACCCTGAACCCGGTATCCTGGGCAATGTTGATATGGTTCATTGCGAAGTCCACCAGGCTGCAAGCCTTGCCTGCCAGTGTCAGATTCGGCGTGATTTCGATCTCATGAGGGTCGAGAGGGTTGTCTGGGTATCGGCTTGAGATCAGCGATTTCAGTGTTTGTGCGACATAACCGGCGAGCGAGGGCACGCCACTGAGGTAATCTGCTGCGTCGCCGACACTATGGCGCCACTGCTCCAGCAGTTCGATCTGCAACTGCTGCTCGCTGAGTGGCGCCTTGCCCAGCCAGGCGGGTAGCGCTTGCTGTTGGCGAATGGCCTGCGCGTGTTCGGTCGCCAATCGCAACTGGCTGAAAAGCGGGGAGGGATCCACGGCGCAAAGGCTCTTTTGCCGGGCGATCGGGTCTTCGACTCGCGAACGAACCTGCTCGCAGCGGTTCAGGAAGTGCTCGATACCCGATTGCATCAGATGATGCAGAACGTTGCCCTGGATCAGCCTGAGCGGGCCCGGCTCATAGCGCTGATGAAACTGGTATTGGCCGGGGCCAAGGTTTTCCAGCAGCGCGAGGCGCCGGTTTTTGTCACCCAGCCGCGCTGTCAGCTCTCGTCTGGCGACGGTGACGTTATCGAACACCTCCAGGCCTGAGGCGGGCGTCCACAAGATGGCGCGCCCGGAATGTCGAGGATCGATGCCACCGCGTTCGGTCATGAGTATGCAATGGGCCAGCGGCAACAGTGTGGTCTGTCCGGGGCACTCCACGCTGAGGGTATAGGCGTCGGGGCGAAATCCGTTGAGAGGCGCACGTGTACTGCGGGTCGAGCGGTCGGCGTCGAGTACGGTGTTGACGATTGCCTGTTGCGAGTGATCCATCGACCGGTTCATTACGCGCAGTTTTGCTTCAGCGTTCACGCCGACCAGCCAGGCATGGGCGAGGTTTGGCTTCAATGCTTCCAGGTACGTTCGCTGCAAGGCCGGGGTCGTCAGGGGTTGTGAGGCGAGGGCATCGACCAGAGGCGCCTGGATTGCAGCAAAAGTCTTGATTGCAGCGCTGGCCTTGTCGGCCAGCACCATCGAAGGGCTCTGGTTGCCGGTAATCACCGGACGGGTACTCCAGCGTCCTTCGACATCAAGATTCGCCAACCGGGAATGAACCATCGAGCGGATATCCAGGGCCTTGTCGAACAGCGCCGACAGATTTACCGCACCATCACTGTGACGGAACACCTGCAAGGCATATTCGATGTTCTGTCGCTGTTTGGTAATGATTGCTTCGAACAGGCTGACGAAGATCTCGCCAGCAATGCGGTCTCCCGATACCTGGGGCTCATTGAACCCGAGAAACCGGCTGCGCTCCTCCAGGCTCAGCAGTGCGTACAGTTCATCTTCATGCCCGCGCGCCAGGAATTTGCTGCGCAAAGTGAGTTTGAGATCTTCGTCGTTCTCCAGCACCTGAAGACCTTGAGCCGGGGTGTAAAGAAAAGCTCGGGTCTCGCTGATCATCAGAGAACCCGCCAATTCCACATAGTTGGCCGGGTGCTCCCACAGCCGCACGCACTCATAGACGGGAAGGCGCACGGCAGTGGTGGCCGGCCGTATCAACTGATGCAGTGTTTCGAATTGCTTCGCATCAATGATGGCGGCTTCGCGTTTGAGCATCAGCTCGGCACGTGCTTGCTCCTTCATCACCTGACTGAAAAGTGTGCGGCGTGTCGGGCCCTCGGCCGAGGGGCCTTGCCAATAGAGCTCCAGTTGTTGAAACAACAAGGTTTTCAGTTTGCTTGAGGCCGTCGTGACTGCGGTTGCCCAGCGCTCCTGGTCGCCGGCTTCGGGGGTTCTGTCGGGATTGGAATATTTTTGTAATTGGCCGCCGGGCCAGCATTGATAGCGATAGTGGTGCAAAACGGCTTCAGTCAAGGTCATGGACCCGACCCAGTCCCCGTCGACTTCGCCCGCAGACTCGGCACTGTCGGTCGACGTGTAGATGGCAACGCGTGTTCGGCCCTGCTGCAGCGTTCCGAAATGCGCTTTGAGAAGGTCATTCACAATGGTCTGGAGCATTTCGCCAAGGGTTGGCAATCGCCTGAGTTCTTCATGCAGAAGCCGTGCGTTGAAGAAGTTCGTGCGTGCGATCGCCTCGCCCAGTTCGTCGAATATGTCGCCTTCGATGAATGCGAGCGACAACGAAATCCTTCCACCCTCCAGTAATGACTTGCGCTGGGGCAATGCGAGAAACGCCAGCAGATCCTCCTGTTCTCCCTCGTCGTTGAGACGGTCCTCGAGCTCGGCTTTCAATGAGGCGCGACTCTCATGCTTTTTCAGGCCGTGATACGGGGTATAGAGAATCAGCCCATCTTCGTCGGAAGTGGTGCCGAGGATGAAACTGCCGGGCAGGGGCATGGCCGGCAGTCCGGCGACGTTGAGCAGGATACGCTCGGCCGTCATCGAAGGTATCTGCTCCTTGCGCAAGGTGGCCAAGGTCAGTTTTGCATGGGCTAGCCATCGAAAATCCCTTTCCGTCAGGCCATGGCTTTTACCCAGTGCGGGCCACAAACCGGGCGTATCGAACACTTCGGGGAATAGCAGGGGTGTAGAGGACGTGGGCATCAGAGGATCTCGACTCAAAAGGTTATTGGAGAAGATTCGAGATTAGGAAGGGCGGTGGGTCGGCGGGTCTCGCATAGATACCGCACGTTAAAGACAGGCGTATGCATGCATGGCAAGGCAGGGTTGACACACGGCGGGTCTGGCGTGATTAATCGGCTCGCAAGTTGTTTGTACGCTGTTGTTCCCTCCAATAATTATTCTGGAGCTTCAGATGTCTGCGCCACACGATCATGCTCTTTCGTCCACGCTGTCCCTCGATGACCTGACACGACTTCTGGAAACGATTTTTCAGCGCCACGGCACTTCGCCCGATGTCGCCCGTACACTGGCCGCCAACTGCGCCGGTGCCGAACGCGATGGCGCTCACAGTCACGGGGTGTTCCGGATTCCCGGTTATGTCTCGACGCTCAAAAGCGGATGGGTAAACGGCCACGCTGTACCGCAGGTCGAAGACGTCGCCTCAGGGTTTGTAAGGGTCGATGCAGGTAATGGGTTTGCCCAGCCGGCGCTCGCAGCGGCGCGTGCGTTGCTGGTGGAAAAGGCACGCAGCGCCGGTATTGCGGTGTTGGCGATCCGCAATTCCCATCACTTCGCAGCCTTGTGGCCGGACGTAGAACCCTTCGCCGAAGAGGGACTGGTGGCATTGAGTGTGGTCAACAGCATGACCTGTGTGGTACCTCACGGTGCCGATCGGCCACTGTTCGGCACCAACCCGATCGCGTTTGCCGCGCCAAGGGCCGACGGTGCGCCCATCGTGTTCGACCTGGCGACCAGTGCCATCGCCCATGGCGATGTGCAGATAGCTGCGCGCAAGGGTGAGAAACTGCCGCCGGGCATGGGCGTGGACAGCCTCGGTCAGCCGACCTGCGATCCGAAGGCGATTCTTGAAGGCGGTGCATTACTGCCGTTTGGCGGGCACAAGGGCTCCGCGCTGTCGATGATGGTCGAGCTGCTGGCGGCCGCTCTGACGGGCGGCAATTTTTCGTTTGAGTTTGACTGGAAGAACCATCCAGGCGCGAAAACTCCCTGGACCGGTCAGTTGCTGATCGTCATCGACCCGAGCAAATCTGCCGGACAGGGTTTTGCCGAACGCAGTCAGGAGCTGGTGCGGCAGATGCACAGTGTCGGACTCAAGCGTCTGCCGGGAGATCGTCGGCATTTGCAGCGGGCCAAGTCTTCGGTCGAAGGCATCACGCTGGACGAACAGACCCTGGCGCAGTTGCGAGAATTGGCCGGACAGTGATTTTCACAGACATGAAAAAGGCGAGCCGTCGGCTCGCCTTTTTTGCACGTGCTTAACGCCGACCGAGCAACAACCCCACCACCAGACCAAAACCGGCGGAGATCGCCACGGTCTGCCACGGGTGACCGCCAATGTAGCTTTCGGTGGCATCGACTGCCGGTTTGGTGCGATCGCGCACGCTGGACACCGAGTCCAGTGCCTGCTGCAACTTCAGGGCGATTTGCCCGCGCAGGGTTTCCGCTTCCTCGCCGACCAGTGAGGCACTGCTTTTCAATAGTTTGTCTGACTCTTCGATCAGCGCCTGAAGTTCGCTGAACGCTTGATCCTTGATTTGGTCTTCGGCGGCTTGCACGGCGGTTTTACGGGCCATTGGTTGACTCCTTGCTGGTGAATGGACAGTGAACAATGGAGTGTGGAGCGACTTGAAAAGTTGCAGCGATTTTCCATCAGGATCAAAAACCAGCGTCAGAGGTTTCCGTGCAGCGTGTAAGATGTCGCCATTTCATGCAGCAGGTAATTCCCGATGAGTTTCAATCTTGCCGACAAATCCCTCGCAGAGCGCGCCGCGCTGGAAGATGAAAAATCACGACTGTTCGAACTCTGGCAGAACAATCTGGGCAAAGCCAAGGGCGAAGCCGCGCGGTTGTTCGGCGAACGCTCCAAGCGCAAAGGCAAATGGGCCGAGTTCGTGCGTGCCGAACTGGACGGCATGTCGCCGCCGGAGTTCGCCAACATGGTCCGCAGTGAAGTCAATCGCCTGATGGCGGCCAACAAGTAATCATTCGGTCTTGAAGCTGGCGACAATCGCTTCGCGAACCTTCAGCACCACCGGATCGATCTGGGTATTGGTGCGCCAGCCCAGTTCGACCGGATAACGCGGCAAGGCCAGCGGGCAGGGCAGCAGGGCCAGCCCGCTCAGTGACGCAATGGCCTGCGCCGCGTGGGTCGGGATGGTCGCCACAGCGGTACTGCCCTTGAGCAGGTGCGGCAACGCCGCGAAATGCGTGGTCGAGGCGCAGACCCGACGACTCAAGCCGAGTGCCGCCAGCCCCTCATCGGTGATCCCGATAAAACCACCCGACGACACCAGAATGTGCTCCCGGGCGACAAACTCTTCCAGACCGATCTGCTGCTGGCCGGGCGCAAGGCTCGTCGGGTCCACCAGACACGCGTAACCCCCTTCACCCAATACCTGACGGCTGAGCAGCCGTTCTGCGAATCCGCCGGCGGTGATCGCCAGGTCGATGCTGCGCTCCATCAGGGCCCGGGCGACGATCTGGCTGTGAGTCTGGCGGAAGATCAGACGCAGCTTCGGCGCCCGTCGCCCGATCTCTTCGATCAGGCGCCGCCCGTAGGCGATTTCGAAATCATCCGACAGCCCGACACTGACCGAGCGCCCGTCGTACTGATTCGCCGCCGGGTCGACCATCGCCAGGCTCTGCCGGCACTTGTTCAGCGCATCGCTGACCACGGGTTTCAGCTGGTTGGCCTTGAGCGTGGGCGCCAACCCTCTACCAGTGCGCACGAACAATTGATCGCCATACACCTCGCGCAATCGGCGCAACGCGGCGCTGACCGCTGATTGCGTCACGCCCAGACGCAATGCCGCACGGCTGGCACTGGACTCTTCATGCAGCGCTTCAAAGACTTTCAGCAGGTTCAGGTCGACGGTGGCGATATTCATTTGGCTCATATCATTCAGCAGTGGCTCAGGCTTTATTCATGATCCCGTGACGCTGGAGAATGAGCAACACCTGAACATCACGGAGTGACCGCCATGCCCAAATCAATCGTTGCCGCCCTGCAGATCGGCGCCTTGCCCGGTGGCAAGGCTGAAACCCTGGAACAGATCCTGAGCTGGGAAAGCGCGATCATCGAATCCGGTGCCGCGCTGGTGGTGATGCCCGAAGCGTTGCTTGGCGGTTACCCGAAAGGCGAGGGCTTCGGCACCCAGCTGGGTTATCGCTTGCCGGAAGGCCGCGTAGCCTTCGCCCGTTATTTCGCCAACGCCATCGATGTGCCGGGCGCGGAAACCGAAGCGCTGGCCTGGCTGTCGGCGCGCACCGGGGCCAACCTTGTGATCGGCGTGATCGAACGGGCCGGCAGCACCTTGCATTGCACCGCGCTGTATTTCGACCCGCAGGCAGGCCTCGTGGCCAAGCACCGCAAGTTGATGCCCACCGGCACCGAGCGGCTGATCTGGGGCAAGGGTGACGGTTCGACGTTGCCGGTGCTGGACACTCAGGTCGGCAAACTCGGCGCAGTGATCTGCTGGGAGAACATGATGCCGCTACTGCGTACGGCGATGTACGCCAAGGGCATTGAGGTTTGGTGCGCGCCGACCGTGGACGAGCGCGAGATGTGGCAGGTCAGCATGCGCCACATCGCCCATGAAGGGCGCTGCTTTGTGGTCAGCGCCTGTCAGGTGCAGGCCTCGCCGAATGAGTTGGGCGTGGAGATCGCCAACTGGCCGGGGGATCGGTCGCTGATCGCCGGTGGCAGTGTGATCGTTGGTCCGATGGGCGATGTGCTGGCCGGGCCGCTTCGGGGCGAGGTCGGGCTGCTCACCGCCGAGATCGACACCGATGAACTGGTGCGGGCCCGCTACGACTACGACGTGGTCGGCCACTATGCACGACCGGATGTGTTCGAATTGAGCGTGGACGAGCGCGCCAAACCCGGTGTGCGCTTCACCGCTTGAGGCGCTGTTGTTGCCACACCTCGCGGGTGATTTCCCAGATTTCCCGTGGGAAGCGGCCGCTGACGAAGTCATCCTCGTCGGTGCGGATCAAGCGCATGCCGGTGCGCTCCGAAAGCTTGCGCGAGCCAAGGTTCGGCGCGGCTTTCGGCACGCGCATCAGCGGCTGATTGAGGGTTTCGAACCAATAGCGGGTCACGGCTTCGCTGGCTTCGGTCATCAGGCCCTGACCCTGCCAGGCCGGGGCGAGCCAGAACCCGCGATGGTTGTCCGGTTCGTCCATCAGGCTGATGTTGCCGATCAATTGCGCCGGGGCCGACTTGAGACGAATCGTCCAGTGCCACTCTTTGCCCGCCGCAATCGCCGGCAGCGCAAAGTCACGCAGGTAGGTGAGGGCGCCATCGTCCGGATAAGGCCAGGGCACCAAAGCGTTCAGGTAACGCACCACTTCCCAATGAGGAAATTGCTGCTGGATGGCCTCGGCGTCCGCCAGTTCCAGCGGGCGCAGAATCAGCCGTTCGGTGTACAGCATGGGCGTGTCTTCCATAAACCTGCGACTTCCATTTTTCTGCCAGTGAGCGCTGCAGGCTACCGCATCTTCACCAGGTTGCGGCACTGGCTCGTGGCAGGCTGAGTTTGCCGCTGTCGACAAAACGCATGGTGCCAAACACACCGCCCGCCAGTTTGCCGCGCAGCACGTAAGGCAGGTTGTCGAGGGATTGCGTCTGGCTCAGGCCCAGGGTCTGGCGCAACACCGAGAATGCCGAAATGCTCACCGGGACGCTGACGATGGCTTCGGAGAAACGTGGAATGGAACCGCTTTGATCGCTGACACCGGACGCGAACGAATGCCCGTTCACGTCAAGATCCAGCGCAATGCCGTTGTAGTCGATGGCGGTTTCGTTGGGGTTCTGCACCCGCAGCTTGATGGCGAAGCGTACTTCCAGGTCCTGGCTCGGCAGCGGTTCGACGCCGACCACGTTGATGTTCACCGGGTCGCGGTTGGGAAATAGCGCACAAGCGCTGAGGGAGAGCAGAAGCAGGGACAGGATGATGGCTTGGATACGACGCATTGATGCTCTCTCATTGAAAAAGGGCTGAACCGTTGCCGGTATCAGCCCTTTTTTCATTGAGCGGACAGGATCAACGGTTCAACTGTGCGACAGCGGCCGGGGAGGCAGGTTCACCTTTGGCCGGCACGTCCGGGTTTTCCATGACCTGAAGGATAGAGGCTTCCGGGTCGAAGTCATCCTCTTCCAGTTCGATGAACTCTTCCGGGAGGAAGATGTTCAGCACGATCGCACACAGCGCACCGACAGTGATCGGCGACTCGAAAATATTGCGCAGCGCCTGCGGCAGTTCGCGCAGCACTTCCGGCACGGCGGCGATGCCCAGGCCCATGCCGACGGAAATCGCCACGATCAGCATGTTGCGCCGATGCAGGCCGGCTTCGGCGAGGATCTTGATTCCGGCCACCGCCACGGTGCCGAACATCACCAGCTCTGCGCCGCCGAGCACCGGTTTCGGCATCAATTGCAGCACCGCGCCGATCATCGGGAACAGCCCCAGCAACACCAGCAGGCCGGCAATGAAGAACGCCACGTAGCGGCTGGCGACGCCGGTGAGCTGAATCACTCCGTTGTTCTGGGCGAACGTCACCATCGGCATGCTGTTGAACACCGCAGCCATCGCCGAGTTGAGGCCGTCGGCCAGCAACCCGGACTTGATCCGGCGGATATACAGCGGGCCTTTGACCGGTTGCCGGGAAATCATCGAGTTGGCGGTCAGGTCTCCAGCGGCTTCCAGCGGTGACACCAGGAAAATCACCGCCACCGGCACGAACGCCACCCAGTCGAAGTTGAAGCCGTACTTGAACGGCACCGGCACACTGACCACCGGCACTTCGGGCAGGTTGGCGAAGTCCACGGTGCCCATCAGCCACGCCACCACGTAGCCGAGGGTCAGGCCGATGACGATCGCGCCCAGCCGCAGGAACGGCACGTCGACCCGGTTCAACACCACGATGGTGCCCAGCACCAGCGCCGCGAGGAACACATGGCTGGCCGCGCCCAGATCCGCCGCACCGAAACCGCCGGCAATGTCGGTCATCGCCACTTTGATCAGCGACAGACCCATCAACGTGATGATGGTGCCGGTCACCACTGGGGTGATCAGCATGCGCAACTTGCCGATGAATTGGCTCAGCACCACCTCGATGAACGCTGCAAAGAAGCACACGCCGAAAATCGTCGAGAGGATCTCATCGGTGCCGCCGCCCCGGGCCTTGACCATGAAGCCTGCGCTGAGGATCACGCTGATAAAGGAAAAACTCGTGCCTTGCAGGCACAGCAGACCCGAACCGACCGGGCCGAAGCGCTTGGCTTGAACGAAGGTGCCGAGGCCGGAAACGAACAGCGCCATGCTGATCAGGTACGGAATTTCGCTTTGCAGACCGAGGGCGCCGCCCATGATCAGGGTCGGAGTGATGATGCCGACGAAGCTTGCCAACACGTGTTGCAGCGCGGCAAACACCGTCGCGGTGAAGTGCGGACGGTCGTTGAGGCCGTAGATCAAATCGTTGTTGCGCGGGGCTTTTTCAGAGACGGTCATGGTGGTTTGCTTGCCGCAATGCGGGGCCGGGTCGGAAAATGGGTGCGCAGGATGCCGCAAGCGGGGAGCGAGGGCAACGCATTAAAACTGCCCAAAAGGTCAGGTTCGACCAAAGGCTGACAGCAGATCTTCTTCAAATGCCTTCTGCGCATCCCCCGGCACCTGCGCCCGATGGCGGGCCAGATGGAACGCCACTTCAAAGCTCAACTCAGCTTCGCGCACCGGGCGCAGCAAGCCTTTGTCCTGCCATTGGCGGGCGTAATGGTTGGGCAGATAGCCGACGTGTTTGCCGGACAGAATGAAGGCGAGGGTACCCTCGACTTGCTCCGAGCGCGCCGAGCAGACCTTGCCCTGAAACGGCTCGTCACTGCGCAGGAACCGATACGGGTGATCGACCCGGTCACACGCCAGCAACGCTGAGTCATCGGGGGCATCGTCGGTAAACAGCGGATGGCCGGGCGCGCAATACAGATGCTGGGTTTCGCTGAACAGTTCGCGGTAATCAAAGGCGCTCTGCACCTGGGAGAAGTAACCGATGGCAAGGTCCAGCCGTTGTTGCAGCAACAGGCGCTCCATTTCACCGGGCATGGCGCTGATCAGCTCGATGCGCACCGATTCGTCCCGTTCGCGAAAGCGCCGGATCGCCTCGGCCACCCGTTGCAGCACCGATTGATCGACCGCTTCCGAGAGGCCCAGGCGAACTTCACCGATCAGGCGTCCGGCGACGCCGTTGGATTGATGGCGGAAGGTTTCGATCGAATCGAACAGGCTGCGCGCAGCAATCAGCAGTTGTTCGCCTTTGGGAGTGAGGCTGAAACCACCCTTGCCACGGTTGCACACTCGATAGCCGAGACGGGTTTCAAGCTTGGCCATTTGCTGGCTGATGCTCGACTGGCTCAGTCCCAGTTCGCCTTGGGCGGCACTGAACCCGTTGGACTCGACCACCCCGAGAAACAGGCGCAGGAGCTGCAAATCGACATCGTGGAGCTGACCGAGCATCACATTACTCCGGCATAAAGTCAGGTTAACAAACTTGATATTTTTCCAATGTATCCGACGGCGCATCCTGCAACCACTTCCTCTGGTCAGGTGTTCGTCATGGCTCCCTTGTTCAAGCTGTGTTTACCCGCGCTGTTGCTCTCTGTCTCCATCGCCGCCCAGGCCGAGGACAAGACGCTCAACCTTTACAGCTGGGCCGATTACGTGGCGCCGGAAACCCTGCAGCGCTTCGAAAAGGAAACCGGCATTCATGTGCGCTACGACACCTTCGATACCTCCGAGGTGCTGGAGACCAAGTTGCTTACCGGCGGCAGCGGCTACGACGTGGTGGTGCCGTCGTCCAGCGTGCTGGCCCGCGGGTTGGCCGCCGGCGCGTTGAAGGAAATTCCTCACGACGGGCTCAAGGGCTACGCCAATCTCGATCCGGACCTGCTGGAAAAACTGGCGGCCGTCGATCCCGGCAATCGCTACGGTGTGCCGTACACCTGGGGCACGCTCGGTCTGGGCATGAATGTCGAGGCAGTCAAGCAGCGCCTGCCGGACGTGCCGCTCAACAGCCTCGATCTGCTGTTCAAGCCCGAATACGCCAGCAAGCTCAAGGACTGCGGGATCGCGATTCTCGATTCGCCGCAGGAAGTGATCGGTCTGGCGCTGCACTACCTCGGCAAGGATCCCTACAGCACCGACAAGACCGATCTGGCCGCCGCCGAAGCCTTGTTGCAGAAATTGCAGCCCTATGTGCTGTACGTCGCCACCGGCCGGCAGATCAACGATCTGGCCAACGGCAGCGTGTGCCTGGCGCTGACCTACAACGGTGACGCGAGCATGGCTGCCGATCAGGCGCACAAGGCCAACAAGCCGTTCGAGGTGGCCTACCGGATCCCGAAAGAAGGCACGCTGGTGTGGCAGGACAACCTGGCCATCCCCAAGGACGCGCCGCACCCGGAGGCCGCGCGGGCCTTCATCGAATTCATGTTGCGCCCTGAATCCGTGGCGGCGCTGACCAACACACTGTTCTTCGCTACCGCCAACCAGGCTGCGACGCCGCTGGTGGACGAAGCGGTGCGCAACGACCCGGACATTTACCCGAAACCCGAGGTGCGCGAGCGCTTGTACGCCGACCGCAGCATGAGCCTCAAGGACATGCGTCAGCGCACGCGCTTGTGGACCACCTTCCGTAGCCATCAATAACGCTGGATAAAAACCAAAGGAGCACATCGATGGACGTGCCAATGCAGAACGATCAGGCCCTGACCCGTGACAGCCTCTACGGCACCGCTGCCGAAAGCACCTACGCCGGGATCACCAGTTTCATGCGCCGCCGCTACAGCCGAGATTTGCGCGGTGTCGACGTGGCCGTCAGCGGCGTGCCGTTCGACACCGCCACCAGCAACCGTCCGGGCGCACGTTTCGGGCCGCGCGGGATTCGAGCGGCGTCCACCGGGATTGCCTGGGAGCGTCACTGGCCCTGGGCGTTCGACCCGTTCGATCATCTGGCGGTGATCGATTACGGCGATTGCGACTTCGATTACGGCTCGCCGCACACGATTCCAGAGAGCATCGAAGCCCACGCCGAGCACATTCTGAGTTCCGGCAGCGCCATGCTGACGTTTGGCGGCGACCACTTCATCAGCTACCCGCTGCTCAAGGCTCATGCACGCAAGCACGGCACACTGTCGCTGATCCACTTCGACGCCCACAGCGACACTTGGCCGGACGAGGGCGGCAAACGGGTCGACCACGGCACCATGTTCTGGCACGCGGCGCGGGAAGGGCTGGTGGATCCGGCGCGTTCGGTGCAGATCGGTTTGCGCACCACCAACGACGATCATCAGGGCTTTCAGGTGCTGGACGCGCGGCAGGTGCATCGTCGTGGCTGCGAGGCGATTGTCGAGGCCATTCGTGCGCGGGTCGGGGACAACCCGGTGTACCTGACGTTCGACATCGACTGTCTCGATCCGGCTTTCGCACCGGGCACTGGCACGCCGGTCTGCGGCGGGTTGAGTACGGTGCAGGTGCTGGAGATTCTCGGCGGATTGCGCGGGATCAATCTGGTGGGCATGGACGTGGTGGAAGTGGCCCCGGCCTATGACCATGCAGACGTCACGTCGCTGGCGGCGGCGACCCTGGCGATGGAGATGCTGTGTCTGTACGCGGCCCGGCACAAAGTCGACGTTTGAGACTTCATCGGGAGCTTTCGGTCGTCGAAGGCTCCTGACAAATTCTGACACCAGGCTCTGCTAAGCTCCGGCAAATTTCTGCCCGGAGCTTCACACTGTGTCGCGCACCACTCGTCTACTGACCTTGCTGCAAGTGCTGCGCGGCAAGAAACGCCCGGTCACCGCGGCGACGCTGGCGTCCGAGCTGGAAATCTCCGAACGCACCCTCTATCGCGACATCGCCGAACTGACCGCGCTCGGCGCGCCGATTCATGGTGAGGCGGGCATTGGTTATGTGTTGCGCAGCGGGCTTTTTCTGCCGCCCTTGATGCTCAACGCCGACGAGACCGAAGCCATCGTGCTGGGCCTGCGCTATGTCGATCAGCGTGGCGACGAGGTCCTGAGCAAGGCCGCAGCCGACGCCTTGGCGAAAATCGCGGCGGTGCTGGATCCACAGGCCCAGGAGGCAATGCGCAATCCGACGGTCATGCCCGGGCCGCCCGGTTACGGCTTTCCGCAGAACGCGGTGCCATTGAACGTTTTCCGTCAGGCGATCCGCGATCAGGCCAAGCTGCACATCGATTATGCCGATGCACAACAAGTGCCGAGCCAGCGGTTGATCTGGCCCTTGGCGCTGGGGTTTCTCAACGAGGTGCGGATCATTGTCGCGTGGTGCGAATTGCGCAGCGCGTATCGCACGTTCAGAACCGACCGGATTTCCGCTGCCAGTCTGCAGGGCGAGCGTTATCCGGGACGTCGCAGTGACCTGCTGCGCACCTGGCAGCAGCAAATGCAACTGGACGAAAGCGGGCGTTTCACTCCTGACAAAAACTGACGCAGGGCTGTTCTAGGATGGCGGCAGAACCCGAAAACAAGGAGCTGCAACCATGTTCCATCCCACCTCGATACTCGCCCCGGCCATCGTTGAGTACATCAACGCCGCCAACGCTCGCGATACGTCCCGGGTCGGCAGTTTTTTTGCCGAGGATGCCCACGTGTTCGATGAAGGCAATCATCAGGTCGGCCCGCAAGCCATCGCCGACTGGATGCAAGACACCGCCCGACGCTATCAGCCGCGGGTCGAGGTGCTGGGCGTCCAGCAGCGCACCGGCAAAGTGCTGGTGCAAGGGCTGATCTCCGGGACGTTCCCCGGCAGCCCGCTGGAGCTGCGCTACACCTTTCGCCTCAACGAGCAGGGCAAAATCGCACGGCTGGATATTTCCGTGTAGCCATCGTGGCATACTGCCGCGCATGACTTTCGACTCTCCCCTAAGCGCCTGGCAACATGCCGTCGAGCACAAGGGCTTCATCCAGGATGAAGCCCAGGAGCACGCGGTCTGGGCGTTGCAAAAATGCCATGAAGCCCTGCACGCCGGTGTCCGTTCGGTCACCGGCGTTTACCTGTGGGGCCCGGTCGGGCGCGGCAAGACCTGGCTGATGGACCAGTTCCATCAAAGCCTGCGGGTGCCGGCCCGACGTCAGCACTTTCATCACTTCATGGGCTGGGTGCACCAGCGTTCCTTTCAGTTGACCGGGATCGCCGATCCATTGCGGGCATTGGCCCGGGAACTGGCGGCCGAAGTGCGGGTGCTGTGTTTCGACGAGTTGTTCGTCAATGACATCGGTGATGCAATCATCCTCGGCCGGTTGTTTCAGGTGATGTTCGATGAAGGCGTGGTGGTGGTCTGCACCTCCAACCTGCCGCCAGATCAGTTGTATGCCGACGGCTTCAACCGCGACCGCTTTCTGCCGGCGATCACGGCGATCAAGCAGCATATGCAGGTGGTCGCGGTGAACGGCGCCGAGGATCATCGTTTGCATCCGGGTGCCCTCGAGCAACGCTACTGGGTGGTTGTGCCGGAGCAGGATAGCGCGCTGGCCGGGGTGTTCGACGCGTTGGCGGCCGGGCAGAGCGTCAGCGCCGAACCGGTGCCGGTCGGTTATCGCGCCTTGAATGTGGTGAAGGCCAGCGAGTCGGTGTTGTGGTGCCGTTACGCGGATCTGTGCGAGCAACCGTTCGCGGCCATGGACTTCATCGCGCTGTGCGACACCTACCGGGCTATTCTGTTGAGCGAGGTGCCGAACCTGAGCGCGCAAAAGCGTGAAGGGCGGATCGCCCGTGGTACCGAGGACGGCGCCGAGCGTGTCGTTGCCGGGGATCGCGAGTTGCCGCAACTGTCGGTGCACGATGACGGCGTACGGCGCTTCATCGCGCTGGTCGACGAGTGCTACGACCGCAAGGTGCCGCTGTACATCGAGGCCGATGTGCCGATGGACGCGCTGTACACCGAGGGTTATCTGGAATTCCCGTTCCGCCGGACCCTCAGCCGCTTGCAGGAGATGCAGCTGCAACGCTTCGCCGAGACCTGAAACATGGAGGCGCGACATGACTCAGCCACTTTCCCATCACTTGCTGACCATGGCCTATCAGAACGCCTGGGCCAACCATCGACTGGCCAAGGCCTGGCTGCAACTCGACGATGCGCAACTGGCGGCGCCCAGGGTGAGTTTCTTCCCGAGCATTCGCCTGACCCTCAATCACATCCTCACCTGCGACTGGTTCTACGTCGATGCGCTGGAGCGCGAGTTGCGTGGTGATGAGCCGCATCCCGATTGCTACGTGTTCTTCAATGCAGACGAACCCTTCACCGAGGCGCAGGCCTTGCGCCGCGAACAGGCCCATGTCGATCGCCGCTTGATCGCCTATTGCGAACAACTGCGCGATGCCGATCTGGGACGCATCGTCACCATCGCCCGCGACACGCCGCAGCATGACAGCCGTTTGCGGATGATCTCGCATCTGTTCGAACATCAGATCCACCATCGTGGGCAGGTCCACGCCATGCTCAGCGGCACGCCGGTGAAGCCGCCGCAACTGGATGAGTTCTTCTGCGTTGGCGAGTCCGGCTTGCGGGCCGAGGATTTCGCTGAACTGGGCTGGACGGAAGAACTGATCTGGGGCCACTGAAACGGCCGGGTTGTGGCTGGGGGCTGCCTCGCGCTAAGGTCGGTCAGCCTTTCAGTGCGTATTAAACGTGCCGGGGCCCCGTGCGATCGAGGAAGGAAATGGATTCCGCAGAAATTCTTGTGCTTCAAGCCAGCTATACCAATCCGGTGCATGCCGAGGCCATTGGTGTGGTGCTCAATCATTACGCCGAAGACCCGATGGGTGGCGGCCATCCGATTGCCCCTGAACTGTTGCAGCAACTGCCCGCAGAACTGGCCAAGCGACCTCACGCGTTCAGCGTTCTGGCCTTTGTCGGCGGCGAACCGGCAGGGCTGGTGAACTGCTTTGAAGGGTTTTCGACCTTTGCCTGTAAACCGTTGGTCAACGTCCACGATGTTTCGGTGGTGACGAAGTTCCGAGGCCTGGGGCTGAGCCAGAAAATGCTGCGCAAGGTCGAGGACATCGCCCTTCAGCGCGGTTGCTGCAAGATCACCCTGGAAGTACTCGAGGGCAACGTCGTCGCCCAGGGTTCCTACGCCAAATTCGGTTTTGCGCCGGGCATGTTCGACCCGAATCACGGGCGCATGCTGTTCTGGATCAAGGAACTGCAGGCATAAAAAAGGGCGCCCGAAAGGGCGCCCAACTGTCATCTGCGAAGCCAGAGCGGAGCCATCGCAGGTCCATCGGTAAACCTGTCTACATCAAGGACGGTAATGTTCGGTGACCTGCGCGGTCTGGTCGTCCGGGACGCGAAGCTCGTTGGCTTTCGTGTCTGTCTGTTGGCTTTGTTCGGTGTGGACCGGGAAGTTTTCCCAGTGATATCGCATCCGCTCGGCACCGCCCTCGGCGAAAGCGCTGGCGGATGCAATGGCGAGTAGACCGGCAAGGATTGCAGTCGTGGTTTTCATGGTGCCTCCTACGAAAAAAGTCGGAGCCGTTCATCCATGAATCAGAACCTCGAGGCGCAGTGTCCGCCGAGGGCATTAACCAAGGGTTAACGCGCGTTTTGTGCAGGGTTTACCGAATGTTTCCAGGCGGGACGAAGGCTGCACGCGCCGCTTACGCGTGCAGATCGCAGGGAAGGGCGTCAGAGTTTCCAGTCTAGGCTCAGCGTCACCGTGCGTGGATCGCCCCAGAACACGCCGTTGTAGAAGCCGACGTTGTCGTAATACTTCTTGTCGAACAGGTTGTCGACGTTCAGCGATGCCGACAGATGTTTGTCGAACTCATAGCGTGACATCAGCTTGACCACGGAGTAAGCGCCCTGACTGATCCGTGTCCGTTCGGTGATGACCCGGCCATTCGCACCGCGTCCGACCGGGCGGTTGGAGTTGCCATAGACGTCACTCTGCCAGTTCACCGCGCCGCCCACGGTCAGGGCGCTCCAGGCGCCCGGCAAGCGGTAAGCGGTGGAGAGGCGGAGCATGTTCAATGGCTGGTTGGTATTGGTGCGGTTTTTCTCGCCGTTGAGCGCGTGGGTGTAAGTGTACCCGGCGGTCATGTTCCAGCCGTCATGGATTTCGCCCGAGACTTCGGCTTCGAAACCGTTGACCTTGTTGCCTTTGCCGCCGCTCTTGTAGAACTCCTCACCGGTAACCGGATCAGGTGGTACTGAATCGTCGAGCTCGGCGACGTTGTCCTGCTTGCTCCAGAACACCGCCGTGGCCAGGTTCAGGCGCTCGTCGAGCAGGCTGCCCTTGAGGCCTATTTCATAGTTACTGCCGACCACCGGCTCAAGGAATTTGCGATTGCCATCGCGGTTATCTTGAGGATTGAAGATGTCGGTGTAGCTTGCATACACGGTGTACTCAGGCGTCAAGTCGTAGAGTAGTCCCGCGTACGGCGTCCACATGTCGTTGTGTTGCTGGCGGCTGGCATCGACCGCGCTCACCTGCCGATTGTCGTCATATGTATTGTCGGCTTTCGACGCCTTCCAACTGCCGTAACGGCTGCCGAGTACGGCATGCAAGTCGTCGGTGAAGCTCAGGCGAGTGGCGAGGTATCCGGCTTTCTGGCGGGTGCTGGAAGTGGAGCCGGTCAA
This sequence comes from Pseudomonas sp. R38(2017), assembly GCF_002112395.1. Lineage (NCBI taxonomy): Bacteria > Pseudomonadati > Pseudomonadota > Gammaproteobacteria > Pseudomonadales > Pseudomonadaceae > Pseudomonas > Pseudomonas sp. R38(2017). Next base: position 165,773 of record NZ_NEHN01000002.1, read on the forward strand.
GCCTGTGACTGTGTCGGGGAATTTGGCGATATCGCCCATGTATTTCCAGTCGCGAATCCGTCCGTAACCCGGTGGCACCGGGCCGTCAATCGTATACGGGGAGCGCTCGCTGCGCTCGGCTTCGCCATAACCGAACATCATTTCGTGTTCGCGACCGAACAGCGCGTAGGGCCCCGACAGGTTGAAGTCGTAAGTCTTCATCTTTTGCGTGCCGATCATATGTGACATGTAGGCCGCCATGCCGCTGCGGTCGTCCGCGGGAAAACCGGTTCCGCCGTAGTAGACCTTGCCGTCGGTATCGCTCTGGCGATGGGTGTACGCCGCTTTCAAGTGCCAGCCACCTGCCAGCGCCTGATCGAGGGTGGCGAAGGCCGTCTTGTCCTTGATAGGCCACGAGCTCCACGACGTCGCCATGTTGGTCGAGCGGCCCAGACCGGCCTTGCCACCGTCGGCGTTCCAGTACGGCACGGTGCCCCAGGAACTGCCTTGCACTTGCTTGTCCTGATAGTCATAGCCGACCGCGAGCACGGTCGATTCCGTCAGGTCGCCTTCGAGGATGCCGTAACCGACTTCCCGTTGCAGCGCGTAATGGTCGCGAAACGACTGGCTGTCGCGATACGCCAGCACACTGCGTCCGCGCAAACGGCCGTCGAAGGCAAGCGGACCACCCACGTCCACGTAGCTGTAGTAATCGTCATAACTGCCGCCGCTGACCCCGGCCAGTGCCTGCAATTGCGCAGTGGGGCGCTTGCGTACCATGTTGATGGTGGCCGAAGGATCACCTGCGCCGGTGGTCAGGCCAGTGGCGCCGCGTACCACTTCGATCCGGTCGTAGATGATCGTGTCGGAATCGGACTTCATCCGGCTGAAGGTGTTGAGCATCCCGTCGATCTGGAAGTTGTTGATCGAGTAGCCGCGAGACGAATAGTTGACCCGGTCCGAGTCGTAATGCTGGACCACAACACCTGTGGTCTGGCTCATGGCTTCGGACAATGTGCCGAGCTTGAAGTCATCCATTTGCTGGCGGGTCACCACGGACACCGATTGCGGGGTTTCCTTGATCGACAGGTTCAACCGAGTCGCCGTGCTCATGGCGCCGGTGGTGTAAGACGCGGTGTCTTCAGTCGTACTGCCCAAGCTTTGGGCGGTTACGTTGGTGGAGGCCAGTTCGAGGGCCGGAGCGACGGCCTCAGGCTGTTTTTCGGCGTCGGTTTCAGCCAGCAGATCCGGGCTCAATGCAGCACTGCACAAGCCCAGGGTGAGGGTCATGGAACGGGTGATGGGCGCGAACATCGCAGCCGACTCCTTGTCTTCGAGAGAAAATTTCCTTTGGTTCAAAGACGAAGAGGGGGAGTGCGATTTAGTATCAAGCGAGAAGTATTGTCATTTCCAGGTGTTGCGACGGCATGAAAAAAGGGCCGTTTCCGGCCCTTTCTGGTTATTGCTTGACGACTTCCTTCGGCGCTTCTTCGGGCTTTTTCGGCTTCATCAGGCTGAAGTCGATCAAGGCTCGCTGTTCACGTTCGTAAGGGTTGCCGATCAACAGTGGACGCTGTTTGAAGCTGTCGCTGACCACGCTTTTGCTGCGGTCCAGTTCATCGAAGCTCAAACCCGCCAGGTCTGCCCAGGTGTGGATCAGGTGCGCGCTGCTGTAAGGCCGGCTCAGATCCCCGGCGAAACTCCAGTCGTGGTTTTCACGCCACTTCGGCGACGCCCAGGCCATGAACGGAATGGTGTACATCGGCGCGGTCGGTTTGTTTTCGTTACGACCCAGGGTGGTGTGACCCGCCGAGTCGAACACGTCTTCACCATGGTCGGAGAGGTACAGCAGGAAGCCGTTCGGATCGGACTTGGCGTAGTCCTTGATCAGGCTCGAGACCACGAAGTCGTTGTACAGCACCGCGTTGTCGTAGCTGTTGTAGGTCGGCACCTGATCGTCACGCACGCCGGCCGGGACGCCAGTGCGGTCCTGGAACTTGTCGAAGCTCGGCGGATAACGGTACTGGTAGCTCATGTGCGTACCGAGCAGATGCACGACGATCAACTTGCGCGGTGCCGGATCGGTCAGGGCCTTGTTGAACGGCTCGATCACGTCGCCGTCATACTGCGCGGCGTTCTGGTTGCGGTTGTTGTTCAGGTACACCTGCTCGTCAGCCTGTTCGGAAAAGGTCGTGAGCATTGTGTTGCGCTTGGTCATGGTCTGCTGGTTGGTGATCCAGAACGTCTTGTAGCCGGCCTGTTTCATCATGCTGACCAGCGACGGCGTGGACAGGTACAGATCCGGGTTCTCTTCGTCGGCGAAGGTCAACACCTGCTGCAGGGCTTCGATGGTGTACGGGCGCGGGGTGACGACGTTATCGAAGACCGAGAGTTGGTCCTTGAGCTTGTCCAGTTCCGGCGTGGTCTTGCGCTGATAGCCATAGAGGCTCATGCGCTGGCGGTTGGTGGACTCGCCGATCACCAGCACCAGGGTCGCAGGCTGGTTGGCGCCGGCATCCTTTAGGTTATGCAGCGGCGGGATCTTGCTCGCGCTGTGAAGCATGCCCTGCATCTCGCCCAGGGTTTCCAGGTAGCGGTGGTAGGCCACGGCCATCTGCCATGGCACGGCCGGTTCGATGCGGGTTTCAAATTTCTCGAAACCGCCGGCGAAGCTGCCGGTGCGCTGGGTCTGCTTGATCAGTGGGTAACCGACCACCGCGAACAGGATCGCCATGGCTGCCACGAAGGCCCGGCCACGGGGCATGTAGACCGGACGCAGGCGGGTCCACAGGAAATAGGCGAACGCGGTGTGAGCGAGGAACGCAGGAATCATCCACCAGGCGAAGTACTGGGTGATGTACTCGCCGGCTTCAGACACGTTCGACTCGAACATGATGAAGATGACGCTCTGGGAGAATTCCTGCTGATAGATAAAGAAGTAGCCCAGGCTGGCCATCGAGCAGGCCCACAACACCACGCCGATCACGGCGGCAAGCAGACGGGTGCGCTTGGGGAACAGCAGCATCGGCGCCAGCCAGACGGCGCTCATCACGAACGCTTGACGGAATCCGGTGAAGCCAGAGGTGCCGGTCAGCTGGATCAGCAGTTGAGTGATACCGGAGAAGTACCAGAAGAATACAAACAGCCAGATGAAACCGGCCCAGTCAAAACCTGCCGCAGCAGTCTTGCTGCGTTTAAACCATGCCATTCAGCACTCCAACTCAGTCACCATTGCCACCGCCGGGACGTTTCATGAACTCGGGAGCATGAAACCGACGAACGGAAGCCGCGCGCGGACGCGCACGGCAGAATGGGCCGGAGTATCAACAAGCGAATGTGAAAACTTCGTTAGTTGCCGCAAATGGCAGAGGGCGGATCATGTCGGGAACGGCAGGGCAGCGGTTCCCGATCAGGCGGGCGCTCAGGCGTGGGGTGAGCGCTGGATGCGTGGCTCAACGCCTTGGGTCATCAGACGCAGTTGCGCCAGCTCTTGTTTAAGCTGGTCGCGTTCGTCTTTCAATTGACGCAGTTCATCGCGGCGGATCGTGACGTACAGGGTTTGTGGCGGCATTGCTGTATGTACTGTGCCCATTGCTCACCTCGCAAATGGCGTGTCTCAACTGCAGATCGCTCCCGATAACGGGCGCTGAATCTGCTATCGGCGCCGATTCTGGTTTCTTTTGCTCGTGAATGGAACTTTTTTATTTTTCATGGTCGTTGTGTCTTCGCCACGTTTCCCGACGTTATCAGTCTGGATCGGGCACAATGCCCGGAAACTTCACACCGACGCTCAGGACTAACCTCCATGAGAGCGTTGGGCTATAACCTTTGACACACTTTTATTTGTAGTAAGGAGCATCAGCACATGCAACTCGGGATTATTGGACTGGGCCGCATGGGCGGCAATATTGCACGGCGTCTGATGCTCAACGGTCACACCACCGTTGTTTACGACCGCAATACCGCCTTTGTCGACACCCTGGCCGCCGAGGGCTCTACCGGCGTAGCCGATCTGCCTGCGCTGGTCGCAGGCCTAGCCAAGCCGCGTGCCGTGTGGGTCATGCTGCCGGCTGGCGCGCCGACCGAAGACACCATCGAAACCTTGAGCACGCTGCTCGAGGCGGGCGACACCATCATCGATGGCGGCAACACCAACTATAAGGACGACATCCGCCGGGCCAAGACCCTGGCCGAGAAGGGCCTGCACTACATCGACGTCGGCACCTCCGGCGGCGTCTGGGGTCTGGAGCGCGGCTATTGCATGATGATCGGCGGTGATGCCGAGACCGTTAAGCGTCTGGACCCGTTGTTCGCCGCACTGGCGCCGGGCATGGGCGACATCCCGCGCACCAAGGATCGCAAGTCCGATGATCACCGTGCCGAGCACGGCTACATCCACGCCGGTCCCGCCGGTGCCGGTCACTTCGTGAAGATGATTCACAACGGTATCGAGTACGGCATGATGGCGGCCTTCGCCGAAGGCTTCGACATCCTCAAGACCAAGTCCAGCGAGCTTCTGCCGGAAGATCAGCGTTTCGACCTGAACGTGGCCGACATCGCCGAAGTCTGGCGTCGTGGCAGCGTGGTGTCGTCGTGGCTGCTCGACCTGACCGCCGATGCCCTGGCGGTCGACCCGAAACTCGACGGTTTCTCCGGCTCCGTGGCCGACAGCGGCGAAGGTCAGTGGACCATCGAAGCGGCAATGGAACAAAAGGTGCCGGTACCGGTGCTGTCCAACTCGCTGTTCTCGCGCTACCGCTCCCGCGGTCAGGGCACGTTCGGTGACAAGATCCTTTCGGCCCAGCGCTTCGGCTTCGGCGGCCACGTAGAGACTGCGAAGAAATGACCCATACGATCCGCAGAAAATCCAAGGCAGAACCCGCACCACCGACCACGCTGTTTTTGTTCGGTGCCCACGGCGACCTGGTCAAGCGCTTGCTGATGCCGGCGCTGTACAACCTCAGTCGCGACGGCTTGCTTGACGAAAATCTGCGGATCGTTGGCGTTGACCACAACGCCATCACGGATGAAGCCTTCGCCCAAAAGCTCGAAGACTTCATCCGTACCGAAGTGGCCGCGAAGGTCGGCAAGGGCGATCAGATGCTTGATCCGGCCTTGTGGGCCAAGCTCGCCAAAGGTATCAGCTACGTCCAGGGCGACTTCCTGGACGACAGCACTTATTCTGCGCTGGCGGCGAAAATCGCCGACAGCGGCACCGGCAATGCGGTGTTTTACCTGGCCACCGCGCCGCGTTTCTTCAGCGAAGTGGTGCGTCGCCTCGGCGCTGCGAAACTGCTGGAAGAAACCCCGGAAGCCTTCAGAAGGGTAGTGATCGAAAAACCGTTCGGCTCCGACCTGCAGACCGCCGAGGCGTTGAACGCCTGCCTGCTCAAGGTCATGTCGGAAAAGCAGATCTACCGGATCGATCACTATCTGGGCAAGGAAACCGTACAGAACATTCTGGTCAGCCGGTTCTCCAACAGCCTTTTCGAAGCGTTCTGGAACAACCACTACATCGACCACGTCCAGATCACCGCCGCCGAAACCGTCGGCGTCGAGACCCGTGGCAGTTTCTACGAACACACCGGCGCCCTGCGGGACATGGTGCCCAATCACCTGTTCCAGTTGCTGGCCATGGTGGCGATGGAGCCGCCGGCCGCGTTCGGCGCCGATGCGGTGCGGGGCGAGAAGGCCAAGGTGGTCGGCGCGATCCGTCCATGGACCACCGAAGAGGCGCGGGCCAACTCGGTGCGCGGTCAGTACAGTGCCGGCGAAATCGATGGCAAGCCGCTGGCAGGCTATCGCGAAGAAGCCAACGTATCGCCCGACAGCACCACCGAAACCTACGTGGCGCTCAAAGTGATGATCGACAACTGGCGCTGGGTCGGCGTGCCGTTCTACCTGCGTACCGGCAAGCGCATGAGCGTGCGCGACACCGAAATCGTCATCTGCTTCAAACCGGCGCCGTATGCGCAGTTCCGCGACACCGAGGTCGACGAACTGCAGCCGACCTACCTGCGTATCCAGATCCAGCCCAACGAAGGCATGTGGTTCGACCTGCTGGCCAAGCGGCCGGGGCCGGCGCTGAACATGGCCAACATCGAACTGGGGTTTGCCTACAAGGACTTCTTTGAAATGCAGCCGTCCACCGGCTACGAAACCCTGATCTACGACTGCCTGACCGGTGACCAGACGCTGTTCCAGCGTGCCGACAACATCGAGAACGGCTGGCGTGCGGTGCAGCCGTTCCTCGATGCCTGGCAACAGGACGCGAGCGTTCAGCCTTATGCTGCCGGCGAAGACGGGCCTCAGGCCGCCGATGATCTGCTGACTCGCGATGGTCGCGTCTGGCATGGTCTCGGATGAGAGAGCCAATCCGCTTTCTGTTGAGCGACATGGACGGCACGCTGTTGCTGCCCGATCACAGCCTGAGCCAGCGCACCATCGATGCTGTTCGTGCGCTGCGTGAAGCCGGCGTGTTGTTCAGCCTCGCCACCGGGCGTCCGCCCAAAGCCATGCTTCAGCAGATCGAGGCCCTGGGCGTCGATCTGCCGACGGCGGCATTCAACGGCGGCACGATCGTCAACTCGGACGGCAGCATTCTGGTCGCTCACTACCTGCCAGCCACTGCGGCACTCACGGCGCTGGCGTTGTTTGCCGATCAGCCGGAGGTCGAGATCTGGGTGTTCAGCGGCGGCGACTGGCTGCTCAAGGATCCGCATGGGCCTATGGTTCCTCGCGAACAGCATGGTCTGGGTTATCCGCCGGTAGTGGTCGACAGTTTCGAGCCTTTTCTGGAACGCATCGACAAGATCGTCGCGACCAGCAACAACACCGACCTGTTGATCGAGCTGGAGGCACGTTTGCTGCCGAAGGTCGAGGGCATGGCGCAGGTCTCGCGTTCGCAGCCGGTGTATCTGGACGTGACGGCGCGGGAGGCCAACAAGGGCACCGCACTGGCCACTCTGGCCGAGCATCTCGGCGTGCCGCTGGCGCAGACCGCAGCGATTGGCGACGGCGGCAACGACCCGGCGATGTTTCATGTTGCTGGCCTGTCGATCGCCATGGGCCAGGCAGAAGACGCCGTGAAGCGTCAGGCGGACGTGGTGACCGGGCCGAACACCGAGGATGGTGTGGCGCAGGCCATAGGCAAGTACATTTTGCCGCGTTGATCGATGCATAAAAAAACGGGAGCCCAAAGGCTCCCGTTGTTGTTTCTACAGCCAGTAACTCACGGCATACCAGCCGAGCAGTCCCATCACGACAGTGTAGGGCAATGCCATCCATACCATCCGCCCGTAGGACAACCGCACCAGCGGTGCAATCGCCGACGTCAGCAGAAACAGAAACGCAGCCTGACCATTGGGCGTCGCCACACTCGGCAGATTGGTGCCCGTGTTGATGGCGATGGCCAGCGTCTCGAAGTGTTCACGGCTCATGTGGCCGGACAGGAATGCCTGTTTCACTTCGGTGATGTAGATCGTCGCCACGAACACGTTGTCACTGATCGCCGACAACAGACCGTTGGCAATGAACAGCATCCCCGGTTGCTGCTCGGCAGGCAGTGCCAGTACCCACTGGATCAACGGCGCGAACAGTTGTTGATCATGGATCACCGCCACCACGGCAAAAAACACCACCAGCAGCGCAGTGAACGGCATGGCGTCCTTGAAGGCGCTGCCCAGACGATGCTCGTCGGTGATGCCGGTAAATGCGGTGATCAGGATAATGACCATCAGACCGATCAGGCCCACTTCGGCGACATGGAACGCGAGCCCGGCAATCAGGATCAACGCGGCCGCGCCTTGTACCAGCAGCGCGGCGCGCTGGTGAGGCGTGCGTTCGGCATCATCTTCACGGGCGTAATCGGCCAGTACCGTGCGGACATTGTCCGGCAGCAAGGTGCCGTAGCCGAACCAACGCAGCTTTTCCAGCAGCATGCAGGTCAACAGACCGGCCACCAGCACCGGCAGGGACACCGGTGCAACCTTGAGGAAAAACTCGGCGAAGTGCCAGCCCATCTCGTGACCGATCAGCAGGTTCTGCGGTTCGCCGACCAGTGTGCAGACACCGCCCAGCGCCGTGCCGACCGCGCCGTGCATCAGCAGGCTGCGCAGGAAGGCTCGGAACTGTTCCAGATCCTCGTGATGCAGCTTGGGCAGGTGTTGGTCGTCGCTGAATTCGCTGTCCTGACGCGGATCGTTGCCGGAGGCGACACGGTGATAGACCGAATAGAAGCCGACGGCAGCGCTGATGATCACGGCAGTCACGGTCAGTGCGTCGAGAAAGGCCGAAAGAAACGCCGACAAAAAGCAGAACATCAGCGCCAGAAGCATCTTCGAACGCACGCCGAGCAGCAGCCGCGAGAACAGGAACAACAGAAGGTCTTTCATGAAGTAGATGCCGGCGACCATGAACATCAACAGCAGAATCACCGGAAAATTGTGCTGCAACTCTTCGTACAGCGCCTGGGGCGTGGTCATCTTCAACAGCAGCGCTTCGATCAGCAGCAGACCGCCGGGCATCAGCGGATAGCATTTGAGCGCCATGGCCAGGGTGAAAATAAACTCGATTACCAACAGCCAGCCGGCAGCAACAGGACCTGCCGACCACAGCACCACGGCGTTGAGAATCAGGAACCCGACGATGCACGCCTTGTACCAGCGGGGCGAATGCCCGAGAAAATTGTGCGCGAACGCCTGGGCCAACGAACCGGACATCGGTTGCTCCTTGTTTTAAGAAGCGCGCAAGTTGCCGTAAGCGTTGAGCAAGATCAAGTGCAGGAAGTTTCTGTTCATGGGTTCAGATAGCGCGCAACCACGGCGCGGTAGTTGCCATCCAGTGAATAGCCGCCGACCAGAATTCCACCTTCTGGCTGCACTGCCAGCGATGTGGCGGTGTCGAGGCTGCGGCCCAGTCGCGTACGCAACCAGCCATGGCCGGCGCCGAAACCTTGGTCGAGACGACCGTCAGCTAGATAACGCGCAACAATGAAATCGGCCTCGACCCCGCCAATCGTCGCGCCAACAGCGATCAGTCGCCCGTCCGGCATGCGTTGCGCGGCACTCCACTGACAGCCGCTGGGGCCGATGTCCAACAGGTTGGGTTGACCATTGTTACAGTGCAGGTTGGGGCGACCGTTAATGTGGACGGTCAGTGCCATGCACCGAATCGGGTCCCGACTACTGCCAAAACAATGCAGACGGTCCGTGGATTCGATGACTTGGTTAGCCAGCGCGCTGTGGCCCTGAGCCTTGAACGCGAGGAAGCCGTCCAGCGCAAAGCGTTCATCGAGCTGCCCGTCCGGCAGGTAACGTGCAAGCAGGCCTTCCTGAGGGAAGTCGATCGCGCCGGCCACGACAATTCGCCCGTCTTCTTGCAGCAATAAGCCGCCAAGCCATGTGTTGAGCAACAAGTGCCGGACCATCACAAAGCCTCGACCGTTGAAGGTTTGGTCGAGATTGCCGGCGGGCGTGACTCGGATCAGCATGCCGACATGGTCGGCCAGTGAGCAGTGGTGGTTGGCAATCAACAGAATATGTCCGTCATTCTGGACGGCGAAATCGCAGGCTTCTGCCCCCGGGACGCCGGGTGGCAGCCAGGTGTCGCGAGTGCCCATGGACAGATCGCCGGGCAAACGCACTATTTTCCGGCCGTTGTCGCCGAACTCCGGGACCGGTCGGCCCTGCGCATCGAACAGGGCGAGGGCGGGCAACGTGCGATGTACGGACTCGTAATGCAGGCCTGCCAGCAGGATCCGACCATCAGGCAAGACCTGGATCTTGCTGCCCGTGGCTTCGAAACCAGAGGCGAACTGGCCGATCACGCTGCCCTGAAAGCCGAAGCCAAGATCCGCGGAGCCATCATCCAGCAGACGGGCCAGGCCGAAACGGCTGCCTTGAGGCGTGCCGACCTTGGCGGCGATCAGGATACGACCTTGCGGGTCAAGTGCGACATGCTGGGTCAGGCTGGACGTGCTGCCGGAAAAATACACCTGAGTCACGCCGTTATTGGCAAATCTCTTGTCGAGTTGTCCGGCGTTATTCGCCAGCGCCGGGAGCGCAATAGCGGACTGGATTGACATGCCTGCTCCTCCTTGCAAGTTGACCAACAGCCGGGAGCCGGGTCGGAAACTGCATGGCGAAACATTCAATCCCTGTAGACGCACAAGTACAACTGACAGAACTAACAGGTGGAGCGTCGTTCTGTGCCAGAACAATGACTTTTTGAACCAGTCGCAAGCCTGCCAAGCATTCAGGCGCGAAAGTGTGGAGGAAAGTTGTACAAAGTGGCTGAAGTTAAAAAGGATTCAGCAACTTCAAAGAAGAGGGCGGATGACTTGAAAGTCATCCGCATGGCCCTCGGATCAGTGTGGCATCGACCAGGACTGCAGTGCATAGCCCTCATCGCTCAGTTCTGCGCGAGCCTGTTGCAACAGGAACTCAAGCTGAGCCGGATCGGAATAGGCGCTGCTTGGAATACGGGTGCGACCGATCTGCGAATTGGTGCGGTCGATAACGGTCAGGCTCAGTTCGCCATTGCCGTCTTGTGGGGCCCAGGCCACGCATTGGAAAGGTTTAAACGCGTGGTTGGCAATCAAAAGAGCTTCGTTGATACGGAGCGGGGCGGTCATGGGTTCTTCTCTCTGTAGTGCCCAATCAAGTGATGTGCCGTCGGTTGGGCTTACCGTGCGGCGAGTTACTTGTACTGATGCACGCAACCCGCTGACAGGTCACACAGGATTTGAAGAAATTTCGACTTTCTTTCATACAATCTCTGTTATGGCGTTTTTTGAAAGCTGGATGAAAGAATCGAGTCGATAGCTAACTAATAAAACAGGTTCTTATAACTACTTCACTTGTGCGCCTATAAGCAATCGATACAAGGCGCCGTCAAATTCTTGCTAATGTTACAGCCAGGTCTGCCAAATGACTGTTTTTACAATCATTTCCTATAATTTGGCGCCAAGGAACAGTCATGATCGAAGCGTCCGCGTTACGACGTTTGTTGGTAGTCGACCCCTGCGACGACTGTCACCGATTATTGCCCGGTTTGCGTGCGGCAGGCTGGGATGTCGACAGTTGCAGCCTCGAAAATGCTGCCGACCGAAGTTGTGATGTCGGCTTGTTGCGTTTGCAACCTTTTCATCTGGAGCGTCCCGAGTCGGTCAAAGAACTGATCAGTCGCAGTGGCGCGGAATGGATCGCGGTTCTTAATCAGGAAGTGCTGCGCCTGCAGAACGTTGGCGACTTCGTTTGTGAATGGTTTTTCGACTTTCATACTTTGCCGTTCGACGTGTCGCGGGTCCAGGTCACCCTCGGCCGGGCGTTCGGCATGGCGCGCCTGCGTGGCCAGGGCAATGTCCATGTGGACCAGCCGGAACACGAGCTGCTGGGTGACAGCAAACCGATCCGCGAATTGCGCAAGCTGTTGAGCAAACTTGCGCCCACCGAGTCGCCAGTATTGATTCGCGGCGAAAGCGGCACCGGCAAGGAACTTGTCGCTCGTACCCTGCATCGACAATCGCAGCGCCATAGCAAACCGTTCGTGGCCATCAACTGCGGGGCGATTCCCGAACATTTGATCCAGTCCGAGCTGTTCGGCCATGAAAAAGGTGCGTTCACCGGCGCCCATCAGCGCAAGGTCGGACGCATCGAGGCGGCCAACGGCGGCACCCTGTTTCTGGACGAAATCGGTGATCTGCCGCTGGAACTGCAGGCCAATCTGCTGCGCTTCCTCCAGGAAAAACACATCGAACGCGTCGGCGGCAGCCAGCCGATCCCGGTGGATGTCCGGGTGTTGGCGGCCACCCACGTTGACCTTGAAGCCGCGATCGAGAAAAAGCGCTTCCGTGAGGATTTGTACTACCGGCTGAATGTGCTGCAGGTCGTTACTGCACCGTTGCGAGAGCGTCATGGCGATCTGTCAATGCTGGCCAACCATTTTTCCCATTTCTACAGTCACGAAACCGGTCGTCGCCCTCGCAGTTTCAGTGAGGACGCGCTGATCGCCATGGGCAAGCACGACTGGCCGGGCAATGTCCGTGAGCTGGCCAACCGCGTGCGTCGCGGACTGGTGCTGGCCGAGGGGCGGCAGATCGAGGCGCGTGATCTGGGGCTGATCAGTCAGCAGTCGCTGGCCACCCCGATGGGCACCCTCGAAGACTACAAGACCCGCGCTGAACGCCAGGCGTTATGCGATGTGCTTAACCGACACAGCGACAATCTAAGTGTGGCCGCTAAAGTGCTGGGCGTCTCTCGGCCGACGTTCTATCGCTTGCTGCACAAACACCAGATCCGCTAGGGCGCGGTGCTTCTTCCGGCAAGAAGCTGAAAAGGCCCGCTGCGATGCAAGTCGCAGCGGGCCTTTTCATTGTGTGGCGGGTTAGAAGTAGTACGGGAATTTCAGGCTGAAGGAAAAGTCCGGGGCATCGTCGGTCATGCCGATGGACAGGTTGGGTACGATGGTCAGGTTGTCGGTGGCCGCGATGGTCATGCCGACGTTGAAATAACCGGCGTTGGCATCGCTGGATACCACCGATTCCCAGGACCCGCCGTCCTGTTTCAGCTTGCTCTGGCGCTGTACAAGGTCGGAAACCGAGAACGACATACTCATTTTTTCGTTGAGTGCGAAGGCTATGCCTGCACCGATCTGGAAGCTGTCGCCGATCCGGACCTTGCCCGGTGTTTTCTGGTTGACCGTGGAACTGATGTCGTCAAATGACTCCTCCAGGTTATGGGTGTAGGACAGGCTACCGAAGAGCACGGCAGGGTCATATGTCTTGACCAGCGAGATGCCTGGTGTAATCGACCAGACGCCGTTGCCGGTGGGCAGGGTGTCAGGCACGAAGAGGTTGCTGTTGGCGTCTGTCTTGCGCAGTTTGATACCGAAAGGGTCCTTGCCCGTAGGGGCTTTGATGCGCAAGGACACCACTGCATCCGGCGAATTGACCGATTCGTCCAGGAACTTGTAGGCGATGCCGAAGTTGACGTCGCCAAGGGTTGGGTCGCGACTGACGTCCTGTTCGGTGGTGACGTTGGAGGCACCACCGTTGCCGCCGCCGGACTGATAAGTCGACTCTCGGTACACCACCGGCACGTTCAGGTCGAATTGCCAGCGGTTGTCGAAGTTATAGCGACCCGTCAGGTCGAGGGTCCAGGTGTCGGCCTTGATCCGGTCGAGGTTGATATTGCCCAGGAAGATCGAATCCAGTGCCAGGAAACCGTTGAGAATCAACTGGCGCGTGTCATAACGCGAATAGGTAATACCGGTTTCAAAGCTGAACTTGCCACCGCCGAAGAAGCCGCTGGCCTCGTCGTACAGGTTGGACACACTCTGTGCCGGTTGCGAGTCATCGGCCAGTGACTGCCCGTAAGAAGCCCCACTGCCACCGGCTGCGCCCCCCGACGCTGCTGCGGCCCCGGTACCGGTGGCCACTTTGGGATTGCCTTTCATGTCCGCTGGCGACTTGGCCAGACGCTTGGGTGGTGGTGAAGCCGGTTGATCTTCTACCTGGCGGACCCGTTGTTCGAGTACCGCCAGGGCTTTCTGTTGCACTTCGTATCGTTGCTTAAGCTCCAGAAGCTCCCGTTTCAAGGTTTCCACATCCGCATCGGGTGCTGCTTGCAGCATCGCCGCGGGGAGAAGAGTACTCAGACAAACAGCGGCACGCAGTGATACTGATCGATACATGAATAAGCCGTCCCTTTTTAAGGCTAATGATCGAGACTCAGCGTAGTTCAATATCCGATGTTGCGTAGTGCTCTAAGTTGACTCAGATTGCAATCGAGCGCTCCGGCGCTCATGCCGTTATTGTTAAGGACAACGTTAAGCGTTGTCAGGTTGTTGACGACGTTCGAATTACCCAGCAAACGCGTATTTTGCAGCAGCCCGCCTTGGGCCACTTGTTGCAGGGCGGTGCCCTGGTTGCCTGCGGCCTGGATGGCCATTTGCACGCCACCACCGGTGGCGGAAACCGCGACGCTACCGGCCGCATTGCTGCCGGAGATTGTTTGTCCGGCCATCAAGGCTTGCCCCTGGGCCGGTACCAGTGCCGGTGCCTGGTTGGCCTCGGAAACGTTGATCGCAACGTTGTTATAGGCCGAGTTGCCGTCACCGGCGGCGCGAACGCTTTGGGTCACGCCTTGGGAACTGTTGAGTCCCGCGCCACCAACGACTGTACCGGTACCCGTTTGCAGGGTGCTGCCGTTGCCGGTTTCCTTGATGGTTGAGACATAGAATTCGGGTTTTACGGTTGCCGCCTGCAATTGCATCGAGGACGTAGCCCCGATCAGATCTCCGCTGGCGTTGCGCCAGGTACTGCTCATGACAATACCGAAGCTGATAATCCGGCCCGGCATGATGTAACGACCGCGAAGCTGAGCCAGCTCCTGATCCTGGATTTCGATGGGTTTGAATCCTGCATTGGCATAGCCTGATGCGCTCGCTGCCAGGCAGGCGGCGGCCAGCCAGTATGAGGTTTTCATCTGCTGCTCCCGGGACATCCAGCCCCACTCTTTATAATCGGCGATTAAAAGAAGTCGCTCTGTATGAACCCGAAGTCCATCAATTCAGCATCTTTGACGGGATTGAAAGTATCCAGCTTGTTCTTGGCGGTCAGCGGTACCGGAGGACTGCGTAGTGCATTGGTCTTGTCGTATCCGGGGCCGACGATCGCAAAAACGATGCCGTTCCAACCTTTGACAAAGTCATCATGGTTGTAGCGTTTGTGCCCTAAGACCGGGTCTGCGATGTAGACCCAATCCTTGTCCGCCCGCTGCAACACCACGAAATGCTTGTAGCCGCGAATTTCCATCAGTACCACCACCGGGATAGTGACCGCGTCGAGTTTTTCCGGCGGGATCTTGTAGCCCCTGGCGCGCATTCCGATGCTTTCTATGTAGCGCTTCATGTCCAGCATGGAGAAGCCCTGTGTACGGACCAGCTCCTGGTCGGAATTGACCAGCATGCCTTTGATGATGTGCTCTTCATCGACGTCGAGCCAATAAGCCTGGCGCAGTACCGTTGCCAGAGCGGCGGCGCCGCAGCTGAAATCGGTTTTTTGTTCGACGATGTCGGAAAACTTGCGTTCTCGAATGCTTTGCACGTGCTTGTAGATGAGGGTGCCACCGGGCAGGGCAGCCACGGGCATCTGGGCGGCCTGGGTCAGGCCAGACAGGCAAAGCAGAGCGAGGAGGGTAGTCTTACGCATGATCGATACGCCTTTTCGGACTGAGGAAAAGCCCCGTTTCCGGGGCTTTCGTTTCGATCGCGATTACATGCAGGCTTTGCAACCTGCAGCGATGGACAGCGAGTTGCTTTGTTGGTTGCCAACACCGGCGGCGTTGTTGAAGCCACCGTTACCCGACCAGTTGTTGCCTACGTTGTTCATACTGGCAGTGTTGGTGACAGGGTTTTTCCAGCCGTCTGGGGTCAGCACTTGTTGAGTGGTCACGCCAGCCAGACCGAAGACACCCACGGCTTCAAACTTGGCTTTTTGATCTCTGTCGTCGCCATGGCCACGATTGTCGTTGCCGTAGCCGTGACCATGACCATGATCGTTGTCTTCGATGGTAGCGGTGCCTTTGGCGACGAACACACCTGCTGCGTTGAAAGTACCGGTGAGGGTATCTTTTTTGTAGGTTTGTGTGCCGTAGTTGGAGACACCCAGGCCAGTGGAGCTTTGGTTGGCAGCAGCGGCGGCATTAGCTACACGACCACCGGATACAGCGATTGCCAGGTTGTTTTTCTGTTGGTTGAAGTCGCCAGCAGCGTTGTTCACGCCGATGTTGCCCGAACCACCGTTGCCGACGTTGTTGAGGCTGGCGCTGGCAGTGCTGGAGTAGTTGGCGACACCATTGTTGGCGTTGATTTGAGTGGCGCTGGATGCGGAAACCGCTGCGCCGAAGATGAAGCTTTCGTCAGCAGTTGCCAAAGCAGCGGCGTTGTCTTGCTGGTTACCATCGCCTGCGGCGTTGTTCATGCCAATGTTGCCGTTGGCACCGTTGACAGCGTTGGTGGCGTTGGCATTGTTGTTGGTACCTTGGTTCAGCACCCCGTTGCCTTCGCTGGTTTGCTGGTCGATGACCGCAGCGCCTGCACCGGCGGTGATTTGCAGCAGTTCTTCCAGAGTTGGGCCTTTTGGACCGTGACCGTGACCATGACCGTGATCATCACGACCGCCTGCCTGTGCTGCGATTGCCATCACTGCTGCAAGTGCGAAAACCAGTGGTTTGAGAGCCATTGTAGGTTTCATGGTGTTTCTCCGTCGTGCTTATTAGTTGGTTAAGTGTTGGTACTTTCTAATTGCACTGCTTTGTGTGGGTCAGTCAGCGACCCGGATGCTCAGGGTGTTAGCCATTCGGTTCCCCACCCCGGCACTCTGGTTCACCTGGATAACCCCGCGACTGCCGGTGAAGGCCTGATCACTTGTCGTGACCTGGCGACTGCCGGGGGTGCCAGTTGCTCCTGAGCTCGGTAACAACGCCACGTTCTGTTGGGAAAGGGCGCTATCGTCAACGCTCTGCGGTGCAGCACTGATGCTGATACGCATGGCGTTGGCCATCTGGTTGTTGGCCCCGGAACCCTGGTTCACGCCCAGTGCGCCGTTGCCGTTACTGAATGAGGTGCCGCCGATTGTGGAGCTCGCATTGATCGAGCGGTCGGCCGGTGTATCGAGTTTTTGGTGAATGCTGGTGGTAGCACTGGCTGACGTGCCAATGGCAATCGACTTGACGTTTGCTTGTTGCTGTTGGTCGCCGGCGGCCTGGTTGACGTTGAAGTTACCGTTGTACTGCACGCCGGAATTCTGAATGTTGGCGCTGTCCACGGCGCTTGGGTCGGCCATTACACTGGTGCAGCCAAGCAGTGCCAAAAGGAGCAGGGAACGATTCATCTCATTGGCCTCCGGCCATGCGGGTCAGCGGAGCCAGACCACTGCTGAGCGAGCGGTTGATGGTGTTGGAGATCGTGCCGCCACCGCCGCCACCATGGCCGGCGCTCATACCGGGCAGGCCATTCGGGTTGGTCAGGACGTTGGAGCCTGGCAGGTTGGAGCCAACTGCCATGTTGCCGCGGATCGATGAGCCACTGGCTACACTGGCAAATTCACCGTCATTGAGTTCGGTGCTGGTCATTGCCTGGTCGATGCGGCCGGAAGGGTTGGCATTCACGGTGGTCGGGTAAGGGTCCTTGCCCGGAGCGCTACGTCCGATCGGAATTGGCTGTACGTCGCGATTGAGAACGATCACGCCATTGCCCTCGGCCTGAACGTTGAAACTGAGGAACGTGCTGGCTGCAGATCCGATCAGCAGAAGGCAGGTAAAGGCTTTGTTGATGTTTCCCACGGCGGCAATTCCTTCTTCAGTGGGCTGGCCCTAGTCAGCGTTGTGAAGGAGAGAGCGAAAGCTGTGCCGGTTTTTAAATGTTCTTGGATTTCAACAGGTTGGCTCGAAGGTATGCAGCGCTGATACAAATGCTGTTTCAACATTGAAACAACGCGCCATCGGTACAAGCGCCCATACCCATTGCAAAGCTCTGGAACAAGGGTTTGCGAGCAGGTGTTTCAAAGGTGTAACAAGTCGGGTGACAAAGCGATGAAGGCCGTTGAGACGGGCACTTTGCACCCGAGGGAGTGTTTCAGGATCGGACACTTTGGCCCCAAAACAGGGGAACCCGCCCCCGGGAAACGGGCTCAATCTTCCAGCAGGTTTCGCACGGCGTCGAAGGCCTGAATCTGCCGTGCGGCCCAGTCGCCCTGAATGATCCGGACCGGTTGGCGATGCTGCTCCAGCCAGACCTTTGTGGCGTCGTAGAACGCCAGTCGTTCACTCAACTGCGGCTGGCAGCGCTGGCCATCGTTGGTCCAGTCGATCTGCTCCGGGGACAGCAACAGGTGCAGGTCGTAATGACGCGCCAGCAGTTCCGGTTCCAGCCAGTCGGGACAGTCCCCGAACAGCGTCTGGCTCCAGAGAATGTTGCTCAACAGATGAGTGTCTAGAATCAGCAACGAAGGCTGCTGCGCTCGCGCCTCGTCTTCCCACTGCAATTGGCCGCGAGCAATTTCAGGAATGTCTGCGAGGCAGGTATTCCGGGGATTCTGCTCGATGAACCAGCGCACGTACTCATCCACCCGCAAACCGCCGAACTGTTGCTGCAGCCCGGCCGCCAGCCAGCTCTTGCCGGTGGATTCCGGCCCGGTCAGAACAACGACTTTCATGTGCGCAACGCCGGATCGGCGCGCCATTCCCGCCAGCCCTGCACCGCGATCAGGGTGAACAGGGCGTACAGCGCAGCGGTGAGGTAAAGGTCTTTGTAAAGAAACAGGCCGACAAAGATCACATCCAGCACGAACCACAGTGCCCAGCATTGCAGGCGCTTGTGCGCCATCCAGAATTGCGCGACCAGGCTGAAAGCGGTCAACGCCGCGTCGAGCCAAGGCTGCGCGGCATCGGTCCAGTGCGCCATGGCGGCGCCCAGTAAAAGGCTGCCGGCGGCGCCGATGGCCAGTCCTTGCAGAATCGAACGGGAGTCGAGCCGGCTGACCTCACGCCCGTCATGCATCGTCCCGGCCCGGGTCCATTGCCACCAGCCGTAGACTTGCAGCGCGGCGTAAACCACCTGCAGCAACATGTCCGAATACAGCTTCACCTCGAAGAAGACCCAGCTGTAGAGCAAGACCATTACCAGCCCGATCGGCCAGCACCAGGGGTTCTGTTTGACCGTCAGCCAGACGGCGATCACACCGAGGGCGGCGGCAAACAGTTCGAGCCCGGACATGCAAGATCCTTGGAGGGAGTAGAAGAGGGGGCGGATTGTACCCAAAAACCTGTGGGAGTGAGCCTCCCACAGGCTGAGAGCGCCAGACGCGGAACTGGCGCAGCAAACCGTTCAGTTGCTCGCTCAACTGGCCGAGCCGAACGCTGGCGGCGCTCGACTGCTCGGCAGCCAGTGCGGTGCTGTGGGACAGGCCGGCAGCCTGGGTGACGTTCTGGTTGATGTCCTCGACCACGTGCGCCTGTTGCAGGGTCGCACTGGCGATCGACGCATTCAGACCGTTGAGGTTGCGCAGCGCCTGGCCGATCGCATTGAGGCTGGCGCCGGCCAGTCCGGCCTGCTCGATGGTCAGTTGCGAGGCCTTGCTGCTGTCGCCGATCACTTTCACCGCGGCTTCGGAATGGTTTTGCAGGCGCTCGATCATTGACTGGATTTCCGCCGTGGATTTCTGCGTGCGCTGTGCCAGCAGGCGAACCTCATCGGCCACCACGGCAAAACCACGGCCCTGTTCACCGGCGCGGGCGGCTTCGATGGCGGCGTTGAGTGCCAGCAGGTTGGTCTGTTCGGCAATCGAGCGGATCACCTCCAGGACACTGCCGATCTGTGTGCTTTCGGTCGCCAAAGTACGAATGACTTCGACCGCCTGATCGATGGTGCCGGACAATTTGTCGATCTGTTGCAGGCTGCCGTCGATGTTGATCTGGCCCTGCTGCGCCTGGGCTTCGGCATCGCGCATTTCGTTGGCGGCATGCTCGGCGTTCTTCGCCACATCCTGCACGCCGTAGGTGACTTCGTTGATGGCCGTCGCCACCAGCTCCATCTGCTGCGATTGTTGCTGGCTGCGTTGCTGGGCCTGACTCGCGTCGTTGCCCAGTTCAGTGGAGGACTGGCCCAGCGCGCTGGCCGACACCTGCAAATCGCCGATCACCCGGCGCAGCTTGGCGGTGAAGGCATTGAAGTGATGGGCCAGTTGCGTGACTTCGTCCTGGCCATGGGTATCGAGGCTGCGGGTCAGGTCGCTTTCGCCGCTGGCAATGTTGGCCATGGCGTTCACGGTTTCTTGCAACGGGCGAACGATGCTGCGGGCAATCAGGATCACCAGCACGCCCATGATCAGTGCAATCACCAGACCGACAACGGAAGCCTTGATCACCTGGCCCTGAAACTCAGCCTGCACATCGTCGACGTACACGCCGGAACCCAGCACCCAACCCCATGGCTCGAACAGTTTCACGTAGGAGGTCTTGGCCACCGGTTCACTGGCACCGGGTTTCGGCCAACGGTAGTCGACCATCCCGGCGCCCTTGGATTTGGCGATGGCAACCATCTCGTTGAACACTGCAAAACCGTCCGGGTCGCGGATCGCCGAGAGGTTCTGGCCTTCGAGCTTCGGATTGGTTGGGTGCATGACCATCACGGGCGTGAGATCGTTGATCCAGAAGTAATCGTTCTGGTCATAACGCAGGCCGCGAATCGCCGTCAGCGCCTGCTTCTGCGCGGCGTCGCGGGTCAGGGTTCCCGCCGCTTCCAGGCCCTGGTAATAGGTCAGCAAACCGCTGGCGGTCTGCACCACATGCTGGGTTTTCTGGGCCTTGGCGTGATACAGGTCATCGTGGATCTGCTTGAGCATCAACAGGCCCAGGGTCAGCAGCATGACCACCGCCACAATCAAGATGAGCCACAAGCGTCGGCTGATCGACACACTGCGCAAGCTGTTCATAACGCTGTCACTCCGATTTCTTTTTCTTGTAATAAATCACCGCCAGCATCCAACCACGTTTCCTTGGCCGGGCATACGCGACCCAAGTCGTAGAGCGCGGCAGCGCTATTACGGCTTGTCTGTTAGGATTTCGGCCCCGTGCGTGAAAACCTGAACCCAAGTTGCCATTTCACGGAATTTTGACCGTTTCGTGTGGATCCTTGGCGCGCGGAATCGGTACAGCAACAAACAGCTACGCTGATCGCAGTGAACGTAAAAAAATACTATCGGGGCATGCCTGAACGCATCGCTCTTTGGGGGATTGATGGACCTTTGGACCGCCTTGCAGGCACTGATTCTTGGAGTTGTAGAAGGGCTGACGGAGTTTTTGCCCATTTCCAGTACCGGACACCAGATCATTGTCGCCGACCTGCTGAATTTCGGCGGCGAACGCGCCATGGCGTTCAACATCATCATTCAGCTCGGCGCGATTCTCGCGGTGGTCTGGGAGTTTCGCCGCAAGATTCTCGACGTGGTCATCGGCTTGCCGACCCAGCCGAGTGCGCGACGCTTTACCGCCAACCTGCTGATCGCCTTCCTGCCCGCCGTGGTGCTCGGCGTGATCTTTGCCAATCTGATTCACAAATACCTGTTCAACCCGATCACCGTAGCGACGGCGTTGGTGGTGGGCGGCTTCATCATGTTATGGGCAGAGCGCCGGCAGCATGAAGTGCACGCCGAAACCGTGGACGAAATCACCTGGAAGGATGCGCTGAAGGTCGGTTTCGCCCAATGTCTGGCGATGATCCCGGGCACCTCGCGCTCCGGCTCGACCATCATTGGCGGGCTGCTGTTCGGTCTGTCGCGCAAGACCGCCACCGAGTTCTCGTTTTTCCTGGCGATGCCGACCATGGTCGGTGCGGCGGTCTATTCGGGCTACAAGTACCGCGCGCTGTTCGTGCCGGCGGACTTCCCGGTGTTTGCCATCGGTTTTGTCACGGCATTCGTTTTCGCCATGATCGCCGTGCGCGGTTTGCTGAAGTTCATCGCCAGCCACAGCTATGCGGCATTCGCCTGGTACCGGATCGTGTTCGGTCTGTTGATTCTGGCGACCTGGCAGTTCGGTTGGGTGGACTGGGCGGCAGCCAAGGCATGAGTGACTCCCGCGCACGCCGCCCGGATCGCGGTCCTTCCGGTGGCAGCATCCAGCATCTGAAGTTGAAGCTGATGATCTTGCTGATCGTCTGTGCGTTGCCGCTGTTCGGTTCGCTGTCGATGTGGCTGCGCGGAATCTCACGGGTGCCGCTGACGGCTTATGGGCTGGTCAGCGTGCTGGCGTTTTTCCTGTACTGGGCCGACAAGCGCAAGGCTCGCGCCGACGCCTGGCGCACGCCGGAGAACGTCCTGCACGCCGTGGAACTGGCGGGAGGCTGGCCGGGCGCGTTGATCGCCCAGCAAGTCTTCCGGCACAAGACGCGCAAGGTGTCGTTTCAGATTCTGTTCTGGGTGATCGTCGCGCTGCACCAGGTGTTCTGGATCGACCAGTTGTTCCTCGGTTCGAACCTGTTGGCGCTGGGTTAGAACTACAGCAGCAAACCCACCTGGGTTTTCTTCGGCAGCTTGCTCACCACCAACTGGTGAGAACGTTGCAGTAACCCTCGCAGTTCCTCGGCGCCCAAGGGGTAGGGCGGGTGCATGATGATCCACTGTGCCCGCGCCAGATATGGCGCCGGGTGAATGCCCGGCCGGTCGCAATGGCCGAGAAACAGATCCTTGTCGACCTTGAACGCCAGCGACTCGCCACGCAGCCCCTGCAAGGCGAACATCTTGTTACCGGCAATCGAAAACACCCGCACACCGCCCCATTTGTAATCTTCACGGGCACCGGGCAATGCCAGGCAGAAGTCCGCGACGTCCGCTTCGCTCATCTTTCCTTGTTTCATAACAGCCGTTCTCCACAGGCATTGAACGATTCGACCAGATGATCGATCCACGCGCGCACCGCCGGCATCACCCCGCGCCGGTGCGGATACACCGCTTGCAGCCAGCCGCCAGGCAATGACCATTCCGGCAGCAATTGCACCAGCGTGCCGTTGTTCAGCTCTGCTTCGCAATACATCATCGGCAGCAGGGTGAAACCCTGGCCGGCCAGCACGCAGGCCTTGCGCACGATGAAGTCGTCGATACCCAGCCGTGCTTCCAGCGCCAGATCGCAACTCTTGCCGTGCTGATCGAGCAGGCGCACGTGCACCATGCGATCGGCTTCCAGCGCGCCGAGCACCGGCAGGCTTTTCAAGTCCTGCGGATGACTGATCTCCACGCCCTGTATAAAGGTAGGGTTCGCGACCACCACCATTTGCGCCTGACGCAAACGGCGGGTCACCAGCATCGGTTCTTCGTCGCCGTGTTCGCGCACCCGTAGAGCGACGTCGATACCTTCGGTGATCAGATCGACCCGGCGATTGATCAAGGTGACTTCCAGTTGCACCTGGGGATATTTGCCGAGGAAATTGCTGATCACCACCGGCAGCATTTCATGGGCCAGCCCGGTCGGGCTTGACACCCGCAGGCGGCCACGGGGTTCGCTGGACATGCTGGCCACCGTTTCATCGGCCATTTCCGCTTCCAGCAGCATCGCCTGGCAGTGGCGCAAATAGCGCTCGCCAACCGCAGTCAGCTTCAATTGACGGGTAGTGCGTTGCAGCAAGCGTGCACCCAAGCGTTCTTCCAGTTCGGCAATCCGCCGCGACAGGCGCGACTTGGGAATGCCCAGTAAACGGCCGGCCGCGGCGAATCCGCCGGCCTCGACCACTTTGGCGAAATAGTAGAGATCGTTGAGGTCTTGCATGTGGGAAATCCAACTGTTCTATCAGTGGGACAAACTATCGCATTATTGCCGTCTAATCAGCTATTGGTTTCGTAGATAGGATTGTCTCCATTCCGTCGCCACCGGCGATTCTTTCCAGGAGATTCCACTATGAAACTGCTGCACATCGATTCGAGCATTCTGGGGGACAACTCCGCTTCCCGTCAGCTGAGCACCGAGGTCGTCAAAGCCTGGCAAGCCGCCGAGCCAAGCGCTGTCGTGACCTACCGCGACCTGGCCGCCGACGCCATCAGCCACTTCTCGTCCACCACGCTGGTCGCCGCCGGCACCACCGCTGAACTGCGCAACGCCGCACAACAGCACGAAGCCGAGCTGAGCGCCAACACCCTGGCCGAATTCATCGCTGCTGACGCCATTGTCGTTGCCGCGCCGATGTACAACTTCACCGTACCAACCCAGCTCAAAGCCTGGATCGACCGCATCGCCGTCGCCGGCCAGACTTTCCGCTACACCGAAGCCGGCCCTGAAGGCCTGTGCGGTGGCAAGAAAGTGATCATCGTATCGACTTCGGGCGGCATCCACGCCGGTCAGGCTTCGGGCGTGGCTCACGAAGACTACCTGAAACTGGTCTTCGGCTTCCTCGGCATCACCGACATCGAAATCGTCCGCGCCGAAGGTCTGGCCTACGGTGAAGAATTTCGCAACAACGCCATGAGCGCGGCCCAAACCCGCATCAGTGAGCAACTGTTCGCTGCAGCGTAAGGCTTTCGTAAAGAACAGCTCGCGTTCAGGCAACCCCCAAAAAACTCTGTATTCTGGTTCTGCAAGGGCCAGATACGGAGTTTTTTGTGTCTGACTGTTACATAATCTGGCCCGGGTTATGCAGTCTGATGATCAACGTCTGAGTGCAACGCCGCGCCGGATCACCGAACCACGGAGTTTCGGGCGTCGAACACAACGGATCTTTCGATTGAGTAACAACAGGGTGGGGCATCCCATGATGCGTCTTTGTGCAACGTTACTGATTTGCCTGCTCGGCAGCCTGAATTCAGTGCACGCAGCCCCCGGCCAGCACCCACGCTGGAGCGTCGGTTATCACGAGATGACGTTCCTCGATCCGCTCGACCTGCAACCGATGCGTGCCATCGCGTTCTATCCCTCCAGCGACCGCGAGCACATGAGCCTGCTCGAGGGCTATTCGGTCGAAGCCGGCGAAGATGCCAAGGTCGCCCTCGGCCGCTTTCCGATGCTGATGTTGTCCCACGGCAACACCGGCACGCCGCTGGCGCTGCACGACCTCGCCACTTCGTTGGCTCGCAAAGGCTTTGTGGTGGTGGCAGTGATTCATCCCGGCGACAATTCCAGGGATCACAGCCGCCTTGGCACTTTGAGCAACCTCTATGGGCGCCCGATCCAGATTTCCGAAGCCATTACCGCAACCCTTGGCGACCGCATGCTCGCACCGTTCGTGAATGCCGACCAGGTCGGCGTGATCGGTTATTCGGCGGGTGGCGAGACCGCGTTGATCCTTTCAGGCGCGCAGCCCGACCTGGATCGCCTGCGCCGTTACTGCCAGGAGCGTCCGGACGACCGCGACGCCTGTAACACCCAAGGCGAGCTGATTGTCGACCGCGATGACTTGCAACCAGTGGCCGACCCACGGGTTCACGCTTTGCTGTTGATGGCGCCGCTGAGCCTGAAATTCGGTCGTCACACCCTCGCTGACGTGCATGTGCCGGTGCTGCTCTATAGCGGTGACGGCGACAAACTGGTGGCTTTCGACAAGAACGCTGCCGCCCTGGCGCGCAAACTGCCGACTGCGCCGGACTTCAAGTTGCTGGCCGGGGCAGGGCACTTCGTATTTATGGCGCCGTGCAATGAAGAGCAGATTCGTGCGATGCCTGCGCTGTGCACCGATGCCGATGGCGTGGATCGCGAAGACATTCACCGCAATTTGATTTCAGAGGCCGGGCGGTTTTTCTCCAATGCGCTGGGCAAGCCTTCCCGGGCGGGGATGCAGACGGCGGACCAGTAAAGGCTCAGGCCATCGCCCGACGCTTGAGCCACAAGGTCAGCGCCAGTCCGCTCACGGACAGCAGTGCTGCGCCCAGGAATATCCACGAATACCCCAGATTCAACGCCACCGCCCCCATCAGCGGCCCGGCGACCGCCAATGCCAGATCGAAAAACACCGCGTAAGCACTCAACCCGGCACCACGGCTGGAGTTGGGTACCTGCTTGATGGCTTCAACGCCCAACGCGGGGTAAACCAGCGACAACCCGAACCCTGCCAGCCCGGCGCCGATCAGTGCGTAGCCGGTGGACGGTGCGAGCCACAGCAACAGCAACCCGACGGTTTCGATACTCATGCAGGCGATGGCCGAAGCAAAGCCGCCGAATCGAGCAATGGCAGAAATGAACAACAGCCGCGACAGGATGAAGCACACGCCGAACACCGTCAGGCAGTACGCCGCACCGGTCCAGCCGCGATTGAGGTAATAAAGGGTGATGAACGTGGTCAGGGTGCCGTAACCGATGGAGGCGAGGCTCAAACTGGCTCCGAACGGTGCAATCCGCCCGAATACCGCCCAGAACGGCAACCGCTCGCCGCGCACCACCGGCACGGAAGGTTTGTTGCGGATCAGCAGCAGGGCGCCAGCGGCCAGTACCGACAGCGCAATACCGAGGCTGGTAAAGCCATAATCGGCCACCATCAGCACACCCAGCGGCGCGCCGATCGCAATGGCGCCATAAGAGGCGATGCCGTTCCAGCCGATGGACCGGGCGGTATGTTCCGCACCCACCTGGCCCATGCACCAGCTGATGGTGCCGACGCCGATCAGTCCCTGTGCAATACCGAGCAGCAAGCGCCCTGCGATCAGAATGATAAGGCTCGGAAGTGGAAAGTCCTGAAGCAGGGTCGATATGAATGTCAGCACACCGCTGAGGACGATCCCCAACAGGCCATAAACGATCGCCCGTTTTGTCCCGACGGTATCCGACATGCGCCCGGCCATGGGGCGGCTGAGCAGGGTGGCCAGGTATTGTGAGCCGATCACCAGACCCGCAACGACAGCACTGAAACCCAGTTGTTCGTGCACGTAACCGGGTAGCACCGCAATCGGCAGTCCGATGCAGAGGAAGGCGATAAAGGTGTAGAAAACGATGGAGACGATCTGCAGGGTGATCGCCATGGAGCTTTGCGGTGGCTGTTGCTGCGCAGACATAAGGGCTCGTTCGCGGGCGGCGATGGGAGAGTCCGCATCATGGCTTGGGTGTGAAATAAAAGAAAGCAGGCTAACTATCTTTCCCGGACGCAATAAAAAGCCCCGCCATGGGGCGGGGCTTTCGACTCTAGGCTGCTATCAGAACACGACGCCCTGGCTGCGCAGATAATCGTCATAGGTGCCGCTGAAGTCGGTCACGCCGTTCGGGCTCAGCTCGATGATGCGCGTGGCCAGGGACGATACGAACTCACGGTCATGGCTGACGAAAATCAGCGTGCCCGGGTAGTTTTCCAGCGCCAGGTTCAGCGCTTCGATCGATTCCATGTCCAGGTGGTTGGTCGGTTCGTCCATCACCAGTACGTTCGGCTTTTGCAGGATCAACTTGCCGAACAGCATGCGACCTTGCTCACCACCGGAGATGACCTTCACTGACTTGAGGATCTCGTCGTTGGAGAACAGCATGCGGCCCAGGGTGCCACGAATTACTTGCTCGCCCTGAGTCCACTGACCCATCCAGTCAAACAGGCTCACGTCGTCTTCGAAGTCGTGGGCGTGGTCCTGAGCGTAGTAGCCCAGCTCCGCGCTTTCGGTCCACTTCACGGTGCCGGCGTCCGGGGTCAGTTCACCCATCAGGGTGCGCAGCAGGGTGGTCTTGCCGATACCGTTCGGGCCGATGATCGCGACGCGTTCGCCGGCTTCAACGGTGAAGCTGAAGTTCTTGAACAGGGTCTTGCCGTCGAAGCCCTTGGACATCTGCTCGATGGTCACGGCCTGGCGGTGCAGCTTCTTGGTCTGTTCGAAACGGATGAACGGGCTCACGCGGCTCGATGGCTTGACCTCGGCCAGCTGGATCTTGTCGATCTGCTTGGCACGGGAAGTGGCCTGCTTGGCTTTCGAGGCGTTGGCCGAGAAGCGGCTGACGAACGTCTGCAGTTCGGCAATCTGCGCTTTCTTCTTGGCGTTGTCCGACAGCAGTTGCTCGCGGGACTGGGTCGCCGCGGTCATGTACTCGTCGTAGTTGCCCGGGAACAGGCGCAGCTCGCCGTAGTCCAGGTCGGCCATGTGCGTGCAGACGCTGTTCAGGAAGTGACGGTCGTGGGAAATGATGATCATGGTGCTGTTACGCGCCGTCAGAATCGTTTCCAGCCAGCGGATGGTGTTGATGTCCAGGTGGTTGGTCGGTTCGTCGAGCAGCAGCACTTCCGGATCGGAGAACAGTGCCTGAGCCAACAGAACGCGGAGTTTCCAGCCTGGTGCAACTTCGGTCATCGGACCGAAATGCTGTTCCAGCGGAATGCCCAGGCCCAGCAGCAGTTCACCGGCGCGGGATTCGGCAGTGTAGCCGTCCATCTCGGCGAATTCGGTTTCCAGCTCGGCCACGGCCATGCCGTCTTCTTCGCTCATCTCCGGCAGCGAGTAGATGCGGTCGCGCTCGGCCTTGACCTTCCACAGCTCTTCGTGACCCATGATCACGGTGTCGATCACGGTGAATTCTTCGTAGGCGAACTGATCCTGACGCAGTTTACCGAGGCGCACGTTCGGCTCGAGCATCACCTGGCCGGCGGACGGCTCCAGGTCGCCACCGAGGATTTTCATGAACGTCGACTTGCCGCAACCGTTGGCGCCGATCAGGCCATAACGGTTGCCGTTGTTGAATTTCACCGAAACGTTTTCGAACAGCGGCTTGGCGCCGAACTGCATCGTGATGTTAGCTGTGGAGATCAATTGCTTTACCTATCAATGGGTTGCGAGCCACACATTTGGCGCTTGGGCCACTTTTGGGGCATTTTGGAGCTTTTTCTTCCCGGGCACGGACACCGTCAGCGTCGAGCCAACGGGCGTGGGGCGAGAGCAGCCTCTGGACGCAGCGTCCAAGCTGTTGGGCAATAAAGGCGGGATTCATGCCAGACATTGCGCGCATTGTCGCATAAGTAATGCGGCAGTTGTATGGCGGACGATAACGAACCTCCAGCCCAGTCGGCGGCGTCGCGTCCTTCGTTCACTCCGCACAGACGCTAAAACCTGCAATATCGTCTAGGTTTCAACAAGGGATTTTTTTTTCACTGAGGAACAGCCATGTTTAAAGCACGCTTACTTGTCGCAACTCTTACCAGCCTGGCCTTGGCGGCAAGTTCGGTGACGGCGTTGGCTGATCCGGGAAATGACCATGGCAAAGGGAATGGAAAGGGCGGACAGCAGAACAGTCAGGGCCACGGCAACCAGGGCGGGAAATACAAGGGCGCGAGCTCAGGACACTGGGACAATGCACCGGTTGTCGATCGAGGCGGTGTCCTGGGCGTGCTCAACGGTTACAGAGATTACTGGAGCCCGGGCCCTGCGCTACCACCGGGCATTCAGAAAAAACTGGCGCGCGGTAAACCCTTGCCACCGGGTATTGCCAAAAAACTGGATGGCCGGCTGGCCGGCCGGTTGCCTCACTACGACGGATATGAGTGGCAGCAGGCGGGAACGGACCTGATTCTGGTGGCTATCGCCAGTGGGATTATCTACGAAGTCTTGAATGGAGCATTCGACTAGCCCGGTTTTGTAGCGCCGGGTTCGGATGTTTCCTGACCATTTCACGGGTAGCAATAGCGACATCTTCTCACCCACTTTTTATGTGAGGTATTGCTGCCTTGTCTTATCGCTCGTGGTTGAACTCGATGTTCCTGAGTGCGTCCTAGATGGCAGTAAAATCAACCTTTGTGGATGCCATCATGCGTTTCAAAAGTAAAAACCTCGTTGCCGTCATGTCGTGCGTAATGATGTTTGCTGCGGCGCCGTTGCTGCCTGCCGGAATGTCCGTCATGCCCTCCGCCTATGCCAAGGATGGCGGTGGTCATGGTGGTGGTAACGGTGGTGCGGGTGGCGGTGGCGGCAGTCACGGTGGCGGTGTCGGCGGTGCCGGGCATAGCGGCGATAGCGCCGGGCACTCGGCCAGCGCTTCCAATAATGGTCGTGCCGAAGGCCAGGAGGCGGATCATGAAGGCAGAGCCGTTCGGGATCACGGTGTGAGTGGTCAGCACACGGGACGTGACCACAACGCTGACCGTGGACACGGCACAGCGACTTCAGGTGTTGCACATTCTAAAGCGACACGGGGCTTGTCGAAGGCGACGGCGATCTCGGCTACAACGCCTGGCGATCACAATACCAAGGGATTGAGCAAGGCTAGCCTTTCAACCTCCAAATAAGCGCGGCTCACGGCCCGCCAGGTCGATTGGTTTCATTGAACCTCTGGCCTGGCGGATCATCAGTATCTCGCTTCAGCATTTGCGGCACTCTGCTTCAGTCCCCCGGGCCAGTCATTTGTTGTGGCCGGGTTCCTATCTGCTCCGATCCTGAAAAGTCCTGCCAGGCACACGAACATTCAGAGACAAACTCTGCAGTGCTCTTCTGAATTCTTCGGTCTGGCTCCAGGAAATCAACGCCTCATGCTGCCGTCAGCACCACGTCTGGCGCACTGCCGCCACTTCTTTTCGTCGAACTCAATCTGCCGTAACGCTGATGTCACTGGCATGGCTGGCGCGCGCGCGAGCGCAACGGCTGCCGTTTGGCCGATTCAGCGGACAGTTTTTCACAGATGAGGTTCACCATTGGTTACAAAGTATGGCTAAAATGCCATCCGATCACCCAATAGCCGCTAACGGCAAGGGCTCAAGGAAGTGCCACCGGGACAGTATTTGTATTCATGCCACTGCATCAGACCCTAGGCCAACGGCTGGCAGGCGCGCAGTTTGTTCACTTTTGACGTGTGACGATTTCCGTGAAACTCATCATTGCTGCTATTTATGTCATTTCCATTGCATACGTTCACCTGCGTGGTCGTGTGCGTCACAAACTGGGCCGTCAGTTGAGCGATCACTCGACGTTTCTCGCGCCGATCAACTGCTTCCTTTATCTGTTTTCGAAGAAACCGAACAAACCCTACCTCGACCCGAAGGACTTTCCCGATCTGAGCCCGTTGCAGGCCCATTGGGAAGAAATCCGCGAGGAAGGTCAGAATCTTCTGCGTGCCGGTGCGATCAAGCGTTCGGACCAGTACGACGATGTCGGTTTCAACTCTTTCTTCAAGACTGGCTGGAAGCGTTTCTATTTGAAATGGTACGGCGACAGTCACCCGTCGGCGCTGCAACTGTGCCCGCGTACCACTGAACTGGTGCAGAGCATCGGCTCGATCAAGGCGGCGATGTTCGCCGAACTGCCGCCAGGCTCGAAACTGGTGCGTCACCGTGACCCGTATGCCGGTTCCTACCGTTATCACTTGGGCCTGGAAACGCCGAACGACGCCGGTTGCTACATCAACGTCGATGGCGAGAACTATCACTGGCGCGACGGCGAAGCCGTGATGTTCGACGAGACCTACATTCACTACGCCGAAAACACCACTGACAAGAACCGCATCATCCTGTTCTGCGACGTCGAGCGCCCGATGAAATATCGCTGGGCAGCCGCGTTCAACGGCTGGTTCAGCCGTACTGTGATGTCGGCGGCCGGTGCGCCGAACGATGCGGGCGACCGCACCGGCGGTATCAACCGCTTGTTTACCAAAATCTACAAGGTCCGCCTGCGCGGCAAAGAGCTGAAAAAGCGCAATCGCGCGCGCTATTACCTGGAAAAGTGGGCGATCTTCGGTGGCCTGCTGGCGATCTTCATTCTGATCTGATAACTGATCTGATCAATCGGGCGACTGTTGAAAGACAGTCGCCCGATTTCATTTTCACGACGCTTTTTTGGTCTTTTTCGCCGGGGTTGTCTTCTTCGCTGGTTTGGTCGGTGATTTCCCGCCGAGACTGCGTTTGAGCAGTTCGGTCAAGTCGATCACATCCGCAGACTTGCGTTCTTCTTCGCCCTCAAGGGTCTCAACGTCCTCGATCTTGCCTTCATGGGCCTTCTTGTCCACCAGGGCCATGATCTTGTCTTCAAATTCGTCGCGGTAATCCTCGGGATTCCAGTCGGCGCTCATGTCTTCAACGAGTCGTTTGGCCATGTCCAGTTCGGCTTTCGCCAGTTGCGGTTTGGTCACTTCGCTGCCCAGCGCCAGTTCATCAAGGCTTCTCACTTCCTGTGGCCAGCGCAGTTTCACCAGCACCAGTGCCGACTCCAGCGGCATCAGCGCCGCCAGGTACTGACGTGTGTGTAACACCACACGGGCGAGGGCGACTTTTTTGGTTTTGCTGAGGGTTTCGCGCAGCAATGCGTAAACCTTGCCACCGCGCTTGTCCGGTGCCAGGTAGTAGGGCGTGTCGATGTTTTGCAGCGGGATCTGCTCGCTGTCGATGAAGGCGAAGATGTCGATGGTCTGGGTCGACACCGGGTGCGCCGAACGGATTTCCTCCTCGCTGAGCACCACATACCGGCCCTTTTCGAACTGCACACCTTTGACGATGTGCTCCTTGGTGACTTCCTTGCCAGTGATCTTGTTGACCCGTTTATAGCCAACCGGGTCCATGCTGCGGCTGTCCAGCCAGTCAAAGTCCACGCCCTGGGACGAGGTTGCCGAAACCAGCGCCACGGGGATGTGCACCAGACCGAAACTGATTGCGCCTTTCCAGATTGCCCGAGCCATGGTGCCGTTCTCCGAGTGATGTTCGGGTGACCTGTGGCCCGGCGCAAAAGTTTCCGTTGTTTGCGCGACGCCGGTAAACGACAGGTCAAGCCGTGTTACATCTTGTTTATCGATCACGGGTTAACAAATCCGAACCCTCGGCGTAGCGTGGACTCGAAGGCTCTAATCCACGCGCATCGAGAGAGGCCGTCCATGAACCGTATTCTGCTTGGCATCGCATTGCTGGCCCTCAGTGGCGGGGCGGTTCATGCCGATACCCTGTTGCTGGCGCAAAGCCCGACCGGCAACAGCAGCAACCCCTACAACAGCCCGATTCACCGGGCCAATCCCAACAGCATGCAGGGTACGCAACCAGCCAACCCGGTGGTCCGCGGGCCGAATACCGTCCCCGTCCCTCGACCGCCCACCGTGGAAAACGGCGGCATCGGCAATGGCCAGCCACTGCGTTCGGTGCCGAGCACACCGCCGAAATTCATTCCCAATCCACCCGCCCGTGACGGCGACAGCAACCGTTGAATGGCAGAACCGTTTCTGTCAGCCCTTCAATCGAACAAAAGGAATCGTGCATGTTGCGTAAAACCCTTTTAGCCGGCCTGTGTGCCAGCGCAGTGATCTGCGGCCCGGCATTCGCCGCCGCTCCCAAGGAACTACAAAGCGAGCAGGGCACACTTGAAGTCACGACGATTACTCAGGGGCTTGAGCATCCATGGGCGCTCGCGTTCCTGCCGGATCGACAGGGCATGCTGGTGACCGAGCGTCCGGGCAATCTGCGGGTAGTGGGTGTGGACGGCAAGCGATCGGCGCCCATCGAGGGCGTTCCGAAGGTCTGGGCCAAGGGGCAGGGCGGGTTGCTCGATGTGGTGCTGTCGCCAGACTTCAAACAGGACCGTCTGGTGTACCTGTCTTACGCCGAGGGCGGCGGCGCCGGTGACAAGGCCGGGACGGCGGTCGGGCGCGGGCGCCTGTCGGATGATCTGAAAACCCTGAAGGACTTCAACGTTATTTTCCGTCAGGAACCGAAGCTGTCGGTCGGCAATCACTTCGGCTCGCGGCTGGTGTTCGACCGGGACGGGTATCTGTTCATCACCCTCGGCGAAAACAACGACCGGCCTACCGCGCAGGATCTGGACAAGCTGCAGGGCAAAGTCGTGCGGATCTATCCGGACGGCAAGGTGCCGGATGACAACCCGTTTGTCGGTCAGTCCGGTGTGCGTCCGGAGATCTGGTCCTATGGCCATCGCAACCCGCAGGGTGCAGCGCTCAATCCATGGACTGGCACGTTGTGGGAGAACGAACACGGCCCGCGCGGTGGCGACGAGGTGAACATCATCGAGCGCGGCAAGAACTACGGCTGGCCGCTGGCAACTCACGGCATCAACTACTCGATGCAGCCCATTCCGGAAGCCCAGGGTAAAACCGCCGAAGGCACTGTCGCACCGCATCATGTCTGGGAAAAATCACCCGGCGTCACCGGCATGGCGTTCTATGATGCCGATCGTTTCAAACCCTGGCAGCACAACGTATTCATCGGGGCGCTTGCCACCCAGGAACTGATCCGGCTGCAATTCGACGGTGACAAGGTCGTGCATGAAGAGCGTTTGCTGGGCGACTTGAAGCAACGCATCCGGGATGTGCGCCAAGGGCCGGACGGCTATCTGTATCTGCTGACAGATGAGTCCGACGGTGCTCTGTACAAGGTCGGACTCAAATGAACGCATCATGCGGGTGAGCGGGCGTAGAGCACCACCGCCGCCCGCAGCTTGCCGCGCCCGAACCGGCACATTTTTTCGAACTCCCCATGGCTGACCGGCACGTGCTGGCAGTCCATGGGCTGGCGATGTTGGCTGTGGTCGACATCCGGGTCGTGCAGGTA
Source organism: Pseudomonas sp. R38(2017) (assembly GCF_002112395.1). Lineage (NCBI taxonomy): Bacteria > Pseudomonadati > Pseudomonadota > Gammaproteobacteria > Pseudomonadales > Pseudomonadaceae > Pseudomonas > Pseudomonas sp. R38(2017). Next base: position 199,721 of record NZ_NEHN01000002.1, read on the forward strand.
GACGAAATCTTCGTCGCAATCGGTGACGATCACCCAGTGTGGCGATTTGGAGCGGGTCAGACGATAGCTGCTGATCAACACCAAAGGTTGCCCGCCGGCGTTTAGCAGGCGGGGCAAATCCAGTGTCGTGCCGATGATTTGATCGACATCGGTGTCGTTCAGTTGTGCCATGAACTCGTCGTGCACCAGGCGCATGACGTCTTTTTTATGCGCGTCGCGCACGCCGTCGAGAAACAGCGGCCCGGTCATGCTCAGTTGCAATCGTACGCGAAACCCTCGGCGCCACGCGGCCAACGCCAGACCTTGAGGGCTGCAACCGCCGTGACCGGCGGTCATGAACACGGTGGTCGCTTCGCGCCAGAGCTGCAGCTCTTCGCGACGCTCCAGCAGACGATCAGCCTGCAAGGCGCCCATGGCCATCAGCAAACAGGCCGGACCGCAGGTGAAATCGGTGGTCTGCCGGTAATAGGGCACGTTGATGCTGCGTGAGTCGTGGTGTTGAAGGATGCGCTTTTCCAGGCGCAACGCGTCCGCGTGGTCTTCGTAGTAGTCGTGAATCAGTGCAAAGCGCCGATAGCCACTGCGTTCGTACAGCGCGATAGCGGCCGGGTTGTCAGTGCGTACCTCCAGCCGCAGGTAAGCGCAGTCATGCTCAAGGGCGCAGGCTTCGATGCGCTGCAGCAACTGCTTGCCCAGGCCACCGCCCCGGGCTTCGGGGGAAATGGCGATGGAATACAACCGCGCAAGCGACGTGCCGCGATGGAACAGCACCAGCGCATAACCCAGCAACTGGCCCTCACGTTCGGCCACCAGCAATTGGCCGTGGGCTCGGGTAATCATCCATTGAAAGCTGCGGCGAGTGAGCCGGTCTGTGGTGAAGCAGTGCATTTCCAGTGCCAGCAGCGCCGCTAAATCATCAACTGTCGCCAAGCGAAAAACAGTGTTCATATGACCGCCGTAAAAGTTGCGTAACGAAACGGGACTTTCGAAAAAGTTCGTGCTTAATAGAAAAGGTCTTGTTCTCCAACGGATCAATTTCTATGTCAGCGGTACAGGGTCATTGGCGCGAAGTATCCAGTCAAAGTTTGCCACCGGCAACTTATTTAAAACCGCAAATCAGAACTTCCAGTCAAGTGTTGATCATCGTCGAACGCAAGGAGGACTGGGCCTCGTACTTTCCCAGTGAAGACATCCTCACGGCCCAGGAATACCTCGAACAACCGCCCGACAGCGAGCCGGGAAAACGGGTGCAAGTGATCAACCTGTGCCGCAGCTACAAGTATCTAGGCCACGGCTACTACTGCTCATTGCTGGCCGAGGCCCGGGGGCACAAGGTGATCCCGTCAGTGCGAACCATCAGCGAACTGACCCGCAAATCTCTTTACGGTCTGGCGCTGGATGACCTGGATAAAACTCTGGAAAAGGCCCTCAGTCATCACCTCTACAGCGATACCGAAGGTTTCACGCTGACACTTTATTTCGGCAGAACGCATATCGAACCGTTACAGGATCTGGCCCGGCAATTGTTTGAAGTGTTCCCGTGTCCGATTCTGTTAGTTGAATTCCGTCGAACTAACGGATGGCACATCGAAGGCATAAAGTCCGGTGCGCTGCACAAGTTGCGCGACGATCAGGAAGATCAGTTCGCCAATGCGCTGGACGGCTTCAGCCGCAAGGTCTGGCGTGTTCCGCGTTCACCGCAAGTGGCGCGTTATGATCTGGCGATCCTGCACGATCCGCAGGAAGCCTTGCCGCCGTCCAACGCCCGGGCGCTGGAAAACTTCGTAAGGGTCGGCAAAGGCATGGGCATCGATGTCGAACTGATCGAACGCAAGGACTACGCAAGGCTCGCCGAGTACGACGGCTTGTTGATCCGAGAGACCACCAGCGTCGACAACCACACCTACCGTTTCGCCAAGAAAGCAGAAAGCGAAGGGCTGGTGGTGATGGACGACCCGACGTCGATCCTGCGCTGCACCAACAAGGTCTATCTCACTGATTTGCTCAACAGCCACCAACTGGGTATGCCGGCCACGGAAATTCTCTACAAGGAACGACCGGAGGACTTCGAACGGGTCGGCGAACGCCTGGGTTTCCCGTTGGTGCTGAAGATTCCCGATGGCTGTTTCTCTCGGGGGGTGATCAAGGTCGAGAGCCAGCAAGCTTTGCTGGAGGCCACCGCCGAACTGTTCGAACATTCGGTGCTGTTGCTGGCCCAGGAATTCTTCTACACCGAGTACGACTGGCGCATCGGCGTGCTCAACCGCAAACCGATCTTCGCCTGTCAGTACTTCATGTCCAAGGGCCATTGGCAGATCTACAACCACAAGGCCAAGGGCCAGGACGCCAACGGCGAATGCCGCACGCTGGCAATCCACGAAGCGCCGCGCGCGGTAGTGGAACTGGCGGTGAAGACTGCCAACCTGATCGGCGATGGCTTGTACGGCGTCGATTTGAAGCAGGCGGGCGACAAAGTGGTGGTGATCGAGGTCAACGACAACCCGAACCTCGACGCCGGTATCGAAGACGCCTACTTGCAGGACGACCTGTATTCGCTGGTCCTGGAGGAGTTCGTGAGGCGTCTGGAACTCAAACGCCGCGGTCAGGCCTGGTGACCGGCCGATGATCAACAGCTTTGCACTGAGCCACGGCGCCTTGCAACGGGTCGAGCGACTGGACGCCGAGGTGATGTTATTCAGCGACCCCGACGCGGCTGAACGCGACCTCCTCCACAGTCACTTCAAACTGGATGAGCATGCTCTGGCCTCTGCGCTGGACCCGGACGAGGTGTCGCGGATCGAGTTTCATCCCGATCACCTGTTTCTGATCTGGAAACGCCCCGAGAACTACTCCGGGGGCGGCAGTCTGGCGTTCGAGGTGTCGTCCTGCGGTTTGCTGTTTTCGCCGGGCCAGTTGCTGGTGATCGCCACCGACGACACGCCGCTGCACGGTCTCGGTATGGGCCGGCCGCTCAATACGCCGCTGGATGTGTTGCTGGACCTGCTGTTCAACAACATCCATCACTACCTCGGGCACCTCAAGGTGATCAAACTGGTCGCCCGGGAGTTGCAGCAGAAATTCAACGCCTCGATGCAGAACCAGCATCTGGTGCAGATGTTCAACCTCAGCGAAAGCCTGATCTATTACATCAACGCGCTGCACAGCAACGGCGCGGTGCTGACGCGGCTGCGCAACCACGCCGAAAAACAGCATTTCGGCAGCGAAGCCATCGGCCTGATCGACGACCTGATCATCGAAAACAACCAGTGCTACAAGCAGGCGGAAATCTATTCCACGGTGTTCTCCGGGCTGATCGACGCCCGGGGCAACCTCATGAACAACAGCATGAACAACCTGCTGCGCAAACTGACGCTGATCAACGTGGTGTTCCTGCCGCTCAACCTGATTGCGAGCATCGGCGGCATGTCCGAATTCAGCATGATGACCGCCGGGACACCGTGGTGGGTGTCGTACCCGATATTCCTGGCGGCGATGCTGTTGGGGGCGGGGGGGATGCTGTTCGGGCTCAGGCGTCTGGCGAAATGACAAAATTCGCCATTGACTTGCCAGCAATGCCCGAGCTAATTTCGGGGCCATGACTTCCACCGTATTGCGCTGCCAGCCAAGCATTATTACCGCCATTCCTCATTTGGCGGGCTAGCTCACGACTGCAGCACCCAACCCGCCCTAGAGGCGGGTTTTTACTTTCTGTCTCCGGGGTTCTGAATAAAAAGTCAGGAGACGACCATGCGCCACAGCCCCGACCAGCAAGCCTTGCTTGAGCAATACGTGAAAAAGATCCTCGCCGCGCCGGTGTATGAACTGGCGGTGCGCACGCCGCTGCAATCTGCGCCGGCACTGTCTGAAGCGCTGGGCAACCGAATCCTGCTCAAGCGCGAGGACCTGCAACCGACGTTCTCTTTCAAGATCCGCGGCGCCTACAACAAACTGGTGCAATTGAGCGATGCGCAGAAGGCCCGTGGCGTGATTACGGCATCAGCGGGCAATCACGCTCAAGGTGTAGCGCTGGCGGCCCGTGAGCTGGGGATTGCGGCGACGATCGTGATGCCGGCGACCACGCCTGAGTTGAAAGTACTGGGTGTCAGCAGTCGCGGCGGCGAGGCACTATTGCATGGCGAAAGCTTTCCGTTCGCCCTGGCCCACGCACTGCAACTGGCGCAGCAGACCGGGCGAACGTTCGTCTCGCCGTTCGACGATCCCGATGTGATCGCCGGCCAGGGCACGGTTGCAATGGAGATCCTGCGTGAGCACCAAGGCGCTCTGGACGCGATCTTCGTTCCGGTGGGCGGTGGTGGTTTGATCGCCGGTATCGCAGCGTATGTGAAATACCTGCGGCCGGAGGTGCGGATCATCGGCGTGGAGTCGGAGCACTCGGCCTGCCTGAAAGCTGCGTTGCAAGCGGATGAGCGGGTGGTGTTGCCCAGCGTCGGCACCTTCGCCGATGGCGTGGCGGTGGCGCAGATCGGCGCCTACGGATTCGAGGTTTGTCGCTTCTGCGTGGATGAAGTGATCACTGTCAGCAACGATGAGCTCTGCGCGGCGATCAAGAACATCTATGACGATACCCGCTCGATCACCGAGCCTTCCGGCGCGTTGGCGGTTGCGGGCATCAAAAAGTACGTGGCGCAGACTGGCGCACGGAATCAGACGCTGATCGCCATCGATTCCGGCGCCAATATCAACTTCGACAGCTTGCGCCACGTCGCCGAGCGCGCTGCGGCCGGCGGGATTGAGGCGTAAAGGTGTTCAGGGCAGCAGCGGGCGCAGAAAGCTGCGCTCGTAGCTGATGATGAACTTCTTCTCCATCAGGTCCGCCACCAACGCGGTGCTTTCCGGGTCGGTCAGTGCAATGTGGCGATAGCTTTCGTAATCCGCCAGCGACGGAAAACTGAACAGGCAGTAAGCGATGTCGCTCGCGCCTTCCGAGGGCAGAAAATAGCCGTGATGCGTCCCTCCCAGCCGTTCGACGATGCCTAGCCAGGTTTTGGCATAGGCTTCGAAGGCGTCGAGCTGGTAGGGATCAATCACGTATCTGACGTGGCAGGTAATCAATGCCGCTGCTCCTTGGCGAGTTACTCGGGAATGGCAGTGCCGACCTTGTCCGAAGCCGACCAGATGCGATAACGCACTTCGACGTCCGACGGTGCGTAAACCACGATGGGCAGTTTGCTGTTGTAGCGCACGGTGAAGCCGTCACCGATCACCGGGACGAAGGCGCGCTTTTTCTGGGTGCCGGGCGGGCAGGCCATCATCGTGCTCATCGGGCCGCTGACTTTCTCGAGGCGGTAGAACGGATAGCCCCAGCCTTCGAGGTTTTTCTCTTCCAGGGTGCCGCCCAGGCGCTGGCGGTTGCAATCCACCTCGAGGGTTTTGCCGGCGAGTATTTCGACTTTGAAGTTGTCTTCCTGGGCCTGCTGCGGCAGGTGAATGACCTGGCGGGTGAATCCGGCTTCGGCTTTGGGGTAGGGCGCCGTGTCTTCGAGTTTGGCGGCGTGGGTGAGGGTGGAGACGCTCGCGAGCATCAGGCCGGCGGTCGCGTAAACAGTGAAATTTCCCATTGAAGCCTCCTGGCGGGTGTACGTTGGTTGACGGGCATTCTCACTGCCATGGGCGATGAATGCAAACCGCCAGCCGCATGCAAATTGCAGTGCCTGCACGATCGAATCTTGCATTTTGCAACTGGCCACTTGCCCGCATTTTCGCCAAGTCATTGATTTGGCAGGAGGTGAAGTCGACCCGATGAAAGGCACGTTTTATGCGTTGATTTGGTGCGGCGCACCGAGTTTGTGCGCCTACACTCCAATGGGCATTTCGCAGTACAACCGCTTGCCATACCCAGGGATTCAGCGGGGATACACCCGCCGGGAACAGTGGCAACGGTCAATGTGAATACTTGATTGGCAGTCTCACAGTAAGGAGAGGGTTCGCCATGTTTCTGTCTGCCTTGGAACTACGCAATATCATTGAAAGCAGCTTTTTGCCGAAACGCTGTCAGTGCACGCTGTCCCCGGATCTGTCGATGACCGTCAAGGTCTATGGCGATCACCAGACCGATCAGGTTGATTTGCTGGTCAGTGGCATCGATGCCAGTCACCTGAACAGCTGTCGCGAAATCAATGGCCTGATTGCCGGGTTGCGTTCTGATCTGGCGCAAAACGCGACAACTCAGCCCTATACCGCGCGATCGAAAGTCGTTTAACGCGCCGTTTCACCCAGTTCGACCGTCACGCGCCGGGCCTGCAAGAAGCCAAGGCCCAGCGCGAACTCGACCAGCACCGCGAGCAGAATCCCGGGGCCGGCGTGGCCGTTGAGCCATTCAGCAAACCCCAGCACCGCCAGACCAAAACAGCCGACGATAAAACCGTTGTTCATTGCATTGCGTGCGATTGACACCGGAGCATTGCGCACCAGATAGAACATCACCCCCAACGCCGCGAACAGCACTGCCATGCGTCGTGCGACAAATCCTGCTGCCTCGGAGTATTCGATGCTCCACATCGAAAGCAGCATTTGCGGCACGAGGCCCCAGGCCAGCGCCAACAAAAAACACAGGGAAAAGGTGATGGTCGACAACGTGCGAAACGACAACTGCATGGCGAATCCTTGCGGCAGTGAGGAGGGGCCCCGAGCATACCCCTCGAGACCCTTGCCCGCCTACCGCAAAGGCGCAAATCAGAGCTTTCTGTCAGTTCTGGAAGCTGCAGGCGTCAGACATTTTCCGGTAAGTGATTTCTTCGGGTTTGCCTGACGTGTCGATGTACTTCATGTCGGCTTCGATCACTTTGCAGGCCTTGGTTGGCTGCTCGGTCATCGAGACCACTTTGGCCACATTCAACGGCATGCCATAGGTGTACGGCACCGCTTTGGTGGTCGTGGTGTCATTGGCCTGGGCCAGCCCGGCAAACGCAGTGCAGGCGAGGGCGGTAGTGAGGAGGAACGGACGAATGTTCATGGAGAGACTCCCGTGCGACGGAAAGAAAGCCCGGCGTGAAACACGCCGGACCTGCCGCACTGGGCGTCAGCATCGGCTGAGAGCGTGCGGATGACTAGAGTCTTTGACCACGGCGTTAAGCGAGGGTTAACCCGGCTGAATGCCGGCTGTCTGACGGGGGATTGTTTCTCGGGGGATTCTCGGCGCCTTCCTACAGGAACCGCTGCCTTGTCTGCTTCCGGCGGCTGGAGCGGGGCGGTTATGGTTTTGGCGTCGCTGCAAAATCAGCGACTTAGGTTTGGTCACCTAACGTAATCACCTGTGCATGTGTGCCATTATTCGCCCCGACGAACATTCGTGTCCGTGGAGTGCATTGCTGTGGCGGCTGTGTGCAGGGTCGCCTTCGGGCGAACCGAGTCAGGTGGTTCTCGGTTGACCAAGCCTGTACACAGTCCGCCTCCCCATCGTTTGGTCACGGTGCTGGCGGTTACTATCAAGCTGCCTTGAGTAATTCCAATGCCAATCCTGAAATTAAGCTCCGCCCGATATCTCCCGCTCAACAGCGGCGTCACCGACAGCGCACCGCTGGTCATAGACACCGAAGCCAACCCCCAAGACATCTTCGAAGCCGCCGTGCAACGCATCCGCGCCGCAGCCGACCTGCTCGAAACCCTGCACTGCCTGTGCTTCAAACACGCCGACGTCCAGGACATTCCCCACATCACCCATGCGCTGTACCTGCTGACGCAGGATGGCAGCGATTTGCTGCAGGTTGCGCAGCAGCGGATGTTGAACTGGCAGGCGCCGGTTTAACGGAATGCAAAAGCAAAAAGGGGAGTCCGTCTGGACTCCCCTTGGTCATTGGGCTGGATGAAGTCGGTTATATCGGATGTTCATACCGAATTACGCAGTCCGTAGCTGAGCATTGCCCACCTGAGGAACCATCGCAAGCTGAACCGCCACATTGTTCTCTTTCTTCGCCAGCCAGCGTTTAACGTTCTGGTCGTGTTCAGGTGCCTGAGTGGCAGAACCGTAAATGTCTTCAGGCGTGAGCTTGAGATAGTTCAGGGTATGAAGACGTTGGCGAGAGGTGTCCAGTCTACCGATTTCCGCTCTCAATATGCTTGCCTGTTGCATGGCGGCTCGGCGATCGGATTGGAAAGGACTGTTCAACTCCGCCTCTTTGGCTTTCAAGCGATCCTGCATTTCCTGCAATTGGTAGTAGATTTGGTCGTATTCAGTCTTTGTCACCACCGTGCCGCCGCCTTCCTGGGTCTGCTGCCAGCGGCGCAACGTTGCCCATGCATTTGGAATGTAAGATGCCAGCATGAAGTGGTCAGACATCTTGAACAGCTGACGGATAAACATGTCGCGATCAGGCAAGTCGCCGAACTTTTTCACTGCCCGGGTGCACGCGGCTTCTTCGATGGACTCGCAACCCGGATTCCATAGCACGGAAGATTGCTCACGTCCTTTGAAGTGTACAGGCATGAAGTGGTGCAGATTGCCCTGATGCTCGTAAGGTGCACCACCTGTTCGACTCAGACCCAAGGCAAAAATCAGCGCGCCCAATGGCGCCGTGATAAAGCTAAGAACGGCACCAGACATCCAGATTCTTTTGCGAGTGTTCATCCACGGCGCTGGCACGCTTGGAATCGGGTCGTTATCGTTGACCATGCGATGGTGTGCCAGGGCCGCTGCGCCTTGAACAAAATCTGCATCGCCTGCGCGGGGTGAACCATATGTATAGAGGAGAATGTCGTACTTTGTTGAACCCTGTCTTAGTGCTTCTGCAAGCAAAGTCGCAATGGCGCCTCCAAGACTATGGCCGCAAATGATGACTTTTTGATTTACATGAAAGCTATTCAGATAAGTGTCGACAAACTTACTCATCGCTTCATAGGCCTGGTAGAAACCTTGGTGCGCCTTGCCCACACCGGGGTTCACCGGAATTTGCTCCGCATCGGTATCACGCAAAAAGTCAACGCCTTCTAATGTCCCACGTATGGAAATAAGAATGACTTCGTCGTGATGGGTGATGAATGCTTGAGTATTGGTGCCCCCTTTCTTTTTGCTGTCATCGAAAAAGTGCCACTTCGCTGGATGCTCCTGTTCTGGCCCACGCTCAGGCTTGTTTTGATCATACAAGGCAGGGTCGAACGGTAGGATTTCGAAACGTTTTGAATAAGGCACATCTTCATACAGTGGATAGTAAGCCGATGATTGTTTGGGATCGATCTTCCACGATTCTTTATAGCAAGCCATGCCTTCGCCGAACATGTTTCCTACGCTCGGGTCGAGAGGGAAACTGACGGTGTCGGTAGGCTGTTCTGCTGGTACCTGTCCGAAGTCGCAATAGCTCAATGTGGCAAACAATGAGAGCTGGTACAAATTCAATGCGCTGAATTTATTGTCTCTTGAAAGCATTGGGCGGAAAGCCCGTAACGGGCGAACTTCAAGAACTGTGAGTGTGTTTGGCACTAGGGCAACGCCCCAAAGCTTTGATTGCTCCGGACCAAAACCGATGTCTCCCATGACTTTCAGCAGGTTTTGATTAGGAGGATATTTCGCTTTCGACTCTGGAGGAAGATGCGAATTCTTTTCAACAAGATGGCGTACTTCGACATGAAAAAACTGGCCCGCCTCAGCTTTTGCAGGGTTGTTGTCAACCCGTTGGCCATCCTTACGGATAAAGCGCGTTTTTTCGGCTCGAACTTGTAATTCGCTGATTTTCAGCGGGTAGTTCGGACGTGTCATCAACCAGTTATATTCTTCTTCCCCTCCGGCGTAAGGCTGATCTACTGTCAGAACAACAGGGCCTTCATAGTGGTTCAAAACTTCTCCAAAGCCAGCCGCATCAAGCGTACCCTCATAGCGTTGTTCGACGCTGTCGGTTACGACATATTTCAAACCGGCATAGGGCTTGCCATCACCAGACTCATCTACCAGTCGAAAACGGACTTTTGTGCCTCTGAGCGGACAGGGTTCTTTGGTGTTTTTGAGTAGCGGTTGCTCTACTTTTTTGACCGTCATTAATGAATGTCCTTATTCGGTACACGTCGGATAGATGGTGCAATCGCGTCCGTCCGGCATTTTGAAAGGTTTGAAATCGGTTGTGTTACCGCGACAGAACGCATAGGGGTCTTCGAGACTCTTGCCCATGCACCTCTTCCATCCATTGGGGAATTTCACCCAGTTGTCTCCGACAGCTGGCCTTTCCTCATTGGACATTGAGAAAGAAACGTTCAACGTCTTTCCTGCCAACTGCGTGCGTTGCAAAGGCCCCTTCGCAACGGAGCCGTTTACTTGTTCCGCTGTGTCCACTGGAGCGCATTTTAAGATCTTAACGATATTTCGATCCGGCCCAGTGGTGCGAAACAACCACTCACACTGTCGTTGTAGCATCAGAGGAGAGGGAAGACTTCCTTTGTCAGCCGTACCTTCCTGAAATCCAACTCCTGAGTACTCTCTTCCAACGTCAGAACGGCCGGCGGCATATTTGGCATAAATTTCGTAATCGAAATTATCCAAAACGAGCGGGCATCCCCCTTCGATACTGGTCAACGGAACTTGAAAGTTCGCAGTTTGGGCCTTATCACTGTGTTTCTGTTCGAAGAACTTGTAACCCGGATGTTCACGTCCCTTCTTGACAGGGACACTGCACGTCTCACCCATCCGAGGAACATACTTCGCCTCAATTAGTATCTCAAACCCCGGCGGAAGCTCCGTCACCAATGTAAAGCTGTCCTGCTGAGCAACTGAACAACCAGTAGCCCCAATCGCACCCAGCCCAATCATCAAGCTGCGAACAAACCCATTGAAAACATTGCGTTGACGCATTTGATTGTCCTTTGTCCCGTGGCGGTCGTTTCGAGCGAGTGACGCCCAAGGTCTTGAATTCAATTCAGTGCGGCGTCATCGCTGTGATCAGCGAAAAACCGTTCGCACCGTTCGAAATGCTTATCCGGCGTTTCCCCCGGCAAGGGCTGCCAAGCCACATCCCCGGCATTTTTGGGGTCAAGGCGCAGGGTCAACATGAACTCCCGTTGCTCTGGTGTGTTCCATTGCCAGGCTTCGAGCAGGTCCATCTGTTCTTCCAGCCATTCGAGGATTGGGCGGGTTTCGGAGAGTTTTGCGGCTGTTTCTGCGTGATACACCAGCAGCCAGCGTTTCAGGTTGGCTCGCAGGATTTCACGGGTTCGTTCCGGTGGAGTAGGGACTTGCAGCCAAGGCGCCGGATTCGGCACTGCATACATGCCCGGCCTATTGTTATCCGCGCTTTTCCACTGATCCTCATCCCAATACAGCACGCTGCTGATCGGGCCGAGCAGCAGCGGCCATTCGGTGTCTTTCATGTTGGCCAGGCAACGGGCAAGTACGCGGTTGTCCTGGAAGCGAAACAGTGAGCGGTCGCCATCCTCGTCGATGACCATCCGGGCGATCCAGTGCTGGGTCAGGCTGTCGAGATCGGCCTTGTCCATGCTGCCGATCCAGCCCCAGTTGCGCTGCGCGTCATCCAGCAATTGAGTGAACGCTTCGTTACCCGGGTTTTCGAGTTCGGTCAGCCATGGGCTGATGGAGGCGAACTGGGCAAACTCGGCACGTCGGTAGAGCTGCACCGAGCGCTGCATCACGCCGGCGCTGTACAACGGCGTGACCGGGTTCGGTTCGGCGAGGCTGTCGATCACGAGGATCAAAACACGATCGAGACGGGACTGTTCGCCCAGCCAGTTGTTGAGCGCATCACTCATGCCACGGCCCCCAGATCACATTTGCCTTCCCGGCAGGCCTCGCAGATCGGGCAGCGAGTATCGCCTGCCTTGCGCGCGGCTTTGGCCAATGCCATTTGGGCGGCCGCCGGGACAAGCAGGGCTCCTGCCTTGTCTTTGGCAGCGGCCCATGGAATGACCGGTTCAAGGATCTGAATGCCGGAACCCGCACCCGGCGCACCGCCGGTATTGGCCTTCACTTCCGCACCGCTGATGGTCACGCCACCCGCATCGACCTTGACGAAACTCCCGCCAGCCTTGGCAGTGAGCTCCATCCCGCCTTCGATCACCACTTTTTCGCCGGCGTGGTAATGAATCTCCGTGCCCGCCTCAACGAACTGCCCGGTGCCGACCTTCACATGCTGAGTCACGCCCACGGTCAGGTGATCATTCGCCCGCATCTCACTGACACGATCCAGATGAGTGATGCGGTGTTCCTCGACCTTGAATTCACTTAAAACATTGGCTTCGACCGTGTCATGCCGTTCATTGCCAACGTGGATTTTCTGGTCGTGCTCGATGTTTTCGTCCCAGTCGCGCTGGGCGTGGATGTAGATCTGCTCGACGCCTTTCTTGTCTTCGATGCGGAATTCGTTGTAGCCCTTGCCGCCCGGGGAGCTCAGGGTCTTGAAAGTGCTGCGGGTCTTGTTCGCCGGCAGGTCGTAGGGGACGACGTTTTCCTTGTGGTACAGGCAGCCGGTGACCAGCGGCTGGTCGGGGTCGCCTTCGAGGAAGGTCACCAGCACTTCCATGCCGATGCGCGGGATGGCGATGCCGCCGTAGGCTGCGCCGGCCCAGCCGCTGGCGACGCGTAGCCAGCAGGTGGTCTTGTCGTCGGCCTGGCCTTCGCGGTCCCAGTGGAATTGCACTTTCACGCGGCCGTACTGGTCGCAGTGAATTTCTTCGCCGCTCGGGCCGGTGACGATGGCGGTCTGGCTGCCGAGGACTTTCGGTTTCGGGTGTTCGAGGGCAGGGCGGTAGTGGGCGTCCCACGGGGTGGCCACGAACGCGTTGCGGTAGCCCTGGTGGAAATCGCTCTTGTTGTCGGTGACGTCGCTGGTGACGTTTTCGCCCAGCACTTGTGGTTGCTTGCCTTCGTGGAAGATCTCCAGCAGCAGCCACAGGTCGTTCCATTCGGCGCGCGGGTGTTCGGCCAGGGTCAGGAAATGGCCGCTGGTCAGGGTCGGTTCGTCACCTTTGCCTTCAGCGAGTTTGTAGTCGCTGCGATGACGCTCCAGTGCCCGGGTCGAAAGGAACTTGCCGCGCTCGCGGGTGGTGAAACGGCCGGGATAGTCGTAGTCCTCAAGGTCCGGCATGAACGCGGATTTGGCCGCGCCTTCAGGCAGGATCTTCGGTTTCTCGAAATCGTAATCGCGGCGGCTGACGCGGCTGGTGCGGGTTTCCAGGCGCAGGTTGAAGCGCTTGATCACCGGTTTGTCGGCGGTCATGCCGGAGTCTTGCTGGTAGTTGACCGGTTTCAGTTTGCGGAACACGGTCTGGTCATCGCCGAACACCAGTTTGTGGCCGCTGCTGCTGTGCTGGAAGTGGAAGTGAATGCCTTCCTCTTCGCACAGACGCTGGATGAAATGCAGGTCGGATTCGTCGTACTGCACGCAGTAGTCGCGCTGCGGGTACTCTGCGCCGAGCTGGAAGCTATAGGCATCGGCCAGGATGCCGCGCTCTTCCAGCACCTGGGCAATGATCTTCGGCACCGTCAGTTGCTGGAAGATCTGCTGGTCATGGTTGTGCCGCAGGTAGGCCAGCTGTGGCACCAGGCTGAGGCTGTAGCGGGTCAGGGTCTTGCCGGAATCGCCTTGCTCGATGCGATACACCAGGCCATGAATCTTGCCCTCGCCAGTGGCGCCGAAGGTCAGGCAGCCGGGCTTGTGCAGGAGTTCTTCGAGGTTGAGGTCGGGACGGGCGCTGACCAGTTCGAGGTCGAAACGGAACGGTTCGTTGAGGGCTTCGCGACCGGTGAAGCTGAGGACTTGCAGATCGGCGGAAGCGCCTTCGAGCGTGAGGGTAATGTGGGTAGCATTGGCGTCCAGCATGCCTTGATTTCCGTCCATTGAATAAGCAAGGGACGGATGGTGCAGGATTAGCCGGGCTCGTACAACCCGCAAATGCCCGTCAGGGGCGTAGGGTTTTCCCCTAGAACGGGCGGTTCCGCCAATGGATACGAGGCTTTTGCGACTGCCCGGTCATTTCAGCTCGATGACTTCAAAGCCCTTTTTGTCGGGCGTCGCGTTCATCCCTTCGGGTTCTTCCGGCTGGCCCTTTGGGCTGATGTAGTTGTAGACGATGAATTTTTCAGGGATCTCATAACCATCGTTGGGGATGACCAGGCGCATCTGCTGCGCATTCAGGTACAGAAAAACCGGGAGGGCTTTTTCGGCAAAGTCGATTCGCTCCAGGACTTTGCTGCCCGGATGCCTGCGAATAAAGGCACCTTTCAAATACGGAGAGCCATAGTTCATGGCGTAGATCAGCCCGGAACCCGTGCATTTGGCCATGGCGACTTCACCAACAAAGTCTGAATCGGGCATGTCGGTGAAAGCCGTTTCGGTGTGGTTATCGATTTTGACGGAAAGTCTTTGCCCGTCCTCGCTGGAGGTGGACAGCAGAGAGGCCACCGAGCCGTCCGAAAGGGGGCAGTCCAGAAGGGCTTTTGGAACGTCTGCAAAAGCGGGATCACAGGCAAGTGCGAGGAGGAAAGGGAACCACAGTTTTTTCATTTCAATGTATCCCTGAGCACTTCCATAGAGTTGGGGCTGGCGTCCAGCTTTCTGGCGCACTCATTGATTTTGCGGTAATAAACCCCGTTCGATTTACCGCGGTACTTTTTGTATGCCTCCTCGGTGGAACTCGAAATGTCCAGCCAATATTGCATGTACTCGGTACCGATTCTGATGTTCTGGGCTTCGTCCCAGATAAGGGGAGACGCGTAAAAAGCCGCTCCGGCACTGAATGCCTCGTCCGTCTGGGCCTGGTTGGGCATACGACCCAGTTCCTTTTTCTTACGGTATTTATAGACTTGCTTGACTGCCGGTTCCTGCATTTGCATGAGTCCCCTGGCTGCGTGCTTCCCTCGACCGGCTTCAGGATCGAAACGCGATTCCATGTAGATCTGGCAAATTACGGTGTTGGTATCAATCGTGGATTGGTTATTGGCTTCAACCAGTTTGCGGATTTCTTTCAAGCGTTTACTGTCATCCACGGCAACTTTTGCTGAGGCCGTGTCCGCTTTCGGCGTGAGTGGTTTCTGAGTGGTGGTCAGTGGTTTTTTTCCAGCCATTTCAATCGTCCCATCCCGGGTTGATCGGTGGAATGTCATCAAAGACTTCAATTACTGCCATTTCCGCTTCAGTGCTCGAAATCTTTGCGGTCTTGCCTTCTTCATTGGTGCGACCGACGATGCTTTTGCCGGAGGTGGTCCTGATAACGTAGGGAAAGTTCTTGAGCGGTAGCCCGGTGTCCTGACTGGTGACAAGAAAGTCCAAGTCATGTTCGGATTTCTCGGGGACAATCTTGCGCTCCAGCAATTGCCCGACACTCCCTACGGCGGCTGCGGCTGGAATCAGGGGAGGCAGAATCGCGATCCCGGTGCCGGCACCCGGCGCACCCCCGGTATTGGCCTTCACCTCCGCACCACTGATGGTCACACCTCCTGCATCCACCTTGACGAAACTCCCCCCGGCCTTGGCCGTCAGTTCCATTCCGCCTTCGATCACGACTTTTTCGCCAGCGTGGTAATGAATCTCCGTGCCTGCCTCGACAAACTGCCCGGTGCCGACCTTCACATGCTGCGTCACGCCCACGGTCAGGTGATCGTTGGCGCGCATTTCGCTCTTGCGATCCAGATGAGTGATGCGGTGTTCCTCGACCTTGAACTCACTTAAAACATTGGCTTCGACCGTGTCATGCCGTTCGTTGCCGACGCGGATCTTCTGGTCGTGCTCGATGTTTTCGTCCCAGTCGCGCTGGGCGTGGATGTAGATCTGCTCCACGCCTTTTTTGTCTTCGATGCGGAACTCGTTGTAGCCCTTGCCGCCCGGGGAACTCAGGGTCTTGAAGGTGCTGCGGGTCTTGTTCGCCGGCAGGTCGTAGGGGACGACGTTTTCCTTGTGGTACAGGCAGCCGGTGACCAGCGGCTGGTCGGGGTCGCCTTCAAGGAAGGTCACCAGCACTTCCATGCCGATACGCGGGATGGCGATGCCGCCGTAGGCTGCGCCGGCCCAACCGCTGGCGACGCGCAGCCAGCAGGTGGTCTTGTCGTCGGCCTGGCCGTCGCGGTCCCAATGGAATTGCACTTTCACGCGGCCGTACTGATCGCAGTGAATTTCTTCGCCGGCGGGGCCGGTGACGATGGCGGTCTGGCTGCCGAGGACTTTCGGTTTCGGGTGTTCGAGGGCAGGGCGGTAGTGGGCGTCCCACGGGGTGGCCACGAAGCTGTTACGGTAGCCCTGGTGGAAATCGCTCTTGCTGTCGGTGACGTCGCTGGTGACGTTTTCGCCCAGCACTTGTGGTTGCTTGCCTTCGTGGAAGATCTCCAGCAGCAGCCACAGGTCGTTCCATTCGGCGCGCGGGTGTTCGGCCAGGGTCAGGAAATGGCCGCTGGTCAGGGTCGGTTCGTCACCTTTGCCTTCAGCGAGTTTGTAGTCGCTGCGATGACGCTCCAGTGCCCGGGTCGAAAGGAACTTGCCGCGCTCGCGGGTGGTGAAACGGCCGGGATAGTCGTAGTCCTCCAGGTCCGGCATGAACGCGGATTTGGCCGCGCCTTCAGGCAGGATCTTCGGTTTCTCGAAATCGTAATCGCGGCGGCTGACGCGGCTGGTGCGGGTTTCCAGGCGCAGGTTGAAGCGTTTGATCACCGGTTTGTCAGCGGTCATGCCGGAGTCTTGCTGGTAGTTGACCGGTTTCAGTTTGCGGAACACGGTCTGGTCGTCGCCGAACACCAGTTTGTGGCCGCTGCTGCTGTGCTGGAAGTGGAAGTGAATGCCTTCCTCTTCGCACAGGCGCTGGATGAAATGCAGGTCGGATTCGTCGTACTGCACGCAGTAGTCGCGCTGCGGGTACTCGGCGCCGAGCTGGAAGCTGTAGGCGTCGGCCAGGATGCCGCGCTCTTCCAGCACCTGGGCAATGATCTTCGGCACCGTCAGTTGCTGGAAGATCTGCTGGTCATGGTTGTGCCGCAGGTAGGCCAGTTGCGGCACCAGACTGATGCTGTAACGGGTCAGGGTCTTGCCGGAATCGCCTTGCTCGATGCGATACACCAGACCATGGATCTTGCCCTCGCCAGTGGCGCCGAAGGTCAGGCAGCCAGGCTTGTGCAGGAGTTCTTCAAGATTGAGGTCGGGACGGGCGCTGACCAGTTCGAGGTCGAAACGGAACGGTTCGTTGAGGGCTTCGCGACCGGTGAAGCGGAGGACTTGCAGATCGGCGGAGGCGCCTTCAATGGAGAAGCTGATGTGAATGGCATTAGCGTCCAGCATGCTTTGAATTCCATCCGTGAATAAGCAAGATGCAAATGTAGCGGGATTCGCCAAAAACGCACAATCGAAAAATCCTGTAGACCGCATGCGAGGCTGAACAATCAGTCAGCTTCAGACTAAAGTCGCCTGTAGCACGTCAAAGCCATCTGCCATCATGGGCGCTCACCCCCGCGTGTTCACTGCCTCCCGGTTCTTTTATCGACCTGGGACGGGAGCTATTTCTGGTTTGTTTGCGCCCCCGCGCAATCGTTGTTCTGTTGGAGTTTTCAATGCGTCCCCCATTTCCCCTCATCACCCCGCGCCAGTCGTTTGGCTTCGGAGCCTTGGTGCTGTGCGCCGGTTTTACCGCGCAGGTTCAGGCCAGCGGTTTTTTCGAAGACACCACGGCGAAGATCGAATCGCGCACGGTGTACTTCAACCGTGATTTCCGTGATGGGCACACCTCCAATGATCAGGGCGCGTCCAAGCGCGAAGAGTCGGCGCAGGGCTTCATTCTCAATCTGCAATCGGGTTATACCGAAGGCACCGTCGGTTTCGGCATCGATGCGCTGGGCATGGCGGGTTTCCAGCTCGATTCGAGCCCCGACCGCAGCAACAGCGGCCTGCTGCCGTCCAGTGGCGACAACCCGCGCGGTTCGAAAGGCCAGTACGCGAAGATGGGTCTGACCGCCAAGGTGAAAGTCTCGGATACGGTGCTGAAATATGGCGCGCTGCTGCCGGATCTGCCACTGCTCAAGTACAACGACGGCCGTCTGCTGCCGACCATGTTCAACGGCGCGATGCTGACTTCAAAGGAAGTGAAGGACCTGACTTTCATGGCTGCACGCCTGGACAAGTACACCGCCCGGGACTCGACCGATTCGCAAGACATCCGTGTGCACTGCAAGAACAAGCGCTATGCCTGCAACACCACTGCCGATCATTTCGACATGTACGGCCTCGACTACAAGATCAACGATCGCCTGACCGCGCAGTATCACTACGCCGAGCTGGAAGACATCTATCGCCAGCACTTCGTCGGTCTGTTGGCCAACCAGCCACTGGGTGACGGCGTATTGAAAGCCGATCTGCGTTTACTGAAAAGCGCCGACAGTGGCGATGCAAAAGCCGGCTCCATCGACAACCGCGCCTTGAGCGGCATGCTGTCCTATGGCATCAGCGGCCACACCTTCAGCGCCGGCTGGCAGCGCATGAACGGCGACAATTCGATGCCATACCTCGATGGCAGTAACCCGTACCTGGTGAATTACGTGCAGGTCAACGACTTCGCCGCCGCGCAGGAACGTTCCTGGCAGTTGCGTTACGACTATGACTTCAAGGCGATCGGCATCAACGGCCTGAGCTTCCTGACCCGTTACGTGAACGGCGATCACATCAAGGTGCCGGGCAGCGATCAGGAAGGCAAAGAGTGGGAACGCGACAGCGAACTGAAGTACGTGGTCCAGAGCGGCACGTTCAAGGATGTCAGCCTGCGCTTGCGTAATGCGACCTACCGCACCAACTACGAGAAGTTTGCCCGGGATGTGGATGAGACCCGGTTGATTGTGAGTTACAACTTTTCGGTGTTGTAAATCCGTTCAGGTCATCGGTCGAAAAAAAACCATCGCGAGTTAACTCGTGATGGTTTTTTTTGATCTGCGATCAGAGCCAATGCCAGAACCGACTCCAGAACCCGCGATTCAAATCATCCTTGCACGCTGCGTATTGCTGGCCGTACATGTCCGAGCGGTTCTGCACCTTGCGCGCCACCGGCGGCAGCCACGCCTTGCTGGCGTAGGTCTTCTGCCGGAAACCGCCCCAGCCTTCGTGGTAGTTGAGGTACTGGTTGTAGGCGTCGTACTTGTATACGCCGTTGATCGACGTGGTCTTGTCCATGTACCAGCCCACAAAGTCGATGGCGTCATCGAAATCTTCACGGTCGGCGCCATGGCGGCCAGTGCTTTTCTGGTAGTCGGCCCAGACTTCATCCTTGGCCTGCGCATAACCCGCTGCGGTCGTGACGCGTCCCCACGGGATCACCCACAACAGGTATTTGCGCGGCGTCTTGGCGTCGTAGCGGTAACCGGACTCCTGATACATGATCGCGAACGGCACCTGGATCGGTACGCCCCAGCGCTTTTGCGTGACTTGCGCCGCGTCGTACCAATCACTCTTTTCCCGGAAAATCTCGCAGAGGTTTTCCGGCGAACGCGGCGGCGATGTTCCGCAACCGCTCAACAATGCCGCCAATACCAACAGTCCAACCGTGCGCCGCGAATTCAAAAGCCGTCATCCCGTCGTGCAAAAAAGGGCGCCAGTCTACGCGGTCAGGTCAACTGGTGGCGATAAGGCAAATCCGGACCTGTTTTACTGCATGTAAGGGCGGCCGCCTGTACGGCAAACCTGAGCATGGCGTCGATTTGCTCGCGATTCAGATGCTGTACACCCTCCACTGAATCCAGTTCATGTTCGGTCAGCCATGTGATCAAAGCGGCCTGGAAGGTATCGCCGGCGCCGACGGTATCGGCGATCTTCACTGCAGAGGCCGGCACTGACCATGAGCCGTGAGCACGGCTGAACACGGTCGCGCCTTCGCCGCCTCGGGTCAGGAACACCACCTGGCAACGATGCTGCAGCCAGCCTTCGATCACTCGCTGCGGATCCTGCTCGGGATACAACAGGCTCAAATCCTCGTCGCTGACCTTGATCAGATCCGCCAACTGCACCAGCGTGGCAATCCGCTCGCGCCACAACTCGATGTTCGGCTCGGGATTGAGGCGCACGTTCGGGTCGAGGCTGATCAGGCGTTTGCCGCTTTCGCGCTGAATCAACGCAAGTAATGTATCGGCAACCGGTTGCACCACCAGCGAGAAGGAACCGAAGTGCAAACCGCGTACTTCATCATTCAGCGACGGCAGATGCGCCGGACTCAACTGCCGGTCAGCGCAGCCTTCGCCCCGGAAGCTGTAATGCGGCGAGCCGTTCGCGCCCACTGCGACCATGGCCAGCGTGGTCGGCGCGGCGAAATCCACCAGAAAATCCGGGCGGACACCTTCGTCCTGCAGTACTTGTTGCAAGCGCCGGCCGAGGTAGTCGGTGGACAACCCGGCAAACAGCGCCGAGTCCACGCCCAGTCGGCGCAAGCCCACCGCCACGTTGAACGGCGAGCCACCGGCGATTGCCTTGAAATTGACTTTCGACGCCTGCCCGCCGGCATCGTCTTCGCTGAAGAAATCGAACAGCGCTTCGCCACACACCAGGTACATAGTTGTTTGCTCTTTATAAGGTTGCGACATGCAGTCGATAGCGTTCATAGGCCTGCTGGAAGGCTGCGACATTCGCGGCAATCGGCAGGGTTTCACTGTTCAGGTCGAGCTTCACGCAGCGCTGGCACAGGTCGGTCAGGGTGTCTTCGTGGCCGTTCGACCAAGACTTGCACCACGCCGCCTGAATCGCCGCGCCCAGCGCAGCGGCTTCGCTTTGCTCGGTGCAGATCACCGGGGTGTTCATGATGTCGGCGACGATCTGCCGCCACACCGCACTTTTCGAGCCGCCGCCGATCAGGCAAATGCTGCGGCTTTGTAAACCATTCTGGCGCAACAGATCCAGTCCGAATCGCAAGCCGAAGGTGGTGCCCTCGACGGCGGCGCGGCACAGATTGGCCCGGGTCAGGTTATCGATCGTCAGACCATGCAGACTGCCGGTGGCGTGGGGCAGGGGAGGCACGCGCTCGCCGTTGAGGAAGGGCAACATGCTCACACCCTCGGCGCCGATCGGCGCCTGGGCTACCAAGGCGTTGAAAGCGTCGAGATCGAGGTCGAACAACTCGCGGATCGCGCCCGTAGCGTTGGTCAGGTTCATGGTGCAGATCAACGGCAGCCAGCCGCCGCTGGACGAGCAGAAGGTCGCCACTGAAGCGTCCGGGCTGACCTTCGGCACCTCAGCGTAGGCGTACACCGTGCCTGAAGAACCGAGGCTCATGGTGATCGCGCCGGGTTGAATATTGCCGGTGCCGATGGCGCCCATCATGTTGTCGCCGCCGCCGCTGGATACCTGCGCGTTAGGGTTGATGCCGAGCTGTTCAGCAATCGCCGGCAGTATCGTGCCGACCGCTTGATGGGCGTCGATCAACTCCGGCAGCGCCGCTTGCAGACGGCCGCTGGCGTCGATGTCGCGCAGCAACTGCAAGTCCCATTGGCGGGTGCGCACGTTGAAATAACCTGTGCCGGATGCGTCGCCGTATTCGCTGCAGCTACGGCCGGTGAGCCAGAAATTCAGGTAGTCGTGGGGCAGCAGGATTTTCGCGATCCGTGAGAAGACGGCGGGATGCTGTTCCTTGGTCCACAACAGCTTGGACACGGTGTAGCCCGGCGCGATAACCACCCCGAGGCGTTCCAGCGAGCCTTTTTCACCACCCAGGTAAGTCAGCAGACGGTCATTCTCTGCCGTGGTTTCGGTGTCGCACCAGAGCTTGGCCGGGCGCAGGACCTGGCCTTGGTCATCGAGCAGTACCAGACCGTGCTGCTGGCCGGAAACACCGATGCCGAGGATTGACTGGCCGTCGACATTTGCCGCCAGCAATGCACGCCGGGTGGCAAGGGCGAAGGCCTCCAGCCATTGTGCGGTATCCTGTTCGCGACGGCCGTTGGCGCCGCTGATCATCGTGTGGGCCGCGGCGCCCTGGCCTAGGACCTGACCGCTGGTGGCGTCGAGGATGATGGCTTTGGTGCCTTGGGTGCCGCAGTCGATGCCGAGGAAGAGTTGTTGGGTTGTCATGAGTACCTCTGCCGTCAGGACAGAATTCGTTCCAGCGTCCGCGTTACTCCCTCTTCCCGCAAGCTTTTCAGGCACCACTCAAACGCCGCCACAAACTCCGTCGAACGCGGTATTGCCATCCCGAAAATCTCCTCAACTCCCAACAACCGCTCAGTGATCAGTGCATCATCCGCCACCAGCGCCTGACAAAACGCCGCCCGAGGATCCGGAATCGAGTAAGTATCGCCATTCTCGTCCACGCCTTTGAGGTACAGCGCCCAGGCAGCGACGACCAGCGCTGCGCGTTTGGTTTCCTGACCATTGGCAATCAGGCGATTGATGGTTGGAACGGTGAACTTGGGAAACTTCGACGAACCGTCCGAACATACCCGCTCCAGTTGATCGGCGATCGCCTGATTGGAGAACCGCGCCACCAGCGTGTTCTTGTATTCGGTCAGGTCGATGCCCGGCACCGGCGCCAGTTGCGGGGCCACGTCCAGGTCCATGTAGGCGCGCATGTAGCGCACGAACAGCGGGTCGTTCATGGTGTCGTGAACGAAGCGGTAACCCTTCAAGAAACCCAGATAAGTCAGGGCGAGATGGCTGCCGTTGAGCAGTTTGATCTTCATCTCTTCGTAGGGCGAAACATCGTCGGTGAATTGCACGCCGACCTTTTCCCAGGCCGGGCGGCCGTTGACGAATTTGTCTTCCAGCACCCATTGCACGAAGGGTTCGCAGACCACCGGCCAGGCATCGTCGACGGCATGTTTGTCCGCCAGTTGCAGGCGATGCGCGGTGCTGGTCATCGGCGTGATGCGGTCGACCATGGCATTGGGGAAACTGACGTTGGCGTCGATCCAGCCGCGCAAGTCCGGATCCAGCAACGCAGTGAAGGCCAGAAGAGCCTTGCGGGTGACGGCGCCGTTGTGTGGCAGGTTATCGCAGGACATCACCGTGAACGCAGGAACACCCGCTTTGCGTCGACTGGCCAGCGCCGCACAAAGGAAGCCGAACACGGTTTGTGGCTGCTGCGGGTAGGTCAGGTCGTGCTGAATCTGCGGCAGATGCGCCATGAACTCGCCGTTGCTGTCGTCGATGCAGTAGCCGCCTTCGGTGATGGTCAGCGAGACGATGCGGATCTGCGGATCGGCGAGTTTGTCGATCAGCACTTGAGCGCTGTCGCTGGCCAGCAGCATGTCGCGGATCGCCCCGATGACTCGGACTTCGGTGTCGTCGCTGTCACCCAATTCGAACAGGGTGAACAGATAATCCTGTTCTCTGAGGTCGTCACGGGCGCGGCGGTCTTCGGCACGCAGGCCGACACCGCAAATGGCCCAGTCCAGCGCTTCGCCGGTGTTCATCAGCGCATCGGTGTAATACGCCTGATGTGCGCGATGGAAACCGCCGACGCCGATGTGGGCGATGCCCTGGCGGGTGTCGCTGAGGTTGTAGGCCGGCAGTTTCACTTCGGCGGCGAGGCGGTTGAGGTTCTGTTGGTTCAGTTTCATCGGATCAGTCTCGAAATCAGGCGGCGGCGCGCAACGGGCGGGTCAACGCCACGCCGTCGGCATCGAACAGATGGCAGTGGGCGGCGTCCAGGTGCAGGTTCAGTTGTTCGCCGTAACGGCTCGCCAGATCACCGCGCACGCGCATGGTCAGGGCTTCGCCGGCGTTGGTCTTGACGTGGCAGAAGGTGTCGCTGCCCAGTCGTTCGCTGACGTCGGCAGTGACTGGCAGGGTGCAGTCGCCCGGTTGCGCCAGTTCCAGATGTTCCGGGCGAATGCCCAGGGTCACGGCGCTGCCGACGCTCAGGTTCGACGCGTTGAATGGCAGGGTGATGCGAGTGCCGGCGTCCAGCGAAACTTCGCAGCTCGCGCCATCGATCCGCGCGATCTGGCCTTTGAGGAAGCCCATTTTCGGCGTGCCGAGGAAGCCGGCGACGAACAGGTTGGCGGGGGTGTGATACAGCTCCAGCGGCGAGCCGACCTGCTCGATTTTGCCGCCATTGAGTACCACCACCTTGTCGGCCATGGTCATGGCTTCGACCTGATCGTGGGTCACGTAGATCATGGTCGCTTTGAGGTCCTTGTGCAGGCGCAGCAGCTCAAGGCGCATTTGCACCCGCAGGGCGGCGTCGAGGTTGGACAGCGGTTCGTCGAACAGGAAGATTTTCGGGTTGCGCACGATCGCGCGACCGATGGCCACACGCTGACGCTGGCCGCCGGACAGTTGTTTGGGCTTGCGTTCCAGCATCGGCCCGAGTTCGAGAATGCGCGCCGCTTCGCCGACTTTCTTCTCGACTTCGGCTTTCGGTACGCCGGCCAGATCGAGGGCGAATGACATGTTCTTTTTCACGGTCATGTGCGGATACAACGCATAGGTCTGGAACACCATCGCCAGATCTCGCTTGGCCGGGCTGACTTCGGTGATGTCGCGCCCATCTAGTTCGATCGTGCCGCCACTGACTTCTTCGAGGCCGGCGATCAATCGCAGCAGGGTGGATTTGCCGCAGCCCGACGGGCCGACAAATACCACGAATTCCTTGTCGTTCACCTCAAGGTCGATGCCCTTGATGATGGAAAAACCTTCGAAGCCTTTTTGCAGATTCTTGATTTTCAGGTTGGCCATGGTGGCGCTCCTTTTGCGAATTCTTTGAGGGCTATTTCACGGCGCCGAACGACAGGCCGCGGACCAGTTGTTTCTGGCTGATCCAGCCGAAGATCAGGATCGGCGCGCAGGCCAGGGTCGAGACGGCCGACAACTTGGCCCAGAACAAGCCCTCGGGGCTTGAGTAGGAGGCGATCAGCGCGGTCAGCGGGGCGGCTTTGGACGAGGTCAGGTTCAGCGACCAGAACGCCTCGTTCCAGCACAGGATCAGCGACAGCAGCACGGTCGACGCGAGGCCGCCCTTGGCGATCGGCAGCAGCACGCGGAGCATTTCCTGAGCGAGGGTGGCGCCGTCGAGGCGGGCGGCTTCGAGGATGTCTTTGGGGATGTCCTTGAAGTAGGTGTAAACCATCCAGACCACGATCGGCAGGTTGATCAGCGTGTAGATCACGATCAGCGCGATGCGCGTGTCCAGCAGGCCAAAACTCTTGGCCAGCAGGTAGATCGGCATCAGCACGCCCACCGGTGGCAGCATTTTGGTGGAGAGCATCCACAGCAGCGTGCCTTTGGTGCGCTGGGTTTCGTAGAACGCCATCGAGTAGGCTGCCGGCACCGCGATCAGCAGACAAAGGGCCGTGGCGCTGAAGGAAATCACTACCGAGTTCCAGGCGAAGCTGAAGTAATCGCTGCGCTCGTTGATGTGCAGGTAGTTCTCCAGCGTCGGCGTGAAGAACAACTGCGGCGGTGTGGCGAAGGCGTCGATTTCGGTCTTGAAACTGGTCAGTACCATCCAGAAGATCGGGAAGAAAATGATGATCGCGATGGCCCAGGCCAGCGTGCCGAGCAGCAGGCTTTGCAGCCGGCGGGATTGTTGAAGAGTCATGGCAGGCCTCAGGCTTTGTCAGTCAGGTTTTTGCCGATCATCCGCACCAGAATGATCGCGGCGATGTTGGCGATGACCACAGCGATCAGGCCGCCGGCCGAGGCCATGCCGACGTCGAACTGCACCAGCGCCTGGTTGTAGATCAGGTAGGCGAGGTTGGTCGACGCGTAGCCGGGGCCGCCGTTGGTGGTGGTGAAGATTTCGGCGAACACGGACAGCAGGAAGATGGTTTCAATCATCACCACCACGGCAATCGGCCGCGCCAGATGCGGCAGGGTCAGGTGCCAGAAGATCGCGACGGTGCCTGCGCCGTCGAGGCGGGCAGCTTCTTTCTGTTCCTGGTCGAGAGACTGCATGGCGGTCATCAGGATCAGGATCGCGAAGGGCAGCCATTGCCACGACACAATGATGATGATCGATAGCAGCGGGTAGTGTGCCAGCCAGTCCACCGGTTGCGCGCCGAACAGCTTCCAGATGTAGGCGAGGATGCCGGAGACCGGGTGGAAGATCAGGTTCTTCCAGATCAGCGCACCGACCGTGGGCATGATGAAGAACGGTGAAATCAGCATCACCCGCACGATGCCGCGACCGAAGAACTCGCTGGCCTCCAGCAAAGCACTGATCAACACGCCGAACACCACGCTGATCAGCAGCACGCTGCCCACCAGCAACAAGGTGTTGGTGGCGCCGGGCAGGAAGCCCGAATCGGTCAGAAAGTAGGTGAAGTTATCCAGCCCGACGAATTCGTTGATGCCCGGGTCGAGCAGGTTGTAGCGGATCGTCGAGAAATAGACGGTCATGCCCAGTGGCACGATCATCCACAGCAGCAACAGGGCCACCGAAGGGCTGACCAGAAACCAGCCGGGATTGGCCACACGGTTTTTGCGCCGGGGTTGCGACAGGTCGATGTGGGCTTTGGCAGTTGAAGTATTCATGGGGATCACAACCGAGTCATACAGACCTATGGAGATACCGTGCTGGAGCGAGCAATCTCGCTCCGGCAGGAGGCAGGAGAGGCTTTCGCAGGGTTACTTCGGATAACCCGCGCGCTTCATCTCGCGTTCGGTGGTTTGCTGTGCGGCGGCCAGGGCCTGGTCGACCGTGGTCTGGCCGATCAGCGCGGCCGAGAACAGTTTGCCGACCTGGGTGCCGATGCCCTGGAACTCGGGAATGGTCACCAGTTGAATGCCGATGTAAGGCACGGTCTTGAGGGTCGGTTTGCTCGGGTCGGCCGCTTTCAGAGATTCCAGTGTCACCTTGGCAAACGGCGCTGCGCTCATGTAAGCCTCGCTGTAGGTCGAGGCGCGAGTGCCCGGCGGTACGTTGGCGATGCCGTCAGTCTTGGCGACCAGTTCGCCGTACTCCTTGGAGGTGGCCCAGGCACTGAATTCCTTGGCGGCGTCCTTGGCCTTGGAGCTGGTCGGAATCGCCAGCGCCCACGAGTACAGCCACGCTGAACCCTTGTCGGTGACTTGATGCGGCGCGTAGGTGAAGCCGACGTGATCGGCGACCTTGCTCTGGGTCTTGTCGGTGACGAACGAGCCCGCAACGCTGGCATCGACCCAGATCGCGCATTTACCGCTGTTGAACAGCGCGAGATTTTCGTTGAAACCGTTGCTCGATGCGCCGGGCGGGCCGGATTTCTTCATGGTGTCAACGTAGAAGTTCAGCGCGTTCTTCCATTCCGGGCCACTGAATTCGGGTTTCCACTGCTCATCGAACCAGCGCGCACCGTAGGCGTTGGCCACGGTGGTGATCAGCGCCATGTTCTCGCCCCAGCCGGCCTTGCCGCGCAGGCAGATGCCGTACTGTTCCTTGTCCTTGTTGGTGAGCTTTTCGGCGAAGCCGGCGATCTGCTCCCAGGTCGGGCGCTCCGGCATGGTCAGGCCGGCGTCCTTGAACAGGTCGGTGCGGTAATAGGTGATCGAGCTTTCGGCGTAGAACGGCAAGGCGTACAGCGAACCCTTGACCGACAGGCCTTCACGCACCGACGGGAACACATCGTCGAGGGCGTAGCTGGCCGGCAGATCCTTCATTGGCTCCAGCCAGCCCTTGGCACCCCAGAGTGCGGCTTCGTACATGCCGATAGTCAGCACGTCGAACTGACCGCCCTGGGTGGCGATGTCGGTGGTCAGGCGCTGACGCAGGACGTTTTCTTCCAGCACGACCCAATTCAACTTGATGTCCGGGTGCTCGGTCTCGAAGGTTTTCGAGAGTTTTTGCATGCGGATCATGTCGCTGTTGTTGACGGTGGCGATGGTCAGGGTCTGGGCGCCAAGGCTGACGCTGCTGAGGGTCATGCAGGTGAGGGCAAGCAGAGCTTTTGCAGTGGGTTGCATCGTGCACTCCTTTTCTGCACCCGGCGGGGGACAGAAGGACAGTTATTGTTTTTGTGTCTTCCGGCTGCAGGAAGAATGTGCACTGATTACAGCCTTCAATCGCAGGGCTGACAAATCATCCCTAGCACTTGAATCGATACTTTTTTGCACTCGTGATTGGAGTGATTAACGCAGGTAAGGGGGGTTCAGCAGGGCAGCGTTGATGAAACCGTACAGGTTTTCAGGTATCAGCCGTGGTTCTGCTCGGTCAGGCGTTGCACCACCAACCGCCGATAATGCGACGGCGTCATGCCTTTGAGCTGTTGAAAGCGTCGATTGAAATTGGAGATGTTGTTGAAGCCCGATTCGAAACACACCTCGGTCACCGGTTTGTCACCGTCTGCCAGCAGTTCGCAGGATTTGCTGATGCGCAGGCGATTGACGAACTCGATGAAATTGCGCCCGGTGGCCTGTTTGAACACCCGGCTGAAATAGGTGGGTTTCATGCCCAGGTGCTCGGCGACTTCCTCCAGCGGCAGTTCGCGAGCGTAGTGGGCAAAGATGTAATCCACCGCGCGGTTGGTGCGGTCGATGTTGTGTTCGTCGGCCAGTTGCGGTGTGGTTGCGCCGGACAGCAGTTGGTAGTCATCACAGGCCGCCAGCAATTCCATCAGGATGAGAAAGTGCCCGAGACGGGTGATGCCCCTGGTATCGGCGATCTTTTGCATCAGGTTCGTCGCTTGGCGAATGGTGCGCGGGCAGCGGAATTCGATGCCGTATTGCGCACGCTCCAGCAGCGGCGCCAGGGTCTTGAGTTCGGCGAACACCTGATGACCGCTTTCGAACAGCTCATCGGTGAAGTTGACCAGCATGTCGCGCTTCTCGACCACTTCGTCTTCGGCCACCTGGCTGATCCAGTTGTGCGGCAGATTGGGGCCGGTCAGGAACAGGGTCTGTGGGTAGAAGTTGCCGATGTAGTCGCCGATGAACACCTTGCCCGAACTGGCGACGATCAGGTGCAGTTCGTATTCCTTGTGGAAATGCCAGCGCACCAGCGGGCAGGGGAAACCGTGCTGGCGATAGATGATGGACAATCCGTTGTGGTCATCCATCAACTCGTAGGAGGGGTCGGTCACGCGGGCGGTTCGGGTCATGGTCGGGCGCTTTTTTTGTTATCGCCCGGCGATCATGCCTCTTCGCGCGCGGATTGCGCCAGTTTCCATTACGGCTTAAAGCGTGCGTTGCCGGGCTTTTATCAAGCTGGCAATCCGGCAGAACTCCACCAGATGCGACTCTTCCATGAAGTCGACACTGATGATGTTGCACTTCAGTGCCCAGTCACTTTTATCCTGGCTGCAGCGACCACACGTTGTTGCGTGCTGGCGCGCTTGAGTTCACGAAGACTCGATGACAAGTTCTGGCGAGGAACAAGTCGATGGCCCAGAAAGTGGATCATCATTTTATTGAAGTAGTCGTAATCGAAGTCGCTCCCGTCAATACTGTGAAAGTCCAGAATAATGAATTCATCCGGATTGCTGTCCAGAAACCTATTGACGTCGTTGATCAGATTTTCCAGAGTTCGGGAATTACGTTTTAGTGCTCATGAGTGCATCCTGCATAAGTTTAAAAAGATGCCGCTCTGTCAAGTGTTCAGGGCGGTACTTGCAGGGTGCCTATAGTGTTTGATGTTCTGGTTGGCTATGTAGGGATCAATTCAAGTTGTTGGGGGTTGTTTTTTGAAAGTGTCCAAGTGAATTACTTGTTCTGGTTCTTCGCTTCAATCCACTGCGCCATGTACTGGGTACTTTTGTGCGAGTGGTGGCGCAGCATGCTGCCGATAAAATTTTGGCGTCTTAGTTGAGCAATGTTTTTGCGACACTCCTGCAACTTGTTGATCAACGCCGGTCCATGTATGGCTTGCGGGTAAACGTCGTTGAGCAGTGCTTGTCCCTGAGACTGAGCTGCCTGCCAACGGACCTCGTCGCGATAGAGTTCAACGGCGGCATTGGCCAGGTCCTGCGCCGTGCGGCAGACAGCGCCCGGCCAAGGCTGGTCGGTGCGCATGCCTTCTGCACCAATCGGCGTGGTGACACTCGGCGTGCCGCAGAGCATGGCATCGATCAGTTTGCCTTTGATGCCGGCGCCGAAGCGCAGAGGTGCCAGGCAGATGCGCGCATCGGACATGACCTGCAATGCATCTTCCGCCCAGTTCATGATGTGAAAACCCTGTGCGGCATTGTGCAGAGCTGCTGCCTTGGGCGGCGTGTAAGCGCCGTAAATGTGCAATTGTGCTTTTGGCAGTTGTTCGCGGATCAGCGGCCAGACAGTGGCTTTCATCCATAAAACCGCGTCCCAGTTCGGCGCGTGGCGGAAGTTGCCGATACTGAGGAAATGCGCGCGCTCTTCGAAAGGTTTTGCCGGTGCGCTGGGCGATTCGACCATCAACGGGCACCAGTGCAACAACTCGGGCGGCAACTTGAACTGCTGCACCAGCAATTCGATTTCCACAGGCGAGATCATCAGGTTCAGATCGCAGCGAAACAGCGCTGCAATCTCGCGTTTGGCCAAGTCGGTGTCAGCCATCAGCTCGAACTCTTCGGCCAGCGCCGGGGCAAACAACTGATCGAAATCGTTAGCGTCATCGCTGAGCTTGAGTCGATCCTTCAACCGTTGGTGCCGGGCCTGCCGCAGGCTTTGCAAATCCGAAGTTTCCAAAACGCGCAATGCATCGGGGCAGTTCTTTTCCACGCGCCAGCCGAATTGTTCTTCGATCATGAACTGGTCAAACAGTACGATATCCGGTGCCAGTTCACTGACGAATACATCGAAGCTGCTGTTGTTCAATTCGATCGGAACAGTACGGATGCCCAGTTCGGCAAGATCGGCCGGATGTTCGCCAACGCCCGCCGGGCTGGCAAAAGTAATGTCCCAGCCCTGTTGAAGAAACGTCTCGAGAATCTGCATTACATGCCCGCTCGCGGCGGAGGAACGGGGTTCCGGCCAGACGTAACCAATGACGAGGACTTTGGTCGCGGGCTGACTCATGAAAAAGTGTTTCCTGAAGAACGAGAGGGAAGAAGAAAAAAGCGCGCGGATTAGAACATATCCTGAGGTTGAATCCGCGTTGGAAAGGCCGTTTGTGTCAGTTTTGACCTAGAACGCTTTTCACCTTGTCGCGCAGTTGATCGATCGAGAAAGGTTTGCCGATCACATGCATATCTGCCGGCACTTCAATGGTCTCGGCATAACCGCTGGCAAACAGAATCGGCAGTGAAGGGCGGATATTGCGGGCCTCGGTGGCCAATTGACGGCCATCCATGATCGGCAGCCCGACATCGGTCATCATCAGATCGATGTGCTGATTCGCGTCCTTGATGATTGCCAGGGCCTGTTCGCTGCCGTCCGCTTCCAGCACCTTGAAGTCCAGTTCCTCCAGTACGTCGACGATCAGCATGCGCACGATGGTGTCGTCTTCTACTACAAGGATGGTGGACGCGGTGGTGGACATAGTGGCGGCTCTCAAGAATGGGGGATGGGGCGCCGGTCGATCAAAAATGCCGGGCTCTTGCATGAGTAAGTGGCGCATAGCCACAAGTTCCCGAATGGATACAAAAAAGAATAGGCGCAAACGGGCGCGCAAGGATAACCGTAGGCCTGCGATTCGGCGTAGGCAAATGTGGGAAAACAGTGCTAACACTGTGAGAAAAATGGATCCATGCCGCCGTTTTGGGGCAAACTCCCTGGTTTTCAACAGTTCGACAAGGCTGCCACATGTCCTCTCCGTCTTCGGTTGATGAACAACGGTTTCGCAAACTACTGAGTCGTAACGTCAGCCTGCCTTTGGGTGTGGGTGCGATCAGCGCGGTGTTCTTCATTTCCCTGATCACCTATCTGTTGTCAGTGATCCAGTGGGTGGAACACACCGACCGGGTGATCAATAACGCCAACGAGGCGGTGAAACTCACCGTCGACCTGGAAACCGGCATGCGCGGTTTCCTGCTCAGTGGCGACGAGCACTTCCTCGATCCGTATGAAACGGCGAAGCCGCGTATCAACGTGGCGCTCGACACCTTGCTTGAACTGACCGCCGACAACCCGGTGCAGACCGACCGCCTGCGTCGCTTGCAAGCCTTGCAAACCGAGTGGACGACCTACGCTCAATCGATGATCGACCTGCAGCGCGCCAGTGGCGACTATAAGGCTGCGGTCAAGGCCGGGCGCGGCAAGCGCCTGACCGACGAGATTCGCAAGCAGTTCGAAGACGTGATCGATACCGAGCAGACGTTGCGCACCGCCCGCAATGAAGACGTGCGCCGCACCACGATCTGGAGCATCAGCCTGTATTTACTGTTCATCGCCGGGATCAGCGGTTTACTGGCCTACGTCGGCCGTCGCGATCTGGTCAGTCTTTCGGACAGTTACAGCGCCAACCTCGCTGCACAACAGGCCAGTGCCGATCGTCTGGAGGAACAAGCCTGGTTGCGCAATGGCCAGTCCGAACTGGCCGAGCAGGTGCTGGGGCAACTGACGCTCAACCTGCTGGGTCGCAACATTCTGCAATTCTGTGCCCAATACCTCGGCACCGCCGTGGCCGCGCTCTATGTGCGTGAAGAGCATGGCGGCCTGAAGCGCGTGGCAAGTTATGGCTTCTCCCGCGAGCAGGAAGAACAGGGACAATCGATCTACAGCGGTGAAGGCATTGTCGGGCAGGTCGCACAGCAGGCGCGGCTGATTCGCCTGGACCCGGTGCCATCGGATTATTTCAAGGTCAGCTCCGGGTTGGGCGAAGGCCTGCCGCACAGCGTGCTGGTAGTGCCGACCAGCGATGACGACCGGGTCAATGGTGTGATCGAACTGGGCTTCCTGCGTCCGCTGACCGAGCGCGACGTGGCGCTGCTCGAATTGATTGCCGGCAACATCGGCACGTCTATCGAGGCGGCGCGTTATCGTCAGCGTCTGCAGGAAGTCCTGGCCGAAACCCAGCAGCTAAACGAAGAGTTGCAGGTACAACAGGAAGAACTGAAAACCGCCAACGAAGAACTGGAAGAGCAGTCGCGGATTCTCAAGGAGTCCCAGGCGCACCTGGAAACCCAGCAAGTGGAGCTGGAGCAGACCAACGAGCAACTGGCCGAACAGGCCCAGACCCTGGCCGAACAACGCGACGCCATGGATAAGAAGAACACCGAGCTCAATCAGGCCCAGGTGCAACTCGAAGAGCGCGCCGAAGAGTTGCAGCGTTCGAGCAAATACAAATCCGAGTTCCTCGCCAACATGTCCCACGAACTGCGCACACCGCTGAACAGTTCGCTGATCCTGGCCAAGCTGCTGGCGGAAAACCCGCAGGATAACCTCAGCGCCGAGCAGGTGAAATTTGCCGAGTCGATCTACTCCGCCGGCAACGATCTTCTCAACCTGATCAACGATATTCTCGACATTTCCAAGGTTGAGGCCGGCAAACTCGAAGTGGTTCCGGAAAATACCAGCGTCTCGCGCCTGGCCGAGGGGCTGCGCGGTGTATTCGAACCACTGGCGGCGGACAAGAAACTGGCGTTCAGCGTCGAGTTGCAACCAGACGCACCGAGCACGCTGTTCACCGACCGCCAGCGCCTGGAGCAGGTGATCAAAAATCTGCTGTCCAACGCTGTGAAGTTCACCGAGCACGGTACGGTCAGCCTGACCATCGCCGGCCAGCCGGACGAACGCATCGCCTTCATCGTCCGTGATTCCGGGATCGGGATTGCGCAGGACCAGCAGGAAAGCATTTTCGAAGCCTTCCGTCAGGCCGACGGCACTACCAACCGTAAATACGGCGGCACCGGGTTGGGCCTGTCGATCTCCCGGGACCTGGCGACCTTGCTGGGCGGCTCGATCAGCGTCAGCAGCGCGCCGGGGCAGGGCAGTGCCTTTACGCTGGTGTTACCGCAGCAATACCGCGAACCGGGCGATGCGCCGGTCGCACCGCTGACCTTCAGTCCGCCAGCATCCGCACCGGTTATTACACCTACCGTCGCGGTTTCGCCGCTGGCCACCGTCGATATCCCGCGTTTCAACGACGACCGTAACAAGGCTCCGTTCGACACCCGCTGCATCCTGGTGGTGGAAGACGAGCCGAATTTCGCCCACATCCTCTACGACCTGGCCCACGAACTGGGTTATCAGTGCCTGGTCGCCCACGGTGCAGATGAAGGCTATGACTTGGCGAAAGAGTTTGTTCCGGACGCGATCCTGCTGGACATGCGCCTGCCGGATCATTCGGGCCTGACCGTTCTGCAGCGTCTGAAAGAACACGCCGAAACCCGGCACATCCCGGTGCACGTGATTTCCGTGGAAGACCGCGTCGAAGCCGCGATGCACATGGGCGCTATCGGTTACGCCGTCAAACCGACCACCCGCGAAGAACTCAAGGACGTGTTCGCGCGCCTTGAAGCCAAGCTGACCCAGAAGGTCAAACGCGTGCTGCTGGTCGAGGATGATGATCTGCAACGGGAAAGCATTGCCCGCCTGATCGGCGACGACGACATTGAAATCACCGCCGTCGGCCTGGCGCAGGACGCGCTGGAGCTGCTGCGCACGACGATCTTCGATTGCATGGTCATCGACCTGAAGCTGCCGGACATGCTCGGCAACGATCTGCTCAAACGCATGTCCACCGAGGACATCTGCTCGTTCCCGCCGGTCATCGTCTACACCGGACGCAACCTGACCCGCGACGAAGAGGCTGATCTGCGCAAGTATTCGCGCTCGATCATCATCAAGGGCGCGCGCTCGCCGGAACGCCTGCTGGACGAGGTCACACTCTTTCTGCACAAAGTCGAATCGCAGTTGTCCCATGAACGGCAGAAGATGCTCAAGACCGCCCGCAGCCGCGACAAGGTCTTCGAAGGTCGTAAAGTGCTGCTGGTGGACGACGATGTACGTAACATCTTCGCCCTGACCAGTGCGCTGGAAACCAAGGGTGCAGTCGTGGTGATCGGCCGTAACGGTCGCGAAGCGATTGAAAAACTGAATGAAGTCGAGGACATCGACCTGGTGCTGATGGACGTGATGATGCCGGAAATGGACGGTTTTGAAGCCACCATGGAAATCCGCAAGAATCCGCGCTGGCGCAAGCTGCCGATCATCGCGGTGACGGCCAAGGCCATGAAGGACGATCAGGAGCGCTGCCTGCAGGCGGGCGCCAATGATTACCTGGCCAAGCCCATCGATCTGGATCGCCTGTTCTCGCTGATTCGCGTGTGGTTGCCGAAGATGGAACGCATTTAGTGGAACGTAGTAATTCCGTTGAACGAAACAGTGAAATCGAACTGCGGCTGCTGATCGAGGCGATATACCTCAAGTACAGCTACGACTTTCGTGATTATTCCGGCGCTTCGATCAAGCGCCGGGTGCAACATGCGTTGAGCCAGTTCGAATGCGCAACCATCTCGGCGTTGCAGGAGAAGGTCCTGCACGACCCGACAGCGTTCATGCAGTTGCTGCAATTGCTGACGATTCCGGTCAGCGAGATGTTTCGCGATCCGTCGCACTTCCTGGCGATCCGCCAGGAAGTGGTGCCGCTGCTCAAGACCTATCCGTCGATCAAGATCTGGATCGCCGGTTGCAGCACCGGCGAAGAGGTCTATTCGATGGCGATCCTGCTGCGCGAAGAAGGTCTGCTCGACCGCACGATCATCTACGCCACCGATATCAACCCGCACTCGCTGGAAAAGGCCAAGCAGGGAATCTTTTCGATGGAAAACGTGCGCGCTTACACCGCCAACTATCAGCAGGCCGGCGGCCAGCGCTCGTTTGCCGACTACTACACTGCTGCGTATGGTTACGCGATTTTCGACAAGAGCCTGTGCGAGAACGTGACCTTCGCCGATCACAGCCTGGCGACCGATAGTGTATTCTCCGAAACTCAATTAATTTCATGTCGTAACGTGTTGATTTACTTCAACAAAAAACTTCAGGATCGAGCATTCGGGTTGTTCCATGAATCATTGTGCCACCGAGGCTTCCTGGTATTGGGCAGCAAGGAAACTTTGGATTTTTCCGGCTACTCCAACCAGTTCGAGCCGCTGGTGAAACAAGAACGGATCTACCGCAAATCATGAACAGTGCAGCGGATTTGCCTCGGGTCGAGGCGATTGTCGTCGGAGCTTCCGCCGGTGGCGTCGAGGCCTTGCTGACGCTACTCGGTTCGCTGCAGGCGGGGTTCGGGCTGCCGATCATCATCGTCCTGCATCTGCCGGAAGAGCGTCGCAGCCAGCTCGCCGATGTGTTCGCCCGCCGATTGGCGCTGCCGGTGAAAGAAGCCATCGACAAACAGGACATCTCGCCCGGCACCGTGTACTTCGCGACGCCGGGTTATCACCTTTCGGTGGAGCAGGATCTCAGCCTGTCGCTGAGCCTTGAAGACCGTTTGCATCATTCGCGACCTTCGATCGACTTTCTGTTCGAGTCCGCCGCCGATGCCTACGGGCCAGCGCTGGCCGCGGTACTGTTGACCGGTGCCAACCATGATGGTGCGCGGGGCCTGGCGCAGGTCAAACGTCAGGGCGGGCTGACTATCGTGCAGGATCCGGACGAAGCGCAGGTCGCGACCATGCCTCGCGCGGCGCTGAAGACACATCAACCGGATTACATACTTCCCATCCACGACATCGGCCGTCTGCTTGTCGAGCTGGAACGAATCGCATGCTGAGTAATATCCAGGCAAAACTGCTGATCGTCGACGATCTGCCCGAGAACCTGCTGGCTCTCGAAGCGCTGATCAAACGCGAAGACCGCACCGTCTACAAAGCGCTGTCGGCGGACGAAGCGCTGTCTCTGCTGCTGCAACACGAATTCGCCATGGCCATTCTCGATGTGCAGATGCCAGGCATGAATGGCTTCGAACTGGCGGAATTGATGCGTGGCACCGAGAAGACCAAGAACATCCCGATCATCTTCGTCAGCGCCGCCGGCCGTGAACTCAATTACGCGTTCAAGGGCTACGAAAGCGGCGCGGTGGACTTCTTGCACAAACCGCTGGATATCCACGCGGTGAAGAGCAAGGTCAACGTCTTCGTCGACCTGTACCGCCAGAGCAAGGCGATGAAGCAACAGGTCGAGGCGCTCGAGCAGAGTCGCCGCGAGCAGGAAGCGCTGCTTCAACAGTTGCAGAGCACGCAAGGCGAACTGGAGCAAGCGGTGCGCATGCGTGACGATTTCATGTCCATCGTCGCCCACGAAGTGCGCACGCCGCTCAACGGCCTTATCCTCGAAACCCAGTTGCGCAAGATGCACCTGGCCCGGGACAACGCCGCCGCGTTTACCCTCGACAAGATGCACGCGATGGTCGACCGCGACGAGCGCCAGATCAAAAGCCTGATCCGCCTGATCGAGGACATGCTCGACGTGTCGCGAATCCGCACCGGCAAGTTGTCGATCCGGCCGAGTCGCTTCGATCTCGTGCAACTGGTGGGCACTCTGCTGGAGAATTTCGCCCAGCAGATCGAAGCCGCCGAGACTGAAGTCAGCTTCACGGCTGCCGAGCCGGTGGAAGGGGAGTGGGACGAATTCCGTATCGAGCAGGTGGTGTCGAACCTGCTGACCAACGCGTTGCGTTATGGCGGTAAAAGTCCGATCCAGGTACGGGTCTATCGCGAAGGCAATGAAGCCCGGGTCGAAGTTCAGGATCAGGGCATCGGCATCAGCGAGGAGAACCAGAAGCGCATTTTTCAACAGTTCGAACGGGTCTCTGCCAAGACGGTGGTGGCCGGCCTCGGGCTGGGTCTGTTCATTTCCGAACAGATCGTCGCCGCCCATGGCGGCTCCATCGTCGTCGAAAGCAAGATCAACGAGGGCGCCCTGTTTCGCGTTTGTCTGCCGCTCCAGGAAAACGGCAAAACAAACGCAACCTCTGAGTGACCACACGGTCGTATCAGCAGCTATTGAACGAACAAAGGCTTCCCATGAGTGTAGATGCACAAGATGTAGTACTCGTCGTCGAGGACGAACCGGTGATCCTGATGGTCCTGACAGACTATCTGTCAAGCCAGGGCTATCGCGTATTGCAGGCCGAAAACGGTGAGCAGGCGTTCGAGATTCTGGCGAGCAAGCCGCATCTGGACATGTTGATTACTGATTTCCGCCTGCCTGGCGGGATCTCCGGCGTGCAGATCGCCGAACCCGCCGTCAAGTTACGTCCGGATCTGAAGGTGATCTTCATCAGCGGCTATCCGCAGGAAATCCGCGAGACCGGCAGCCCCATCACCCGCCGGGCGCCGATCCTGGAAAAACCGTTCGATCTGGATGTGTTGCAGGAGAAGATTCAGGAACTGCTGGCTTGAGCGTTAACCGTCTCAGCTCTTGATCATCTCCCGCACCTTCGCCGTCAGCAGATCGAAGGTGAACGGCTTGGTGATCATCTGCATGCCGGGGTCGAGAAACCCGCCGCGCACCGCCGCGTGCTCGGCGTAACCGGTGATGAACAGGACTTTCAGTTCCGGCCGATATTGTCGGCCGATTTCCGCCAGTTGCCGGCCATTCATGCCCGGCAGGCCGACATCACTGATCAGCAGATCAATACGTTGCGCCGAATCCAGGATCGGCACTGCGCCATCGGCGTCACTGGCTTCGACAAAGCCATAGCCCAACTCACTCAATACCGCGCTGATCAGCACGCGCACGGCTGGGTCGTCTTCCACGATCAATACGGTTTCGCCTTCCACGGCATCGGGCGCCTGCTCCATGTCCACCACGGTGTGGGGCAGGGATTCGCCCTGGAAACGTGGCAGATAGAGTTTCACCGTGGTGCCTTGATCGATTTCGCTGTCGATCGAAACATGTCCACCGGATTGCTTGCTGAAACCATAGATCATCGACAGACCCAGACCTGTGCCCTGGCCGATGGGTTTGGTGGTGAAGAAGGGATCGAATGCGCGGTTGATCACGCTCTGCGGCATGCCGCAGCCATTGTCGGTCACGCTTAGCACTACGTAATCGCCCGGCGACAGATTGCTGTAAGTCGCAGTGAAGTCGCGATCCAGCACCTGATTACCGGTTTCGACTACAAGATTGCCGCCATCGGGCATCGCGTCGCGTGCGTTGATCACCAGGTTGAGCAGGGCGCTTTCCAGTTGATTGGGATCCGCCTCGGCCACCCACAGTTGTTCGTGCAGGCGCATGTCCAACTGGATGCTTTCGTTGAGGCTGCGTTGCAGCAGTTCGCCCATCGATCGCACCAGGTCATTCATCTGCACCGCTTTGGAGTCCAGTGACTGCCGGCGGGAAAACGCCAACAGACGATGAGTCAGGCCGGCGGCGCGGTTGGCGGAGGTCACGCCCAGATCGATCAGGCTGTCGAGATCATCTGTCCGACCACGGGCAAGACGCCGGCGCATCAATTCGAGGCTGCCAATGATCCCGGTCAGCATGTTGTTGAAGTCGTGGGCGATACCGCCGGTGAGTTGGCCGACCGCTTCCATTTTCTGCGACTGACGCAGGGCCTCTTCGTTGTGCCGTAACTGCGCCGTGCGTTCCTCGACTTGTTGCTCAAGGGTTTCGAGAGTCGATTGCAGGCGTCGTTCGCTTTCGCTCAGATCGATCAGACGATCGCGGGCTTCGTACTGTCGTCGTCGCCCGCGCAGAGCAGTGGAAACCAGGCTTATCAGGGTCGCCGGATGGAAAGGGCGCTCAAGGAATGTCACGTTGCCCAGTAATTCACTGAGACGCGAAGAAGGCCCTTGTTCGGATCCTCCGTGATGGGTGAGCAGGACGATCGGCAAGTCCGACCATGCCGGTTGCTGCTCCAGATACAGCAGCAGGCCTTCGAGCTCCGGGCCATTCAAGGCTTCAGCAGCGATCAGCAGCAAACCGGCGCCGGGTTCCAGTTCAGCGCACAGATGCCTCAGGCCGGAGGTGATGAGGCCACCGTAACCGGCCTCTTTTAGGATCATCAGCGCAATTTGGCTGTCGCGACCCAGGGGCGCGAGGATCAGCGCCCGTTCGGACAGCGGGACGGTGACGGTCACAAGTTGTCTTCCTTGAGCAGCGGATTGCTCGCGCCGAAGTAGGTCGGAACACCGCGCAGTACACCCTGGAAAGCTTCCAGCGGCTCGCCGATGGTC
The DNA here is from genome assembly GCF_002112395.1 of Pseudomonas sp. R38(2017). Lineage (NCBI taxonomy): Bacteria > Pseudomonadati > Pseudomonadota > Gammaproteobacteria > Pseudomonadales > Pseudomonadaceae > Pseudomonas > Pseudomonas sp. R38(2017). The sequence continues at coordinate 239,571 of NZ_NEHN01000002.1, forward strand.
ATTCCCTGAGCGGAAATCCGGTATTCACGAATCGTCGATTCATGGCTGCCGGTGCGTTTCTTGATGATCGAAATAGCCCGACGCACTTTACCGAGAGCTTCAAAATAGCGTAGCAAAATGACCGTGTCGGCCAGGTACGTGATGTCGACCGGCGTCTGCATATCGCCGACCAGACCGTGCTGGGCGACGGTCATGAAGGTCGCGGCGCCTTTGCGGTTCAGGTACAGCAGCAGTTCGTGCATGTGCAGGACCAGTGCTTTCTCTTCCGGCATCGCGGCCTGATAACCGTTGATGCTGTCGATCACCACGGTCTTGATGTCGGCTTCATCGACGCAGCGGCGTACCCGGTGGGAGAACTCGCCGGGAGAAAGTTCGGCAGCGTCGACCTGCTCGATCAGCAGATTACCGGTGGCTTGCAGAGCCTTTAGGTCAATGCCGATGTTTCTCATGCGCTCGAACAGCAGCCCCAGTTCTTCATCGAAAATGAACAGTGCCGCTTTCTCGCCACGCGTGACCGCAGCGGCAGCAAAGATCATCGATATCAGCGATTTGCCGGTACCGGCCGGGCCGAGTATCAACGTGCTGGAGCCGGTTTCGATCCCGCCTCCGAGCAGCGCGTCCATTTCGTTGATGCCACTGGTCAATTGCACGCGCGGGTAATCGCCGCGGTGTTCGGCCGCCACAAGGCGCGGAAAGACGTGTACGCCATCGCCCATGATGATGAAGTCGTGAAAACCGCCACGATATTTCTGGCCGCGGTACTTGATCACCCGCACGCGTCGGCGTTCGGCGCCGTAGTTGGGGGTCAGTTCTTCCAGGCGGATTACACCGTGGGCCACGCTGTGCACGGTCTTGTCGAGGGACTCTGTCGTCAGGTCATCCAGCAGCAGTACCGTCGCGTCATATCGCACAAAGTAGTGCTTGATCGCCAGGATCTGGCGGCGATAACGCAGGGAGCTTTGCGCCAGCAGGCGGATCTCCGACAGGCTGTCGAGTACCACACGGGTCGGTTTGAATCGCTCGACCACTTCGAAAATCTGTTTGGTGGCTTCGCCCAGCTCCAGATCCGAGGAGTACAGCAGGCTCTGTTGATGCTCGGCGTTGAGCAGACTTTCCGGTGGCGTCAGCTCGAAAATCTCGATGTTCTCGTTCAGCTCCCAGCCGTGGGACGCCGCACCCTGGCGCAGTTCGCGCTCGGTTTCGGACAGTGTGATGTACAACGAGCGTTCGCCGGCACGGGCGCCGGCCAGAAGAAAATGCAACGCGACCGTGGTTTTACCGGTACCGGGCTCGCCCTCCAGCAGGAAAACATGACTGCGAGACAAGCCACCGGCCAGAATGTCGTCCAGCCCTTCGATGCCCGTGGCGGCTTTTGCGCTGATCAACTCGTTCGATGTAGACAAAAAATGCCCTCTCATGACTAGGGGAAACGAGGCAGCGGGCGGTGTACGCCTTTGCGGGCTGCCTGTTTACTTGACCCTTTGCCGAGACGGCGGTTCCGAATTTCTTGTGGAGGCGTCAGACCTCGTTCAAAGACCTTGCTGCAACGACGGATCGTCCGGATTCATCTGTTCGAGTTGGGCCAGCAAAACCTGCACGTTCTGCAATTGACCACTTTCCTTCCAGTAATTGATCAGCAGTACCCGCGCCTTTCGGTCGGCCGGGTGGCGCTGGACGATTTCCTGTAACTGTTTCTGCGCCGCTTCGAGCTCCTCGGCGCTGTGCAGCGTGGTGGCGAGGTCGTAGCGATACTCCTTGTTGTCAGGTTCCAGTTCCACGGCCTTGGACAGGCCGAGCAGGGCGAATTCGCGTTGATCGTGATGCAGCAGCCACAGACCCAATGCATGTTGCAGATAGGCCGAATCCGGCTGAGCCTTCAATTGTCGGGCCAGCAATTGTCGGGCGGCATCACTCTGGCCCTGACGGTCGAGCACTTCGATCTGCATCACCAACGCCGGCAGGTTGGCGGGATCCAGGCGCAGGGTTTGCTCAAGGGCTTCCTGCGCCTGCTTGAGCTCGGCATTGTGCAGATAAAGGCGCGCCAGCTGGACATAGTTGGCGGCGCTTTCCGGCTGACTCTTGAGTGCCTGCTCCCACACGTCGATGCCTTGCTGCAACGGCGCGAAATACAGGCCCAACTGATCGGGGGACAAACCGAGCAGGGCGTTGATCGCGGTAAATCGAACGTCCTGATCCTCATCGTCGAGCAACGGGCCGAGCAAAAGACTGCGCTGGCCGCCCGGCACCAGGCCGGTCACGCTCCTGATCGCCGCCATTCGTACATCCGGGGATTCGTTCTGCAGATCGGCATCGGCCAGTTTCAGCGCTTGCGGGCTCGGGTAGTTCGGCAGTTCGGCATGCAGCCAGACACGCCGCTTGACCGACAGGTCCGGACGCCCCAGTTGTTGGTACAAAACCCGCGCCGCGCCCGGTTGACCGGCTCGGGCGGCGGCCAGCGCTTCACTGAAACCATGCTTGATTGATTCCGGCACAACGGGCGCGGTGCTGCGCAGGGACAGCCACGCAACCAGGAGGGCAAGCACGAGGCCAAGACTGATGAGCAAATAGCGGCGGGACTGAGGCATGCAAGTATCCGAAGCTTTTCTATTGACGCAGAGGGGCCAAGCTTCGGTCAGCTGAAGCCTTGAGTCAAACGCTCTGCCCGATATGGCCTGCGACTGAGGATGAAGATCCCTACAACATCTGTCGGCTCTGGAAACCGTCGGGCTCGCGATGCAGTGACTACGCTTTGTGAAGTTCCTTTGACGAGCGTGTTCATGCAAGCCCTGTTCAATTATTTCAAGACAGTGATCCTTCCTGGTCAGGCGGTGTTGTTGTTTGCCCTGCGCACCATCGCGGCGGGGCTGCTGACGCTGTACCTGGCGTTCCTGTTCGACCTGGATCAACCCAAATGGTCGATCATGGCGGTGGTCATCATCAGTCAGCCTCTGGCCGGAATGGCGTTGGCCCGCAGTTTTGGTCAGGTCATCGGCACCACCCTCGGCGCTGCCGTGGCGGTGCTGATCATGGCGATTTTCCCTCAGGCGCCATTGCCGTTCATCACCACCCTGGCGCTGTGGCTGGCCCTGTGCACGGCCGGTGGCACACTGCTGCGCTACACCAGTTCCCAGGCGTTCGTACTCAGTGGTTACACCGCCGTGGTGGTGGCACTGCTGGCGATCCCGGATCAGGACGGGACCTTCCTGCTGGCGGTTACCCGGGTCACAGAAACATTGCTCGCGGTGGCCTGTGTCTGTGTTGTCAGCCTGCTGACGGCGCGGCCCGAGGCGGTTTCGCGCAACTACTTTGCCAAAGTCGATCAGGTAATCAAACTGGTTGCCACCCATGCCGCTGCGGTGATTCGCACCGAAGAGAGCGAAGCCGATTTCCAGCGACGGCAAATGCAGCTGCTCGGAGAAATCAGTGCGCTGGAAGGCCTGCGCCGACATCTGTATTTCGATGCCCCGCGTCTGCGCAGTGCCAACAATCTGGTGTTGATGCTGGGCAATCAACTGATGCTGTTGACTTCGCGACTGACGGCCCTGCGTCATCAACGCCAATTGCTGACCGAGCGCTGGGACGGCGACCTGCCGCTGGAGGTCCAGCGTTTGCGTGCCGATGAGCTGGCGTTTCTCGATCAACTGGCACAGTACGGGCGTTCACTGCCGGAAGACATGAGGCACCAATTGGTTGTCCTGCAGCAACAATTCGAAGCGCTGGCCTACAGGGCTGAACAGTTGACCGAAGACATGAGCGCGACCTTGCGTTCGCTGGCATGGGCACTGCGTTGGGAGCAGGCCCGACTGCTGCAACAACTGGAGCAGATACTCGAACTGAGCGAAGCGATACAGGAAGGGCGGGAGGCCAGTTGCATGTTTCGCGGCCAGTCCAGTGCGCTGCACCTGGACTTCACCCTGGCGACGATGAATGCCATCCGGGCCTTCAGTGCATTGCTGGTGGCCGGGCTGATCTGGATCGAAACGGCATGGGACGGTGCGCGTGGCGGGATGATTCTGGTGGGAATTCTGTGTTCACTGATGGCAACGTTCCCGCGACCTTTGATAGCCGCACAGAGTTACGCCCGGGGATTGGGCCTGGCACTGGTGGTTTCGGCGCTGTATCAGTTCATGCTGGTGCCGGCGGTCAACGATTTCGAATGGCTGGCGCTGTTACTGGCGCCTCTGCTCTATGTGATCGCGGTTGGGCTGGCCAGCCCGGCCACGGCGGGCATCGGCATGGGGCTGGGATTGTCGAGTTTTTTGATACTCGGTCCGCAGAACATCGGCACCGGGCAGAACACCGCTATTCAGTGGTTCGAGTTTGCAGGTGCCTATGTCAGTGCGGCGATGCTGGCACTGATCGTCTATGCATGGATTTTTCCGTTTCGCCCGGTATTGCGAATCCGTCGGTTCTACAACGAAGCGCGGGAGCAGGTGTATCAACTGACGAAAGTGCCCGCTACAGACGAACAGCAGTTCGCGTTCGAAAGCCGCATGGTCGATCGCCTGACAACCATGTTGGGGCTATTGCCGGCAGCCAATGATCCGGACATGCAACGACGCTACGAAATCAGCCTCGCCTGTGTGGCACTTGGCGTGGCCATCCACCAGCTCAGGCAACAGGTGCAGGGCAACGCCTTGCTCACGGACACTTTCGGCCAGCAATTGATGGCCGCCTTGCGCCAGGCCGGCCGCTTTGTCGCTGGCCGTCCGGATGTGCGCCTTCCAGCCTTGCTGACGACGCTGCATGCTCTCGGTGACCAGCTGGATGACCTGCATGCCGCCACGCACGAGCATCTGTGGTCAGTGTTTCGCATGCGTGTGGCGCTGTTGATCGTCGTCTCGTTCCTTGAGCGTCATGGTGAGTATCTGCAACACAACGCCCCTGAAGGAGTACCGGCCCTTGCCCATTGATTTCGAGGTCGGTGGCGTCTACCTACCGCCCATTGCTCAGGCCCTGATTCTGGCCATACCGATCTTTCTATTGCTGGACTGGGTATTGCGCCGCCTCGGTGTGCTGCGTCTGGTCTGGCATGAAGCGCTGTTCGAAGGCGCACTGTACGCCTGTGTTTGCGCCACTTTGATTTTGCTGATGGGAGCCTGATGCCTTGAAGACGTTGCTAACTCGATTGACGACATTGGCAGTGGTGCTGCTGGCAATCGTGCTCGGCTGGTTCGCCTGGGAGCATTACACCCGAGCCCCATGGACACGAGATGCGCGGGTGAGGGCGGATGTCGTGACCCTTTCAGCGGATGTCTCGGGGCGTATCGTCAGTCTGGCGGTGCAGGACAACCAGCATGTCGACAAGGGCCAATTGCTGCTGGAGATCGATCCGGCTCGCTACAGCCTGGCGGTTGAACATGCGAAGCGTTCGGTGGAAGTGGCCAGGGCCGCGCTCGGTCAATCCCGTGCCGCCATCGTCGCCAGCGAGGCCTTGCTCAAGCAACGCGAGAGCGAAGAACGGCGCAGGCGTACGCTCAAGCAGGGCTTTGCGATTTCGGGGGAAGAGTGGGAAAAGTCCAGCACCGAAGTGGCCGTGGCTCAGGCCGATCTGCTGCGCAACCAGGCCAATCTGGGCCTGGCGGAAGCCAACGTGCAATTGGCGATCGCAGCACTGACCCAGGCCGAGCTGGACTTGCAACGTACCCGTGTCGAATCGCCGGTCAGCGGTTATGTCACCAACCTGTTGACCCGTCAGGGGGATTACGCGGTGGCTGGCGGCGCGCTGCTGGCACTGGTGGACAGCGATTCGTTCTATGTCAGTGGCTATTTCGAGGAAACCAAACTGCCAAGGATCGAGGAGGGCGACCGCGTGCGGATCGAGTTGATGAGCGGCGAAAAGTTTGGCGGCACTGTGCAAAGCATCGCCTTTGCCATTGCTGACCGGGAGAACGCCCCGGGCAGCCGACTGCTGGCCAACATCAACCCCAGCTACACCTGGGTAAAACTTGCACAGCGAGTGCCCGTGCGAATCGGGATCGACCCGGATTACGCTGGCAAGGGTCGTTTGAGGGCAGGCACCACGGCGACCGTCACGGTGCTGGAAAACCATGAAAGACAGGCACAAAAAAGCCCCGCGACCGAATGATACGCGGGGCAAAAAATTGGTTGGTTGCGGCCAACCAAAGGAGCTCTTTAAAAAACTGTTACTTGCTGGCGACCGTTTCTGGCTGCCAGCCGCCACCGAGGGCCTTGTAGATCGCGACGATGCCGCGATACAGATCGACTTCGGCTTGCGCCTGACTGTCTTCGGCGTTCAAACGTTCACGCTGGGCGTCGAGCAGCACGAGGAAGTCCGTGGTGCCTTCGCGATAGCGGATTTCAGCGAGATCGGCAGCCTTGCGGCTTGATTCGCTCTGGCGGATCAGCGAAATCAGCCGTTGCTGACGCTTGCCGTAATCACTGAAAGCGTTTTCCGACTCTTCAAGGGCCAGTAGCACTTGTTGCTCGTAGGTCGCCAGTGCGCCTTCAGCATCGGCGTCGGCACCGCGCAAACGGGCCCGCACGCTGCCAAGGTCGAACGCTGCCCAGGTGATGCTCGGGCCCAGCGCCCAGGCGTTGGCCGCCGAGGAACCGATCTGCGAGCCACGCCCGGCCGTCCAGCCGAGGAAACCGCTGAGGCTGACCCGAGGAAACAGGTCGGCCTTGGCCACACCAATACGCGCCGTGGCGGAAGCCAGTTTGCGTTCGGCGCTGAGAATGTCCGGGCGACGTTGCAGCAGCTCGCCTGGATTGCCGATCGGCAATGCCTTGGCGATGGCTGGCAGGTCTTTCGGGCTCAGGTCGACGGTCAGCTTGTCCGGACGCTCGCCCAACAGGGTAGCGATGCGGTTTTTCTGGCGAACCTGTTCGGCCTGCAATTGCGGCACGCTGGCTTCGACCGATGCCAGACGCGCATCGGCACGTTCGACATCGAGCTGGTCGCCAACTCCGGCGTCACGCAGGCTGATGGTGATCTTGCGCGACTCCTGTTGATTCTCCAGGTTGGCCACGGCGATCTTTTCCCGCAGCTGTGCACCGCGCAGTTGACCGTAAGCGTCCACCAGTTCGGCAATCATGGTGACTTGCAGCTGGTACAGATCCGCTTCGGCAGCCTGCTGGTCGGCGTCGCTGGCTTCCAGATTGCGCTGGATGCGGCCAAACAGATCGATTTCCCAGGCCATGTCCAGACCCAGGTCATAGCGTTCGCTGTTGACCCGTTTGGTGGTCTGGCCGGGAATCTGTCCCTTGGCCAGATCGCTGCTGGCGCGGCTGGTGATGGTTGGCATGGCGTCATTGCTGACGTCGTCGCGGATCGCCCGTGCAGCTTTCCAGCGAGCGAACGCCACGCGCAGTTGACGGTTACCTTGCAGCGATTGAGTCACCAACTGGTTGAGGGTCGGATCGTCGAACTGCTGCCACCAGATGCCTTCAAACTTCGAACGGTCAAAGTTCTTTTGGCCGGCGGCGCCGTCGGTGGCGGCCGTGATGTTGGCCGCCTCCGTGGCTGGGGTCTTGTAGTCGGGACCGACTGCACAGGCGCTCAGGGCCAGTATCAGCAGGCTTGGCAGGAAGACTTTCAGACTCATTGGTGCGCCTCCAGCGGCTTTGGAAGGTTGTGCGCTTTGGCCGCTTTGCGAGCTTCGCCGCGTTCCACGAAGTTGCGGATCAGTACATAGAACACCGGCGTCAGCAGCAGACCGAAGAAGGTCACCCCGAGCATCCCGGAGAACACTGCCACACCCATGGCATGACGCATCTCTGCACCGGCACCGCTGGAGAACACCAGTGGCACCACACCCATGATGAACGCGAACGAGGTCATCAGGATCGGCCGCAGACGCAGACGGCAAGCTTCCAGTACAGCGGCCAGCGGATCGAGACCTTCCTGCTGTTTGTCCTTGGCGAATTCGACGATCAGAATCGCGTTCTTACAGGCCAGACCCACCAGTACGATCAAACCGATCTGGGTGAAGATGTTGTTGTCGCCGCCGGAGATGATCACGCCGGTGATGGCCGACAGCAGGGTCATCGGTACGATCAGGATCACCGCCAGTGGCAGGCTCCAGCTTTCGTATTGAGCGGCGAGCACCAGGAACGCCAGCAATACGCAGAGCGGGAACACGAACAGCGCGGTGTTGCCGGACAGAATCTGCTGATAGGTCAGGTCGGTCCACTCGTAGGTCATGCCGTTCGGAAGTTCATCCTTGAGCAGTTTCTCGATGGCTTTTTCGGCCTGGCCGGAGCTGTAGCCGGGGGCTGCCGCACCGTTGATTTCAGCGGTGATGAACCCGTTGTAGTGCATCACGCGATCCGGCCCCGAGGTGTCGCTGACCTTGATGAAGGTCGCCAGCGGGATCATTTCGCCCTTGTTGTTGCGTACTTTCAGCTGGCCGATCTGGTCGGATTCGAGGCGGAACTGCTGCTCGGCCTGAACGTTGACCTGATAGGTGCGCCCGAAGCGGTTGAAGTCGTTGGCATACAGCGAACCCAGGTAGATCTGCAGGGTGTCGAAGATGTCGCTGACGGCCACGCCGTGGGTCTTGGCTTTTTCCCGGTCGATTGCGGCATCGACTTGCGGCACGTTCACGGTGTAGCTGGTGAACAGGTTGGCCAGTTCCGGAACGTTATGGCTCTTGGCAATAATGTTCATGGTCTCTTTGTACAGCTCTTCGTAGCCCAGGTTGCCCCGGTCTTCGATTTGCAGGCGGAAACCACCAATGGTGCCCAGACCTTGTACCGGCGGCGGTGGGAAGATCGCCATGTACGCTTCCTGAATCCCTGCGTACTGGCCGTTCAAGGCACCGGCAATCGCACCGGCGGACATGCTCGGGTCTTTACGCTCTTCGAACGGTTTCAGGGTCACGAACACGATGCCGGCATTCGGGCTGTTGGTGAAGCCGTTGATCGACAGGCCCGGGAACGCTACGGCGCTTTCCACACCCGGCTGTTTCAGTGCCAGGTCGGACATGCGCTTGATCACGTCTTCGGTACGGTCCAGGCTCGCGGCGTCCGGCAGTTGCGCGAAGGCCACCAGGTATTGCTTGTCCTGGCCCGGTACAAAACCGGTCGGCGTGCTGGAGAAGCCGAAGAAGGTCAGCACCATCAGGCCTGCGTACAGGAAGAGGGCGATGCCACTGCCACGGATAACCCGGCGCACGGTACCGACGTAGCCATGACTGGCACGGTCGAAGAAGCGGTTGAACGGACGGAACAGCCAGCCACCGAAGATCTTGTCCAGCACCCGCGAGAAGCGGTCTTTCGGTGCGTCGTGACCTTTAAGCAACACAGCGGCCAGCGCCGGCGACAGGGTCAGCGAGTTGAAGGCCGAGATCACGGTCGAGATCGCGATGGTCAGTGCGAACTGCTTGTAGAACTGACCCGTCAGGCCGGAGATGAATGCCGCTGGTACGAACACCGCACACAGCACCAGCGCCGTGGCAATGATCGGGCCGGTCACCTCACCCATGGCCTTTTTGGTCGCATCGAAGGGGTTGAGCCCCAGTTCAATGTTCCGCTCGACGTTCTCCACCACCACGATGGCGTCGTCCACCACGATACCGATCGCCAGTACCAGGCCGAACAGCGACAGCGCGTTGAGCGAGAAGCCGAATAAATGCATCACCGCAAACGTACCGATCAACGATACCGGAACCGCCACCAACGGAATGATAGAGGCGCGCCAGGTCTGCAGGAACAGGATCACCACCAGAACCACGAGGATCAGCGCTTCGAAGAGGGTGTGGACCACCGCCTCGATGGAGCCGCGCACGAAGATCGTCGGGTCATAGACGATGCTGTAGTCCATGCCTTGCGGGAAGCTTTTCTTCAGTTCTTCCATCTTGCCGCGAACTTCGTTCGAGATTTCGATGGCGTTGGAGCCCGGACGCTGGAAGATCGGGATCGCCACGGCCGGCTGGTTGTTCAGCAGTGAACGCAGAGCATATTGGCTGGAACCCAGTTCGACGCGGGCGATGTCCTTCAGGCGAGTGATTTCACCGTTGTCGCCGGCGCGGATGATGATGTTCTCGAACTCTTCCTCGGAGACCAGACGGCCCTGAGTGTTGACCGACAGCTGGAAGCTCTGGGCATTCGGGGCAGGGGGCGCGCCCAGTTGGCCGGCGGCGACCTGACGGTTCTGCTCGCGAATGGCAGTGACCACGTCAGTGGCCGTCAGATTGCGCGAAGCGGTCTTGTTCGGGTCGAGCCATACACGCAGCGAGTAGTCGCCCATACCGAACAGTTGCACGTCACCGACACCACCAAGACGAGCGAGCTCATCCTTGATGTTGAGGATTGCGTAGTTGGACAGGTACAACATGTCGTAGCGTTTGTCCGGCGAGGTCAAGTGCACAACCATTGTCAGGTCGGGCGAGGCCTTGTCGACGGTGATACCGATGCGCGTCACTTCTTCTGGAAGTTTCGGCTCGGTCCGGGTCACGCGGTTCTGCACCTGCACCTGCGCGTTGTCCAGGTCAGTACCCAGGGCGAAGGTGATGGTCAGGGTGATCTTGCCGTCAGCGGTGGACTGCGAGGACATGTACAGCATGTTCTCGACGCCGGTGATGGCCTGCTCCAGTGGAGCCGCCACGGTTTCACCGATGACTTTTGGGTTGGCACCCGGGAAGTTGGCACGTACTACCACGGTCGGCGGCACGACTTCCGGGTATTCGCTGATCGGCAATTGGAACAGCGAGATCGCACCGGCGATCAGGATCAGCAGCGAAAGTACCGCTGCGAAGATCGGCCGTGAAATGAAGAATTGGGAAAAATTCATCGGAGTTGTCGTCCCTTAACCGCGTGGGGTCGCAGCAGCCAGTTTCACAACCGATCCAGTCGCGCTTTTGGCTGGTGCGACTTTGGGCAGGTTGCTGGCTTCCAGCGCTTGTCGTTGTTGAGCCAGTGCAGCAATGGTTTGCTCGCTGGCCATCGGGATCACTTCAGGCGTGACCGGGGAGCCAGGGCGAACCCGTTGCAGACCCTTGACGATGATCGTGTCGTCCTTGTTCAGGCCGCTACGCACGATGCGCAGGCCTTCGATCTTCGGACCGAGTTCTACGGCGCGGTAGGCGGTCTTGTTGTCGCCATCCATCACCAGCACGAACTTCTTGCCCAGATCGGTACCGACCGCTTCATCGTTGATCAACATGGCGTTGTAGGTGCCGCTGCCGACCAGTTTCAGGCGTGCATACAGGCCTGGGGTGTAGGTGCCGTCGCTGTTGTCGAACACGGCGCGACCACGGATGGTGCCGGTCTTCGGGTTGACCTGGTTATCGACGAAGTTCATCTGGCCCAGGTGCGGGTTGCCGTCTTCGTTGGACAGGCCCATGTACACCGGAGTGGTTGCACCGCGCTGACCTTGACGGGCGAGTTGGGTGTATTTGAGGAACACACGCTCGTCGGCGTCGAAGTAGGCGTAGACCTTGTCGGTGGACACAACGCTGGTCAGCGGAGTGGTGTCGGCGGTCACCAGGTTGCCCGCGGTGATCTCGGCGCGGCTGACGCGGCCACTGATCGGTGCGGTTACACGGGTGAAACTCAGGTTCAGTTTGGCCAGATCCAGTTGTGCTTGCAGGGCGCCGACAGCGGCACGTGCTTCCTGTGCAGCGCTGGTACGCGAGTCAGCCAGTTCGGCGGAAATGGCGTTGCTGGCACGTAGGCGTTCGCCACGGCCGGCTTCGTTTTCACTGCGGGTGGCGTTGGCGCGAGCCTGGGCTACGAGAGCTTCAAGGCGGCGAACCTCAGCCTGGAACGGACGCGGGTCGATCTGGAACAACAGGTCGCCTTTCTTGACCAGCGCACCTTCGGTGAAGGCGACTTCGTCGATCTGGCCGGAGACCCGTGGACGAATTTCTACGGTTTCCGGTGCCTCGAGGCGCCCGGTGAATTCGTCCCACTCGTTGACCGGTTGTTCCAGCACCTTGGCCACACTGACCTTGGCAGCAGGCATGGCGGCTGCGGTTTCTGGAGTCTTGCCGCAGGCGCTCATCACCATCACGGCCAACAGAGCCAACGGGAAGCGCAAATGTTTGAGTGATTGTTCCATGGATGCATCCGCCAATGTATTGAAGATGGGCGGATGATGCTCGGCAGGTAGATAGCAAACGAATCGAATGACACGAAGGTAACTATCATTCGGAATGATATAAGACCGAGCGAAGCCCTCTAGCATGCACCTTTCGTTAGGGGGCTATCAAATGAAATGATGACAAATCTGTATTGCGCGACTTGCAAGGATGAGGTCAAACAGCATTCTGTACGGCAGATACAAAGAGACGGCCATGGTGGCCGTCTCGATCAACGTGTAGCGCAGTGACTCAGTTGATGCCTTTGCGGTTCGGCCCGAAACGGTTCGGACCTGGCTGGCTGTCTTGCACCAGAAACACCAGGTTGACGATCGGCAGCAGCAACCACCAGCCGCTACGGTCGGTGTCGTGCATGCGGCGTGCACCTACCGCGATGCTCGGCAACAACATCGCCAGGCTGTAGAGGTTGTAAAGGACACCCTTGGTATTGAGCATCGCATCGAGAACACCGATGACAATGCAGATGCCCATGTTGATCAGAACGAACATCCAGTATTCGCGGCGAGTGGCGCGGCCTTTGAATTCGGCGTAGTTCTTCAGTGCTTCCAGGTAGGGGTTGCCCGTTGCAATGGCAGGCCCACTTGCAAAGGACTGTTGGGTCGCCTGAGGTGCCCCGCACTGAGGGCAAGCCACGGCCAGGCTGCTAATTTCCTTGGCGCAACCGCGGCAGAAAACCATGCTCATATTTTTTCCCTAAAATTATTCAATCGATAAACAGGACAAAACAAACGCGGCAATACCTGACAAAACAATGCCGGCAATCGCGAGGTTTCTTCCTGAGTGTTTTTGGTTGATACAGACGATGCCGCAAATGAGGCCCGCGAGGCTGAGAATTCCCACTCCGACAATCGCGTCTCTGTCCCATTCGGAATCATCAAACAGGGTGAGTGCGCTGATAATTCCGAGGATCAACGAAACGATGGCCAGCCAAGGCATTTCGGCTTGCGTTTGCGGCACTGAGGCCTGCTGAGGAGCCCCGCATTGGGGGCAGGTGAGCGCCGTTTCGTGTAGCTCCTTGGCGCAAGCACGACAATAGACCATTGCCATCGTTTTCCTTAACTGAGTGCGAATGCCCGACCTTCCGTCGGTCGAGGCGGCGCTAAATTAAACTTTATTACCGGTTTTGTCATTAGGCACTTTGCCATTACTCATGAGCCAGAGTTTCCGGGTTCATCGTCCACACTGACCTTCAAGCGCAACGTCAGACCTTGAAGCTGTCTGTTTTTCAACATACCCAGTTCCGGCCCCTTGCGTTCGTTGCCATTGGCGTCCAGCCCTCGGCAGTGAAGACTGGATTTCAGGGAACGATCAGACGATGGATCTTGCCAATGGCAACGCACGGCGAGTATTTGCTCATCGATTCGTGTCGCCAGTTTTTCATTCTCCCCAAGGAATGTTTCAACCTTGAGGCCGACCGAGGACGTGCCGATCGTTTTTTCGTCTGTCGCAGAGTGACCACCGATATTGAAATCAATGCCACTGAGCACCAAGAAACAATCTCCGACCTTGCGACTCACCGCTATCTCGAACTCGGAAGTGAAAGGCGTGGCGTGGGCATCGGCATAGAACTCTTTTCTATCAGGCTGCGGATCGCCCGCGTAATCGTCGGGCAACATGCATACCCCTCCGAACAGCTCGCTGTAATACGTGGTGGTGTAGACATTGAATTGTTCAGGCATTTCAGTCTTGAGCGTGAATGAGGGTTTCCCACGCGACGGACAAGTCGCCGTTGCTTTTATAGTAAAGTCGCCATCGAACCACCTGTCGTCTGAGGCTTTCCGGCAATTGGTGTACGCAAAACCGACAGATGGGCACGACATTCAAATGAGCAACTCTACGACTACAACCAGCGGCAATTGGCATGCGGTCATTGCGCTGGCACTCGCTGCGTTTGTCTTCAACACTACAGAGTTTGTCCCTGTCGGTCTGTTGAGTTCGATCGGCAGCAGCTTCGACATGACGTCGGCTCAGGTCGGTTTGATGTTGACCATCTATGCGTGGGTGGTGTCTCTGACGTCGCTGCCGATCATGCTACTGACGCGCAACGTCGAGCGGCGCAAGCTGTTGATCGTGCTGTTTGCGATGTTCATCGTCAGTCATATCCTGTCGAGTCTGGCGACCAGCTTCGCCGTCCTGTTGCTGAGCCGGATCGGCGTGGCGTTATCCCATGCATTGTTCTGGTCCATCACCGCTTCTCTGGCAGTGCGACTGGCGCCACCGGGCAAGCAGGTCCAGGCATTGGGTTTGCTGGCAACCGGCACCTCCCTGGCGATGGTGTTGGGCATTCCCCTCGGCCGGATATTGGGCGAGGCGATGGGCTGGCGAACCACCTTTATTGCGATCGCTGTGTTGGCGGCAACATTGGTGTTTTGGCTGGCCAGGGTTCTGCCGTTGTTGCCCAGCCAGAACTCGGGATCACTGAAAAGTCTGCCCTTGTTGTTGAAGCGACCGGCGCTCGTAGCGATTTACATCCTGACCGCGATGGTTGTGACGGCTCACTTCACCGCCTACAGCTACATTGAACCGTTCGTTCAGGTCGTGGCGGGCATGAGTGGCGAGACGGTCACGCTCATTCTGTTGTTATTCGGCGGCGCGGGGATTTTCGGATCGCTGCTGTTCAGCTGGCTGCACCGATACAGCCCGCAGCGCTTTCTGATCGTCGCCGTGTCGTTGCTCGCGTTGTGTCTGGCGTTGCTGCTGCCATTGAACGGCAAGGTCTCATACCTGTGCGCGCTGAGTATCTTCTGGGGGATGGCGATCATGGGATTTGGTCTGGCGTTGCAGTCCAAAGTTCTGGTGCTGGCGCCTGACGCGACCGATGTGGCGATGGCACTGTTTTCTGGGATCTACAACATCGGCATTGGTGGCGGGGCGTTGATGGGGAGCTGGGTGGGGAGCCAGTTTGGTTTTGCTTATGTCGGGGTTGTAGGCGGGATGCTGGCGGGGTTGGCGTTGTTGATTTATTGCCTGTCGGTCTATCGGCTTACTCAGCCCGGGGTTTCTGCTTGAGTTCTTGAACCGCTTTGCTACCGATAGCAAAGCGGTTTCGGAAAGGCTTGTCAGAGGCTGTCCGGATCCCCAAAAAACATCTGAATACGCGACCGCAACCAACGCTCTCCCGGATCGTTATCCTGCGACCCACGCCAGGCCATGTGCAGTTCAAACGTACGGGTCGGCAGCGGCGGATCTTCTGCGCGCACACCACCCGCAGACGTCAGCGCATCAGCGGTGTAATCCGGCACCGTCGCGACAATGTCGGTTCCGGCCAGCAATGTACTCAATCCATTGAACTGCGGCACGGCCAGCACTACGTGGCGTTTGCGTCCGAGTTTTTCCAGCTCCTCATCGATAAAACCACTGAGGTCGCCAGCGAACGACACCAGAGCATGCGGGCGGGCGCAATAATCGTCCAGGCTCAGCGGCCCCGGCACGGTATCGGCGCGCAGCAGTTTTGGCTGGCTGCGGCGCAACACTTTGCGTTTGGCGTTGGCCGGCAGGTCGGTGGTGTAGCTGACGCCAATCGAGATTTCACCAGAAGCGAGCAGGCCGGGCATGAGAATGTAGTTGACGCGACGGACCACCAGCACGATTCCGGGCGCCTCGGCGCGCAGGCGCTTGAGCAGCATCGGCAGCAATGCGAATTCGACGTCGTCCGACAAGCCGATCCGGAATACCGAAGTGCTGGTGGCCGGGTCGAATTCGGCCGCGCGGCTGACGGCTGTCGAAATCGAATCGAGGGCAGGCGAGAGCAGGGCGAAGATTTCCACTGCCCTGGCGGACGGTTCCATGCTGCGCCCAGTGCGTACAAATAGCGGATCGTCGAACAGACCGCGCAGGCGTGAAAGCGCCGCGCTGATCGCTGGCTGGCCGAGAAACAGCTTTTCCGCAGCACGGGTCACGCTGCGTTCGTGCATCAGCGTTTCGAATACGATCAACAGGTTCAGGTCGACACGACGCAGGTCATTACGATTCATCTGGAGTCCTGGCAGAGTCATCAAGCTTGACGAGAGCGACCATATGAGAACAATGGCCGGCATGAATCTTACGGGGAAAGGCTGGTAGTCTGCACCGGGTAATTCAGCTTTACTGAGATGGATGCAGCAGTTTTTTCATGGATTTGCTCAATGCTGGCCATACTGCGGAATCAATGACAGGCATGTCGACTATTAATAGCCACTGATAGTCTTGGCTGGAAAGCCCAGATAGAGTTCAGGGCATTAGAGGTTACTTTGACGAGGTTTGCGATGTCCCGCACGATCCGTTTTCACAAGTTTGGTCCGGCCGAGGTGCTCAAATGCGAAGAGCATGCGGCCGCTCAGCCAGGTCCTGGCGAAGTGCAGGTGCGTGTCGAGGCGATCGGCATCAGCTGGTATGACACGCTCTGGCGTCAGAACCTGGCGTCGTCACAGGCTCGCCTGCCTTCGGGCCTGGGCCATGAAATGGCTGGTGTGGTCACCGCCATTGGCGACGGTGTCGAAGACCTGATCGTCGGTGACAAGGTGGCCAGCTTCCCGGCCGAGAGTCCCAATGACTATCCGGTCTATGGCGAACTGATCGTTCTGCCTCGTACCGCGCTGACCCGTTATCCGGACGTGCTGAACCCGATCGAAGCCAGCGTGCATTACACGCCGCTGTTGATTGCCTATTTCGGTTACGTCGATCTGGCACGCGTCAAACCCGGGCAGTTTGCTCTGGTCACCGACGCCAGTCATTGCGCCGGTCCGTCCTTTGTCCAGTTGGGCAAGGCGCTGGGTGTGCGAGTGATTGCCGCCACGAAAACTGCGGAAGAGCGCGAATACCTGCTGTCCCTCGGTGCCGAGAAAGTCATCGTCACCGAAGAAGAAGACTTGTTGATGCGGATTAACAAGATCACCGATAACCGCGGCGTCAATGTCGTGTTCGACGGTCTCGGCGGGCCACAGATGTCGCTGCTGGGTGATGTGCTGGCACCTCGCGGTAGCCTGGTTTTGTATGGCCTGCAGGGTGGCAACCAGACGCCATTCCCGGCCTGCGCAGCGTTCCAGAAGAACATCCAGTTCTTCGTGCACTGCATCGGCAACTTCACCGGGAAGCCGGAGCTGGGTATCGTCCAGGATCACGTCGCCTTGCAACGCGCCCTGCGTGACATCAACCAGTTGACAGCCGACCGCGTGCTGCTTCCGCTCAAGACCCGGGTCTTCCCGTTCAACGAGTTTGTCGAAGCACACCGCTACATGGACGAATGCCCTTGCCGCGAGCGGGTCGCCCTGCAAGTCGAACCTGCCTGACCGTTGTAATCAGAGTCCGTGGCCCCACGGACTCTTGTGCGTTCCATCCTACAGACCAAGAGAAACCCCGGGCCCGATGCCTGGGGAGGTTCAGCAACTGAACTGGTTTTTACTCTTGATCTGTATCTTCTAATCGCCCTTCAGACCCTGATAATTGAATGACTACTTTCATCTCAGGGAATGAGCTATGTCTGTGCATTCTGTTTACTCAACGCAATATCAAGCGATAGTGTATGGTCGATATTTCAGTTTCTGTTTAATTGCTGTAGGTCGGTCATGTAATCCCTTCTTTTTTTCTTGTGCTCATCATGCGCAGGCCATTGTAAGAATTTTCCTAGGAAAACTACTCTTTCGAGAAAGCCCAGTAAAACCAGGGCTTTGCGCTGTGTTGGTCATAAGCATTAATTGTTGCAAGTCCAACTGTTTCAAATAACTACAAAACCTTAAGTGTTAGCATTTCAGCGTCTATTAATTAATGAAGAATGATTGCGCGCTCGGCATTCGTGGCTGCGCGATATAAAACCTTTGATATTGGGTGAAGTACTGATGAGCACGATCCATGACCAGGCAATGAATTATGTCTACCAGCAAGTATTGCAACGATTGCTGAGCTTTTTTTCCCGTGCCGAACGCACGGCGTTGCAGTTGTTGATTCAGCGATTGGCGGTGGCCGCTGGCGGTATGGATCGTATCGGCGACTTCAAGGTGCTGGTGACTCAGTCCGGTACTCGTGACTGCTGTTACAGCCTGGCCCTGTTACGCGCTGCACAACTGAGTATCGCCGGACGCGCTCCAGGCACCTTTCAGCTAAGGGTTGCGACTCTGCGCGGTTGCGCTACCCCTGTGTCGGCATTGCAAAACATGCATCGCAGCTTCAGCGCACTCTTTCTGTATGACGATCCACGGGTCGAGCTGTTGATGATCGATAATCGAGAGGTTCTGCCGTTCAATCATCAAGATCCCCTTACCGACGATGGTCGCGAGGCAAACCGCATTAATCTGCTGATGATTGGTCACCGCCGAAGCAGGCGCGAGAGCCTGGAGCTATGGGACGACACGTATCTGGCCACGGCCGAGTTCTACGGACAGGTTGCTCGCTGGAACAACGGTGTCGATGCGCTGGTCAGCAGTGACCCGGTCCATAGACAGGAGCACTTTCTGCACGGGCTGCATCGCGCCGCACAGAAGGCCGGTCTTGGCGCACTGCCGAAAAGGGCGGCCGGGTTCGAGGAATTGTTCACTCTACTAGACGGCATGGGAGGTGACTGCTACCGGGAACTCCACGCGCAAGCCGATTTGTTGCCCTGGCGTCCGCTCGGTCAGTTCGAAGCCTGTCGCCGCACCAGTTACATCGGTATCGATGACATGGTTGTGGGCAGGATGGAAGAGCGGTGGCCTTTGCTAAGCGATTTTCTCGGTTTTCAGGCTGACGAACCGTGGCTTGAGACCGGGCCCGGTGAGTCAACGGACTCTGTGGTCGCGGCCCATATCAGCGGCTTGCAGGCCAGTTGCATTGGCGGACGCAACTATGAGACCGGGGTGTCGGAGTACCTGCAGCGCTGCCTGGTGTCGATGCGCCGCAAGAGCGTCCCCGAGCAAACGTGCGAACGGTTTCTGGCGGCGTTCGGCAATCTGTCGGACCTGAGCGAGCATCGAGCACAGGCCTCTGCTGTATTGCAAAAAAACTTCGGGCTCAATGAGTCGCAATTGGTTTGTCTCTTGTTTGCTCCTTTCATCGATCACGCGGCCGGCCTTGAACATTTCCTGCGTACCTGCCACCCAGGCATGCTGGTTGCCATGCCGGAACTGCATCGCGCGATGCAGGGTCTCCACGCGCCGGAACAGGTCTTGCAATGGATGGTCGATGTCAGTGGCTTGCCCGTACGCCTGATCAGCCGGCTGTATGCGATGGATGCGATGGATTCCATTCAAATGGCCGAGCAGGCAACACCCGCTCCGGATCTGGCGAACAGTGAGGTTGCCGTGGGCGACCGTTCGGCGGAAGGTTGAGTGTGGGCGTCGCGCGCGGGTACAAACGGACGCTTGCGGACGACCGTTCATGAACGCGTCGCGTGAAACCGATTTCGCCTATCAGGGGGTCTATCGTTATCTCGTTCAGTTGATTGACGAGCCTGGTGGTGAAGGGGCAGTTCGACTGCCTTCCCTCAGGCAACTGGCCGAACGGCTGAACGTATCGATATCGACCATCCAGTACGCCTACGCGCTGCTTGAAAAAGAAGGACGGGTCTACTCCGTGGCCAAATCCGGGTATTTCGCACAGCCGGCATCCACGGTTATGGTACTCGGCCGAGGCAATGATCTGTTGGAGACGGTCTACGTCAATGCCAGATGCTTTGGCATGCGGGTGTTAAGCGCCGACGATCCGGCTTCGATTCAGCCGCTGGACAGTCCTTTGCTGATGCTCGAGCGTGAGCTGATGCGTCAGTATCCCCGTCCATCACAGGCACCGGCTCAACCTTGTGGTGAGCTGGAGTTGCGCCTGCTGCTCGCCGCTCGTTACACCTCTTCGCCAACCCATTGCTGGCATGCCGAAGACGTCTATATCGGTGCGGATGTGAGAGGGGTGCTGGAGATCCTGATTGCCGTCCTTGAACTGCGTAATGCAACCATTGTGGTCGAATCACCTTGCGACTGGCTGATATTGCGCTTGCTCCAGTCTGCCGAGGTGAGGGTGATCGAATTGCCTGTGCAATCCAATGGGGAGCTCGATCCACAGCAATTAGAGTTGTTGCTGGAAACCGAGCCGGTGAGGCTGATCCTGCTGTCGTCACAACTGAACATGCCCCAAGGCAGCCTGATGCCTGCGGACAATCGGGAAGCCATAGCACGCCTGCTCAGGCTCCACGGCACGTGGGTGCTGGAAAACGACAGTTACAGCGAGCTTGGCGACGATCTTGAGCGTCGACCTCTGCGTGACCTGCTGGATCCGGATCGCTTGTTGGTGTTCTCCACGTTTGAAAAGGTTATCGGTGTTGAAGCGCCTTACGGCTTTGTGCTTGCTCGCCAGTGGCGTGCCGACTTGCAACGCCATTTTTTGCTGCGCTCGTTTCGCCTGTCGCCGATTCGCCAGAAAGCCATTGCCCGCCTGTATGCCAGCGGTCGCGTTGATCAGCATTTGCCGGTGCTCAAGGGCTTGCTCAAGGAGCGCCGTAGGCAGTTGATCGAATTGTTGCGCGAAGGGCTTGGCGATGCGCTGCACATCGACGAGCCGCAGGGCGGCGCGACGGTCTGGGTACGCTCTTCGCGTAAAGTGATGATGGGATCCGTGTTTCAACGCCTGCTCAAGCAACACGTGCTGATCGCGCCGGGAGAGCTGTTCAGCACCCAAGGCATGTATGGGCAACACATGCGTCTGAGCGCGATAGGGAGCAGTGGACCCGAACTGGCAGGGGTTGTCGGCTTGCTCGGCGATGCATTGCGCTTGGCTCCAGGCGACTGACTTGTTAAAAAACATCGGAGATGCACTGGATAGATCCCATCGCACTACGGTCAAACTGCCAGTAAACTCCGCTGTAATTTCTTGAACCACTCTATTCAGAGGTTTTGCATGGCACTCAGTCCTTTTGCGGGCAAACCGGCACCAGCAGAGTTGTTGGTCGACATCCCGCGACTGGTAACGGCGTATTACACCGGCCAGCCCGACGCCTCGATTTCCACACAGCGTGTGGCGTTTGGTACTTCCGGGCATCGTGGCAGCTCCTTCGATTTGAGCTTCAACGAGTGGCACGTTCTGGCCATCAGTCAGGCGATCTGTCTGTACCGCGAAGCGCAAGGCATCACCGGACCGCTGTTCGTCGGCATTGATACCCACGCGTTGTCGACGCCGGCCGGAGCCAGCGCCCTGGAAGTGCTGGCAGCCAACGGTGTGACCGTGATGATCGCCGAAGGCGATGAGTACACCCCGACACCGGCAGTGTCCCACGCCATTCTTTGCTACAACCGCGGCCGCACCACCGGCCTCGCTGACGGCATCGTCATCACGCCTTCGCACAACCCGCCACAAAGCGGTGGCTACAAATACAACCCAACCAACGGTGGCCCGGCCGATACCCACATCACCAAGTGGATCGAAGCCAAGGCCAACGAATTGCTGGCCAACAAACTGGCTGGTGTTAAACGCATCGGTTACGAGCAGGCGTTGAAAGCCGCCACCACGCATCGTCACGATTACGTCAACACCTACGTTGCCGACCTGATCAACGTCATCGATTTCGATGCCATCCGTGGTGCCAAACTGCGTCTGGGTGTCGATCCGCTGGGTGGAGCAGGGGTGCGCTACTGGTCGGCCATTGCCGAGCACTATCGTCTGGACCTCGATGTGGTGAACAAGGAAGTCGATTCGACGTTCCGCTTCATGACCGTCGACTGGGATGGCCAGATCCGCATGGACCCATCGTCCAGCCACGCCATGCAAGGCCTGATCGGCCTCAAGGAACGCTTCGACGTCGCGTTCGCCTGCGATCCGGATCACGACCGTCACGGCATCGTTACCCCGTCAGGCGGCCTGTTGGCACCGAACAACTATCTGGCAGTGTCGATCGACTACCTGTTCCAGAACCGTCCGCAGTGGCGCGCCGACGCGGCCGTGGGTAAAACCGTGGTCAGCAGTGGCCTGATCGATCGCGTGGCCAGGCGTCTGGGCCGTCGCCTGTACGAAGTGCCGGTCGGCTTCAAGTGGTTCGCCGACGGCCTGTTCGATGGCTCGCTGGGTTTCGGTGGTGAAGAAAGCGCCGGCGCATCGTTCCTGCGCAAGAACGGCGGCGTTTGGTGCACCGACAAGGATGGTCTGATCCCGGCCCTGTTGGCCGCTGAAATGACTGCCCGTACGGGGCGCGACCCAAGCCAGGCCTACCGCGCACTGACCGACGAGCTGGGCGAGCCGTTCTCGGTGCGTGTCGACGCCAAGGCCAACCCTGAGCAGAAAGCCCTGCTGAGCAAGTTGTCGCCGGAGCAAGTCACCTCGACCGAACTGGCGGGCGAGAAGATCCAGAGCATTCTGAGCAAGGCGCCGGGCAACGATCAGGCCATTGGCGGCCTGAAAGTCATGACCGAAAACGGCTGGTTCGCTGCGCGCCCTTCGGGTACTGAAGACATCTACAAGATTTACGCTGAAAGCTTCATCGGTGACGACCACCTCAAGCAACTGGTGGCCGAAGCGCAAACCCTCGTGGACGGTGCAATATCCACGAAGTAATCCGCGCTGAATAAAAAAGGGCGACCTCAGAGGTCGCCCTTTTTTTGCCCGTCATTCAGCCAATCAGGCCAGGTCCACCAGCACGATTTCACTGTCTTCGATGGCCGTGACGGTCAGCACCGGCTCATGGCTCACTGCGACACCGTCTCGAGCTTGCGCACGCAAGCCGTTGACTTCAATCACACCCGTGGCAGGCACGAGGTAGGCGCGACGTCCGGCATCGAGTCGATACTCGGCGGTTTCCCCGGCTTTGATCGTGGCTGCCACCAACCGTGCATCGGCGCGAATGCGCAGGCTTTCATCGTCACCAACTTTGCCACTGGCGAGGGTCACAAAGCCTTCGCGCTCGCCTTTGGGGAACGGTTTGGCGCCCCACGAAGGCGGTGCACCGGTTTCGGTCGGCATGATCCAGATCTGAAAGATCTTGGTAGCGGTCGCTTCCAGGTTGTATTCGCTGTGGGCGATCCCGGTGCCGGCGCTCATCACCTGAACGTCGCCGGCTTCAGTGCGGCCCTTGTTGCCCAGGTTGTCCTGGTGGGTAATCGCACCTTCACGCACATAGGTGATGATTTCCATGTCCCGGTGCGGGTGAGTAGGGAAACCGGTTCCCGGGGCGATGATGTCGTCGTTCCACACCCGCAAATTGCCCCAGCTCATGCGCTGTGGATCGTAGTACTCGGCGAACGAAAAATGGTGATGGGCATCCAACCAGCCGTGATGGGCGCCGCCCAGCGAGCTGAAGGGTCTGAGTTCAAGCATGATCTTCTCCTCAAAAGGTTCGTCATGGGGCGTTTCGGCCGTGGCCACGAAGCGAGACCGGTGATTGATGGCGAGCATCATCTATCAACCAATAATCGAGAAAAAGCGTAAAAAGTGCCGCATTCCCATCGAATTGACTGATGTTATAAAACTCGAAACGCTCTCATGCAGCCTTCAGTTCATCGCCTAACTCAATGACCTGTAAGCATTTCGCTAGAACTCAACGGCAAATGCAGACACCATAGTCCTCAACAGCCTCAGCCTCTGGAGTCCGTCAGCGTGGCGCAACACACCCCCGATCTTCCTCCCGAACTTCGTCCCCTGGCCGAGATGCCGTGGTTCAAACGCTTGGCGGCGCGTTTCCTCGGGCATGGTCTGACGCAATTGCGCGCTCAGCATCGGGCATCCTGGCTGCACGGTCAGGCCGATGGCTTTCGCAGCGGGCACACCGCCGGGTTCGATTACGGCTACAAGGAAGGCAAGGCCGAGGGGCTGGAAGAGGGCCGTCAGGTCCTGTTGATCCGCGACAGCCGCAGCACTGAACATCGTGCGCCGGGGATCGACAATCACCTGTTCGATGACTGGCGCCTGCCGCTGACTGCCGAACTGAAGAAGCGCATCAAGGCTGACGTTGCCCGCTTGCTGCCGGCCCACGCTCAGCCGAGCGTGGCGCAATGGAAGATGATCTTCAGCGATACGCCGTCAACGTCGGTAGTCGCCGGGGCGGGGGCTGGCAAATCGACCACGCTGGTGTTGCGCATTCTGCTGCTGACGCATTACCTGGGCTTTGAGCTGGATTCGATGACCGTGGTGACTTTCACCCGGGAGTCACGCAAGGATTTCATCAATAAACTGATCCAACTGTTTGCCCTGTGGGGTCAGACGCTGAGCCAGAAAACCGCCCGGGATCTGGTGCGCACCTTCCATTCGCGCATTCTGCCGATGGTGCGCAGCCTGCCGGGGTTCGAGCGTTTGCAGGCTTTTGAAAACCTCAGCCTCCGGCCGCAGGGCGGAGACGATGACGTCGACAGCAATCCGTTCGATCTGCGGATCAATGACGCCCAGCGCCAGCAGCTCAACGCCTGCTATCTCCGACTCTACACCGAAGACGAGCGTTTCCGGCAATTGATCCAGCCATTGTCCCGACATGCCCTGCAGCTCAAGGAACTGGAGCGCGATCACCCGGACGTGCAAAAGCGCGTGGCAGTGACCGAACTGGCGGCCAGGCGTGACGAAGAACTATGCGATGTGATCGAGGATCTGTGGTTTCGCGCCGGTGCCTGGCCGATCAAAGGGGTCGAGCCGAATCGTCAGGCGTTCGAGATCAACGGCGCGACCTTTCACTGTCATGGCTACATCCCGAGTCTCGATGCCTGGGTCATTTTGGGCTTCGATCCGAAGGAAAACCCGCAAGTCTGCCGCCCCAACGCCAAGTTGACGGTCCGCGCAGAGTGGGCTGTAAAACGCACCCTGTTTCAAGCTTTCTGCCGTAAACCATTGATTTGGCTAGATACCTACGAATCGTCTAGACGTGTGCTAGCCACGTTGGCAGGGGATGCCAGTGCCGGGCCGGGCTTCGATTACAAGGTCAAGGGCGAGCTCGCATCCGCGCCGCTGCTGGACTGTTTTGTCGCCGCCGCCGGCTTTATCGAAAACCTGGGCCTGGATGTACCGGACGCCGTTGGCCGCATGAGTTTCGCCAAGGATGATCCGGACCGGTTTTTCTTTGAAGCGCTGAGCCTGTTCTGGCGCGCGCTGGAAGATCATTTGCTCGATCAGAAGCCACCGGTCATGACCTACAATCGCATGTTCGCGCTGTTCAGCGAGCACTCGCCGGAAAACCTCAAACTGCTCAGCGATGAACTGCTGCGGCCCATGTCGCACCTGATGATCGATGAATTCCAGGATGTATCGCCACAGATTGTGTCGTGGATACGCGCCAGCCTTGCGGAAATCCGCAGCCGTGGCCCGGCCATGCATGTCGGGCGCGGGGCGCAACGCTCATCCTTGCTGTGCGTGGGCGATGACTGGCAGTCGATTTACGGTTGGCGCGGCAGCTCGCCGAGCTACTTCATGGAGTTCAACAAGGAGTTCCCATCGCCGAGCACCACGCGGGTGATGCTCAGCGACAACTATCGCAGCCATCAGCACATCATTGATGCGGCAGAGCACATCGTCCGTGCCGCGCCGGCGATTCCCGGCAAGAAAGCCAAGGCCAGCGGCGAGGAGAAGCTGCTACAACCGGTCAACGTACTGGAACGCGACGATCAGGCACTCGGCCAGCGCTTGGCGGAGCACTACAGAAAGGGCGATTCCATCCTGATGCTTTATCGAAAAATTAGCGATAAGTTATTGATAGAGCAGCATATTATGTCGATAGTTAATATTGATTCGAGCTTGCCATACGAGTCCCGGCGCTTGAAGCAGCTGACCTATCACAGCGCCAAAGGCTTGCAGGCCGATGCGGTGTTTCTGCTGGGCGACTGTCAGCACCTCACCAGTTCGCCCTACAAGAATCAGGTCTACCGCATGGCCGGGCTGGGCAAGGCCGGTGACAACGAGCCTTACGATACGGCGCAGAAGGACGAAATCCTGCGTCTGGCCTATGTCGGCATTACCCGGGCGGTGAGTCATTGCTACTGGTACGTCGAGCCGCAGGATGCCCAGGCCGTGAACATGCCACGTGCGTCGGACCGGGTTGCCAAGGGCAAGCCGTTCTTCGTCGATCACCGGCCCGAAAAGAAAACCGCCTGATCCGATCGCCCACAAAAAAAGCCCGCGCGAAGCGAGTTTTTTATTTTAAATCAAAGGCTTAGGCGTAACTTCTAAGAGACTCTGGAGGAACAAAGGCTTCCAGTTCGTCCTCGACGGCTTCGATTATTCGTTCGACATCCGCCGCATTCATCACCGTGGCACAAGGAATGCCGGCAATGGCGATCATGGTTTCGCCGCTGGCCCGATCGAACAGACGGGCGATCATGCTGCCCGGTGCGTCCATCGTGGCTTCAAAACCCATGGGATGAAAATGCCAGCGCATCAGCTGGCAAGCATTGGGGAACGTGACCTTGCTTGACCCGTTGCTCATGTGTTGCCCGCCTTCTTCATCGAGCGCTTCCGTTTGCTCATGGTAGGTGGGAAGAGCCTTCATTGGCTCAACCGATGACTGTCCTTAAAAGTAGCATCTGAATGTGAAAAACCTGTGAGAATTTTCAGGCCGTTTGGCGATTGCAGGGATTGTTTTGATGTAAGTCACGGCCGATGAAATCATCGACAAAGTGCCATCACGTCCGGATTGTTGATGCCGCGCCCGAAGTTGGGCAAGCTCGGTTCTTTTGCCAAGAGTCCCTTATGCACGCCGATGATGACGGCCCGCAGCAGACCCCGGCCACGGCCGAAACGGTCATGCGCTATCACCTGTGCTGGAAACACCGGGATCTGGATGGCGTCATGGCGCTGTACCATCCGGACATTCAGTACAACGATTTCTTCCAGAACCGCGTGCTCGGTCTCGATGAACTGCGCGAGTACGTCCGCGTCAGCATGCCCCGTGAATCCGACGAAGCGCTGGAGCATTGCGACCGGATCCGTATCGACGGCAATACCGCGTTCATTCAATACGAAGTGACCTTGCGCGGCGGCAATGGCCTGGTGTCGTTCCGCTCCAGCGAAGCGATTACCGTCAAGGACGCGAAAATCTGGCGAGTCAACGAATACGCATCACTGGTGCGCGAGCAGGGCTCCAGTAGCTCGACGCCGAGTCAGCGTCCGGCGGCGAGCCGACTGGGCCTGTCGCCACGCCAGCTGAGTTTCATGGCTGAAGACCTGCAGCAGTATTTCCAGCGCCAGCAGCCGTACCTCGATCCCGAACTGGATCTGCAACGGGTGGCGAAGGAGTGCGGTTACAGCCGCAACCAGATTTCCTATCTCCTGAATCAGGTGCTGGGGCAGAGCTTCTACCGCTACGTGAATCAGGCACGGCTTCAGCATTTGCTGCAATCGCTGGACAACGCCACGCCGCCGCTGCGCATCGATGAACTGGCGTTCGCCGCCGGGTTCAACTCGATTTCGGCGTTCTATAGCTGTTTCCGCCAGCACACCGGCCAGTCACCCAAGGCTTATGCCAAACAAATTTCTTTGCGGGCACGCGCGCAAGACAGTCCTTGAGGTCAGCCACTAGGATCGACGCCATCGAAATCTGGATTGGCGGAGTCTTGCATGCCGGCGTGGCGCACTATCAGTTTGTGGATGGACCAACTCGACGAGCCGCTCACCGCGCGCCCGGCGCTGGAACAAGACCTTGACGTCGACGTGGCAATCATCGGTGCCGGTTACACCGGGCTGTGGACCGCGTACTACCTGAAGAAGCACGCGCCGGGCCTGAACATCGCCATTATCGAGGCGCAAACCGCCGGTTTTGGCGCGTCCGGTCGCAACGGCGGCTGGTTGATGGGCAATCTGTTGGGCGAGGATCGCCTGCTGGCGGGCCTGTCACCACAACAACGCCGCGCCTCATTCGATCTGCTGCACAGCATTCCCGATGAAGTGGAAGTCGTCCTCGAGCGCGAAGGCATCGACTGCGATTACCGCAAGGGCGGGGTGCTGTACTGCGCCGCGCGCTATCCCGAGCAGGAAGCCAGCCTGCGCGAGTATCTGAACAAACTGCACGCCCAAGGCCTGACCGACGACGATTATCGCTGGCTCAATCCTGAACAACTGGCGCAGCAGATTCGCGTCGCCAAACCTTATGGCGGCATCTACGCACCCCATGTGGCAACCATTCAGCCGGCAAAACTGGTGCGCGGCCTGGCCCGAACCGTTCAGGGCATGGGCGTGAAGATCTACGAAAACAGTCCCGTAACCCACTGGCAGGCGGGCAGTCTGCGCACCGACAAGGCCAGCGTTCGCAGTCGCTGGATCGCTCCGGCCATTGAAGGTTATTCGGTGACATTGCCGCCGCTGGGGCGTTATCAATTGCCGGTGCAGAGCCTGATTGTCGCCACCGAACCGTTGTCGGCGGCGACCTGGGACGAAATCGGCCTCAATCGTGGCCAGGCCTTCAGTGAATTCAGTCGTCAGGTCACTTACGGCCAGCGCAGCGCCGACAATCGGCTGATTTTCGGTGCCCGTGGTGGCTATCAGTTCGCCGGCCAGTTACGGCACAACTTCGATCTGACCCGGGACGAGGTAGAACTGCGGCGCTATCTGTTCGGCGAACTGTTCCCGCAACTGAAAAACACCGCGATCACCCACGCCTGGGGCGGCAACCTCGGCATGTCCCGGCATTTCAAACCGCACATGCTTTGTGATCGGGCCAATGGCATTGCGCTGTCCGGCGGTTATGGCGGGGAGGGCGTCGGGGCTTCCAACCTCGGTGGCCGCACCCTGGCCGATCTGATTCTCGAGCGCGATACCGAACTGGTGCATCAGCCCTGGGTGCTGCCGGACGGTGGAATCCATGCGCTGCGGGCCTGGGAGCCGGAACCGTGCCGCTGGCTCGGCTACAACGCGATCATCAAAAGCTTCGTCCACGAAGACCAGACCCTGGCCAACCCGGCAACCGCGCCCTGGCGGCGCAAGCTAGCCAGTCGGGTGGCCGGGTTCATGGAAGGTTTCATGCACTAAACGTTGTTTACTACGAGACAGGTAACGCCATGAGCATCACCCAATTCAAGAACACCGCCACGTTGCAACTGGATGAGTCCAACCCGGTGGCCGTGCCGCTCGGCACACCGGTGGCGATTGCCTCGACCACCAGCGTGGAACGCGACGACGGCGTCGAAACCGGCGTCTGGGAGTGCACCCCGGGTCGCTGGCGGCGGCAGATCACCGCCCAGGAGTTCTGCCACTTCATTTCCGGACGCTGCACGTTCACCCCGGACGGTGGCGGCGAAATCCTGCACATACAAGGTGGCGACGCACTGATGTTGCCGGCCAACACACTCGGTATCTGGGACATCCAGGAGACCGTGCGCAAGACCTACGTCCTGATTTTCTGACGCTTTGATCCTTTTGATTGCCTGCCAACAACAATAGCCAATACAGGAATCGATCCATGATCCGAAAGACCCTCGCTCTCGCCCCCTTGATGCTCGCCGCGTCCCTTGCTCAGGCAGCGGAAACGGTCAAGGTCTACAACTGGTCCGACTACATCGCGCCGGACACCGCGAAAAACTTCGAAAAGGCCACCGGTCTCGGCATCACCTACGACGTCTACGACAGCAACGAAACCCTCGACGGCAAGTTGATGACCGGCAAATCCGGTTACGACGTGGTGTTTCCATCCAACCATTTCATGGCGCGGCAGATTCAGGGCGGGGCGCTGATGAAACTGGACAAGAGCCAGTTGCCGAACTGGAAGAACCTCAACCCGGTATTGCTCAAGGCCTTGCAGACCAACGATCCGGGCAACGAACATGGCTTCCCGTATCTGTGGGGCAGCACCGGCATCGGCTACAACATCGCCAAGGTCAAGGCCGTACTGGGCGATAACGCGCCGGTGGATTCCTGGGACCTGATCTTCAAGCCCGAAAACATGGAAAAACTGCAGAAGTGTGGCGTGGCGATCCTCGACAACGGCCCGGAATTGCTGCCGGCGGCACTCAACTATCTGGGTTTGCCGCA
This sequence comes from Pseudomonas sp. R38(2017), assembly GCF_002112395.1. Lineage (NCBI taxonomy): Bacteria > Pseudomonadati > Pseudomonadota > Gammaproteobacteria > Pseudomonadales > Pseudomonadaceae > Pseudomonas > Pseudomonas sp. R38(2017). The sequence goes on from NZ_NEHN01000002.1 coordinate 269,498, forward strand.
TCACAGCAAGAATCCCGAAGACTATAAAAAGGCCGAAGCCCTGCTGTTGAAAGTGCGGCCGTACGTCAGCTACTTCCATTCCTCGAAGTACACCAGCGACCTGGCCAATGGCGATATCTGCGTGGCGGTCGGTTTCTCCGGCGACATCCTGCAAGCGGAAAGCCGCGCCAAAGAAGCCAAGAACGGCGTCGATATCGGTTATGCGATTCCCAAGGAGGGCGCCGCGATCTGGTTCGATATGGTTGCCATACCCGCCGATGCGCCGGACGCCAAGGCCGGGTACGCCTTCATGAACTACCTGCTGCAGCCCGACGTGATGGCCGGGATCAGCAACTACGTGCACTACGCCAACGGCAACGAACAGGCCGACAGCCTGATCGACCCGGCGATCAAGAACGACACCAAGGTTTATCCGAGCCCGGAAATGATGGGCAAATTGTTTGCGCTGGAAGCCATGCCGCTGAACATCGACCGGATCCGCACTCGCGTCTGGAACAAGATCCGCACCGGCAGCTGAAAAATCTGTCGGAGCGGTTTTTTCCCCGCTCCGACAGCGGTATATGACGCCTGTAACTTGTGTTTGTTTGTTTGATGTCACTTCGCTGGCACCGCACTAATAAAGTGCAGAGAAGTGAGACGCGGCTAACAAAAAGTAACTTACCGATATTTAATATTTAAATAAGAAATCGTCAGACAATTAGGCAAACTCACCACGCTTACAACATTCTTTTAGCGGCACGCGCTTTGTTTACGGGACTTTCTCGGAACAGTTCAATTTGATCTCGAAAAATCGCTAGACGACAGATTTCAAATTGTGTCAGGTTTCTTACGCCTTCATTGGGCGAGTGATAGGACAATCTCGCCAGAGGTTGTCGCTATCGGACAAAAACTGTTCCATTGCTAAACAAGGAAGTGTGTTTATGTCGAAAGTAAAAGCTAACGCTATTGATACCGCCGAACAGGCTTTCCAGCTGAACGCGGCACCTCTGGCTGCGCCAAGCTCGGCGTTCAATCAGATCAATAGCTTCAGCCATCAGTACGATCGTGGCGGCAACCTCACGGTCAATGGCAAACCCTCCTTCTCGGTGGATCAAGCCGCGACTCAACTGCTGCGCGACGGTGCCTCCTGGCACGACCTCGACGGCAGCGGCAAGATCGAACTGACCTACACCTTTCTGACCTCCAAAACCGCTAACTTCAGCGGCCTGGGTGTCACCGGTTTCAGTCAGTTCAGTTCCCTGCAAAAAGCCCAGGCCGTGCTCGCCATGCAATCCTGGGCCGACGTCGCCAATGTGACATTTACCGAAGCGGCCAAAGGTGGCGACGGCCACATGACCTTCGGTAACTACAGCGGCGGCCAGGAAGGCGCAGCGGCATTCGCGTTCCTGCCAGGCACCGAGCCAGGCTATGACGGTCAGTCCTGGTACCTGACCGGCAGTGGATACGATGTCAACAAAACCCCAGGTGTGAACAACTACGGGCGTCAGACCCTGACCCACGAAATTGGCCACACCCTAGGCCTGTCTCACCCTGGCGACTACAACGCCGGGACTGGCAATCCGACCTACAATGACGCGTCCTACGGGCAAGATACCCGCGGCTACAGCCTCATGAGTTACTGGAGTGAAAGCAACACCAGCCAGAACTTCAGCAAGGGCGGTGTGGAAGCCTATGCCTCCGGCCCGCTGATGGACGACATTGCCGCGATCCAGAAGCTCTACGGCGCCAACCTCACCACCCGTACCGGTGACACCACCTACGGCTTCAACTCCAATGCCGGTCGCGATTTCCTCAGCGCGTCCTCGTCGACGGACAAGCTGGTGTTCTCGGTATGGGATGCGGGCGGCAAGGACACCTTCGACTTCTCGGGTTTCACCCAGAACCAGAAGATCAACCTCAATGAAGCCTCGTTCTCTGACGTTGGCGGCCTGGTGGGCAACGTGTCCATCGCCAAGGGCGTCACCATCGAGAACGCCATCGGTGGCTCGGGCAACGACCTGATCATCGGTAACAGTGCCGCCAACGAACTCAAGGGCGGTGCCGGCAACGACATCATCTGGGGTGGCGGTGGCGCCGACAAGCTGTGGGGTGGCTCGGGTTCGGACACTTTCGTGTTCGCAGCCAGTTCCGACTCCAAGCCGGGTGCGATCGATCAGATCCTCGACTTTGTCAGCGGTCTCGACAAAATCGACCTGACCGGTATCACCAAAGGTGCAGGCCTGCACTTCGTTAGCGCCTTCACCGGTGCGGCGGGCGATGCAGTCCTGACTTCCTCGGGCGGCAACAGCCTGCTCTCGGTGGACTTCTCCGGGCACGGTGTGGCGGACTTCCAGGTCAGCACCGTTGGTCAGGCGGCGATCAGCGACATCGTAGCGTGATGTAAACAAGAAAGCGGCGCATCACGCGCCGCTTTCTTTACTTGCATCGCTTTGGCCGGTAAGCAAGGCTACACGCCGGAGTGAAATTTCCTATGATCCAATTCGCTTTTACCCGCAAAGCGGCAGCGTATCTGTTGCCGGTGCTGATGATGATTTCTGGAGAAACAACCATGGCAAGCAGCCTCAGACTCGAAGACCCATCGGTATTTGCCGGGCAATGGCAAGCGACCCTGAGCGACCGCAACGACGCTCCCGATGCCCAGGCTTTGCAAGACAAACCGTCGAACACCTGCCTGATTGACCTTGAAGCCAACCAGACGCTGGGCAAAGGCGCCGAATGTCTGAGCGCGTGGCTGCAGGACAGCGCCATCGGCTGGTTCCCCGATCCGGACGGTCTTTCGATCACCGGCAAGGAAGGCTCAAGAATCCAGTTCTTCAGCCGACAACGTGATGGGCTTTATCTGAGCACTTTGAAGTCGGGCCTGGTGATTACACTCGAGCGAGCTGCCAGACAGCCCTGATCACCTGACCCGACTCACAGTTTAAATATAAGGCGCCCCGTTACAGTTATAAGCGAGTCTGCAATAACGCTGACGCTGGTTTAAATCGCGAAAGTTGTTATTGAAGTGTAAGCCAATACTGACGGTGTATGTCCCGTCCTCTGTGCGGGGCAATTAATTGAAGTCTCGCCAAGCACGGCGGGGAATATCATTTCAGGAATAATCAATGAAGATGGCGAAGGCCCCGGCCACCGCTCCCTTATTCAAGGCGTTGGGTGACTATAAAAGCATTCTGATCAGCGTCGGATGCTTTACCGCACTGATTAACGTGCTGATGCTGGTGCCCTCAATTTATATGCTTCAGGTCTATGACCGGGTGCTGTCTTCGCAAAACGAAACCACGCTGGCGATGCTGTCGTTGATGGTCGTGGGGTTCTTCGCGTTCATCGGCCTGCTGGAGGTGGTGCGCAGCTTCATCGTGATCCGTATCGGCAGCCAGCTGGAGCGGCGTTTCAACCTGCGGGTCTATCAAGCCGCGTTCGAGCGCAATCTGTTCAAGGGCGAGGGCAACGCCGGCCAGTCTCTGGGCGACCTGACCCACATTCGCCAGTTCGTCACCGGGCCTGCGCTGTTCGCGTTCTTCGATGCGCCGTGGTTCCCGGTCTATCTGTTTGTGATTTACCTGTTCAACGTCTGGCTCGGTGTCCTCGCCACGGCCGGCGCGCTGCTGTTGATCGCCCTGGCGTGTCTCAACGAATACATGACCAAGAAACCGCTGGGCGAAGCCGCCGGTTTCTCGCAGAAGTCCAGCCAGTTGGCCACCAGTCACCTGCACAACGCCGAAACCATTCAGGCGATGGGCATGCTCGGCTCGCTGCGCAAGCGCTGGTTCCAGGTGCATTCGCGTTTCCTCGGCCTGCAAAACCAGGCCAGCGACACCGGCGCGGTGATCAGTTCGTTGAGCAAGACCTTGCGCCTGTGCCTGCAATCGCTGGTACTGGGCCTGGGTGCCTTGCTGGTGATCAAGGGCGACATGACCGCCGGGATGATGATCGCCGGTTCGATCCTGATGGGCCGCGTGCTCAGCCCGATCGACCAATTGATTGCCGTATGGAAACAGTGGAGCGGGGCGAAACTGGCTTACCGCCGCCTCGATGCCTTGTTACAGGCTTACCCGCCGAGCGACGACACCATGGCGCTGCCGGCACCGAAAGGCCAGATTACCTTCGAACAAGTCAGCGCGGGCCCTCCCGGGCAACGTGCCGCGACCCTGCACATGGTCAATTTCAATCTGGCGGCCGGTGAAGTATTGGGCGTGCTCGGCGCTTCCGGCTCCGGTAAATCGACCCTGGCACGGGTGCTGGTCGGGGTGTGGCCAACCCTCGGCGGCACGGTACGTCTGGACGGCGCCGACATTCATCGCTGGAACCGCGACGAACTCGGCCCTTACATCGGCTACCTGCCGCAGGACATCGAATTGTTCAGCGGTACGATCGCCGAGAACATCGCGCGATTCAGCGACGCAGATCCGCAAAAAGTGGTGGCCGCCGCGCAGCAGGCCGGCGTACACGAAATGATCCTGCGCATGCCGCAAGGCTACGACACGCAACTGGGCGAGGACGGCAGCGGTCTGTCCGGCGGCCAAAAACAGCGAGTGGCACTGGCCCGTGCGCTGTACGGCAACCCGAGCCTGGTGGTGCTGGATGAGCCGAATTCCAACCTCGACACCGTCGGCGAAGCCGCGTTGTCCAGTGCCATCGTGCAGCTCAAGGCCCAAGGCACCACCGTGGTCCTGGTGACCCACCGTTCTTCGGTACTGGCCCAGGCCGATAAGTTGCTGGTACTCAATGATGGTCGTCTGCAAGCATTCGGCCCGAGCCATGATGTGCTCAAGGCGCTGTCGGGCAATCAGCAACAACAGCAAACTGAAAAAACCGCGCAGGCACCGGGCGGGCTCAGCATGAGCCGGCAGTACCAGCCCACGACAAGGAATTCGGGTGTATGAGCAGCGCGAGCATGAACACGCAAAACGAAGCAACCATGGAACACGCCTACATCACCGAGCGGCCGGAGCGCGACGCGAAATTCTTCGCCCGCATGGGCTGGATTCTGGCGCTGGCCGGCGCCGGCAGTTTCTTTGCCTGGGCCGCGCTGGCACCGCTGGATCAAGGGATTCCGGTGCAGGGCACCGTGGTGGTTTCCGGTAAACGCAAAGCCGTGCAGTCGATGAGCAGCGGAGTGGTCAGCCGGATTCTGGTGCGCGAAGGCGAAATCGTGAAGCAAGGACAGCCTTTGTTCCGCCTCGACCAGACGCAGGTCGCTGCCGACGTGCAATCGCTGCAGGCCCAGTACCGCATGGCGTGGGCCAGCGTGGCGCGCTGGCAGGCCGAGCGCGACAACCTCAAGCAGGTGACGTTTCCACCAGAGCTGAGCGACAACGCGGACCCGCGTCTGGCGCTGGTGCTGGAAGGCCAGCGGCAACTGTTCAGCAGCCGTCGTGAAGCGTTCTCCCGCGAGCAGGCTGCGCTGCGTGCCAGCATCGAAGGCGCCACTGCGCAGCTGGCCGGCATGCGCCGCGCCCGTACCGATCTCAACGCCCAGGCCGATTCCCTGCAACAGCAGTTGAGCAATCTGCAACCGCTGGCGGACAACGGCTACATTCCGCGCAACCGCTTGATGGAATACCAGCGTCAGCTGTCGCAAGTGCAGCAGCAACTGGCCGAGAACACCGGCGAAAGCGGCCGGGTGGAACAGGGCATTCTCGAATCGCGCCTGAAACTGCAACAGCACGGCGAGGAATACCAGAAAGAAGTCCGCACCCAACTGGCCGACGCGCAACTGAAAAGCGTAACCCTGTCCGAGCAACTGACCTCCGCCGGTTTCGACCTGCAACACAGCGAGATCGTTGCAACGTCGGACGGCGTCGCCGTCAACCTCGGTGTGCACACCGAGGGCGCCGTGGTGCGCCAGGGTGAAACCCTGCTGGAAATCGTTCCGCAAGGCACTCGCCTGGAAGTGGAAGGGCACTTGCCGATCAACCTGATCGACAAGGTCGGCACGCACTTGCCGGTGGACATCCTCTTCACCGCATTCAACCAGAGCAAGACCCCACGAGTTCCCGGCGAAGTCAGCCTTATTTCCGCCGACCAGATGGTCGACGAGAAAACCGGCGTGCCGTATTACGTGTTGCGTAGCAGTGTCAGCGATCAGGCCATGGAGAAGCTCAACGGTCTGGTGATCAAGCCCGGCATGCCGGCGGAAATGTTCGTGCGCACTGGCGAACGTTCTCTCCTCAACTACCTGTTCAAACCGCTGCTCGACCGAGCCGGCTCCGCGTTGACTGAAGAATAAGGATGTTCGGCTGTATGAATAAGCTTTCCATGCTGGCGGCAGCGTTCGCGCTGCTCGCGGGCAACAGTGCGGTGGCGGCCATGGGGCCGTTCGAAATCTACGAACAGGCATTACGTAACGACCCGGTGTTTCTTGGCGCGATCAAGGAGCGCGATGCAGGCCTTGAAAACCGCGCCATTGGCCGCGCCGGGTTGTTGCCGAAACTGGGTTACAACTACAACAAGGGCCATAACACCTCGAAGGCCACCTCGCTGGACGAGCGGGCGCGCAATCGAACCGACGAACGCAACTACAACAGTTACGGCTCGACCCTGACCCTGCAGCAACCGTTGCTCGACTATGAAGCCTACGCGGCCTATCGCAAAGGCGTGGCGCAGTCGCTGTTTGCCGACGAGAACTTCCGCGGCAAGAGTCAGGAGCTGCTGGTGCGGGTCCTGGACAATTACACCAAGGCCTTGTTCGCCCAGGATCAGATCGACATCGCCCAGGCCAAAAAGAAAGCCTACGAGCAGCAGTTCCAGCAGAACGAACACATGTTCAAGCAGGGCGAAGGCACGCGCACCGACATTCTCGAGGCCGAGTCGCGCTATGAACTGGCGACCGCCGAAGAAATCGAGGCCCGCAACGAACAGGATGCTGCCTTGCGTGAACTGGGTGCACTGGTCGGCGTGCCGGCGGTGAACATCACTGATCTGGCGCCCCTGGATCAAAACTTCCAGACCTTCGCTTTGATGCCGGCCAACTACGACACCTGGCACGAACTGGCGATCAGCAATAACCCGAATCTGGCATCACAACGCCAGGCAGTGGAAGTGGCCCGTTACGAAGTCGAACGCAACCGCGCAGGGCATTTTCCGAAAGTGAATGCCTACGCCGCGATGCGCCAGAACGAGTCGGAAAGTGGCAACACTTACAACCAGCGCTACGAGACCAACACCATCGGTTTTGAGGTCAGCGTGCCGTTGTACGCCGGTGGCGGAGTTTCAGCATCAACGCGTCAAGCCAGCCGCAGCATGGAACAGGCCGAGTACGAATTGGACGGCAAGACCCGCGAGACTCTGATCGAGCTGCGGCGCCAGTTCAGTGCGTGCCTGTCCGGGGTCAACAAACTGCGCGCCTACCAGAAAGCCCTAACCTCGGCCGAAGCGCTGGTGGTCTCGACCAAACAAAGCATTCTCGGCGGTGAACGGACCAATCTGGATGCGTTGAACGCCGAACAACAACTATTTACCACCCGCCGCGATCTGGCCCAGGCACGCTATGACTACCTCATGGCCTGGACCAAGTTGCATTACTACGCGGGCACTTTGAGTGAGCAGGATCTGGCTCGGGTGGACGAAGCATTCGGGCAAGGCCCACGGACGCAATAGCACCGTAGTTTCTAAACAAAACAACAAAAACGAGTGGTGAACATGGACGTACGCTTCAAGCCGGCTTCGGTCGGCATCCTGTTGCTTGTTATTTTTTTAAACCCGGCCCAGGCGCAATACCAGGAGTCAGGCAAACCCGGCGACGCTGCCAGTTGGCGTTCCGCCGAGTTCCTGCGGGACTGGGGACTGGACCGGATGCAGGCCGATCAGGCCTACGCCGCTGGTATCACCGGCAAGGGCGTGAAGATCGGCGCGCTGGACTCCGGTTTCGACGCGGCCCACCCCGAGTTCGCCAGCGACCGTTATCACCCGGTATTGGCCAGCGGCAGCTATGTCGATGGCTCGCTGTTCACGGTCAATGGCACGCTCAACCCGAACAACGACTCGCACGGCACCCACGTGGTTGGCACCATGGGCGCCTCTCGCGATGGCACCGGCATGCACGGCGTGGCGTTCAATGCGCAGATCTACGTCGGCAACACCAACAAGAACGACAGCTTCCTGTTCGGCCCCAATCCCGACCCTCGCTACTTCAAAGCGGCGTACGACGCACTGGCCGCTGCTGGCGTGCGGGCCATCAACAACAGCTGGGGCAGCCAGCCGCCGGATGTCAGTTATCGAACCCTGGCGGACCTGCACGCGGCTTACGCCCAGCACTGGAACAAAGGTACCTGGCTCGATGCCGCCGCCGATGTTTCGCGCCGCGGCGTGATCAACGTGTTCAGCGCCGGCAACAGCGGTTACCCCAACGCCAGCGTGCGCTCGGCACTGCCGTACTTTCAGCCGGAACTGGAGGGCCATTGGCTGGCCGTGTCGGGGCTGGATCAAAGCAATCAGCAGAAGTACAACCAGTGCGGCATCGCTAAATACTGGTGCATCACCACACCGGGCGCGAAGATCGACAGCACCATTCCCGACGGTGGCTACGGGATCAAGTCCGGCACCTCGATGGCCGCGCCCCATGCTACCGGCGCCCTGGCGCTGGTGATGGAGCGTTATCCGTACATGAACAACCAGCAGGCGCTGGAGGTGCTGCTGACCACCGCTACTCAGCTCGACGGTTCCGTGACCGATGCACCTAACGAGCGGGTCGGCTGGGGCGTGGCCAACCTGAAGCGGGCGATGGGCGGGCCGGGTCAATTGCTCGGCGCGTTCGACGCGAATCTTTCCACCGGGCAACGCGATGTGTGGAGCAACGACATCTCCGACAAGGCACTGATTCAGCGCCAGAGCGAAGACCTCGCCGAGCACAGCGCCTGGCAGCAAACCCTGCAAGACAAAGGCTGGCAGAACGGCGTTCCGGTCGGCGCCAGCCAACAGGAGCAGACGGATTACGCCGTCGGCACGGCCCGTGATGCGGCGGCTGCGGGCCGGGTGTATCAGGGCAGCCTGATCAAGTCCGGCGCCGGGCATTTGATCCTGACCGGCGACAGCACCTATCGCGGCCCGACCACGGTCAACGGCGGCCTGCTGAGCGTCAACGGATCGCTGACGTCTGCGGTCACGGTCAATGACAGCGGCACCCTCGGCGGTTCCGGGCGGATCGGTGCATTGACTGCCAGCAGCGGCGGTCGTGTGGCACCGGGCAACTCCATCGGTACTTTGAATGTGGCCGGTGACGTGACCTTCGCACCGGGCTCGACCTACGCGGTGGAGCTGTCACCGACCGCCAGCGACCGCATCGTCGCCGGCGGCACGGCTTCCATCAGCGGCGCCACCGTCAGCCTGTCGCTGGAAAACAGCCCGACCCTGCTGAGCACCGCTGAAGCGAAAAGCCTGCTCGGCCATCAGTACGACATTCTGCAAGCGGCGGGCGGCATTCAGGGCCAGTTCGGTGCCGTGGTGCCTGATTACCTGTTTATTGGCGGAAGCCTCGCGTACAGCGGCAACGGCATCGCGCTGAATGTCGAACGCAACGCGAGGTCTTTTGCCAGCGTCGGCCAGACGCCGAACCAGCGGGCCGTGGCCAGTGCCGTCGAAGGCATGGGGGCTGGTAACTCGGTGTACGAAAGCCTGTTGCTGTCGTCGACCGCCAGCGATGCACGGCAAGCTTTCCAGCAGTTGAGCGGGGAAGTCTACCCGGCCCACGGTTCGGTGCTTATCAACGACAGCCGTCAGTTGCGCGACGCCATCGGCGAACGCCTGCACGACGCGAACACCGCGAAAAGCAACGGCTGGATCAAGGCCCTCGGCGCCTGGGGCACCACCGATTCGCAACACGACACCGCCGGTTACAGCACATCGATCGGCGGTCTGCTTGCCGGTGTCGACGGCGCGCTGGACGAGCAGACCCGCATCGGACTGGTCACCGGTTACAGTGACAGCTCATTGAGCATGGGTTCCGGCACGCATTCTTCGGCCAAGGTCGACAGCTACCACCTCGGTGCCTATGCCGGGCACGACATCGGCGCCTGGCGTTTGAGCACCGGCGCCGCCTACAGCTGGCATCGCGCCGACGTGAAGCGGGACCTGCAATACGGCGACGTCAGCGCCAAACAGAAAGCCAAGGTCGATGCCGCCACCACTCAGGTATTCGGCGAGGCGGCCTACCGACTGAACGTGCAACCGTTGGCTCTGGAGCCGTTCGCCAATCTGGCCTACGTGCATCTGGACAGCGACGGATTCACCGAGAAGGGCGATGCTGCCGCGCTGAAAAGCAATGACGATCAGCGTGACGCGGTGCTCGGTACTCTCGGCGTCCGGGCGATCAAGACGATCAACCTGTCGGGCTCGCAAAAGCTTGATGTCAGCGGTCGTCTCGGCTGGCAGCACAGCCTCACCGACATTGAATCGGAACAGCATTTGCGTTTCGCCAGCGGCAGCGCGCCGTACAGCGTCGAAAGTTCGCCGCTGGTACGCGACGCCGCGCTGGTGGGGGTACAGGCCAGCCTGGCCCTGAGCCGCGACGTGCGGGTGAACCTTGATTACAACGGACAACTGGCCAGTCGCGAGAAGAGTCACGGCGTGGGCCTGAGCCTGAACTGGCAGTTCTGAACAAACGGATTTTGTGCAACATCACTAAGGAAGGTCGCTGGATGAAAAACAACAACACCCCCGCGCAATCGGGTGGATGCTTTCGCCTGAAAACCCTCAACTGCGCCTTGCTCTGCGCCATGGCCACCTGGGGCAGCGCACACGCTGCTCCCTACGTGGAAAATGGCCGGGCAGGGGACCCGGCCAGTTGGCGAAGTGCCGAGTTCAAGGCGGACTGGGGCCTGGGCGCGATCGGCGCGGATTACGCCTACGCTGCCGGCTATACCGGTAAAGGCGTGAAACTGGGGATCTTCGACCAGCCGGTATACGCGGCGCACCCGGAGTTTTCCGGGCCGAACAAGGTCGTGACCCTGGTCACCAGCGGTATCCGCGAATACACCGACCCGTACATCCCGGTCAAAGCCGGGGACGCGTTCCTCTATGACGGTTCGCCCTCGGTAGGCTCCAACGGTAAACTCGGTGCCCACGGCACCCACGTCGGCGGCATCGCGGCCGGCAGCCGTGACGGTGGCGTTATGCACGGCGTGGCATTCGGCGCGCAGATCATCAGTGCCGACAACGGCGACCCGGGCCCGGAAGACGGCATCGTCCGTGGCAACGACGGCGCAGTGTACAAGGCCGGTTGGGATGCCCTGATCGCCAGTGGCGCACGAATCATCAACAACAGCTGGGGCATAGGCATCACTGACCGTTTCGACCTCGGCGGTCGCGACCCGGCGTACCCGCACTTCACCGTCAACGACGCGCAATTGCAGTTCAACGAGATCCGCACGCTGCTCGGCACCAAACCCGGCGGCGCCTATGACGGTGCAATCGCTGCCGCGCGCAGCGGGATCGTGACCATTTTTGCCGCCGGTAACGACTACAACCTGAACAACCCGGACGCCATCGCCGGCCTCGGCTACTTCGTGCCGGAAATCGCGCCGAACTGGATGACCGTCTCGGCTCTGCAAAGAAACCCGGATCAGGCCAGCGCCAACCCGTACATCATGAGTACCTTTTCCTCGCGTTGCGGTTATACCGCGAGCTTCTGCGTTTCGGCGCCGGGTACGCAGATCTACAGTTCGATCATCGGCGGCACCAACGCCGACAACCTGACCACCGGCTACGCCAACTACAACGGCACCTCGATGGCCGCTCCGCACGCGGCCGGCGCCGTGGCGGTGCTGATGGAGCGTTTCCCGTACATGACCGGCGCTCAGGTCGCCAGCGTGTTGCGTACCACCGCCACCGACCTCGGCGCTCCGGGCATCGACGCCCTGTATGGCTGGGGCATGATCAACCTGCGCAAGGGCATCGACGGTCCGGCGATGTTCGTCACCGAGCAGGACATCCCGGCCGAATTCCGCATCGAAGGCGCCTACGGCTCCAGCCAGTTCGTGGCGGATCTGCCCGGCATCGGCGCGATCATTGATGCCGGCAAACCCACCGAGCGTGTGTGCACCGACATCACCTGCGGGCTCGACACCTGGCGCAACGACATTTCCGGTCACGGCGGTCTGACCAAGCAAGGCATCGGCACCCTGGTGCTGACCGGCGCCAACACCTACACAGGCCCGACCCTGGTCAATCAGGGACGTCTGGCGATCAATGGGTCGCTGCAATCGGCGGTCACGGTCAATAACGGTGGCATTCTCGGCGGTAACGGTAGCATCGCTGCGCTGAACGCGAAAAGCGGCGGTATCGTTGCGCCGGGCAACTCCATCGGCACCTTGAACGTGGCGGGGGATGTGACCTTCGAGCCGGGTTCGACCTACGCCGTGGAAGTCTCGCCTACCAGCAGCGACCGCGTCGTGGCCGGTGGCACTGCAACCATCGAGGGCGCGACCGTTGCGCTGTCCCTGGAAAACAGCCCGACCTTGCTGACCACCGGCGAGGTGAAATCCCTGCTCGGCAGCCAGTTCAACATCCTGCAAGCGGCGGGTGGCGTTCAGGGCCGTTTCGGTCAGGTTCTGCCAAGTTATGCGTTCCTTGGTGGCACACTCGATTACTCGGCAAATGGCGTGCAACTGGACGTCGGGCGTAATGGCGCTTCGTTCGCCAGTGTCGGCCTGACCCCGAACCAGCGTGAGGTCGGCGCAGCCGTGGAACGTCTGGGGGCTGGCAACGCGCTGTTCGAAACCCTGCTGCTGTCGCCGACCGCCGCGGTTGCACAAGACGCCTTCCAGCAACTGTCCGGCGAGATTCACCCGGCCATCGGCACGATGCTGATCAACGACAGCCATTACCTGCGCGATGCCGTGGGCGAACGCCTGCGCGAACGGGATCTGTTCGATGCCGGGGCGCCGACCGATGACCGCAGTAATGCCTGGCTGAAAGTGCTGGGCGCCTGGGGCAAGAGCGATGGTGGTTATAAAAATGCCGACTCCAACAGCTCCATTGGCGGCTTGCTGGCGGGTGTCGACGGCTTGATTGCTGAAGATACCCGTCTGGGTTTCGTTACCGGTTATAGCGACAGCTCTTTGAACATGGGCAAAGGTACACATTCGTCGGCCTCGGTCGACAGTTATCACCTGGGTGCGTATCTGGGGCATCAGATCGATGCTCTGCGCCTGACCGCCGGCGCGGCTTACAGCTGGCATCGCATCGACGTCAAACGTGACCTGCAATTTGCCGGTGTCAGCGGCAAGCAGAAAACCAAACGCGATGCGACCACTGCACAACTGTTCACGGAAGCTGCATACGATCTAGGGCTGAAACCGATGAACCTGGAACCGTTCGCCAACCTGGCCTACGTGCACCTGAACAGCGATAGCTTCACCGAGAAGGGTGATGCCGCCGCACTGAAGGGCGGTGAAGATAACCGCGACGCCGTACTGTCGACCCTTGGCGTTCGCGCCAAGCGCACGTTTGCCCTGTTGGACAAACATCAGTTGGAACTGGGCGCGACACTGGGCTGGCAGCACAACCTGAGCAGCGTGGATGCTGAAAATCATCTGGCCTTCGCCAATGGCAACAGCGCGTTTACGGTGCAAAGTGTGTCGATGGATCGAGATGCAGCGGTGGTCGGCGTACGCGCCGGGCTGGCGTTGAATCGCGATGTCCGGGTGAACCTGGACTACAACGGACTGATCGGTTCGAACGAGAAGGACCACGGTGTGGGCCTGACGCTGGACTGGCAGTTCTAAGGTGTAGCGGCAGTTCGGCAAAAAGAACTGCCGTTTTTGAAAGGAAGAGAGAGCACAACATGGGATTGTTTGACTACAAAAAAGCCGACGGAAAGGCGTTGTACAGCGATGCCATCGCGCTGACGCTGTATTCCTACACGCCGACCGGGCAGCCTTTGCCCGGCACCGGTTGGGCGCCACTGGGCGCAACGGCACTGGGTTATCAAGGAAAGACCGACGCGAAAGGCACGTTCTTCGGCGAGAAGGACGGCTTCACCAGCGCCGAGGCGGAAGTGCTCGGCAAATACGACGCGGCGGGCAAGCTGATCGGTATCGGCGTGGCCTTTCGCGGCACCGGCGGGCTGAGTTACAGCGACACCTTCGGCGACATGAAAAACAATTTGCTGGCCGCCATCGGGCCGGTGGATTACGCCAAGAACTATGCGAAGAACGCCTTCGACAACCTGCTCAAATCCGTCGCCGCGTTTGCCACGGCCCATGGCATCGCTGCCAAGGACGTGCTGATCAGCGGCCACAGCCTGGGCGGGCTTGGGGTCAACAGCGTAGCGGAACTGAGTGCCAGCGACTGGGGCGGTTTTTTCAAGAACGCCAACTACATTTCGTTCGCCTCGCCGACCCAGAGCAACACTGGCGCCAACGTGTTGAACATTGGCTTCGAGAACGACCCGGTATTCCGGGTGCTCGACGGCACCACGTTCAGCACGGCGTCGATGGGCAAACACGACAAGCCGCACGACTCGACCACCGACAACATCGTCAACTTCAACGACAACTACGCGTCCACCGCGCAGAACCTGGTGCCGTTCAGCATCGTCAACCCGCTGAACTGGTCGGCTCACAGTTCGCTGGGCTATGCCGATGGCCTGAACCGGGTGATCGATTCGAAGTTCTACAACCTCACCAGCCAGGACTCGACCATCATCGTGTCCAATCTGGAAGCCTCGTCCCGGGGCAAGACCTGGGTCGAAGATCTGGGCCGCAGCGGCGAGCCGCATACCGGCAGCACCTTCATCATCGGCACCGACAGCAACGACTGGCTCAAGGGCGGGGCGGGCAACGACTTCCTCGAAGGTCGTGCCGGCGACGACCTGTTCCGCGATGACGGGGGCTTCAACATCCTGCTCGGCGGCCAGGGCCACAACACCTTCGACCTGCAGAAACCGTTGCAGAACTTCAGCTTCGCCAACGACGGCGACGGCACGCTGTACGTGCGCGATGCCTACGGCGGCATCAGCATGACTCGCGACATCGGCGCAATCGTGAGCAAAGAGTCCGGTTCGATGTGGAGCAGCAAGGAAATCACCTGGACCGTCACCGGCAAGGGCCTGGCCAACGGTGCGGAGCTGACCCAGTACAACCATTCGCTCAACGGCGGCGCGCTCGGCGACACGCTGAAAGCCACCGCTGACGGCGACTGGCTGTTCGGCCTGGGCGGCGACGATCATCTGTTCAGCGACAAGGCCCACGTGACCTTCGTCGGCGGCGCCGGCAACGACGTGATGAATGCGGTGGGTGGCAACAACACCTTCCTGTTCAGCGGCGCGTTCGGCTTCGACTCGATCCATGGCTACCAGGGCAGCGACAAACTGGTGTTCATGGGCGTGCAGGGCGCAGGGCAGGGCTACGACTACAAGCAACATGCTTCGCAGTCCGGCGCCGATACCGTGCTGAAGATTGGCGACTATGCCGTGACCCTGATCGGCGTGGGGGTGGCTAACCTGTCGGACTCGAGTTTCGTGTTCGCTTGATCCCTTGCGGACACCGCTGCGCATTGCGGCGGTGTCCATCGGGGCTGCAAGACAGAAGTGTTGTATCGAAATGCTCCGGAGCGCCCCGGGAGGGGCATTCTGGTTGTGAGCTATCTCTGAATAATTCCAACAAAGAGAGAGGCAACAGCAATGGGTGTGTATGACTACAAGAACTTCAGCTCAGCGGATTCCAAGGCATTGTTCACTGATGCCATGGCCATCACGCTGTACTCCTATCACAACCTCGACAACGGTTTCGCGGTCGGCTATCAGCACAACGGCTTCGGCCTCGGCCTGCCGGCCACACTGATCAGTGCGCTGATCGGCGGCACCGATTCCCAAGGGGTTATTCCCGGAATCCCGTGGAACCCCGATTCGGAAAAACTCGCCCTCGATGCTGTGAAGAAGGCCGGCTGGACGCCTATCACCGCCTCGCAACTGGGTTATGACGGCAAGACCGACGTGCGCGGAACCTTCTTCGGCGAAAAGCCCGGCTACACCAGCGCGCAAGTGGAAATCCTCGGCAAGTACGACGCCCAGGGGCATCTCACGGAAATCGGCATCGCCTTTCGCGGCACCAGCGGCCCACGGGAAATCCTCATTGGTGACTCCATCGCCGACGCCATCAATGACCTGCTCGCCGCATTCGGGCCCAAGGATTACGCCAAGAACTACGCCGGCGAAGCCTTCGGCAACCTGATGAACAACGTGGTGGCGTTCGCCAAGGCCAACGGCCTCACCGGCAAGGACGTGCTGGTCAGCGGTCACAGCCTCGGCGGGTTGGCGGTCAACAGCATGGCGGACCTGAGCAGCAGCAAGTGGGGTGGGTTCTTCCAGGACTCGAACTACATCGCCTACGCCTCGCCGACCCAGAGCAGCACCGACAAAGTGCTCAATGTCGGCTACGAGAACGACCCGGTATTCCGCGCCCTCGACGGCTCGACCTTCACCGGTGCCTCACTCGGCGTGCACGACGCGTCGAAAGTGTCGGCGACCGACAATATCGTCAGCTTCAACGACCACTACGCCTCGAACGCGTGGAACGTGCTGCCGTATTCGATCGTCAACATCCCGACCTGGATCTCGCACCTGCCGACCGCTTACGGCGACGGCATGAACCGGGTCATCGAGTCGAAGTTCTACGATCTCACCAGCCGTGACTCGACGATCATCGTGGCCAACCTGTCGGACCCGGCGCGGGCCAACACCTGGGTGCAGGACCTCAACCGCAACGCCGAGCCCCACAAGGGCAGCACCTTCATTATCGGCAGCGACGGCAACGACCTGATCCAGGGCGGCAGCGGCAACGATTATCTGGAGGGCCGTGCCGGCAACGACACCTTCCGCGACAGCGGCGGCTACAACATCATCCTCGGCGGCTCAGGCAACAACACCCTCGAATTGCAGCAGTCGGTGAACAAGTTCGACTTTGCCAACGACGGCGCCGGCAACCTGTACATCCGCGATGCCAACGGCGGGATCAGCATCACCCGCGACATCGGCAGCATCGTTACCAAGGAACCGGGCTTCCTCTGGGGCCTGTTCAAGGACGACGTGACCCACAGCGTCACAGCCGATGGCCTGAAGGTCGGCAACAACGTCACCCAGTACGAGTCGAGCGTGAAGGGCACCAGCGGCGCTGACACCCTCAAGGCGCATGTCGGTGGCGACTGGTTGTTTGGCCTGGACGGCAACGATCACCTGATCGGCGGTGCCGGTAACGACGTGTTCGTCGGCGGCACCGGCAATGACCTGATGGAGTCGGGCGGCGGGGCGGATACGTTCCTGTTCAGCGGTGCGTTCGGCCAGGACCGGGTGGTGGGCTTCAACGGCAACGACAAACTGGTGTTCCTCGGCGTGCAGGGCGTGTTGCCCGGCGATGACTTCCGCGCCCATGCCACGTCGGTGGGGCAGGATACGGTGCTCAAGTTTGGCGCTGATTCGGTGACGCTGGTCGGGGTTTCGCTGAGCAGTCTCAGCGCCGATGGGATCGTGATCGCCTGAGGGTGACGGTGGAGGGGGAATTCTTTCCCTCTCCACATCAAAAGTGACTCATTGGCCACTACCTGACTCAAACCCCTGCGCCAACAGGAAACGCGGACTAAAGCCATCGCATGCGCACTCGTCATGTATGGGCAAGCCGCCATTGAGTACAGGAGATTCAAACGTGAAAGGTTTCAAGGGGTATATCGGTATCGTCGGGTTGGCGCTGCTTTCGGCCAACGCTTGGGCCGATTTGCCTCACAGCTCGATTTTGAGCCGCTACGGTGTCAGCTCCGATGATTTGCCGAAACCGGCACCCAGCGAGAACAGCGAGCCGGTCGAAGAGAAAAGCCGCTTTCAGATCCAGCCGGAACAGCCGTTCGTGACAATACGTCTGGGCGACGGCAAACAGCCGGAAACCACCGGCAACCTCAGCATCGACCGCATGGCCCAGCAAGAACGGGAACGCTGCCAGCGATTGCAAGCGGAACTGGCTCGTCGGGGCGAACATTACTTCAGTTGCGACAACAGCATTCCGGGTATGACCCTGCCGCAATAACCGCTGTGTTCATGGAGCTGCCTTATCGGCAGCTCCGCTATCGGGGTCAATCTTCCTTGCGCACCGTGGCCACTTCGTCGGACTTCACTCTGATCTTCGCGCCGGAGATGTCCCTGAACTCATAAAAACCATCTTCGGACTTGGTCTTTGGCATGTCCTTGGTCAAGTACTGCGTACCGTTCTGCAACGTCACCACCGTCGGAGTGGAGCAGCCGGCCAGCGCCAACAACGCGACGGCCGCCAACGGCATACACAATGTCTTGAAACTCATATCCTGCATTCCTCATGCAAATCGACTGATGTCGGTCTTCTAACGCGGTTGGTGCCAAATAGCCCGCAAAAGTTCGATGGTCTGGTGAAAAAACCTCGATCGCGGACGCCACTGATCTTTTTCCGTTTGCGCAGGGCAGGGCAGAGCTGGTATCTGTACGCATAACCAGTACTCGTTCGCCATGGCCCCTTATCACTGTGACTTCCAGCCCCCTCGACGATCCGTTCTATTACCTCAACAACTTTCGGCAAGTGCTTGACTGGCTTGAGCTTCGTTATGCCGACGTGATGAGCGAGACGGAGCACGCCTTCATTCGCGACTTCAAGGTACTGCCTCGCGGGTCCCAGGGGTTGCTGGTGCGGATGGTGATGCGCAAGGGCGTGCATTTTCGTGAGGGCAAGCTCAGTTATGCGGAAATTGGTGACATCGCTCTGGCCGCGCAGCCGTTGCTCGATCACGGCTGGCTGGATGAGCAGGCGCTGCTATCGATGCCGGAGCTGTTCGACCTGTTGCTGAAGGCCGAAGTCCTGCAGGCGTTCGGCCCGGCCATCGAAGAACCCAAGGGTCGGAAAGTCGATTGGCTGCCGGTCCTGCATCAACAGTTTCCTGAATCTCGGCGCTGGAGCGACTGGTGCCCGGCGATTGCAGACCGATTGTTCAGCCTGACGCTGATGGACCTGTGCGACCGGTTTCGCCTGATGTTCTTCGGCAACCTTTATCAGGACTGGTCGGAGTTCGTCCTCGCTGACCTTGGGATCTTCACCTATGAAAAAGTCGAGTTCAGTGCCGATTCCCGGGGCCTGCGCAGCCGTGCCGACGTCGATGCCTGCCTGTTCCTGCACGATTGTCAGCAGCGTTTTGAGGCCGGTGAGGCACTGGAGCCAATTGCCGAGCAGTTGAGCGCACTGCATTTCGACAACCCTTGGTTGCAACGTCGGCTGGGCAAGCTGTTGTTCCAGATCGGCCAGCACTGCGAACGCATCGCGGAATTTGCCCTGGCCCTGAACCTTTATCGCGGCTGCGCCTATCCCGGCGCGCGGTTGCGGATGATCCGGGTGCTGGAGCGCTGCGGCGAATATGCCCTGGCGCTGGAATTGGCGGTTTTGGCCGAACAGGCACCGGAAAGCGCCGCCGAACAGCAGGGCCTGCAGCGGGCGCTGCCACGCCTGCGACGCAAGCTTGGCGGGCCGCCGCTCAAGCGCGTTGCGCCAAGACCGGTGGAACGCCTGGACTTGCACCTGCCACGGCTCGATCCGGCGTTGTCGGTGGAGTATCACGTGCAGGCGCATCTGCATGAAGACGCAGGCCCGGTGCATTACGTCGAGAACAGCCTGATCAACTCACTGTTTGGCTTGCTGTGCTGGCCGGCGGTTTTTGCGCCGCTGCCGGGGGCGTTTTTCAACCCGTTCCAGCGCGGGCCGGCGGACCTGCTCCAAGAGGATTTCCAGGGACGGCGGGCCGAGCTGTTCGAGGCTTGCCTGGCCGAACTGGACGACGGTCGCTATGCCGACACCATCCGCAGCCGATTTGTCACCAAGTGGGGCATTCAGTCGCCCTTCGTGTTCTGGGGCGCGCTTGATGAAGATCTGCTGGAGCAAGCGCTGATCTGTCTGCCGCCCGAACATCTCAAGCACTGGTTCAATCGCCTGTTGCTGGACATCAAGGCCAACCGCGCCGGCATGCCGGACCTGATCCAGTTCTGGCCGCAACATAAAACCTATCGGATGATCGAAGTCAAAGGCCCCGGCGACCGCTTGCAGGATAACCAGTTGCGCTGGCTGGAGTTCTGCCACACGCACCAGATGCCTGTAGCCGTGTGTTACGTGCAATGGGCGGAGCAGGGCGCTTGAGCTACAGCATCGCGGTGCGAGCGTTGTGCGAGTTCACCGCCAAGAGCGGCGACCTCGACTTGCGCTTCACCCCGTCGCCCACCGCGCTGGAGGGCATCGCCGGTCACCGTACCGTCGCCTCGCGACGCAATGACGCCTATCAAAGCGAGGTGTCGCTGGAGGGCGAGTTCCACACCTTGAAGGTCAAGGGCCGTGCGGATGGCTACGATCCGACGCAGAACTGCCTGGAGGAAGTCAAAACCTATCGCGGTGACCTGAGCAAACAACCGGCCAATCACCGTGCGCTGCACTGGGCGCAGGCGAAAATCTACGGCTGGCTGATGTGCTGCCGATTGCAGCTTGAACAGATCAATCTGGCGCTGGTGTACTTCGACATCGTCAGCGAAAAGGAAACCTGTCTGGTCGAAGTCTTCTCCGCCGAAACCTTGCGCGAGTTCTTCGAACAACAGTGCGGCTTGTTCCTGGCGTGGGCCGAACAGGAAATGGCCCACCGTGAAGCCCGCAACCAGGCCGCGCAGCAACTGAGCTTTCCCCACACTGATTTTCGCCCCGGCCAGCGTCATCTTGCAGAGTCGGTATTCAAAGCCGTCAGCACAGGCCGCTGCCTCATGGCTCAGGCGCCCACCGGCATCGGCAAGACTCTCGGCACTCTGTTCCCGATGCTCAAGGCGTTGGCGCCGCAGCAACTGGACAAGGTGTATTTCCTTACCGCGAAAACTCCGGGACGCAAACTGGCACTGGACGCGGCGCAAGTGCTGTTCGATCGCAGCGAAACCCTGCCATTGCGAGTGCTGGAAATGGTCGCCCGGGACAAGGCTTGCGAGCATCCCGACAAGGCTTGTCATGGCGAGTCCTGCCCGTTGGCCCGGGGCTTTTACGATCGGCTGCCGGCGGCACGTAAAGCGGCCAGCCGATTGCAATTGATGGATCAGTCGGTGCTGCGTGATGTTGCCGCGCAACACTCGGTGTGCCCGTATTACCTGAGCCAGGAAATGGCTCGCTGGGCTGATGTGGTGGTGGCGGACTACAACTATTACTTCGACTTCACCGCGCTGCTGTTCGGCCTGGCCCAGCTCAATCAATGGAAAGTCGCTGTGCTGGTGGACGAGGCGCACAACCTGGTCGAGCGTGGGCGGCAGATGTACAGCGCCACCCTCGATCAGGGGATCTTCAATGGCGTACGCAAAACCGCACCCGAGGCCTTGAAAAAGCCCTTGCAGCGGGTCAACCGTGAATGGAACGCCCTGCACAACGCGCAACTGGCGCCGTATCAGGCTTACGACAAGGCGCCGGAAAAACTGCTTCAGGCGATCACTTTATGCAGCGCGAGCATCGGTGATTACCTCAACGACCACCCGCAAGGACTCGACAGTGGCTTGCAGAATGTCTACTTCGAGATGCTGCAATTCGGTCGCGTAGCGGAGTTGTTCGACGCGCATTACCTGTTCGACATCAGCAAGCGTGACCTCGACCGCAAACGCCCGTTGTCGCAACTGTGCCTGCGCAACGTGGTGCCTGCTGCGTTGCTCGGCCCGCGCCTGAAGGCGGCACGCAGTTGCGTGCTGTTTTCCGCGACCCTCAGCCCGCGCCACTATTACGCCGATCTGCTCGGAACTCCGGCCGACACGGTGTGGATCGACGTTGAATCGCCGTTCAGCGCCGAACAGTTGCAGGTGCGGATCGTCAGCCAGATTTCCACCCGATTCACCCATCGCCAGGCGTCACTGGAGCCGATTGTCGAACTGATCGCTCGCCAGTTCGGCGAGCGCCCGGGCAACTATCTGGCGTTCTTCAGCAGCTTCGAATATTTGCAACAGGTCGCGCAGTTGCTCGCTGAACGGCATCCGCACCTTCCAATCTGGCAGCAATCACGGGGTATGGCTGAGGGGCAGCGGCAGGCGTTTCTCGATCAGTTCACGGCGCACAGCCGGGGCGTCGGGTTCGCCGTACTCGGCGGTGCATTCGGCGAAGGCATCGATTTGCCCGGTGCCCGGTTGATCGGCGCCTTCGTCGCCACGCTGGGGCTGGCGCAGCTCAACCCGGTCAACGAACAGATGAAACGGCGCATGGCAGCAATCTTCGGCGCGGGTTATGACTACACCTACCTGTTCCCCGGCATGCAGAAAGTGGTGCAGGCTGCAGGGCGGGTGATCCGCACCCAGCAGGATCGTGGTGTGGTCATGCTGATCGACGATCGCTTCGCCGAGAGCCGCATCCAGCAGTTGTTGCCGCGTTGGTGGCAGCTCGATCACGCAGATGCGGCTTTTCAATATTCCGGTTTGACGCATACTCCTGTTATTGAAAATCTGCTTTGAGCCAAGCCTGATGAGCGAGAACAAGAAGTCCGCTGCGATCGAAGACATGCGCTTTCGCCTGCTGATCGATGCCGTGGTCGATTATGCGATCTACATGATCGATCCGGCTGGCATCATCACAAGCTGGAACTCCGGGGCCAAACGTTTCAAGGGCTATGAAGAAGCCGAGATTCTCGGCGAGCATTTTTCGCGCTTCTACACCGATGAAGACCGCGCTGTCGGCATGCCGCAACGGGCACTGGACACGGCGATCCGCGAAGGACGGTTCGAAGGCGAAGGCTGGCGGGTACGCAAGGACAGTACGCACTTCTGGTGCCACGTGGTGATCGACCCGATTTACAGTCCGGACGGGCAACTACTCGGTTTTGCGAAAATCACCCGTGACCTCACCGACCGCAAGATGGCCGAGGAAACCCTCAAGCAAAGCGAACAGCAGTTCCGCCTGCTGGTGCAGGGCGTCACCGACTACGCGATCTACATGCTCAGCCCGGAAGGCCGCGTGACCAACTGGAACCCCGGTGCGCAACGGATCAAGGGCTATGCGCCCAACGAAGTCATCGGCAAGCATTTTTCGATGTTCTACACCCCGGAGGACCGCGAGATCGGGGAGCCGCAGCGGGCGCTGGAAACCGCGGTGCGCGAAGGGCGCTTCGAGAACAAGAGCTGGCGTTTGCGCAAGGACGGCACGCGGTTCCTGGCCCATGTGGTGGTCGATGCGATTCGCGGCGAAACCGGCGCGTTGCTCGGCTTTGCCAAGATCACCCGTGACGTGACCGAAGCCCACCAGGCGCAGCTGGCACTGGAGCAAACCCGCGAGGCACTGTTCCAGGCGCAGAAGATGCAGGCCATCGGTCAGCTCAGCGGTGGTATCGCCCATGACTTCAACAATCTGCTGACAGTGATCCTCGGTAACTTGGAGATCGTGCGCAAACGTGTCGGCGACGACCCGAAAGTCAGCCGCCTGCTGGAAAACGCCACCCAGGGCGCGCTGCGTGGCGTGTCACTGACCCAGCGCATGCTGGCCTTCGCCCGGCGCCAGGAGCTCAAGACCGAACCGGTGGACATCCCGAAACTGGTGCAAGGCATCACCGGTCTGTTGCGCAGCTCACTGGGGCCGGGGATTCGCATCGAAACGCAGTTTCCCGACGATCTTGAAGCGGTGCTCGCCGACACCAACCAGCTCGAACTGGCGGTCCTCAACCTGGCCACCAACGCCCGCGATGCAATGCCCGAGGGCGGTAGCGTGGTCATCGGTGCCGAGCCGCGGGTGGTTCTGCAGGAAAGTCATGCAAGCCTCACGGCGGGACGCTATGTCTGCCTGAACGTGACCGATACCGGTGAAGGCATGGATGATGCGACGCTGGCCTCGGCGACCGATCCGTTCTTCACCACCAAAGGCCTGGGCAAGGGCACCGGGCTGGGGTTGTCGATGGTGCATGGTTTCATCGAACAGTTGGGTGGCCGTTTCATACTCAAAAGCGTGAAGGGGCAGGGGACTTGCGCCGAGCTCTGGCTGCCGGTCGCCACCGACGGGACGGCGACCAAGCCCTTAGACCCGAAGCCGTCCATGGCGTCAGTGCCAAGACTCAGCGTACTGGTGGTGGACGATGACAGCCTGGTGCTGACCAGCACCTATCTCCTGCTCGAG
Organism: Pseudomonas sp. R38(2017); assembly: GCF_002112395.1. Classification (NCBI taxonomy): domain Bacteria; kingdom Pseudomonadati; phylum Pseudomonadota; class Gammaproteobacteria; order Pseudomonadales; family Pseudomonadaceae; genus Pseudomonas; species Pseudomonas sp. R38(2017). The sequence continues at coordinate 293,593 of NZ_NEHN01000002.1, forward strand.
GATCTGGGACACCGGGTCATCAGTGCGACATCCGGTGCCCAGGCACTTGAGTTGTTCGACCAAGGAGAAGTCATCGACCTGATGATCACCGACATGGCCATGCCACAGATGAGCGGTGCCCAACTGGCGCACGCCGTACGGCTGCTCAAACCGGACTTGCCCATCATCCTGGCCACCGGCTATGCCGAACGCATCGAGGGATTTGCAGCCGGATTGCCAAGATTGTCGAAGCCGTTCAATCAGCAAGGTCTTGTCGAAATCATTGCGTCAGCGATGAAGTGAAGGCAGATCGCGTCTGCCAATGAAAAGCCCGGCCATGAGGCCAGGCTTTAGGGGGAGGTTCAGAGCCGGGTTTCAAGCTCGCGGCGCGGACCACCGGCATTGGGCGACGATGTTTGAAGAGGCGGGAAATCTTCGTTCAGCACGCTCAGATGATCTATCGCGTCTTCGAATTGCCGGTCGGCTTTGCGGCGCACGGCCCGATAGCGTTCGAATTGCTCGATATCCAGATTCTCACCTTCCAGTAATTCGTTGGCCTTGCGATTGAGCGCCCGGGCCTCTTCGAACAGAGCCCTGTTGCGTTCCAGCGCGAGGGTTCTGCAAGCCTTGATTTTCGCGAATGTTGATGAGCCTTCTTTCATGACCTTTGGCCTTGTTTTTCGAGATTCCACGTGCCGGGCATTCATTGCCGCAGAGGAGAAGCGAGCCTGTCGAACCTCGCCGATCGAAATCAACGAGGCGTTAAGGTTGTGACTGCGGGCAAACGGCGAGGGATCCATTTATTTTGAGAAGGATTCTTGATGTTTCCGTGCAGGCAAGTAGCTCGCACTCATCATGTTTCCTGTTCCTTCAGCTGCTCGTAGCGGGTGAGGACTGGCTGCGTGCTGATGCCGTGCAGCAAAATACTCAGCGACACGACGGATAACGTCAGGTCAGTGCACTGGCTCGCCACAGTGTCGCTCAGCCCATGATTCAGGGCATAGAACAGGTAGAAAAGACTGCCGATGCCACGAATGCCGAACCATCCGATCAGCCTCCGCTGACGCCACTTCAGCAGCGTTCCCCACGGCATCAGCGCTACACAGAGCGGACGGATGACGAGAAACAGAACGCCGCCCACCCACAGCGCCCGCCAGTCCCAGTGCGTAGCGAGCACCACGCCGAGCAGGGTGACCAGAAACACTTCCATCGCCCGCTCGACCAGACTGCCGAAGGCGAGCATGTCGCCCATCATGATCCCGGCGGCCACTTGGCTGTCCTCCAGCCGTTCGGTATCGCCATGCACGGCGTGTTGCGGTTCGACGTGCTGATGGCCGACTACCGGTTGAACCAGATGTTCAGCCGGCGGCTCACTGGCACCGGTGGATTTCACTTCCTCCTGGCGTAAGCCCAGCCCTGCGGCAAACACCGACAGAAAGCCGTAGCCGCCAATGGCGTCAGCCACCACATAGGCCAGCGCAATCAGGGCCAGGGTCAGATAATCGTTGGGGCTTACCGTGCTGTCTTCGTTGCGCAGCTGCAAGGCGAGGGTAACCCGTCCGATCCCGCGACCCAGCCAGTAGCCGGTGAGCAATCCGGCAGGAACCGCCCACAGCACGTCATGTGTTATCCAGTTGCTCCACTCGGCAGCCAGGCCATCGCCCTTAAGCCACAACAACCCAAGGATCACGAACGGAAAGGCAATCCCGTCATTGAGTCCGGCTTCACCCGACAGTCCGAAGCGCACACTGTCGATGTCTCGCGCGTCATTGACTTGCACCAGAGAAGCCAATACCGGGTCGGTGGGCGCCAGAATCGCGCCGATCAACAACGACGGCCCCCAGCCCAGATCCAGACCGTAATGCAGCAGCAGGCTGACGCCGATGATCGTCAGCACCATCACCGGCCCGGCCAGGCCGAAGGCGATCCGCCAACGTTTGTCGCGCAGCGGCAGACGCAGCTTCAAGCCGCAGACGAACAGCGAAAACAGCACCGCGACTTCGGTCAGATGTTCCATCCATGAGGATGCCTGCTCCAGCGGCAGCTTCAACAGATCGAGACCGCCCGGCCCGATACCGATGCCGAGCAGCAGACACACAGCCGAGGTTGTGACCGGCAGCCAGCGCAGGTAGGACGATGTCAGCGCAAGGATCAGCAGAACCGCACCAAGCACTGTGACCCAGATAATGAAGCTCATGGTTCATGGACCGCCGTGACCGTCAGAGCATCGGTTTGCCGCCTGTGACCCCATAGCGCTGCCCGGTGATATAGCTGGCCTCGTCCGAAGCGAGCAGCACGTAGATCGGCGCGACTTCAACCGGTTGTCCCGGCCGGCCGAGCGGCGTTTGCTCGCCAAAGTGCTGGACTTCTTCGTCCGGCATGGTCGAGACAATCAGTGGGGTCCAGATCGGCCCCGGTGCCACGCAGTTCACGCGAATGCCACGAGGGCCGAGCATTTGTGCCAGACCGCCGGTGAAGTTGGCAATCGCCCCTTTGGTGGTGGCATAGGCGAGCAGGGTGGGTTTGGGCATGTCCGAATTGACTGAACTGGTGTTGATGATCGAGGCGCCACGGCCCATGTGTTTGAGCGCCGCCTGGCACAGACGGAAAATCGCAGTGATGTTGACGTCGAAGGTCATCAGCCATTCGTCATCGGGAATTTCTTCGAATGTTTCGTGGGTCATCTGGAACGCGGCGTTATTGACCAGCACATCGATGCGGCCGAAGCGTTCAACGGTCTGGTTCACCAATGCCTGGCAGTGGGCTTTCTGTGCGATATCGCACGGCAGCAACAGACACTGACGCCCGGCCTGCTCGACCCAGCGTGCCGTTTCCCGGGCATCTTCGTGTTCGTTGAGGTAGGCGACCGCTACATCGGCGCCTTCACGGGCGAAGGCGATGGCCACGGCGCGACCGATGCCACTGTCGGCGCCGGTGATCAGGGCGATCTTGCCGGCGAGGCGACCCGAGCCGGTATAGCTTTGCTCGCCGCAATCGGGATACGGCTCCATCTTGCGTTGGGAACCGGGTACGGCTTGCGCCTGTTGCGGAAACGGTGGGGTGGGATAGTCGGTCATCGTCAATCTCCGGGTTCATGGCAGGTGTGGCCGGTTGACTCGGCATCTTTGCCATGAGTTCGATCGGATTGACGATGACCTCTACGGGATTCAGGCCTGGCGTGCGGCCAGACTGCGTTCCATCCGCGCAATGCCTTCTTCCAGCAACGAACGCGGACAACCGAAATTCAGGCGCACGAACTGCTGGCTCTGGTCACCGAAATCGATGCCCGGGCTGAGTCCGACGCGAGCCTGTTCGAGGAAGAACTGCTGCGGATTGTCCAGCCCAAGGGCCGAGCAATCGAGCCACGCCAGATAAGTGCCCTGCGGCACGTTGATCGTCACACCCGGCAGGCGGCTGCGAACCGCGTCCACCAGCCAGTCACGGTTGGCTTGCAGGTAGTGCTTGAGTTCTTTCAGCCACGGCCCGGCTTCGCTGTACGCCACGCGGGTGGCTTCCATGCCCAGCGGGTTGACGCTGTCCACCATGCCGCAGCGGGCGTGGTTGACCCGCTCGCGCAGGGAGGTGTCCTGAATGATCATGAACGAGGTCTTGAGGCCGGCAATGTTGTAGGCCTTGCTCGCCGACATCAGGGTGATGGTGCGCTGAGCGATTTCCGGGCTCAGGGACGCGGTCGGAATGTGCACGCGACCGTCGTAGCACAGCTCGGCGTGGATTTCGTCGGAGATGATCCAGGCGTTCTGCGACACGCAGATGTCGGCCACCGCTTGCAGTTCTTCACGATCGAAGACCTTGCCGATCGGGTTGTGCGGGTTGCTCAGCAGCAAGGCGCCGCCACCGGTCAGGGATTCACGCAAGGCATCCAGCGGTGTGGCGTAGGTGCCGTCGGCCCGGGCGTTGAATTCCAGCTCGACCTTGTTCAGGCCCCAATGGCCCGGTGCATGGCGCAGCGGCGGGTAGTTCGGGGTTTGCACCACGACATTCTGCTGTGGCTGCACCAGCGCCTTGAGCGCCATGTTGAAACCCGACTCGACACCCGGCAGGAAGATCAGCTCCTGCGGTTTGACCCGCCAGGCGAACTTGTTCCAGAGGTCGGCGACGATGGCCTCGCGCAAATTGTCCTGGGCGACGCTGTAGCCGACCAAGGGGTGCAGCAGACGCTGTTGCAGCGCCTCGATGACCACCGGCGGCGCCGCGAAATCCATGTCAGCGACCCACATCGGCAACACATCGGCCGCATAGCGGCTCCACTTGGTGCTGCCGGTGTCGTGGCGGTCGAATACCTGATCAAAATCGAAAGTCATGCGCGGTCTCTGAGGGCGGAGATGGGTCGTGCCGGCGATGATAAACCTCCAGCCCCTGCGGGAGCGAACTTGTGACCGACGAATGGCCGACGGTCGGTTTTCACACAGACCACGGCGCCGTTGTCTACAGTGAAAAAGTCGGCACTCGCTTGCCGCCACCGTGAATGTCCAGAAAAAACCCGGCTCAAGTACCGGGTTCCACCTGATCAGGAGTGCACGATGGATCTCAGCCGTCGTCAGTTCTTCAAGGTCGCCGGTATCGGCCTTGCAGGCTCAAGCCTGGGCGCGTTGGGCATGGCCCCGACGCTGGCCTTCGCCGAGCAGGTGCGCCACTTCAAGCTTGCCCACACCCATGAAACCCGCAACACCTGCCCGTATTGCTCGGTCGGTTGCGGTTTGATCATGTACAGCCAGGGCGATGCCGCGAAGAACGTTGCGCAAAACATCATCCATATCGAGGGCGACGCCGACCACCCGGTCAACCGCGGCACCCTGTGCCCGAAAGGCGCCGGCCTGCTGGACTTCATTCACAGCCCGGGCCGCCTGCAGTACCCACAGGTGCGCAAGCCCGGCAGCAGCGAATGGACCCGGATCACCTGGGACGAAGCCCTCGACCGCGTCGCCGACCTGATGAAGGCCGACCGCGACGCCAATTTCGTCGAGAAGAACGCCCAGGGGCAAACGGTGAACCGCTGGCTGACCACCGGTTTCCTCGCAGCGTCGGCGGCGTCCAACGAAGCGGGCTACATCACCCACAAGGTGGTGCGCAGTCTCGGCATGCTGGGGTTCGATAACCAGGCGCGTGTCTGACACGGCCCGACGGTGGCAAGTCTTGCCCCGACGTACGGCCGTGGAGCCATGACCAACACCTGGACCGATATCGCCAACGCGAATCTGATCCTGGTGATGGGTGGCAACTCCGCTGAAGCGCATCCATGCGGCTTCAAATGGGTGACCGAAGCCAAAGCGCACAATGCGGCGCGGCTGATTGTCGTCGACCCCAGGTTTACCCGAACCGCGTCCGTGGCCGATTACTACGCGCCGATTCGCACCGGCAGCGACATCGCGTTCATGGGCGGGCTGATCAATTACCTGCTGACCGAGGACAAGATCCAGCACGAATACGTGCGCAACTACACCGACGTGTCGTTCATTGTGAAAGCCGGTTTCGGCTTCGAGGACGGACTGTTCACCGGTTATGACGCGGCCAAACGCAGCTACACCGACAAATCCAGCTGGGGTTACGAGCTGGGCGAGGACGGCTTTGCCAAAGTCGACCCGACCCTGCAGGACCCGCGCTGCGTCTATCAATTGATGAAGCAGCATTACAGCCGCTACAACATCGACCTGGCGAGCCAGATCTGCGGCATGCCGGTCGATGCGATGAAGAAAATCTGGGAGGAAATCGCCACTTGCTCGCAACCGGGCAAGACCATGACCATCCTTTACGCATTGGGCTGGACCCAGCACTCGATCGGCTCGCAGATCATCCGCAGCGCGGCGATGGTGCAACTGTTGCTGGGCAACGTCGGCATGCCCGGCGGCGGGGTCAACGCCTTGCGCGGGCACTCGAACATTCAGGGCCTGACCGACCTCGGGTTGCTGTCGAACTCGTTGCCAGGTTACCTGACCCTGCCCACCGACGCCGAGCAGGACTACAACGCCTACATCAAGAAACGCACGCAATTGCCGTTGCGGCCGGGCCAGTTGTCCTACTGGCAGAACTACAGCAAGTTCCACGTCAGCCTGATGAAAGCCTGGTACGGCGCCAACGCGACCGCCGAAAACCAGTGGGCCTACGATTACCTGCCGAAACTCGACATCCCCAACTACGACATCCTCAAGGTGTTCGATCTGATGGGGCAGGGCAAGGTCAACGGCTACATGTGCCAGGGCTTCAACCCGATTGCCGCGCTGCCGGACAAGAACCGGGTGATGGCTGCTCTCGCCAAACTGAAATGGCTGGTGGTGATGGACCCGCTGGCCACTGAAACCTCGCAGTTCTGGGAAAACGTCGGGCCGTACAACGATGTGAAAAGCGCCGACATCCAGACCGAAGTCATTCGCCTGCCCACCACCTGCTTTGCCGAAGAGGACGGCTCGCTGGTCAACAGCAGTCGCTGGCTGCAATGGCACTGGAAAGGCGCCGACGGCCCGGGCGAGTCACGCACCGACGTGCGGATCATGACCGAGCTGTTCATGCGTCTGCGTCAGCGTTATCAGACCGAGGGCGGCGCCTATCCCGATCCGATCCTCAAACTCTCCTGGCCGTACAAGATCCCGGAAGAACCGTCGCCGGAAGAAATCGCCAAGGAGGTCAACGGCTACGCCACCACTGACTTCACCGACGCCACGGGCGCGGCGATCAAGGGCAATTCGCAACTGGCCGCCTTCGCCCAGCTCAAGGATGACGGCAGCACCGCCTCCGGTTGCTGGATTTTCTGCGGCAGTTGGACCGAGGCCGGCAATCAGATGGCCCGGCGCGACAACGCCGATCCGTACGGCATGCATCAGCACCAAGGCTGGGCGTGGGCCTGGCCGGCCAACCGGCGGATTCTCTACAACCGCGCTTCGGCGGACATGCAGGGCAAACCCTGGGACCCGAAAAAACGTCTGGTGTGGTGGAACGGCAAGGCCTGGGGTGGCACCGACGTGCCGGACTACAAGGCCGACGTGCCGCCGGAGGCCGGGATGAACCCGTTCATCATGAACCCCGAAGGCGTGGCGCGGTTCTTCGCCGTCGACAAGATGAACGAAGGGCCTTTCCCCGAGCACTACGAGCCGTTCGAAACGCCGATCGGCATCAACCCGCTGCATCCCGAAAACAAGAAAGCCACCAGCAACCCGGCGGCGCGGATCTTCGATTCGGTGTGGGACAGCCTCGGTGTGGCCAAGGATTACCCGTACGCCGCCACCAGTTACCGGCTGACCGAGCATTTCCACTTCTGGAGCAAACATTGCCGGTTGAATGCGATTGCCCAACCGGAGCAGTTCGTGGAAATCGGCGAAGTGCTGGCCAAAGAGAAGGGCATCGCTGCCGGCGACCGGGTACGGGTCAGCTGTAAACGCGGGTTCATTGAAGCGGTGGCGGTGGTGACCAAAAGGATCCGGCCGTTGCAGGTCAACGGTCAGGTCGTGCATCAGATCGGCATCCCGCTGCACTGGGGCTTCACCGGCCTGACGCGTCACGGCTACCTGACCAACACCCTGGTGCCGTTCCTCGGCGATGGCAATACACAGACCCCGGAATCCAAGTCATTCCTGGTCAACGTGGAGAAACTATAAATGGCCAGCCAAGACATCATTGCCCGCTCGGCCACGACAACGCCGGCACCCTCGGTGCGCAATCAGGAGGAAGTCGCCAAGCTGATCGACACCACCAAATGCATCGGCTGCAAGGCCTGCCAGGTTGCGTGCTCGGAATGGAACGAGCTGCGCGACGAGGTCGGCCACAACCATGGCACCTACGACAACCCGCAGGATTTGAGCGCGGAGTCGTGGACGCTGATGCGCTTTACCGAGCACGAAACCGACGCCGGCAACCTTGAGTGGCTGATCCGCAAGGACGGCTGCATGCACTGCGCCGAGCCCGGTTGTCTGGCGGCGTGCCCGAGCCCGGGGGCGATCATCAAGCACGCCAACGGCATCGTCGATTTCGATCAGGACCATTGCATCGGTTGCGGTTATTGCATCACCGGGTGCCCGTTCAACATTCCGCGCATCTCGCAGAAGGACCACAAGGCCTACAAATGCACACTGTGTTCGGATCGCGTGGCGGTGGGGCTGGAGCCGGCCTGCGTGAAAACCTGCCCGACCGGGGCGATTGTCTTCGGCAGCAAGGAAGACATGAAAACCCACGCCGCTGAACGCATCGTTGACCTGAAGAGCCGTGGCTTCGACAACGCCGGTCTCTACGATCCTGAAGGCGTCGGCGGCACCCATGTCATGTACGTGCTGCATCACGCCGATACGCCGAAGATCTACGCCGGCCTGCCGGAGAATCCGGCGATCAGTCCGTTGGTGGGCCTGTGGAAAGGCATCAGCAAACCGCTTGGCCTGCTGGCCATGGGCGCTGCGGTGCTGGCCGGGTTCTTCCATTACGTGCGGATCGGCCCGAATCGCACCGAAGAGGATGACCATCCGGAACCGCCCGACACCTCGGTACACGTGGTCGACCCGGCGGTGCACACCTTCGATCCACGCGGGGAGGGCCGGCCATGAGCAACAAGACGATCCTGCGCTACACCGCCAACCAGCGCACCAACCACTGGCTGGTGGCGATTCTGTTCTTCATGGCCGGGCTTTCGGGACTGGCGCTGTTTCATCCGTCGATGTTCTGGCTGACCAACCTGTTCGGCGGCGGGCCGTGGACGCGGATTCTGCACCCGTTCATGGGCGTGCTGATGTTCGTGTTTTTCCTCGGCCTGGTGTTCCGTTTCTGGCGCTCGAACTTCTTTATCGACAATGACTGGAAGTGGCTGCGGCGCATTGACCGGGTGCTGGTCAACGACGAGGAAACGGTGCCGCCGGTAGGCAAGTACAACGCCGGGCAGAAAATGCTGTTCTGGACTTTACTGCTGTGCATGCTGGGGCTGTTGTTCACGGGGCTGGTGATCTGGCGCGCGTACTTCAGTCATTACTTCGGCATCACCACGATTCGCTGGGCGATGTTGCTGCATGCACTGGCCGGGTTTGTGCTGATCCTCAGCATCATCGTGCACATCTATGCCGGGATCTGGATCAAGGGCTCGGTGGACGCGATGCTGCACGGTTGGGTCAGCCGCGCCTGGGCGAAAAAACATCACGCACTCTGGTATCGCGAAGTGGAATCCCAGGATCCGCCAGAGCGACCGATCACCAAAAAGGGCTGACATTTGCCAACCATTCTTGAACCCGGGGAAATCGAAGCGGCGGCCAGTGCGCCGCCGTTTCTGCACTTGCCGCCGCGCAACCTGTTCACGCTGCGCGCCGAACGTCTGGAACATTTGGCGATCGGGCATCCGCTGGCCGATTACCTGCGTCTGGTCGCCGGATTGTGCCGCGTGCAACAGCAAGTCCTCGACGATCCGCCTTCAAACGCCCCGATTGATGAGCAACGGCTTGAAGTCTGCCGGCAACACGGCATGCCGCCGTTCGCCGCCGACACCCTGATCCGCGAGGACGGCTGGCAGGCGTATCTCGATGCCTTGCTGCAACGCTACGGTACACCGGAACAACCCGCCGTTGCCGATGCGGTCACGTCGTTGCGGGTTGCCAGTTCCGGCCAGTTGCGGGCCTGGGCGGTGGCGCTGGTGAGCGGCCAGTATTCGCTGGTGCCGGCGGCATTGGTGCCGTTTCTCGGCGCAGCGCTGCAAACGGCCTGGAGCCACTGGTTGCTGAGCACACCAAACCTGCAACTGGCGCCCGGCAACAGCCTCGGCCAGTGCCCGGCCTGTGGTTCACCGGCCATGGCCGGGGTGATCCGCCATCGTGGCAAGCACAACGGCTTGCGTTATCTGGTGTGCTCGCTGTGCGCCTGCGAATGGCATGTGGTGCGGGTCAAATGCGTGTATTGCGAGCAGAGCAAGGGGCTGGAATACCTCAGCCTGGAAGATGACCGCCACGCTGCCAATCAGGCGCCGCTACGGGCCGAGGTCTGCCCGGGATGCAACAGCTATTTGAAGCTACTGTATCTGGAGAACGATGCCGAGGCCGAAGCCTTGTCGGCGGACCTGAGCAGTCTGCTGCTGGATATGCGCCTGGCCCAGGACGGTTATCAGCGCCTGGCACCGAATCTGTTGCTGGCACCCGGAGACGAATGAGCCGAGCGTCTACACTCTGGCGCAACGGCTTTTAATCCGGAGCGTCTGATGCCTGCCAGTGTTGCCCAGCGTTTGCCTTCCATCGACAGTCTGTTGCGTCACAACGCCTTTCAGCCCGTGGCCGAGCGACACGGGCGCGAGGCGCTGCTGGCGATGTTGCGTCAGTTGCTCGACGACTTGCGCGATTCGGTCGTGGCGGGGCAGCTCTCCGCCGTCGAGATCAGCCCTGAAGCCTTGGCCGGCAGGATTGCCGAACGTCTGGCGCTGCAACAGCGCAGTCAGGTGCGACGGGTGTTCAACCTGACCGGCACGGTGCTGCACACCAATCTGGGCCGTGCGCTGTTGCCGGAAGAAGCCATCGACGCTGTGCATCTGGCGGCCCGCTATCCCTTGAACCTCGAATTCGACCTGGCCAGCGGCAAGCGTGGCGACCGCGACGACCTGATCGAAGGCCTGATCCGCGAACTCACCGGTGCCGAAGCCGTGACCGTGGTCAATAACAATGCGGCCGCGGTGCTGCTGACCCTCAACAGCCTCGGCGCGCGCAAGGAAGGCATCATCTCTCGCGGCGAACTGATCGAGATCGGCGGCGCGTTCCGCATTCCCGACATCATGGCCCGGGCCGGCGTGCGTCTGCACGAGGTCGGCACCACCAATCGCACCCATACCCGTGATTACGAAGCGGCGATCAGTCCGCGTAGCGGTTTGATCATGCGTGTGCATGCGAGCAATTACAGCATCGAGGGTTTTACCGCCCGGGTGCCAACAGCTGAACTGGCGGAGCTGGCCCATCGTCATGGTCTGCCACTGCTCGAAGACCTCGGCAGCGGTAGCCTGCTGGACCTGACCCGCTGGGGCCTGCCGGCGGAGCCAACGGTGCGTCAGGCACTGCTCGATGGCGCGGACATCGTCACCTTCAGCGGCGACAAACTGCTTGGCGGGCCGCAGGCCGGGGTGATTGTCGGGCGCAAGGATCTGATTGCGAAGATCAAGAAAAACCCGCTGAAACGCGCCTTGCGGGTCGACAAGATGACACTGGCGGCGCTGGAAGCGGTGCTCGGGCTGTATCGCGATCCGGATCGTCTGGCCGAGCGGTTGCCGACCTTGCGCCTGCTGACCCGTCCGCAAGATGACATCTTCGCCCAGGCTGAACGTCTGCAACCGGCATTGGCCAAGGTGCTCGGCGAACCCTGGACTGTGGCGGCGGAGAAAACACTGGGCATGATCGGCAGCGGCAGCCAACCGGTGGCGCGGCTGCCAAGCGCGGCATTGTGTGCCCGCCCTCAAGTGTCGAAACGCCTGCGCGGGCGCTCGCTGTTGAATCTGCAGACCGCGTTGCGCCAGTTGCCGATCCCGGTACTCGGACGCATCGACGATGACGCGCTATGGCTGGATCTGCGGCAACTCGACGACGAACCGACGTGGCTGGCGCAACTCGGGCAGTTGCAGACATGATCGTCGGCACCGCCGGGCACATCGACCACGGCAAGACCTCGCTGCTTCAGGCCCTGACCGGGCAATCCGGTGACCGCCGCCCGCAGGAGCGGGAGCGGGGCATGACCATCGATCTCGGTTATCTCTATGCCGAACTGGCGCCTGGAGCGGGGTTGACCGGGTTCATCGACGTGCCGGGCCACGAGAAATTCACCCACAACATGCTCGCCGGCGCCCAGGGCATTGATCTGGTGTTGCTGGTGGTCGCGGCGGATGACGGCGTGATGCCGCAAACACGCGAGCATCTGGCGATTGTCGAGTTGCTGGGCATTCCCCGAGCGCTGGTGGCGATTACCAAATGTGATCGGGTAGAGGCGGACAGGTTGGTGGAGGTTCGCCGGCAAATCGAACACCTGTTGGCGCCCGGTCCGTTTGCAGGTGCGCCGATGCTCGCGATTTCAAGCGTGACGGGTGAGGGCGTCGAGGCCCTGCGGCAAACGTTGCTAAGGGCGCAAAGTGAGGTGTTGAAGCGCAGTCGCGAGGGCGGATTTCGTCTGGCCATCGACCGGGCGTTCAGTGTGTCCGGCGCCGGGATTGTGGTGACGGGCACGGCGCTGTCGGGAATGGTCGCGGTGGGCGACAAACTGCTCCTCGGGCCGTCGGGTAAAACGGTGCGGGTGAGGGGGCTTCACGCGCAGAATCAACCCGCAGAACTGGCGTTTGCCGGCCAACGTGTAGCCCTGAACATCAGCGCTGATCGCCTGGAACTCGGGCACATCCATCGCGGGCAATGGCTGCTCGCCGAAGGATTGTTCGCACCGACTCAACGCCTGGACGTCGACTTCCAACTGCTGCCCGATGAGACGCGCACCTTCGAACACTTTCAGCCTGTACATCTTCACCTCGGCACGCAAGACGTGATCGCCCGCGTAGCGTTGCTCGAGGGACCACGGCTGCTTCCGGGCGAGCGCATGCTCGCGCAACTGCTGACCAATGTCCCGGTACACGGCGTGAAGGGCGATCGATTGATCCTGCGCGACCCCAGCGCCCAGCGCACGCTCGGCGGCGGTCAGTTGCTCGACCCGTTCGCCCCGGCCCGGCAACGGCGCAGCCCCGGGCGTCTGGCGCAATTGCGGGCGCTGGCGATCAGCTCCAGCCTCGAGCAAGCGCTGCCAACGCTGCTGGAGAACAGCGAAAGCGGCATTGATTCGCAGCGTCTGGAGCGTCAGTTCAACCGTCCGCGTGAGGGCTGGTTCCTGCCGGACAACGTCCGTCTGATCGAAACCCGTCAGGGCCAGGTACTGTTCAACGCCCAGCGCTGGGGAATTCTCAAGTTCACCTTGCTGGAACAACTGGCGCGTTTCCATGAACTGGAGCCCGACCAGATGGGCCCGGATCGTGATCGTCTGCGGCGTTTCAGCGGCTTGAACATCGAGCACTCAACCTTCATCAGTCTGCTGGAAGAACTGCGCAGCGCCGGCTCGCTCACCGCCAGCGGTCCATGGCTGCATTTGCCGGACCATCAGGTGCGCCTGAATGCCGACGACGAAACCCTGTGGCAGGCGTTGCAGCCGCTGTTTGAACAGGCCGGTTTCGACCCGCCCTGGGTGCGCGATGTGGCCAAAGCCGTGAACCAGGAAGACGCCACTGTCCGGCTGTTGCTACGCAAATTAGCGCGATTGGGCATGATGCATCAGGTAGTGCGAGATCTGTTCTTCACCGACATCACCTTGCTGCAGATGGCGTCGGTGTTGTTGCGCCTGGGTGAAGAAAATCCGCCGATTCAAGTCACGGCGTTCCGTGATGCGCTAGGCTTGGGACGCAAACGCAGTATCCAGATCCTCGAATACTTCGATCGCCTCGGCCTGACCCGGCGTCTCGGCGAGGGTCGGCAGATCCGCTACGACAACGCGCTGGCCAACCCCAGCGTCGACTGAGTTCAAGGAAGGCAATCGCGCCCGGTGGCGCGGCCGGGCTTCAAACCCGGTTGGGGACGGCATCCGTTCCCGGGCAGGTTCGACTCCGGCTGCCTTCCGCCAATTATCTGTTCGAATCAAGCTTGAGGGTGCCATCAATAAGCCACTGCCGTAGAATCACTCTTCTTTTCGCTTCAGGTTCGGATGGATCAATGCAAGGCAATCAGCAAGACATGGACGTACTTCGCGGTTGGTGTGCTTTTGTCGAAGCGACAGGCCTGGCCAAGAGTCGGGTGAAAGAAACCGATGTCTATCAGGAACAACACGTCAGGCTCTCGGCAGACAATGTCGAAGAAGACTCCAAGGGATTCCGGTTCTCACTGTCCGCCGAGCAGACACGAGTGCTCGCAGAGCGCTATGTCAAAGAGAGCGAGGTGGGCACGACTCAGTCTGAAGCACTGCAACTCGGCTTTCCGCTGCTGCGTGTGATCGAGGGAAAACAGGCGTTCTTTGTTCCGCTTTTCCGTTACTCATTGCCTGATGACTGGCATGCCCAACCTGAATTCAGTCTGTGTGTCCCGGTCAAGCAAGGGATTGAAGTGGTGCCCGATATTGACGCGTTTCGGGCCTATCTCGACATAGATATTCAGGAGTTGGGCGCCGAGCGTCACATGATGAGCCTGGCAGCTGCCTGCACAGGAAAACAGGGAGAAACCTTCGTCGCGGTGTTCCGCACGTTTCTGGCCTGGATCAATCATCGCCTTGCCGGGTTGAAGACCATCCGTAACGATGTTGCCGATGTGCACCTGGAAAAAGCCATTACCGGGCTGATCTGCCCGCCAGTGATCAGCGACTTCAACTCTCGTGAGCAACTCAAGGACTACAAGGTTCTGCTTGAACGGCCTGACCTGAAAACCTCACCGCTCTTGCAGCGCTACATATTGCAACGTTCGCTCGGCAACCCTGCGTCGCGCCATCAGTATTCACGTTTTCCGTACGGCCTGTTCGAGCGCAAATACCCGCTGGGCAGGGGGCAGATGCAAACGTTGACCCAGGTTGCCAGCGGCGTACCGTTGGTGGCAGTACAAGGGGCGCCTGGCACAGGTAAAACGACTTTGTTCAAATCATTGATCGCCAGCCGGATCGTCGAAAGGGCCTTGGCATGTATCGCCGGGGAAGACCGAAACCTCGGTGTGGTCGTGACTTCGACAGCCAAAAAAGCGGTGGAGAACGTCATTGACGATTTGCGTGACGACCCTTGCCTGAATGATTTCAAGTGGTTCTATTTCCTGTGTGGGGACAAGGCACAGGTCACCTCTGAAATCGATCGGGTGCACGCGCTTCTACGCAAGCTCGACGAGCAATCCTACGACAAGGAAAAGCAGGAAGCCCTGGCGGACCGGGTCGTCGCGATCAAGCAAACGATTGATGGTGTTCACGTCAAGTTCCTGCGATTGCTTGCAGCTTTCGAGGATGCCCGCTCAGCCTTTTCGGCACTTTCGCCCGAAAGCTTTCGCGAGCGACTGGACGCATTGATACGCGACGTGCGCGAAAGCAGCGAAGCGTTGGGCATGATCGACCATCAGGAGCCGTCGCTGGATTACCGTGTTTTAACCAGCCACTGCAACGGCGCACTGGAGGCGCTTGCAGTCGATAAAGTCAGATACACGCAAGCCAAAGACCACTTGTCCCGCAGTTACGCGAAACTCATTGATGCCCCATTTGAGGAGATGGTCTATCAGCCGTGGCTCGAGAGCAAACTCAGTGAAACACTCCACTACCATTTTTCCGACTACCCAAGAGGCTTCATGGCATCGCTGCGTGCGTGGATGTCTCGCCGCAAATATGCCCGTGCGCGTGATCACCTGAAAAAGAATTGCCCGGTTGACATGACGGCCTATGGGCTCGATGGCCTTGATCATGCCCACCTGGCAGAACTGGCGCGCAATCGAGGTGACGTCTTCAGTGCCGGCAATGCCGAGCACGTATTTCAAACCTTGAGGCAGGGGCCGCCCGAACCCGCGAGGGAGGCGTCGCTCAAGCTGCTGATCAAGGCCATTGCCGAGGTCATACAACGCTCCAGCGAGTGGCATCGCTACGAGGCGGCCCGTGACAGCTTTAACGCCGAGTTCCCGGAAGGCGACTGGATAGAAGTGTTGCGGCTGCGTTTCATCGCACAACAGCGCTCGCTGTTCGAACACGCTATTGACTATCTCTGGCAGGAGTTGCTCCGGCAGAAAGACGTGCTGGGGCAGGCGTTATCGCTCTGGTGCAATATGCTCGACGGCCAGACTGACAGCGGCTTTTACAAATGGAAGGACAAGCTGCAAGAGTTCTATCGGTTGATCAGCCTTGCTTAT
This sequence comes from Pseudomonas sp. R38(2017), assembly GCF_002112395.1. Lineage (NCBI taxonomy): Bacteria > Pseudomonadati > Pseudomonadota > Gammaproteobacteria > Pseudomonadales > Pseudomonadaceae > Pseudomonas > Pseudomonas sp. R38(2017). The sequence goes on from NZ_NEHN01000002.1 coordinate 309,405, forward strand.
CCGGTCATGGCCTCGACGCTGGCATCGGTGCAGAAACTGCCTGGATACAAACTCGCCGACCTCAACGGGTTCACTCCCTACGCACTGAGTCTGGTGGATGAGGCGGGGATGGTTTCAGCGGAATCGCTAGTTCCTTTACTGGCACGAAGCGAGAGAAGCATTGTCGTAGGCGACCCGCTGCAGATCGAGCCGATCCGTACGCTGGGCTCGGCCATGGCCGGCAAGCTCAAGGATCGACACTTCGCCGACAACACCCTGTATGAAGCGGTGTCACCGATGCTCGTGACCGCCTACCATCGCGCCGCCGGGACCTTTTCCGGCGCAGTGGACGATATGGGCGATGGCATTGTTCTCGACGAGCATCGGCGTTGCCGACCGGCCATCGCCGAACTGTTCATGCAAATCGCCGGCTATCACGGAGTCCAGGTATGTACCCAGCCCGCTGAACCGCGAATCCAGGCGGCCTGCGACAAGATGGGCGGTTTCAATCTGATGTTCTATGGCGTCGAAGGCCGTAAGGGGCCGCTGCCCAATACCAATCAGGATGAAGTCGAGGCAATCGGGCTGTTGCTGGACAAACTGGAGGGCGCAGGCTACGACCTTGCCCGAGACGTTGGCATCATCACTCCGTACTCGAATCAGAAAAACCTGTTGATCAAGACCTATGGCGAGCGACTCGCCCAGCGCAAGGCGCTGAAAATCGGCTCGGTCCACCAGTTTCAGGGGGTGGGTTTCGAGGTAATCATTTACTCACCGGTGATTTTTCAACGAACCGATCGCGATCAGTTCCAGAATGGCAAGCCCAACCTGTTGAACGTCGCCGTATCGCGGGCCAAGCAACAATTTATCGTTGTCGGTAATCAGCACCGTTTGTTAAACGCCGGCAAATCACTGGAGAAAATGGCGCGAGCCTGTTCTGCCTCGTTTTTCGTCAGCATGGAGCATCAGAGCCCGTCGTTTACCGGCGTCGCGCCGGGTGGCATCCGGCATTATTTCGATTGCGAGCACATCCAGGCATTCGAATCGCTTATAACGTCCAGTCAGCGCTCTTTCGTTGCGGTGGTGCCGTGAATTCGCCAGGGCATCAGTCCCAACCACCCACCGCTCAAACTGCTTCAAGCGGCGCAGCAGCGTGGTGTTGACGTGAAGGTCTACTACGGACATGACCATATCGAGCATCCCAATGCCGATGACGGTGAAATCGGCTTGATCAAAGCCTATCGAAACAAGCTTGGCGCCGAGAACGTTATCCGCCTTCCCGAAGGTACGCACGAGAAAATCCTGATGGTGGATGATCAACTTGCGATGGTTGGAAGCTGGAACTGGCTATCACACAGTTATTACCGCTACTGCGAAATCTCCACGGGCACTCCGCTGGCGTTACGTCGGGAAACAAGTGTCGAGTTGCGGGACCCCGCGTTGATCAATCAATTGAAATCGCGTATCGCAAGCCGTAACGAGGGGCCATCGCCGATACGCTGATTCAAATGCCCAACGGGTACTGAATCACCACATAAATCCGGTCAATGTCATCCCCCGCCTGAGCACTGTTGGCCCGGTGCGAGACGTGGGACAGCTGCACCGAAAGGTCCTTGGCCGCGCCGGACTGGACGATGTAGCGCAGGTCGATATCGCGCTCCCAGTGTTTGCCGCCGTCCCCTTGCTGTGGCTGGTACTGGCCGCTGTCCGGGTCGAACGGGTTGTAGGCGCCACCCTTGGGCGCGTGGGTGCCGTCGATGTGGCTGCCGGAGACGTAGCGGGTCATGAAGTTGAGTCCCGGAATACCAAACGCGCCGAGATCGAGGTCATAGCGGGCTTGCCACGAGCGCTCGTGGGCGCCGTTGAAGTCGGCGTATTTGATCGAGTTGGCCAGATAGATCGAATCGCCGCCGACGAAATCGAACGGTGTGTCACCGTTGATGCGTTGCCAGCCGAGCATCACCGCATGAGGGCCAAAGGCGTATTTGCCCGAGAGGCTGAACGCGGTGTTATCGATCTCCCCGGCCAGTGCCTGCCCGGTGTCGCGTGTGTGGTAAACGTTGGCGTCGAGCAGTACGCCGGACTGTTTGAAATGCAGGTTGGCGTAGTACTGGTGCCAGGTTTCGCTGAGGTCGGAAGCGTACAGCGCGCCGCCGACCGGGCTGTCACTGAACAACTCGGCGCCGATGAAGCTGATTCCGCCGGCCTTGGTGTTGGCGCCGTAGCCCTGGAAGTCGCCTTGGCCGGATGAGCTGTCCTGATTCTTGAACGCGGTGAAATGCCCGGCCACCAGATTGACGTTATCGATTTCACGGCTGTTGAGCAGAAACCCGGTGGCGTATTCCGGTTGCAGGCGTTTGTCCGAGGTGTCGAACACCGGCGTCTCGACGGTCATTTCGCCGAAGACGAGGGTGGTGCGCGAGGCTTTCAGTTTCAAGGCGCCGCCGGCGCTGGAATAGTCGCTTTCGCTGCGACCATCACTGTCCACCGACAACAGACCGGTACCGGAATGCCCCCGGCCGCCGTCCAGTTTCAGACCATAAAAGGCGTGGGCGTCGAGGCCAAAACCGACAGTTCCTTCGGTGAAACCGGATGCGAAAGTGCCGATAAACCCCTGAGCCCATTCCTGTTTGTAGTTCTTGCCGCTGGGCGAGGGCGAGCGGTAGTCATTGCTCAGGAAGAAATTGCGACTGAGCACTTCGCCCTTGGCATCATCCAGAAAACCGCTGGCCAATGCTGTGTTGGCGACGCCGCCCAGCAGCAAGGCCAGCGTGATACCCGAGGGCGAGAAACCTTTCATGTGTCAGTGACCGGCGATGGTGGAATGTCGCCGGATTGTCGTGCGGGTTACCTCTGAATGATTGAGTGGATGTGCTGAGTCAGTCGACAACCGGCAACTCGATCCTCGCCACCAGCCCCGAGCCCTTGCGATTGCTCAAGGTCAGTTCACCACCCTGTTCACGGACAATCGCACGGGCTGCCGAGAGGCCGAGGCCGACGCCGCCGGTTTCGCGGTTGCGCGAGGTTTCGAGGCGGAAGAACGGGTCGAACACCCGTTGCAACGCCTCTTCGGGAATGCCCGGTCCTTCGTCGCAGACTTCGATGCAGATCGAGTGCGCGTTGCGGCTGAGTGCGATGCGCGGGCGGTCGCCGTATTTCACGGCGTTTTCCAGCAGGTTGACGATCACCCGCTTCAGGCTCAGGGGCCGGCCGTCGTAGACCAGGTGGGCCGGGCCATTGAAGTCGATTAGGACGTGCTGGTCGCGGTAGTCGTCAAGGATGGTTTGCAGCAGTTCCGACAAATCGAACGCCGTGGGTTGTTCAAGCTGTGTGCCTTCGCGGAAAAACGCCAGGGCGGCATTGATCATCGATTGCATTTCTTCGATGTCGCGAATCAGTTTCTGCTGATGATCCAGGTCTTCCATGAATTCGCTGCGCAGGCGCATCCGGGTCAGCGGCGCGCGCAAGTCATGGGAGATGGAAGCGAGCATATGCGTGCGCTCACCGATGAAATGCTGGATCTGCGCCTGCATTGCGTTGAAGGCGATGATGGCCTGGCGGATTTCGTGGGGCCCTTCGATCTCGATGGGCGGTGCGTTCAGGTCGACGCCAAAACGCCTGGCGGCACCGGCAAAGCGTTGCAGCGGATTGGCCAGTTGGCGTGTGGCGATCCAGGCAACCAGCAAGGTGGCGATCAGGCCCAGGGAAGCAATCACCGCGATCCGAGCGTTCAGGGTCAAGCCCCAGCTGCGCTCCGGCGGCGTGAAGGACAGCCAACTGCCATCGGTCAAGGGAATGAGGGCGACATAGTGAGCCTGGACACTGCCTGGCGGCCAGTCATCGGGGTTGAACACTTCGATTTCCCGGTGACTGCCCAGCAATTGTTCCAACGCCGGGACTTTCGAAGTCTCGACCGCTGCGCCGTCGCCGGGCAGTTTGAATTCGCTGCGCTGCGCGTTCCACACCACTTCAAGCGAAGGGCTGCTGGCGGCACTCGCCAGTTGCGGGCGCAATTGCGCGGGGGCGGCCTCGATCACCCGGGCACTCGCCGCAATCCGTTCCAGCAATCCGGTGCGCTCGATGGGCGGGCGGGCCCAGATGCCTGCAACCTGCACGAACAGGGCATTGAAAGCCAGCGAGGCGAGCATGGCCGCGACAATCGTCAGGGCGATCCGCCGACTTAGGGTGTCGCGACGCAAGAGTCGACCGATCATGAGCGGCCGACCTTGGCGGTGAACATGTAGCCGCCATTGCGCACGGTGCGGATCAGGTCGGGGCGTTTGCTGTCCGGTTCGATCTTGCGCCGCAAGCGGCTGACCTGCACGTCGATGCTGCGATCAAAGGCGTCGTGGCCCTGGCCGTGGGTCAGGTCGATCAGTTGCTCGCGGGTCAGGATCCGTTGCGGATGTTCGAGAAAGACCAGCAGCAGATCAAATTCCCCACTGGACATCGGGATCATCACGCCCTCGGGTGAGCGCAGCTCGCGGCAGGTAATGTCCAGGTGCCAACGGGCGAAAGTCATGACCGGGCGTGCGGGCTCGCTGGTGCGGTGGCCATGTTCGCCGGCGCGGCGTTGCAGTGCACGCACCCGAGCCAGCAATTCCTGGGGCGCGAAGGGTTTGGTCAGGTAATCGTCGGCTCCCAGTTCCAGACCGACAATCCGGTCACTCAGCTCGGCCATGGCCGTCAGCATGATGATCGGGATCCCCATCTGCGCGCGGATTTTCTGGCACAGGCTCAAACCGCCTTCACCCGGCAGCATCAGGTCGAGAATGATCGTGTCCGGCCGCGCCCGGTCAATGGCCGCCCACATGGCCTGGCCATCCGTTACCACGTCGACTTCGTAGGCGTGCTGAACGAAGAACTTCTTCAGCAGGGACAGAATTTCCACGTCGTCATCGACGATCAGCAGTCTGCTCACGTTTGCAGGATCCATGAATCAAAAGAGGGCATCTAAAACCATTTCGATCGCGGGGTCATTTATTTCAATCCTGCAACATTCCTTCCGGGCGGACATCAGCCGGACATCCTCGGGCAAAAAACCTCGGGCACTCTGCCGGCATTCCATCCAAGGGGGTTCATATGAAGGATATGAAAAGCGCTTATTCCAGTCAGGGGCATGGTGCCGTGCGCCCATTGATCCTCACTCAGCGCACTACTAGCAGCGTGTTCAACGCGCCGATCTTTTTCCAGGAAACCTGCCTGGGAATCGCTCCGGACCAGAGCCAACTGGTCATGCGCCGCTACTTCGAGCGCTTCAGCCCGGCCGACAGTCATTGGGTGGAATACATCCACTCCATCCCCACGACCGAATTCATCCACTGGATCATGACCCACGGCCAGTTGCGTATCGAATGCTCTGAAAACACGCCGTTCGGTCAGATTCAGACCGCTGGGGAAGCGCATTGATGAGAAGCACTCATTCACTGGCGCTGTTGTTGGCAGCGACTTTGAGCCTGTCTGCCTGCAGCAGCAAAAAAGTCGAACCGGAAATGTATTCCGGGTTTCTCAACGACTACAGCATGTTGAAAGAGCAGCAGACGCCGTCGGGGCAGACCGTTCTGAGCTGGGTCAGTCCGGCGTTGGCGACTGGGCGTTACACCCGGGTTTATCTGGCGCCGAGCCAGTTCTATCCGCAGGTTCAGCCCACCGGGCGAATCCCGCAGAGCACGTTGTCCGGTGTGACCCGCTACTACGACGCAGCCCTTAGACAGGAACTGGGCAAAACGCTGCCGCTGGCATCCGGGCCCGGCCCGAACACGCTGGTTGTGCGACCCGCCATCACGCAAGTCGCCACCAGCACCCAGGGCCTGCGGTACTACGAATGGCTGCCGATCACGCTGGTCGCGGCCGGCGTCAGCACCGCTGCCGGCATACGTGATCAGGACAGTGAGATCGCCACGGAAGTGTCGATCGAGGACGGATCCACCGGTGAGGTGGTGGCAAAAGTCGTGCGCAAGGGCACGGGCGTGCCGCTGGAAAACGACAAACAAGTGATGACCGCCGAGAACGTCAAAGGCGTGCTCGACGGTTGGGCCAGCGATCTGACCCAGACCTGTGTCACTGCGCGAAAGCTCAGGTGACACGCTTCTTGCGAGCCGCCTGACGTCCGCCGTGGGCATTTCTGGATGTCTGCAACAGGCGGGCGAAGGCCTCCTTGTCTATGGGCCGGCTCATGTAATAACCCTGCACCTCGTTGCATTGGTCCTTGCCGAGAATGTCCAGTTGTTCCTCGGTTTCGACGCCCTCGGCGGTGACGGTCAGGCCCATGGCCTTGCCGAGCCCGATAATCGCTTGCACCACCGCCCGGTCATTAGCGCCACTGCTGATGGAAGCGATGAAGCGTTTATCGATCTTGATGCCGTCGAAGGGGTAGGCCCGCAGATAGCCGAGCGACGAATAGCCGGTGCCGAAGTCATCCATGTTCAGCCTCACGCCCAGTTCCTTGAGCGCGTTCATGGTGGTCAGGGCACCGTCGGTATCGTTGAGCATGACGTTCTCGGTGATTTCCAGCTCGAGGCGACTGGCCGGGAAACGGGTAACGACCAGTACTTCGCGAACATCCTCGACCACATCGCTGATCGCGAACTGGGCAGGGGACAGATTGACCGACAGGAGAATATCGGCAGGCCAGGTCAGCGCGGTTTCGCAGGCCTCGCGCAGGACCCAACGGCCGAGCGGCACAATCAGATCGGTCTGTTCTGCCAACGGAATGAACACATCCGGCCCGAGCAATCCACGGGTCGGGTGATTCCAGCGTACCAGCGCTTCGACCGAAACGATGTCCTTGCCATCGACCGTATAGCGCGGCTGGTAATGCAGCACCAGCTCCTGGTTGCTCAGCGCGCGTCGCAGGTCGTCCTCCATCTGCCGCCGTGTCTGGATCTGATCGCTCATATGCGCTTCGAAATAGCACCAGGTGTTCTTGCCATCGGATTTGGCCCGATACAAGGCGATGTCCGCGCAACGGATCAGCTCGCTGGCCACGAAGCCATGGCGCCGGCTCAGGGCAATCCCGATGCTGGCACCGATGTGCAAGGGATGCTGTTCGAAGATGATCGGTTGATGCAGGCTGCCGATCAGGCGAGTGCAGAACTTGTCGATTTCCTGACGGGTGTCCATACCGTTGAGGACCACCACGAACTCGTCGCCGCCCAGCCGGGCGACGATATCCTGATCGCGGGTGCATTCGCGCAGGCGGCTCGCGACTTCCTGTAACACGGCGTCCCCGGCGGGATGTCCCAGTGAGTCGTTGATCGGCTTGAAGTTGTCCAGGTCGATCATCAACAGCGACAGCGGCGCAGCGTGTTCCTTGAGCAACAAGGCGTCGTCCAGGTAGCGGGCCAGTTTGTTGCGGTTGGGCAGACCGGTCAGCGCGTCGTGCAAGGACAAATGCTGGATCTGCGCATGGGCCGCCACTTCATCGGTAATGTCACTGGCCGTACCGCGATAGCCGATGACGCTGCCGTTTTCCAGGTACGGTCTGGCTGAAAGGCGACAGTGGCGCAACTGCCCGGCGTGATCACGATAGGTACAGCGCAGGTCGCTGGCGTTGCCGCCCTCGTCGAGTTTTCTCAGCCACAGTGCCAGCGGCGTGGTATCGCAGACCAGCAAATGGCCGATGTCTTGTCCTATCCACTGCGCCTGAGAATGACCGGTCACTTCGCTGAAACGGTTCGAAAGGTAAGTGATGGACAGATTCCGGTCGACTTCCCAGATCCAGTCGGAAGCCGCCTCGGCCACCGCCCGGAACCGTTCTTCGCTGGCCTCCAGTGCCCGCTTCGAAGCCAGCATTGCTGCGACACTCTTGTCGACGTGTTGGGAAGAGCGCATGGCGTGGCGAAAAAACCAGGCCGTCAGCGCCATCAGTACCAGCAAGGCGGGGCCAAGCGTCGGCAGCAACGACCACAGAAGATGCTGGCCCGGTCGGTCAAGGTCGGCGATCAGACTGTAACCGGTGCTGTCCAGCGGAACCCGGGGCTGCGCCGGATCAATGGTTTCGTCGGGGGCCAGGGTCAGGTTGTTGAGGCCGTAGCCACTGCCGATCTTGCGCAGTTTGGTGGGCGTGAGCTTGTCGACGAACACCAGCACCGAAGTCTTTTGCGGGTCGCCGATGGGACGTTCGTCGTTGGGAATGATCGCTGCAGCGGTGACCAGCGCGGGCCAGTCTTCGAACAATGAGTAGGTGCTGACGGGTTTGGTCAGATCCGGCTGATTCTGTACCTGATCGATCAGTTTTTTTGCCGGTACCTGAAGAAAACCGGGCAACTGCGCGTCGAGCAACTGTCCGCGCACGACCGCGTATTTGGTTCGCTCACGGTCCAGCACGAATACACCGTCATAACCATCGCTGGTGAACAGGGTTTTGCCCATGTTCTGCTCGACATACGCCCAGTTCGTGTCGACCCGGTCGTTTAAATGTTCATAGGCCGAGGTCCAGTAGGCGTAGCTGGTGATGTAGTTTTTCGACGCCGTGATGCGGTTTTCCAGCGCACGGGCTGAATAAAAGCGGACGTCATTGACGTCATCTTCATCCAGGTGCGTGGCGATACTGAACAGTGCCGCCGTGGCGGCGGCGACACCGGCAATGAACAGGGCTCCGACCGCCAGGGCCAGGCGTCGGGTGATTGCGCCCTGAAGGGTGGCGAGAGGCGTCGCATCGCTGGAAATGTCCATTTGCTCGTCCCTGATCCGGTGTTTACTCAATCTAGATCACCGGCGAGCGCAAGACGTTCATATCTTCTGCGCAGTTCCTCGCCGCCCCCGCAAAAGACCGCTTACAGCGCGGCTTTCACCTGCAGACCGACTACCAGCGCATTGTCGATGTCCTGACCGGAAAACGCGCCCGGCTCGACGATGTACTGCAGGTTCGGACGCAAGGTCAGCCATTGGGTGGCCTGATAGCCGTAACCGAGTTCGATCAGTTGTTCGGCGCCGTCGATATTGGAGAGCGGTGTGCCGTTGGCCAGTGCGGCATCTTGTTGCACGTCGCGGCTGCGCGGGTTCTGTACGGCGCGGCCGTAACCCAGGGCGACGGTGTCACGCGGGCGGCCTTCGAACGGTTTGTACAGGACCACCCCGGCGCCATACCACTTGCTGAACGGCGAAGCCGCTTCGCTGGCCGCCGAGTATTGGCCGAAGGCGTGCAGGCTACGGCCTTCGGAGGTTGGCGAGCTCCACACGGCCTGATCGATCAGCAGGTAATGGCCGCCGCGACCGGACACTTCCTTGTCGCTGCCGATGCGTTTCACGTCGGAGCTGTCGTAGTAATAACCGAGCTTGTACTCGCCAGGCAGGGTGCCCGCATGTTTGTAGACCAGTTCGACAGGCACCACGGTGCCGGTGGTGTGTTTCGGTCCCAGGTGCCAGGCGCGGCTGGAGTTGCCGTTGCTTTCAGGATCGACGTTGAACGCGGCCACGCGCAGTTGCCATTCCGGCGACAGGTCGTATTTCACCCGCACGCCCAGGTGCGCGTTGGGGTAGTTGGTCCAGCCGCTGCCACCGGACATGTTCAGCGGATGACCGCAGAAACCGGCGTTCATGAAGTTGCAGAGAATGCCGCTGTCGAGGCCGCCGAGGTCGTTGCCCATGGCCATGTAGCCGAGTTTGACGTTCAGCGCCGGCGTGAACAGGGTGCGTTCGTAACTCAATTCGGTCAGGCGGGTGTAGAGGCCGCCGTAGTTTTCCTGGATCGGCAGACGGTTGCCGACCAGATCTTCCGAGGCGCTGTTGCCGCGCCGGTCGTTGATGGTCAGCTGGACCTTGCCGGCGTTGTCGACGCCATAGATTTTGCTCAGATCAAATTGCGCGCCGAGCTTGATGTTCTGCGAGTAACGGGCGGATCGGTGCAGGCCGCCGTCGGCGTTGTAGGCGGTTTCGCCGGTGTAGTCGCCGGTGAACTTGACGCCATCTTCGTCGAGTTGGTGGCGCAGGCCGCCCCAGTCGCCGGTCAGGGTGTTGCGGGTGAACACGTTCGAATCGGTGTCAGCGAAAGCGGGCAGGGCTGTGCTGCAGGCGAGAGCGAGCAGAACACCCGTTTGGGAAAAACGAACAACGAATGACATTGCTGAAATCCAGAGCCAGGAACATGAAACGGCGCGACACCCGAAGGTGTCGCGCGCAGTGAAATGAAGGAGGGTGCAGCGGTTTACGGCAGGGCGTACGCCATGACGTAGTCGCCACGATCGGTCGACTGACGGGCGCCGCCGGCAGTGATGACCACGTACTGCTTGCCGGTTTTCGGCGACACGTAAGTCATCGGGCCGCCCTGGCTGCCGACCGGCAAACGGGCTTTCCAGATTTCTTCACCGTTGCCACTGTTGTAGGCGCGCAGGTAGAAGTCCTGGGTGCCGGCGATGAAGATCAGGCCACCCTGGGTCGACAGGGTGCCGCCGAGGGTCGGCAGACCGATCTTGATCGGCAAGTGCATGCGGATGCCCAGGGGACCGGTGTCTTCAACGGTGCCGACCGGCACTTGCCAGGCGACTTTCTGGGTCTTCATGTCGATCGCGGTCAGGGTGCCGAACGGCGGTGCCTGGCAGGGAATGCCGGCCACCGACAGGAAGCGGTTCTTGTTGACCGCGTACGGCGTACCTTTCAGCGGCACAGCACCCATGCCGGTGTTCAGCGCTTCGCCACCGGAAGTTGCCTGGCCCTTGTTCTGCGACGGGATCATCTGAATCCACAGCCCCAGGCGCATGTCATTGACGAAGATGAAACCGTGCACCGGGTCAGTCGAGATGCTGCCCCAGTTCATGCCGCCCAGCGAACCTGGGAAACTCAGGGATTTGTCAGTACCCGGCGCGGTGTACAGCCCGTCGTAGCGCATCGACTTGAAATCGATCCGGCACAGCAACTGGTCGTACGGCGTGGCCCCCCACATGTCCGATTCGGTCAGGTGCTGGGCACCGATCTGCGGCATGCCCACGGATTTTGGCTGGGTTGGCGAGTACGGTTCGTTTGGAATGTTCGAAGCCTTGACCGGTACTTCTTTGACTTCGGTCAGCGGCTTGCCGGTGGCGCGATCCAGTACGTAGATCTGCCCGGCCTTGGTGCCGATCACCAGCGCAGGTACGGTTTTGCCGTCCTTGGTGAAGTCGATCAGGCTCGGCTGCATCGGCAGGTCGAAGTCCCAGAGATCGTTGTGCACGGTCTGGTAGACCCACTTTTCTTCGCCGCTGTTGGCATCCAGCGCCAGGATCGAGGCGCCGTAGGTGTGATCCAGTTTGCTGCGCTCGACACCATAGATGTCGGTGGACGAACTGCCCATTGGCAGGAAGACTGTGTTGGTTGCCGAGTCGTAAGACATCGGCGCCCAGCTGTTCGGCGTGCTGCGGACATAGGTTTTGCCATCGGCCGGGGCCTTTTTATCCTGCGGGTTGCCCGGGTCGAACGCCCAGCGCATCGCACCGGTCATCACGTCGAAACCACGGATCACGCCGCCCGGCATGTCGGTCTGCACGTTGTCCGCCACGCGACCGCCAACGACCACGGTGGTGCCGGCCATCAGCGGCGCGGAGGACAGTTGATAGTAGCTGTCCGGGACATCCCCCAGACCGGCCTTCAGATCAACCTGGCCGTTGTTGCCGAATCCCCGGCAGAACTCGCCGGTGTCGGCATCGACCGCGATCAGGCGGGCGTCGATGGTGTTGGTCAGCAGACGACGTGTGCAGTTTGCGGCTTGAGCGGCCGGGGTTTCAGTAACCGGTGAGCTCGCCGGTTTGGCGACAGCGGCGCTGGCGTCGAAGTAGGCCATGCCACGGCAACGCTGCCAGACTTTGGACTTGGCGTTGATCGCGTTTTTCCAGAGTTCCTTACCGGTGTCGGCATCCAGCGCAATCAGGTTGTTGTGCGGGGTGCAGATGAACACCTTGTTGCCGATTTGCAATGGGGTCAGCTGGTCTTCAGCGCCATTGCCATCGCTCTCGGCGATGTCGCCGGTGTGGTAGGTCCAAGCGACTTTCAGCTTGTCGACGTTGGTGCGGTTGATCTGGTCCAGCGCGGCGAAGCGGCTGCCACCTTCGGTATTGCCGTAGTGCGCCCAGTCTTTCTGCGCCTTTTCCGGCTCGACCGGCGTCAGGCCCGGGCCGGTGCCGGTAGGGGCGACCGTCGGGTGAGCCACGAACATGTTGCCGGCAGCCACGGCCAGTCCAACCGCCAGAACAGCGGCAACGCCGTAAGCACCGCGCCCAGCAACGCCGCCATTGGCACGCTTGAGCATCGGGTAGACCAGCGCAACCGCCAGACCTACGGCGCTGAACATGAACAGACGCGAGAACACCGGCCAGAACACCAAGCCTGCGTCACTGACTGCCCAGATTGCCGTCCCCACCAGAAACGCAGCGAACAGCCACGCACCGGCAGGCTTGCGGCGAGCGATCAGCAGACCGGACAGGGTCATGACCAGACCACCCACCAGGAAGTACCAGGAGCCTCCCAGGCTGACCAATTTCACACCGCCAGCGGCCAGTGCCAGGCCGAGCAGGGCGATGATCACCCCGAGCCCGACCAGAATGAATGTTGATATGCCCGAGAGGCGTTGACTCTGCTTCACGTTGAATGTCCCGTTGAAATGAGGGGGGCATTATATAGTTAGGTAACTACCTAGTTAAATCAATAATTCAGAATGAAAGGGGTTTTTGCGCTCAAAGGTGCGACGAATCGACGCTGGCCTTGTCCACGCGGATCCTCAGGGACAATTGAAAGGGTGGGAAAGTCTTTTATTTGCCAGCAGATATGGAATTTATGACAGGTTGATCGCGGCTTGGTAGTTCCCGCCGAACAGGATCGGCGGGAACGCTATTGGCTACGGGCGTGAAGTGGACTTAGTGAGCCATCACCTCATCCAGTGCCTGCTCAAGCGTGCTGACCGTGCGTTCGATGTTATGCAGCTTTTCCAGTCCGAACAGACCGATACGGAAGGTCTGAAAGTCAGCCGGTTCGTCGCATTGCAGCGGCACCCCGGCGGCGATCTGCAGGCCGTGGCTGGCAAACTTCTTACCGTTTTTGATATCAGCATCATCGGTGTAGCTCACCACGACGCCTGGGGCCTGAAAGCCGGCTGCGGCCACGCTTTTGAAGCCTTTGCCGGTCAACAATGCGCGCACCCGATCACCCAGAACCTGTTGTTCACTGCGGACTTTTTCGAAACCGTAGGCTTGCGTCTCGTTCATTACGTCGTTGAACCGCGCGAGGGAATCACTGGGCATGGTCGCGTGGTAGGCATGTCCGCCCTGTTCGTAGGCCTGCATGATCTGCAGCCACTTCTTCAAGTCGCAGGCGAAGCTGCTGCTTTGCGTCTGCTCGATGCGCTCGAGGGCCAAAGAACTGAACATCACCAGGGCGCAGCAAGGGGAGGCGCTCCAGCCTTTTTGCGGTGCGCTGATCAGCAGGTCGACGGCACATTTGTGCATATCAACCCAAAGCGTGCCGGAAGCGATGCAGTCCAGCACAAACAGGCCACCGACCGCATGCACGGCGTCGCCGACGGCCCGCAGGTACTCGTCGGGCAGGATAATCCCTGATGACGTTTCAACGTGGGGGGCGAAGACAATCTGTGGCTTGTGCGTGTGAATGGCTGCCAGGACTTCGTCCAGAGGGGGCGGGGCGTAGGCAGCCTGGCGACCCGTTTCGACCGGTCGGGCTTTCAGCACCGTAGTAGCCGCCGGGATGTTGCCCGTCTCAAGGATCTGGCTCCAGCGATAACTGAACCAGCCGTTGCGTATCACCAGACATTGCTGGCCGGTGGCGAACTGTCGCGCCACCGCTTCCATGCCGAAGGTGCCGCTGCCCGGAACCACCGCAACCGCCTCGGCGTTGTAGACCTGTTTCAGGGTCCTGGAAATGTTCTTCATCACCGCTTGAAATGACTGCGACATGTGGTTGAGCGAGCGGTCGGTGTAGACCACGGAGTACTCGACCAACCCCTCAGGATCGATACTGGGGTATAGCTTTGACATGGGGTGACTCCTTCTGTGATTCCCTGGCAGTCAAAAGGTCTGGCGAACATCATCGGGAAGCAAGTTTAGGCAAAGGGCAGGGATGAGCTGAGTGAAATGCAGAAATGAGGATAGAGTGGTCATCAATGCCTCAATCGTTGTGTGAAAAATGAATCGTCCGCTGTTTGTTTCTCTGGATGGGCCAAAAGGAACCGGCAAAACCACATTACTGGAAGCGGTGACGGCAGTACTGAGGGCCGACAACAAGAAAGTCATCCGGCTTTGCGAGAGGAAAAGCGATCCGGACCGGGGTGCCACCATGGCCCTCGTCAACGAACTTGCCAGAAATCACTCCCGGGATCTGGAATGGACGGTGTGTCAGCGCTTTGCTGATAGCCGTAGCTGGATCTCCCGGCACGTGCTGACTGAACAGCCGCCGGGCAGCATTATATTGATTGATCGCTGGTATCCGTCGGACGCCGCGTTTCGCCAGACCGTCCCGTTTGCAGAGATTCTCCAGTTGAATATCGACGTAATGTGCGGGTGCCTGACCTGCATGTTGGCGTCGTCACCGCGCCGGATATTTCATGGGCCAGGGCTAAGGCACGATCCAGAGGACTGGGCGGTACGGTGATCCAGAAGCACGCTGAACATGTCGCGTGTACGGAGATGTTCGAGCAAGCGGCTTTCGATCACGGCTGGGTTTTATGCCGAAATGAAGGCACGATCGAAGACGCAACGATGCAGGTGGTTACCGAGATCCGTAATTGTTTGGCTGACACGTCGTTAGGCTTTTTCTCGGCCTGAGCCGGGGCGAGCCCACGATCAAGTACACCTAACGCGCACGACGTCTGCAATAATGACCACCATTGCGGCGCGAGGGCATGTCGAGTGCTCGTGTCGGTATCCGGCATTTTGATTTGGAGGATTCCATGCGTGACATCATTGATGGCTTTCTGCGTTTCCAGCGCGAGGTCTATCCGCAACGTGTCGAGCTTTTCAAGCAGCTCGCGACAGAACAAAACCCAAAGGCATTGTTCGTCACCTGCTCGGACAGTCGTGTAGTGCCTGAACTTCTCACACAGCGCGAACCTGGCGAGCTGTTCGTGATCCGTAACGCCGGCAACATCGTGCCGTCGTACGGTCCTGAACCAGGTGGTGTTTCGGCCACCGTCGAATATGCGGTTGCCGTGCTCGGCGTAAAGGACATCGTGATCTGTGGCCACTCGGATTGCGGGGCGATGGGCGCGATTTCACGCTGCACGTGCCTGGATCATCTTCCGGCCGTTGCCAACTGGCTTCGCCACTCGGACGCCGCGAAAGCGATCAATGCTGCGCATGAATTCGATACGCCACGTGACAAGCTCGACGGCCTCGTGCGTGAAAACGTGATCGCACAGCTGGCCAATCTGCGGACTCATCCATCGGTGGCACTGGCACTCGAGCAGGGGCGCTTGAATCTGCATGGCTGGGTCTATGACATCGAGGCGGGTTGTATCGATGCGCTGGATGGCGCCACTCGACGCTTCGTTAAGCTTTCTGATTCACCGACCACCGTTGCCGTCGCTGCGCGCAACGTTGATCAGGTGTAACGGCGACGGACGAGTCAGGACGGAGATATCTTCGTCCTGGCCAGCCAGTCCCGGGATTTGGTCGAAGCGAGCCGGCCGGTAATGCGGTCAGACATGGTGACTCACTGCAACCTATCCATGAGAGCTTGTCTCAAGATGAGGAACGCTCAGTCTTCAGCGTGCAGAATTTAGTTGTGTTGCATCGACCGGTTGAATCCACAGCCAATAGCCGACATTCAGCTCAGCCGATTGAGGAAATTACTTGGAGGTCCAAACCGTCCCGCACTCGATCTCGCCTCGTCCTTAGCCATCGATCTCGCCGTTACGAATGGCCATCCTGATGGCTTGTGCTGTCGTTGTCACGCCCAGACGTCGGCGCGCTGAGCGCAGGTGATTTTCAACCGTACGTTCCGACAAACCGAGAGTTGCTGCAATATCCGCTTGCCGTCTTCCGGCAGCCGTCCATTCCATGACTTCGCGCTCTCGCGGGGAAAGGCTTCTTAACGCTTCGTCCAGTGGCGCCTCAAGCAACCGCCGAGCCGCGAAAAAAGCGGCCGTCGCAACCAGGCTGAGTCCCAAGCGAACCCGCGCGCTTCCATCCACCGGCTCACCCCCCAAGCTCATCGCACCCTCAAGCCCCAGCGGGCCGAAAACTGGTACCTGCAACCCCTGAATTCCTGGGTCACCTGGAGAACGAATCACCCGGTAGCGTTCTTCTCCCTTGACCTGTTCTTTCTGCCAGAAGAAGGATTGCCGAGCATTCAGAAGGTGGCGAGTCACCGGACAATGTCGAACATAAGTCTCGGCGTCCACCGCTTGACCATTATCGAACCAATCGCCTTCGACCCAGTAGATATGCTCAACCACTTCTTCACTTGCCGTCGATGCAGAAAACAGCACGAATCGATCATAGCCGTAGGGTGTGGCGAAACCCCTGACGGCTTTCTTGATTGATTCAAGCGTACGCGCCGTCTCTATCTCCAGAGCCGCTCGCATCGCTGTTTCGGCCGGCCCGTCGCTCACTTCGATGCGACCTCTTTCAACAATGCTTCAGCTGCCAACTTGCCCAAATTATTGCCTGCCAATGGGCTGTCGCCGGTCAGCAGCTTGCGGTCTTGGAGCGTTGCACCCGTAATATCCTGATTGACGATTTCAACTCCGAGGGCTTTCAATTGCTCACCAAATTTCCAGGTCAGATGCCCAGGCATATAACCGATGTCGGGCGTCTTTGCGTCGAGACTGTCTGGAAATGCGCAGATTTTGTAGCCGTTGAAAATGTAGGAGTCCCTCGACTCGCCAATGCCAGCCGCGAGCATTGCTGCTGGGCCGTGACATAGGGAAATCACAAATTTGTCGTTGGTGATTGCCCAATGCAAAGCCGCTTTCACGTCGGCACTCTCCGGCAGTCCAATCAGCGCGCCGTGCCCGCCAGGTATGAAAACACCAATGTAATCCGAGTCCTGGCCCAGCGCCTTCTCAACCACTTCGCACAGCTTCAAAGGTTTTTTGAACTGCTCCCGGTATTTGGCGTAGAAATCCTTTACCTCGGTATCTTCGCAAGGCATGGCCCAGAACTCGAATTTCACTGGATTGCCTGAAAGGGTCGCAACGTCGAACGCGAAACCGGCTTTGTCGAGGTGATACATGGGCAGCAACGTCTCGACCGGGTGATTACCGGTGGAAAACATTGTTCCATTGTCGGTCAGTAAATAGCGCTCATCGGCGCCGATCAGCAAAATCTTCCAGCGGCCACCTTTATAGGGATCAGCGTAATCCGCATCACTTAGATCAGATTTTGGCGAGGTAAATTGGCTAAGCGAGTATGGGGAGGGAAAAAAGGCATTGTCCTCCGCCTGATCCGGAGTGGGGCGCTTGTCGTCACTCTGCAAGGTAGTCATGGGTTTCTCCTATGAATGGGCAGATTGCCGAGGTCAATGCTAGTAGCGTGACGCAGGCCCGGCAATGAGGGTTTTCCCTCAAGAAATTTCCCGCACACTACACTGCTCCGATCGGCTGCTATTGGCCGAGGGTGGTCGTCGCGATCGCGCCGGGCTACCCGTCATTCATGTTTGGACGTGCACTGATCGGGATTGCAATTGGTGGCTTCTGGTCATTGTCGACGGCGACTGCAATGCGTCTGGTGCCGCCTGATCAGGTTTCCCGCGCGCTGGCCATCGTCAATGGTGGCAACGCTATTGTCTTTCATGCTGCTGGGGCTCGGACTTGCAGGTTTTATCGGCACCTTTCTGATTGAACGATTCATCGGTGGCGGTCTTTACCGCACGCTGACAGTCATCCCGCTGATCATGGCGGCCATCGCACTGGCCGAACGTGACAGCCTGACAAGAACTGGCAGCGTAAGCTCAGTCCTGATTTTTATCGTCTCGAGGCGAACGGCCGAAATGACTTTTGTAGGCGCGACTGAAAGCAGCCTCGGATTCATAGCCTATTGCGAAGCCCACTTCGCCTATACGGCTGTCCTTTTTGGCCAGCATCGACTTCGCCAGGCCCAGACGCCACTCATTCTGGTAGCGCAGCGGTGAGCGCCCGACCAATGCGCTGAATCGCTCGCAGAAACTGGAGCGTGACATCCCGGCGACCGTCGCAAGTGCATCGATCCGCCACTGTTTCCCCGGTTTTTCGTGTATGGCTCGCAGGGTTCGTGCGATACGCTCGTCAGACAAGCCTCCGAGCCAACCCGAGGCCATGCCCTGTTGAACCCAGGTACGGAGGATCCGAATGACGATGAGGTCAATCAGGCGCGAAATCATCAATGCACCGCCTGGCTGTGTGTCATTGGACTCAATCTGCATGAAATGCAGAATGTTTTCCGCCCAGGCCGCCGCTTCGATCCGCTTGATATGAATCAGCCATGGCAGGGCGAACAGCATCGCCTGGAAACTGTTGGCATCGAACCAGAAGCGGCAAAGGATGACGGTCGCGGATCCCAGGGAAGCCGTTATCTCCATCGACGACGGGGCGTGGGGTAGCAGGAGAATGTCCCCCTGTTCGATGTTGACGGTCTGGCCGTTGGCATCTTCGATATGAACCTTGCCCAGTTTCAAGACGCAGATGTGTGAGCTTTTCGCATCCAGTTTCAGGCGTTCGCCCTGGGCAAGTGTTACCGAATAGAAGCGATCCCCCGTCAAGCGGATATTGGCCAATACCTGCGACAGCAGATCCCCCGTGGCCAGCCCCTCCAGTTTCATTTCCGGAAGAATGGTCAAGTTTTCCAGTGAATCGGTCATGTCGGTACGGTCATTCCTTTAATAGTCTGAGCCCGTAAATCAAAACGCTTCGAAGCGATCAATCAGCTTTCCAGAGCGTGGACTGTATTTAACACATCATCCGACCACATAAGGAACCACAGCATGTTCGGGATCTCTGCCCTTGGCTGGGTACACACATTAGGTAGCCTGCCAGCCATTCCGCTGGCCGCTTATATGTTCATCAAACACGGGCGCATCGTACCTCGGTCGCGGGCGGGGCTTGCGTATTTCATTTTTATGCTGATCGGCAGTTGCACGGTGTTTTTGGTGGCTCATCAGCCGATCAGCCCGGTGATCGGTGGCATAACCCTTGTATTGCTTCTCGCCGGTTACGGAATTGGATTCGCTAACTGGTTGGGGCGGGCAGGGGTGTACCTTGAAACGATCCTGTTGAGCTTGACCGCCTTCTTCCTGATGGTTCCGGCCGTCTCGGAGACATTGCGCCGGGTTCCGGATGGCCACCCCATCGTGACTGATCCGAATTCTCCATTGCTCAAAGGCGTTCTGGGCCTGATAGCGCTCGTGCTGGTTGTAGGCGTGATAGCCCAGATGTTCGCGCTGCGTAGAGAGACGAAAGGCACATGCATTGCCCGGTTCGAACGCAAGTCCTGAGCCGCGACATTTAAACGTTGAGTCAGTAAGGCAGTGTTCTCGCTCACCCACCAGTCTGAGCGGGAACATGACTGGATAAGCGATAAACGTATTTATGGAGCAGAATGCCTTCGCCTGTTTTCAATCCACCAAGGTTGTCTGTTTTTCACTGTGGAAAATTTCTGCATAGAGCCGTGCGACGGTCGGGGTAAGATTTTGCACCGACGGCATCAGAAAGTCTGAGTGGGGGGCGAGCCGTTTTGCATAGATGACTTCGTAAACCCTGTGCACCACGCCGGGCTCGCTTTCCTCACGATCAAAGCCAGGCATTATCCCCACTGCCGTGTACCCGGCGTGTTCCAGCGCTTGTTGCATATAAGGCGCCCGGGTGGTCGCCATGCCATAGATCAGCCCCGCTCCCATGTGCTTACCCATTTTTTCGCCAAGCTCTTGGGCCGCTACCGCCAGATTGAACTGTCGATGAGGTTTCGCCACAGCACCTACCCGGCCGGAGAGCACATCGGCACCGTCGATTTTTTCCCACGTCGCAATCGCGACAATTTCATGGTTATAGCGAACCACTGCCGCGAAGACCGCACGCTCAGCATGATCGTCGAGAACCACTTGCTCCTCATAAAACTTCCTATCCATGAATGAGCTTGCAGACCCGACCGAGATGGAGGGAAACCAGGTCTTGAAAAAGCCTGTCGCGACATCGATTTCATCGTGAGACAGGTAATCCCACGTATAGCCAGAGGGCAGAACGGTAAAGCTGCGTACCTGATCGATCGTTGGCCATCTCATGCAGTTGTTCTCATCGTTAGGTTGTTCGATTGCTATGCAAAACATCAAAAGTCGCTTGATGCACAGGTACCGGTCGGTGAGCAAGACTCAAGCCTTGCCGCGATTTGCCTGTGACGCTGGACAATGTCCTCGTAACGGGCTGTACAAATCGTCTTTGTCTGATAGCTCACGATCCCGCTCCTGAACGTTTTGCGCTCACACAACGGTTTAGCCATGACTGACTACCTCGAAGGTAGCGTCACAATGCCACGGCGAGAGCGTGTCGCCGGCGTCGTTAGTCAGGGTTGCCGGGCATTCCCATTTGAGCGGATGACTGTCTCCGAGGCAAAAACAGACCAGTCCTTGTTCCCGGCACCCCGGGCCACGGCTGCCATCATCTTTGATCGCACAGCATCGGCGGCAGGTAATTCCAGATCCTTGATGTGGGCAGCATCGATGGCCAGATTTATATCCTTGAGACCCAGAGACAGTTTGAAACCCGGTTCAAAGCTGCCGTTGATGATGTTCTTCCCATACCGTTGATAGCTCGGGCAAGCGAACAGGGTTTGTGACATGAGTTCGACGAAAGCCCCCGAACTCATGCCATAGCGTTGGACGAGTGCGGTTGCTTCGCCCAATGACTGTATAGCTTGAGTGATCATCATGTTGCCGGCGATTTTCGCGATACACGCCTGGATGGGATGATCGCCCAGGGGCCAGTGTTTTTTCCCCAGCACGTCAAAGAGCGGCTGTGCCATCGCGATGGCGGACTGTGGTCCTGCCGTCAGGATATTCAGTTCGCCTTTCGCGGCTACTGCCGGCACGCCAAAAACCGGCGCGGCGACGAGTGCGACGCCCAAGTCATCATGGGCGGCTTGCAGCTCCTCCATAATCACGGGTGACAGCGTTGACATCACGATGTGAACGCAAGCCTTGTTTGCACGCTCCAGCACAGTGGAGGAGAGCAACACTTCTCTTGCGGCAGTGTCATCGGCAAGCATGCTGATGACGACCGCTTCTTGAAATGCCGTGGCCGGAGACTCAAGGATGTGAATACCTTCAAGGCCGGCAAGCGCATCACGGCTACGGTTCCAGACAGATACGCGATGGCCGGCCCGGACGAGCAAAGGAATGATCGCTCGTCCCATGCTTCCCACACCGATAAAGCCGATATTCATTTTCCAGTCCCCCGATTGCTATGTGACACGGTCATATATGCAATCGAGTATGTAGGGCGCGGGATTGCTACGGCAGTGCCATTGCTGCACTCTCATCGTTCATTTTTGTACGGGGTACAGCATGGACTGGAGTGATATGCGGGTCTTTTTGGCTATTGCTCGAAGCGGCTCGCTGGGGGCGGCTGCCAAGCAGTTGGGAGTCAGCCACCCGACCGTGGGGCGGCGCCTGCAGGTGCTTGAACAGTCCAGTGGCCAGCCCGTCTTTCTGCGCACGGCTCAAGGGCTGGTTCTGACCGACAGCGGTGAGAAGATCCTCAGCCTGGCGCAAGAGATGGAGCAAAGTGCGTTGGCGATCGAGCGGCGTCTTGCGGGCGACAGCGCCCAGCCGGAGGGCCTGTTGCGGATTTCATCGGCTGACTGGTTCGCCTGCTACGTATTGTCTCCGGTCCTTAGCGAGCTCGGACGGCGTTACCCGTTGATCGTGCCTGAGGTAATCGCCGGGCATCGCCTTTCTGACCTTTCTCGTCGCGACGCCGATATTGCCTTTCGCATCATTCCATTCACCGAGCCCGACATCGTTCACCGCAAACTGACCACGCTGAGTTATGGCGTATACGCAGGCCTTGAAGCACCTGATCCTCATCCCCAGGGTGAAGGTCTCGGCTTGATCACCATGAGCGTTGCCCAGGCCCACTATCCTGATGTGCAGTGGTTGCAGCAGCGTTACCCGCTGGCGCGTACTGTGTTCACCAGCAGCAGCCGCACGGTACAGGCTCACCTATGTGCGAAAGGCCAAGGCGTCGCTGTATTGCCGCGCGTCCTGGGAGACCAGCTACCGGCGCTGCGGATGCTTGATACAGAAGAACCGCCGGGGCGCGATATATGGATGGGATATCACCAGGACATGCGGCAGATGGACAGTCTTCGCGCTCTTGCAGATCTTGCGTCCAGCATGATCGGCTCAGGTCGGGCTTATGGCTGATGCTTCACGAGGCACGGTGGGCTGGCGCACGACTGTGAGGCTAAGTCCAGCGCCCAGAGCCAGACTCGCGGCGATGCAGAGTATGGAAGCGGTAAAAGCGCGTGTGATCGTAGCTGCATCAGATTGAGTTCCGAGCAGGGTATAAAAAACTCCGCCGATTATCGCGACGCTCAGCGATGTGCTGATTTGCAGCGTGGAACTGGTAATGCCGGCGATCATGCCAGAGAAGGCTGGCGCGACTCGCCCTGTGATCATTCTCATCAATGTCGGCAGGGCCAGTCCTTGCCCGTAACCAATCAGAAACAGGATGACGGCAAGCAGCAGGGGCGCTGGAGGGGCGGCTGTCGGCGTCACGGTTATCAGCCAGGCCATAAGCAGGAACCCCACGACCTCCAGTGTCATGCCAACGGGATTCACGTAAGCACCGAACACGCGTGCGAATTGACGAATCGACAGTGGTCCCAGCAGGAATCCGGCACCGAAAGGCAGGAACACAAGACCTGCATCGAGTGCGCTCATATGCAGGGCCGCCTGCAAATAGATCGAAAGCAGCAAGAAAAACACGCCGATCGCATAGAAAGTCAGGGCGACCACCAACGCTCGGCCGATGCCTGGCGCCCGCAATGCGGCAGGGTTGAACAACGGCACACCGCCGGCCATATGCAAGCGGGTTTCGTACCGCCAGAACAGCCACGCCAACAACGGTGCCGCGGCAAGCGAAAGCAAGGCCCACCAAGGCCAGCCCGTCTCACGCCCCTCAATCAATGGCACAATCAATGCGCCAATCATTGCCATCGACAGCGCGGTCCCGCCAAGGTCAAGCTTGATGGTCTGTTGCGCGCGGGTCTCCTTTATCACAGGAATCCCGAACACAATCACCAGCAAAGCAATTGGCAAGTTCACCAGAAAAATAGCCCGCCAACCCATGTCCATCAGATTCAGCGAAATCAGAACTCCGCCGAGCGCCTGTCCGACTACGGCAGCCAGCCCAAACACCGCCCCATACAGGCTGAGCGCCAAAGATTTTTCGGACTCGGGAAAAATGGTTTGCACCGAGGCCAGCGCTTGAGGCGCCATTACGGCGGCTGTGATGCCTTGCAGCGCGCGCCCGGCAACCAACGCCCAGGGCGTCGACGCGAGGCCACAGAGCAGTGACGCGACTGCAAAACCCACCAGTCCCAGGAAAAACATTCTTACGCGACCGTAAAGGTCGCCAAGCCGTCCACCGGTGATCAGTGTCACGGCATAAAGTGCTGCGTAAGAGGAGATGATTAACTGTTCGGCGGAAGAGGACGTACCCAATGACGCCTGGATTGAGGGCAGGGCAACGTTAACGATAAAAAAATCCAGAGGCGGGAGAAACGCGCCGACCAGAAGTATTGCGAACATCAACCAGCGTCGCCGTTCGAGGGGCACCACTTCGTTCTTGTTCATGCGGAAGTCCTATACGGGGCCGTTCGGTCCCAACGTTTCTGTATGTTAGAAATCAGTCGAACCCCACAGGCGCTCATCACATTCCGGATGCCACTTCCAGTTCAAACGTCTGCGGACACACTGGCCCGTTGAGGGGCGCTGATCTGGCTTCCTGAGAATGGAGCTGGACTGAATCGGTCACCTTCAAACTAAACGATTCAACTCCGTCTTACGCCTCACATAAATGAACGACCAACGTTCATTTATGGCAGTGCCGCTGTCTCCCCGGTAACTCTCACAATGGTCCCGGCGTGGTTTCAAACGATCCAAATCGAGGACCGAGGAGTCAGACATGTCAGGTAAATTCGCTAATCAAGTCGCAGTTGTCACAGGTGCATCCACCGGAATCGGATTTTCGATTGCGCAGGGTTTAATTGCCGAGGGCGCCAAACGTGTTTACATCACTGGCCGTTCAACGGGCACGCTGGAGGCCGCTGTGGCCAAACTGGGCACCAAGGCGGTCGCAGTCGTTTCCGACGTCTCGCGCCAAGGGGACCTTGATAAGCTCAAGGCGACAATAGAAGCTCGAAATGATCAATTGGATGCAGTGTTTGCCAATGCGGGAATTTGCGAAAAAAACCCTGTTGGCGAGACCAGCGAAACCGCATACATCACCATGTTTGACATAAACGTGAAGGGTGTCTTTTTTACTGTTCAAACGCTTATGCCGTTGATGAAAGACGGCTCGTCAATCGTATTGACGGCTTCTATCTGCTCCAGCAACGGCATGGAAGGGCTGAGCCTTTACAACGCCTCTAAGGCAGCGGTGCGGTCCTTCGCACGAACCTGGGCCAACGAACTCAAAGGCCGAAAAATTCGAGCGAACGTATTGAGTCCGGGCTTCACCCGCACCCCTCTGATGGACAACGGCTTGAAGATGAGCGAAAGCGACATTGCAGCGCTTCGCCAACACGTCGAGCAGATCACGCCGCTTGGCTACATGGCCCAGCCCGAAGAAATCGCCACGTCAGCACTGTTCCTGGCATCTGCCGATGCCAGGTATGTCAACGGGGTAGAGCTGATGGTCGATGGCGGCCTTTCGCAGATCTGAATGGTTGTTTGACCTGATCAGCCTTCGTCGAGGGCTGTTCAGGTTCAACCCCGGTGCAATTTTCAGATAGGGAGTTGTGCTTATGCGCAGGTGCATCGTCCGTTAACCATCGCTTGTAACCGGTCAACTGGCACCCGGTGTGATCAAACAGGAAACATCATCATGAATATTGAAGTTTTAATCGCACGACTTGAAGCATTGGAAAGTCGTGCCGCCATAGAGACGCTTATAGCCGCTTACGCAAACGCATTTGACCGCATTGATGCGTCTCTCTTGAAGGAAATCTGGCACGCAGATTCATCGCTGGATTTACCAGGCTTCGGAAGTGCTTTGAATCGAGATGAAATCTTGGCGATGGCTGAAAATAGTTGGCGGCAAATGCCGCATATGCACCATTGGATGGCCAACCCTATGCTCGAAATCGAAGGTGATAATGCAACGGGAACCGTAGCCGCGAATTGCCTGTTCCATGACATTGAAAAAGGTCCGGTTCAAGTCAGCGGGTTGTACCACGACAAATTCGAACGCCGTGATGGCAAATGGGCGTTCAAATCAAGACGTTTTGAACTCCATTACCTGACACCTCTAAAAGACTGGGTTCCCGTGGCGGGTAATGAACAGTACTCGCATCCTGAACAGCCAACGACAGATGCAGTTCAACAGGGCGCCTCGATCAGGCGCGACTGAGCGCTATCGACTTCTGGCCGGGTTCAATCGTAGGCGAAATGGTCAATCAGCCCCAGGCGTGGAACATGGGTGTGGGGGTGTAGTATTGCTCCGGGAGCTATGACTGCATTTGCCCCAATTTTGCAGTCGTCACCTACCAAGGCACCGAATTTGTTGACCCGCGTCTCGATCACACTGTCTGCGTAACGGATTTTGATATCCACGCCGTCCAGTTCGTTGCGGTAGTTGGCAATAATTGCACCTGCTTCAATGTTTACGCGCTCGCCAATAAGTGAGTCGCCGACGAAGTTGAAGTGTGCAAGCTTGCTTCCTGCAAGCAGGATGCTGCTTTTAACTTCGCAGCTTGGGCCAACAATACAATTGTCGCCGAGATAAACTCCGCCACGCAGGTAAGCTCCCGCCGCCACAAATGATCCTTCTCCGATGATGATCGGCCCCTTAAGCACTGCCCCGTCTTCCACAAAGGCACTTTCGTGAATCGCACAGCTACCGTTGCGTCGATAACCCGCACCGAGGCGATCAAGCAAGGCCAGAATCTGATTTTCGCAGTCATGAGTAATCAGCCAAGCAGCTGGTGGTAGCGAGCCCAGCAGGGACCATCGGGCAATAAACGTACTGATCTCAGGTAGCTTCACAATTATTCCCCTGTACAGGTTGCTCGAGCGGATGAACGTTGCCGCGTAAGCTGTAGTGGAATCAGGCGATCAATCCAGCTGTAGCGCAGATGAAGGCTTCGCAGCGCAGGATGGGCGCATCAGCTTGCGAATACATTCGTCACAAGGATGGCTAGAAAACCGCCCTTGCCGGATAATCGGATTTCCGGCCCTCACAATGATTTGTATAACGGTCCCAATAGTAGAGGTTTTTTCTGATGGCGAATGCGCGGCCGCGTCCAGCGGTAAACGGTGTGGCTTCGGCTGACCGGGTCTTGACCGTGCTCACGGCTTTTCAGGTCGGCGATACGGCATTGAGTTTGGTGGAGCTGGTTGAACGTACCGGGCTGATTAAAAGCACTGTCATGCGCTTGATGGTCTCGCTGGAAAATCATGGACTGATCAACCGAATGGCCGATGGCCGTTATCAGTTGGCCAGCGAAGTCATGAGGCTTAATGCTGTTTATCAGGAAGCCCTGGATCTTGAGCGTCATGTGATGCCACGGCTCCAGTATCTTTCCGAGCAGTCCGGCGAAACCGCATCATTTTATGTGCGCCATGGCGCCTATCGGATGTGCCAGTACCGAGTGAATTCCTCCCATCGACTGCGACTCAACATGCAGCCAGGTGATATGCGTCCCATGGACGAAGCGGCGGGAGCACAGGCATTGCGGGCACCGTTTCAGGTTGGCATCGCGCTGGAAAAACCGTACTACTCGCGCGGCGCGACGGATCCCCATGCGTCTTCCATTGCACTGCCGATATATGGCGCTCAGAAAGAGCTGATGGGCGCGCTGGTCATCTCCGGCCCCTCGAGCCGATTGACTGAGGA
Organism: Pseudomonas sp. R38(2017); assembly: GCF_002112395.1. Lineage (NCBI taxonomy): Bacteria > Pseudomonadati > Pseudomonadota > Gammaproteobacteria > Pseudomonadales > Pseudomonadaceae > Pseudomonas > Pseudomonas sp. R38(2017). Next base: position 336,391 of record NZ_NEHN01000002.1, read on the forward strand.
AGCCGCCGAAAGCATAAAAACGACCTTTTTCGATACCGCCCGTGAACTGATGCGCAGCCTGGGCCTGAAGCCAGCGGACGAATCAGCGCCCTTGAAGTAAGACGGCGTTGTCGCGAAGGATCAAGGTGAGTTTGTTCTTGTCCGACTTCCAAACTTCAAGCAGGTCCAGCGGGGCGTCGATTGGTCTTCGATTGAAACAACGATGCCCATGTCCCCCCCAAAAAGGAAAATGGGCATCGTCGTAAGGCAGAGCCGTCTCTATTTGACGCTGACTGCCAGATCACCTCGCTCACGCTGACGTTTGCGACCGATGAACAGAACCATGACGCCAGCCAACGTGCACAGCGACGCCAACGGCATCAGTGCCAATGCATAGCTGCCTGTCGCATCATGAATAGCACCGTAGGCGTTCACCATCAGTCCGCCACCGATCAGGTTGGCCATGGCGCCAACGGCTGCCAGTCCAGCTGCTGCAGTAGATGACGACAACCAGCCTGACACCAGCGCCCAGAACGGCCCCTTCATCGAATAGGCACCCACCAAAACCATGGTCAGCATGACGATAGTGGCCGGCAAAGCTGAAGTGAACAGGGTCATGAGCAAGCCTGCCGCAATCAGCAACAAGGTCATTGCCGTGTGCCAGCGACGCTCGCCTGTACGATCAGAACTGCGGCCCCAAAGAATCATCAGCACCGACGCGACGCCGTACGGAATGGCGTTGACCAGGCCGATCTCCATGGAGTTGAGACCGAAAGTCTTGAGTAATTGAGGCGCCCACACGCTCATGGTGCTCCCGGCCGCAGAAGCTCCGGAATAGATCAGTGCCAGCACCCAGATATCCTTGTGGCGCAACAGCTTCCACAACGAGATATGGCCGATGGCGGTTTTCTTCGACGACTCCTCTGCCAGTCGCCGGGTGAGCCAATTGCGCTGTTCATCGGTCAACCACTTGGCATGCTCGGGTCGATCAGTGAGTACGAACAGGCAAGCGATGCCCAGCATCACGGCCGGAATCGCTTCGATGATGAACAACCAATGCCAGCCCCGCATGCCCATCCACCCATCGAGGCTGAGCAAAAGCCCGGAAAGCGGAGAACCGATGAAGTTGGCCGCCGGAATGGCCACCATGAACAGTGCAACCATGCGGGCACGATAGGCCGACGGCAACCAGTAGGTGAGGTACAAAAGCACACCCGGGAAAAAACCGGCCTCCGCCGCACCCAGCAGAAAACGCATGACGTACAGAGAGTTGGCCCCTGTGACGAAAGCGGTACCCGCCGAAATGATGCCCCAGGTGATCATGATTCTCGCGATCCAGATCCGGGCACCAAATTTCTGCATCGCCAGGTTGCTGGGCACTTCCACCAGGAAGTAGGCAAAGAAAAACAGGCTGCTGGCAAAACCGAAGACTTTTGCAGTCAGGCCGAGGTCTTCGTTCATCTGTAGCGAGGCCATGCCGATGTTGCCGCGGTCAATGATCGCGATCAGATAACAGATGATCAAAAAGGGCAGCAAGCGCCAGGCAACCCGATGCATCGTTTTGCGTTCGAGTTCGCTCACGGTGGAAGCGGTGGAAGTCATAAGGCTCTCCATTTGTTCTTTTTGTGGAGTGTCGCGTTACGGATGGGCTCCTTCTGACTGCAAAGGAGCACGCAATCAATCAGCAGTTGAGCAGGTGTCGGTTGACCACGCTGCGTGGCTCCAATGGCCGACCTGCGCAGACGTCCAGGATCTGGCGCAACGCGACAACACCGACGCGATCACGGGCCTCCGAGGTGTTGGCGCCGACATGGGGAGTCGCCACCAGCGTAGGCAGACCCCACAAAGGGCTATCTGCAGGTGGTGGCTCGGGATTGAAAGTATCCAGTCCGGCACCGGCAATTTTACGCTCGCTCAGTGCTTGCACCAGTGCCTGGGTATCAATCAGTTCACCTCTTGCGGTATTGATCAGGATACTGCCGGGACGCATGAGTTCGAGTTGCGCCGCGCCGATCAGATTGTGATTGGTCTCGGTCAGCGGGCAGTGCAGGCTGATGACATCGCTCTCGGCCAGTAAACGATTGAAGTCTTCCTCGCGTTCCACGTGCGCGCGCGCTGGCAGCTCTTTGAGGTAGGGGTCAAAGACCTTCACCTTCATACGCAGGGGCGCGACCAAATCCATCAGGATGCTGCCGATCGAGCCCAGCCCGACAAGGCCCAGTGTCTTGCCGAACAACTCCACACCGTTCGCCTCGGTCTTGTCCCAATGACCGTCGCGCATCCGCGCATCCAGCAGCGCCGTTTGTCTAGCGACACTGAAAATCAAGGCGAAGGCGTGCTCGGCCACTGACTGGGCATTGGCGCCAACGGCAATGCTGACCGGAATACCGCAAGCGGCAGCGGTTTCGATGTCGATGGTGTTGTAGCCGACGCCGTGTTTGGCAATTGCTTTCAAGTTTTTCGAGGCTTTGATCATCGACCCGGTCAGTTGCCCCTGGCGGACGATGATCGCATCAGGTTGCTGCTCGCGAATGATGGCTTCCAGCTCTTCGGCCGGCAGATAGGGCGTGGTTGGAATAACCCGCACGCCAGAGGCGGCGGCCAGGTTCATGGCTTCCGGGGCAAGTTCAGGGCCGGTCAGCAGAAGGGTCAGGGACATCGTCATTACCTTGTTTTTATCGTGGAGACAAACGCTGGCGTGTGCAGAGATTGCGACGTGACAACCCTAGCATAATGAAACGACGTTGCAATATAGATATTTGAGCGTTCTTCAGATCTTGCTTTGGCCGTGAAAATCACCGTTGCGCTTCTTAAAATGAAATGCAATTCTAAAAAACGCATCGGCGCCATTCGATGTGATCGAATAAAATCAAACAGAGGTATGTCACATGAGCATTGGATTTCAGGTGCTGGAGCGCGCACGCAAAGTCAGCGCAGTATGGGTTGCACGCTATCGTGAGCTGCCGGTAGCCAACGTCAGCGACTCCATGAATCGCATGACGGCAGGCGGTTCTCGCCTGCGTCCCATGCACCGCGAAGGCGTGCTTGCTGGTCCCGCAGTGACTGTCAAGGCGCGTCCGGGAGACAACCTGATGGTGCATTACGCGATCGATATCGCTGAACCTGGCGATGTGATTGTGGTGGATGCGGGTGGCGATTTAACCAATGCGCTGATCGGTGAAATGATGGTCGCTTACGCGGTAAAACGCGGCATCGCCGGGATCGTCATTAATGGTGCCATTCGTGATGCAGCCAACATTGGTAGCGGTGACTTTCCGCTGTTCGCTGCCGGCGTATCGCATCGAGGCCCTTATAAGGACGGCCCTGGGGAGATCAACGTGCCGATTGCTATCGATGGTATGGTGATCGAACCGGGCGACCTGGTCATTGGCGATGAGGACGGCTTGCTGTGCATACCGTTTGACCATGTCGATGAAGTCTTTGAACGTGCGACGGCGAAATACGCAGCCGAGCACAAACAGATGGAGCAAATCGCCCAAGGCAAAAACGATCGCTCTTGGGTATTGGAATCTTTGAAAAAGAAAGGCTGCCAACTGCCGCTCTGATCCATGCGACTACCGCGCATCCAGCCCTGCGATGCGCGGTAGACCTTGTGCCAGGAGTGTCGCGGGGCCTTTTAAGGAACGTACTCTTGTCCAACCCGCATTCTTCCCGCTCTACACGCTGGCCGGCTCCGGTCAGGGCGCTGGCCAGTCGAAATTTCCAGATCTATTTCGTCGGGCAAGGCATTTCGACGTTGGGCAAATGGGTGCAGCAGGTCGCTCTGGCCTGGCTGGCCTATCATCTGACCGGCTCGGCGGTACTGCTCGGTCTGATCACTTTTCTTTCCCTCGCACCTCAACTTCTCATCGGACCGCTCGCGGGTGCCTGGATCGATCGTCATGACAAAAAACGACTACTGATCGGCGTCCAGATAATGCTGATAGCCCAATCGCTCACACTTGCCGTCATGACTCAGTTCGGCTGGAACGATGGAACCTCCATTGCATGCATGGCATTGCTGCTGGGGTTGCTGAATGCTGTAGAAACGCCGTTGCGACAGGCGTTGATCGGTAGCTTCGTTGATGATCCGGCCGATTTGCCCAATGCGTTGGTGCTCAATGCCATGTTGATCAACGCGGCGAGATTTGCAGGACCTCCTCTGGCGGGCACCCTTATCGCGATGACCAGCGAAGCGAGCTGCTTTCTCCTGACGGCATTTGCCTATCTGGCCCTGATGTTCGGGCTGATCAACGTCAGGGCGACGGTGTCACCCAAAGCGAGCGGTTCGACCTCTCAGGTTTTCCGCGAAGGGCTGGCGTACCTCTGGCGTACGGTGAGCGTCCGGCAACTGATGATCAGCGTGATCATGGTGAACCTTTTGGCATCTTGCTACGCCTCGCTTTTACCCATTCTTGCCAAGACTGTTTATGCCGGTGATGCAAGGATTCTCGGCTGGTTATGGGGAGCCGCCGGCGCCGGTGCCTTCGTAGCTACCCTGGTTTTAGCCTTCAATGGAACGCTGTCACGGTTGCGATACTTCATGGACGGCGGCGCGCTTGTGTGCGGCTTCGCGTTGCTGGGCGTGTTCCTCGCTGCGAACCTTCCTATGGCACTGACAGGCTTGGTCCTGCTGGGTTTCGGCATCACGCTGAGCAACGTCAGTACGAACATGCAACTGCAGAGCGGGGCGCCAGGCGTGCTTCGGGGGCGAGTTGTCGCTTTCTACATCGCCATGCGCTTCGGATTCGAAGCGGTAGGCGGGATGTTGGCAGGCCTGGTCGCCGCGCATTTTGGAGCGCCGGCCACGCTGGGTATTGCCGGAGGGATTTTACTGCTCTATCTGATGGTCAGCATTGGCGGGCGCTTGCGAGCGCGCCGGTTGAACTCATGATCTGGATGGAGAAGGGCGGCTTCGCCCATTTTCAAGCAAGATTGTTTATGGAGAACGATGCACATGAATAGCTGGGTATCTTCGGCTAACGGCCATCCTGATTTTTCACTTGCCAACCTGCCATTCGGTGTATTCAGTGTTGCTGGAGGTGAACGCCGTACGGGTGTCGCGATCGGTGACCGGATCTATGACCTTCAGGTTGCGCTACAGGCAGGCTTGTTCACCGGTGTAGCCGAAGAGGTTGCCACGGCGGCAGTGGGCGGTTCTCTAAACGGTTTTTTCGCGCGCCCAAGACAAGACCGCAAAGCATTGCGCGATCGTCTGACCACACTGCTTCGTGAGGACGCCCAGGACATTCAGGTTCAACAGCGGCTGGCAGAGGCCCTGTTGGTGCCGGCCGCCAACTGCCAGTTGCATGTGCCGGCCTGTATTCAGGACTACACCGACTTCTACGTTGGCATCCATCATGCCGAGAACGTCGGCAAGCTGTTTCGACCCGACAGCCCGTTGATGCCCAACTATAAACACGTACCCATCGGTTACCACGGTCGCGCCTCGACAATCATTGCCTCTGGCCAGGCGTTCGTTCGCCCCTGCGGGCAGATCAAACTTCCCGACAACGAGCTGCCGATCTACTCGCCTAGCCGGCGCCTGGACTACGAGCTTGAAGTCGGACTCTGGATCGGGTCCGGAAATGAGCTGGGCGAGCCCATCGATATTCGTGATGCACGCGAGCACATCGCCGGACTGTGCCTGCTCAATGACTGGTCGGCACGTGATATCCAGGCTTGGGAATATCAGCCACTGGGCCCGTTCCTGTCGAAAAGCTTCGCTTCGACCATTTCACCCTGGGTCGTAATGGCTGAAGCGTTGGAGCCATTCCGCTGTGCCCAGCCTTTGAGACCGGCGGGCGACCCTGACCCGTTACCATATTTGTATGACGTGGAAGACCAGAACAGCGGTGCCTTCGATATCCAGCTCGAAGTATTGATCCTCACCGCTCGAATGCGAGAGGAGGGCGCTACCCCGTTCCGCCTTAGCCTCAGCAATACACTGAACATGTACTTCACATTCGCACAGTTGGTTGCACATCACACGGTGAACGGTTGCCAGCTCAATCCTGGTGATTTTTTCGGCACGGGAACGCTGTCAGGGCCAACACCGGAGTCGCTGGGTTCGTTGCTTGAAATGACCGAGGGAGGCAAATATCCGATTACATTGCCGAACGGTGAGACGCGCATCTTCCTGGAGGACGGTGACGAGATCATCCTCAAGGCGCGCTGCGAACGTGACGGGGTTGGCTCGATCGGTTTCGGTGAATGCCGGGCCGTCGTACTGCCAGCATGGGAACGTCACCGTGATACCACCTGCACCGAATGAATTTTGCAAGAACCTCAACCCCCTACTCATGCAGAGTGCATGCCTTTATTTGGCCATCACTCTACTTAACAATTTGATTTTCAAGGTCATTTTAGAGGCGAGTGACTGGCACACAATATGCGAGGCCTAAGTGGAATATTGCGAGGATTGCCGATGAAGATCGGCGAACAACCATCCGTGAAAGAGGCCTTAAATGAACGCCATCGACCTTCTCAAAACAGACCACGAAAAAGTAAAAGGCATCCTTAACCAACTCAGTGATTCCACGGATCGCGCGTTAAAAAAACGCGCCGATTTGCTGGACAAGCTGGAGCTTGAAATTACGATCCATACTCAGCTCGAAGAGCAGATTCTGTATCCGGCTTTCAAGGAAGCAGGGGGTAAAGAGCAGGATGAGATGTACTACGAGGCGAAGGAGGAACATCGCACCGTTGATTCACTGGTATTGCCTGACCTGAAATCCACTGATCCCTCCACACCCGAATTCGCCGGCCGTGTGAAAGTGGTCAAAGAACTTCTGGAACACCATATCGAAGAAGAGGAAACCGAGATGTTTCCCCAGGCCAGAAAGCTTCTGGGCAAGGCAAAGCTCGAAGAGCTGGGTAAGGAAATGGAAGTGATGAAGGCTTCTCTCAAGAAAAGTCTCAGCGGGTCGAATATGGCGGCCTGAGTCCATAGTCGGATCTGCAAAGCAATCAAAAGCCTGGCTCATGCCGGGCTTTTGATTTTCAAGGAATGTCATCTCAAGCCGCGCTCGTTACTGCGAAAATAAAAGGAATTTTCCCTCACGCATTTCCTCTTCTGTCTATGACCCATCTACGGTTCTTACGGGAGAGCTTCATGACATCAATAGAGTGCCTGAGCGAAACACGAGTAGCGCCCCGCGAGGGGTTGACCCGACCAAATCGCGAGGTCTATGAACGCCTGCTCAAGGAGGAACCCGAGGCCGATGCCATTGCCTCCGCGTTTCTCAAGCGACATTTAGCGAGTACCCACAACATTGCCAATGAGTTGCCCGAAGATCCGGAGCAACTTTTCGCATGGTCGCAAAACCGTTGCGCCGCCGTTGCTGAACAGTACGCAAGCTATCTGGCATCACGTCAGGCCGGGGCAGGGCGCCAATACTTCCAGAGCACATCCCATGCGCTGTATTTTTTGAAGCATGTCGGCCCGACGAAACTGGTCGATGGCGCTTGGTTGGCGGGGGTGCTGCAACACTGGCAGGACGTCCGCTTCGATCACTTGCTGGAGATCTATCTCGAAGAACTGGGTGATGGCGTACCAAGCCAAAATCATGTGCGGATCTACCGTCAACTGCTGGCCGGGCATACCTGCGACGACCTGTCTGACCTGGGTGATGAATATTTTCTGCAAGGCGCGCTACAACTGGCGCTGGGCCGTTGCACCGATTCGATGCTGCCTGAGGTCATCGGGTACAACCTTGGCTATGAGCAACTGCCGCTGCATCTGCTGATCAGCGCTTACGAACTGCGTGAGCTGGGCATCGACCCGCATTACTTCCGCCTGCATGTGACCATCGATAACGCCAGCACCGGGCATGCACACCGTGCGGTGCGGGCGCTGCACGATCTGTTGCCGCCGGGGCAGCAGCGGGCTGCATTCTACAGACGCGTGACCCAGGGCTATCGCTTGAACGATCTTGGGTCAGGTTCGACAGCCGTCATTCAGGGTTTCGACTTGCAGCACGAGGTGCTGACGATGCTGGAACGCAAAGCCGTGTTCGGGCGCCATATGCATTCGGACTACTGCCGAATCGAAAACCGCACCATCAATCAATGGCTGGCGACACCTGGGCAGATGGACGCCTTTCTGGATGCGTTGATCCACAAAGGCTGGATCAAGCGGGGTGAGGATCCAGCCGAAAGCCGTTTCTGGCAACTGATCGACGGTAGCCACGCGGTGATGTTCGGTGTGTTCAGTCCTTACGAAAAACAACTGATGCACGACTGGATCGCCGACGGCTGGCAGGACCTTGGAAAACGCGCACGGGTGCCACTCAAGTCTGTGGGTGATCGAGTTGAAGAGGCCAGCGATAGCGAGACCGAGGCCTTGCAGAAGTCTCTGCAAGCGCAGTCACCGGCCGAACAGATGAAAACCCTGATCCCATGGCTCGCGCCGCAACACCATTGGCGTCCGGCAGGACTGTTTGCCACCCGCCGCTTCATTGAACTGCGCAAACTCATACGCTGACTTTTCAGGAGGCTTCATGTCGATACAACAGCGAGTCGACCGTGAATTGATCGAGCTGGGCGTGCGCTTGCGCCAGAACGGTTACCGATTCATCACCCCGACACCGTTGACGCATGAGCGGGTCATGCAACGGGCGGACAGGCTTATGGCCAAGGATCAGCGCGATGTTTTCGGGTGGTCGATGCCGTTCGATCAACGGCTTTTCGGGACCGAGCAATTTCAGGCACTGGAACGCGCGGGCATTCTCGAGCAGCAAGACGGGCAGTGGCGAAGCACCGTTCGCTGGTCATCGCTGAACGACCTGTTGTTCGTTCACTCGTCTTTTCCGACTACGCAAAATGACGCGGTGTTTTTTGGGCCGGACACTTATCGATTTGCCCATGCGATCGAGGCACACCTGCAACAGCGAACGGTACCCGTCAAGCGTGCGGTGGACATCGGCTGTGGCGCCGGCGTCGGCGCGGTGCTGATTGCCAGGGCACAGCCGCAGGCTCAGACAGTTGCAGTGGATATCAATCCGCGTGCGTTACGGTTGACGGCCGTCAACGCCGAGTTGGCCGGCACGGACAATATCGCCATTTACCATAGTGATTTGCTCGCCAGTGTCGAAGGGCAGTTTGACCTGGTGGTAGCCAATCCTCCGTACATGAACGACCAACAACAACGCGCCTATCGGCACGGCGGCGGGGTGCTGGGTGAAGCCTTATCAGTGCGCATCGTGCGTGAGGCGTTGCCGCGTTTGAGTCCTGGTGGAACGTTGCTGCTGTACACCGGCGTCGCCATGGTGCGCGGCGCTGACCCTTTTCTGGCCATGATCGAATCGTTGCCCGGCAATGATTTCAGTTGGACTTATGCAGAGCTCGATCCGGATGTCTTTGGTGAAGAACTGCTCAAACCTGGCTACGAACAGGTCGAGCGTATCGCCGTGACGCTGCTGACGGTGACTCGAAACTAATCGAAACTTCGCTGTCCGCCGGGCTGTCCAGACCTTTACATCTCCCGTATGCGCTGTAAATGTCGGCGCACCGGGATGTCATACGCAATGAAAAAATTGAGGTTGGACATGACGGTGACAGTGGGTGATTTTTTGATCGAGCGTCTCAGCCAATGGGGCGTGACGCGAATTTTTGGTTATCCGGGCGACGGTATCAACGGCGTCTTCGGTGCGTTGAGCCGGGCGGGCGGCAAGATCGAATTCGTTCAGGCACGGCACGAAGAAATGGCGGCGTTCATGGCGTCCGCCCATGCCAAATTCACCGGCGAACTGGGGGTGTGCATCGCCACATCCGGCCCCGGTGCTTCCCACTTGATCACCGGACTGTACGACGCCCGGCTGGACCACATGCCGGTGCTGGCGATTGTCGGGCAACAGGCGCGCACGGCACTGGGCAGCCATTATCAACAAGAACTCGATCTGGTCTCGATGTTCAAGGATGTCGCCGGGGCATTTGTGCAACAGGCCTCGGCGGCTTCCCAGGTTCGGCACTTGCTGGACCGCGCAGTACGTACAGCGGTTGGCGAGCGGCGGGTGACGGCGCTGATACTGCCGAACGACTTGCAGGATATCGAGTACAAAGCGCCGGCGCGGGCTCACGGCACCGCGCATTCGGGGATTGGTTACAGCAAGCCGAAGGTGCTGCCTTACGACGCGGATCTGCAACGTGCCGCCGATGTACTGAATACGGGGGAGAAGGTTGCGATTCTGGTGGGCGCCGGTGCGCTGCACGCCAGCGATCAAGTGTTCGCGATTGCCGAAAAACTGGGTGCCGGGGTAGCGAAGGCGCTGCTCGGTAAAGCCGTGTTGCCGGACGAGTTGCCTTGGGTCACGGGTTGTATCGGTCTGCTCGGCACAGAACCGAGCTACAAACTGATGTCTGAATGCGACACCTTGCTGATGATCGGATCGGGCTTTCCTTACGCCGAATTCCTGCCGAAAGAAGGGCAGGCGCGCGGTGTCCAGATCGACTTGCAGCCAGACATGCTCAGCCTGCGCTACCCGATGGAAGTGAACCTGACCGGCGATGCGGCCGAGACCCTGGCGGCACTGGCGCCGTTGCTCGAACACAAGCCGCTGCGCAAGTGGCGTAAAAAGATCGAAGGCTGGCGGGTGACGTGGGATAAAACTCTTGAGAAGCGCGCCATGGCCAAAGCAGACCCGGTCAACCCGCAACGGGTTGTGTATGAGTTGTCACCGCGCTTGCCCGAGCAAGCCATCATCACCAGCGACTCCGGCTCTTGCGCCAACTGGTTCGCCCGTGACCTGAAAATCCGCAAGGGCATGAAGTGCTCGCTTTCCGGTGGTCTGGCGTCCATGGGCGCCGCCGTGCCTTACGCGATCGCGGCAAAGTTCGCCTTCCCGCAACGCCCGGTGATTGCCTTGGTGGGCGATGGTGCCATGCAGATGAACAACATGGCTGAACTGATAACGGTCGCCAAATACTGGCGACAGTGGGATAGCCCGAAGTGGATCTGCGCCGTGTTCAACAATGAGGATTTGAATCAGGTCACCTGGGAACAGCGTGTGATGGAGGGCGATCCGAAATTCGTAGCCTCGCAGAGTATTCCGGATGTGCCTTACCACCTGTTCGCCATTTCCATCGGCCTCAAAGGCATCTTCGTTGATCGCGAGGAAGATGTGGCCGCTGCCTGGGAACAGGCGCTGGCTTCGGACGTACCGGTCGTCATCGAGTTCAAGACCGACCCGAATGTGCCGCCGTTGCCACCCCATATCAAGCTGGAACAAGCGAAGAAATTCGCTACCACTTTGCTCAAGGGCGACCCCGACGAAGCGGGCGTCATCGTGCAAACGGCCAAACAGGTCCTGGGAGCGGTATTGCCCGGCAAATCCAAATAGCGAGGTCGAGTTCTGTTCATGGACGCTCTCGAGTCCGCGCTCATGGCCGCTCGAATCCAGTTCGCGATCACCATCGGTTTTCATATCGTGCTGGCGGCTTTCACTATAGGGCTGGCGAATTTCCTGATGGTGCTTGAGGCGTTGTGGCTCAGGAGTGGACGCCCCCTCTATCTGGATATCTACCGCTACTGGCTGAAGGTGTTTGCCTTGACCATAGCGGTAGGCACGGCCTCCGGACTGATTCTGGAGTATCAGTTCGGCCTTAACTGGTCGCGTCTGTCGGTCAAGGCCGCAGATATCCTAGGGCCATTGATGTTTTACGAAGTGCTCGCCGCGTTTTTTCTCGAGGCGGGTTTCCTCGGCATCATGTTGTTCGGCTTGAAGAAGGTCGGCCCGCGCCTGCATTTTTTGCGACTTGCGCGGTGGCCTGCGGATCGCTGATCAGCGCCTTCTGGATCCTCTCAGCCAATTCCTGGATGCACACCCCGGCAGGTTTTTCGACGGGCGCGGATGGACGGTTCATCGCCGAGGACTGGTGGGCGATCATCTTCAATCCTTCGTTTCCCTATCGTTTGGCGCACATGACGCTTGCCGCATTGCTTGGCACGGCGACATTTGTGGCGGGCGCCAGTGCCTGGCAGTTGCTCAAGAACGCGCAAAATTCCCGCGCAAGGGTGCAGTTTTCCATGACGTTGTGGGTGCTTGTCCTGCTGACGCCTGTACAAATCGTCGTCGGGGATCTGCATGTGCGGGTACAGCCACAAAAAGTAGCGGCTATTGAAGGGTCCTGGACGCGGCCAGCCGAGGGAGCGGGGGAGCCGCTGCGTATTTTCGCCTGGCCCGACATGAGTGAGCGGCGCAATCACTGGGAGCTGGCCATCCCGCGTATCGGCTCGTTATACCTGCGCCACGACCTGAGCGGCACCATCGCTGCGCTTGACGAGTTCGCACCGCAGGATATCCCTCCGGTCGTGCCGGTGTTTTTCGCGTTCCGGCTCATGGTCGGCCTGGGAATACTGATGCTGGGGCAGGGGCTGGTCAGTCTGGTACTGCGCAGGCGCAAGCGGCTTTTCACCTCGCGCCGTTGGTTATGGATGTGCATCCTCATGACCCCGGCAGGTTTCCTGGCCATGCTCAGTGATTGGTTATACGTGGCTCGGAGCGTGCTGGTTGTATTGGCGCACTGTCGATGAGCTGCAGCAACGCTCTGCGCTTCAGGCCCGGGTGCTGGCGTTGGTGACTGCAGGGTTGCTGATCGTTCTGGTGGTCTGGACGACGACATTGCATGCGCAATATGCCCGACGCCTGACATCGCCGTGGATTGGTTTGCCTGCGTTGTCGATTCTTTGCGGATTGTTTGCGGGTTTTGCGCTGGGGTTTCGGAGCCGCTTCGATTGCATGCCGCTGTTCGCGGCGTTGGGCGTTTTTGTCCTGGCGTTTGGCCTGGTGCTGGCGGCGCTTTACCCGTTGATCATTCCTCCTGACCTGACGCTGCAAGTGGCGACGTCGAGCCCCAATAGCCAAGTGTTCATGCTGGCAGGCTTCACAGTACTGGTACCGATCACCTTGATCTACAACACCTACGGTTTCCGTGTTTTCAGTGGCAAGATCGGTACTCCGCCTCAACGTTGAGAGCGTAACGACCGCTCGATTATCAATCTGTCGATCGCTGCCGACGCCGTTCCGCTGATCCGGAACACACAAAGCAAAGTGAACTCCCTTTGGGTGAATCCTTCCGAACCTGAAGAGACCTTTATGCCGGCGGAACGCTGGCGGCAAAGAATCATTGCTCGGGAGAGGATCATGAAAAGAATCTGTGTCTGTATCGGACTGTGCTCGGTGTTTTTATTGCAGGGCTGCTTCGAAGGCTCAAATGACGCGCCGAACAAGGATGGCGACAAAAGCAAGGCGTCCTTGCAAATACAAAAGGACAAGGCGCCCGAGCAGGGTAAATGATGGATGTTCGGAAGCGCCAGGTGCACATGCAAAAGTCAAATGGCGGATAGCCGCTAGTCGCTCTATCGGAACAAGGAGAAAGTGCTCTTCGTCCACTGTAAACAACGGTAAAACAGGACAGCTGCGATGTTCGCGGATAAAAAGAAAAAAGCAATGACTCAGTGGTTGCAACTGGCCAGAAATCCCGAACCCCAAATGTCTGTTGAAGATCAGTATGACGAGCTTCTGAGGATGGCCGACGACATGGAAGAAACAGGACTTGTCACCGCCAAGGAGTGGAGGCAACTGGTTCGAGACGCAAGTGCCGTTTTTGACTACGCCAGAGATCAGATTGACGGCGAAAACTAATTTGCCTCATGACTTCAAATTCGACCTGCTCGACGGTGACGACTGTCGTTGAGGTCATTCAGCTTATGTCTATCGCCGACGACACTGTTCATTACCTGTGACAAAAGCCGTTGGCTGGTACGTGTTGGTTTCACTGGTGCTACTGGGGCTGATGGGGAGGCGCCCCAGCAAGCTTTGCTGGGCAATGGCAAGATTTCCGTTATCGGCCAGGAGGGCTGACTCGCCGGTGTCGATTTGCAAGATTACTTGAACACCTCTGGCGGCGTGGAGCCTAAGCGTTATCAGTCAGAGGAGGGGTTAATCATGTCGCAAGCGCTCAGCTATTTCGCGATTGCCGTCGCGGTGATCATTTTGCTGGTTGACCTGTGGGCTATCGTCAGCGTGTTTCGCAGCGACAAGACGGTAGGGGCCAAAGCAGCCTGGGCTATTGGGCTTATCGTCTTTCCGGTTGTCGGGTTAATCGTTTGGGGTGTTGCAGGGCCTCGTGGAATCAAAGAAGGGCCATCGTCGCCCGAACACAGCAAAGGATAAGTAGCGCCCGTTGGTCGATATTGTTGAAGGTTTTTGAAATCAACCTTTGAGGTGAGTCAGTTTCCATGCACGGCCAGTTTTACTGGCAGGTTGATCCATTGTAATGGAACTGATTGGGATCAACCCAGTGCACGACATGTGTCGCCGTCATCGTTTTTTTCATTTGGAATTAACCCAGTCATCACAGCAGGACGAATCCGGTTTGCCTAGAATTTTGACCTCTCAAGTGAGCGACACTGAGCTCACTGCGCGCGATGCGAAGATGTTTGGTTCTCCCAAGGAGCGGCTGGACTTCTACCGTCGAGAAATCCAGTACGAGACCGCCATCTTGTCCAACCGAACAAACGCGTACCTGACTGCGCAATCTTTTTTAGTGATCGCCTTCGCCTCTTGCATGGCCAACGTCAATCCGGAGTGGGGCAAGTTGTTTACGCTAGTGGTGCCTCCGTTCCTGGCGCTTCTGGGCATTCTCAGTTCATTGAATGCCTGGCCCGGCATTCGCGCAGCGTATGACATCATCGATCATTGGTATTACAAGCAAAGCGAGCTGCTGAGGAGTGAACCGGTGATGGGGCTGGCCTATGATGAGTCGCCTTTGTTTTGCGAGCGTGAATCCAGCCATAAGGGATACCGTCAGGCACTGCTTTTTTCAGTACGTACTCCGTGGATATTTGCAGCATTCTGGGTATTGCTTGCCGGTTGGGCAATCTATATCCAGGTCTCCAATCCAGGTGCCTGATAATCCTCAGAAGGTGTGCAAAGCGCTGCCAGTGCGATTACAAAAGCGAGCAGTGCGAGAATGGCGACAGTGGGCGGCAGCATTGACGTACCACCTTGCGTCAGGCGCTTCCCTGACGCTGCAAAGCAGCACCAAGGAAGTGGGTTGGAGCGCATTGTCGGGCATCCTTAGCCAGGTAGTTTAGCCGCAAGAACGTCAATTTTCTCGATGGCAGGTGGTTCGGCAAACAGCTCGGCAGCCCTCGCCATAAGCGCCGCTGCGACCTTGCCCGAAAGATGAGCCTGCCGGCCTGCTTCATCCGGGAAGGCGTCAAATATGCCAAAAGTGGAAGGCCCCAAGCGGATAGCGAACCAAGCTGTTGTGGCTGGCTCCTCCTCCACTATTGAAAGGCCGCCCAAGAGAAAGCTCTCTACCTCCTTCTCTTTCCCGGGTTTTGCTTCCAGGCGAACGAACAACGCTACTTTGACCATGACGTGTCTCCTGCCTTAAGGACTACCTCATCATGCGCCATGTTTTCCAACAAGCCCAACGCGAATTCGCCATTTTGATGCCCAGGCTCCAGCCTGGGCATCACAGTCAAGCGCGTATCTACTTAGTCTCCATCTACCTTTGAATCGGCAACCTGCTTGCCGAGAAGCCAGCACACGATGCCAAGCACGAGTGTAGCGAAACCCAGCGCGGCAATAGTCAGGGCGGGTGTGGTCATTGAATCCAGAATCACGAATTTGCGACTGAGGGCCAACAGAGCGATCAGCAGAACCGTTTTCACCTGGACGATGCTGTTACGTCGTAACGCCGGGCGAACGATTGAATGCTTGAACTCCAACGCAATCAGGACAGTGAAGATCGAGCCAAAAATCGACTGAAACACATCATGCTCGAGCGGATCGATTGTTCCCGATATCAACATGGGGAACAAATGCCGACAGAGCTGGAGCATCGACATGAGGATTACACTGGCGATGATAAGGCTCAGGGCGAAAACGATTATCTGCTCGAACTTCTCATAAGCATTCATCAGTGCCCACTGCACCCGGAAACGCTTAAAAGAGGAATCTGGTTCTGATAGCACGCGCTTGGTCATGGACGAATCCTCCGGCTCATGGCCCTGTAGCCCGCGCCACGATCCTGCAATGTTCAAGAGGGTGGCGGTTGTCGCCATCTCGTGAGCCCTCAGTATCATCTATACCGGTACCGGTTGCATCCAGAAGGTGTTGACATGCCGGAGGGTAGGGACGGCAGCCTGAAGATAATGGTGCAGGCGATTATTGAGAGGCGTCTGAATCTGCTGGAATGGCGGTGGGGATTTGCCACGAAGGCTTTTTGCCGCCCCGGCTATCGAAAGTTCGCCGCGTCTTGCGGAAGTCTTCGACGTGTTCGACTACCCAGGTCCGCATGGGAGACATGCGGATCAACAGTCCCATGCCCAGTGGCGTCAGTTCGTACTCGACACGAGGCGGAATTTCACCGGACTCGTGCCGGGCCAGCAGGCCATCACGCTCCAATCGCGTGACCACGAGAGCCGTTGCTGAAAACACTTTGCGGGCATGGGGCATCGACCTGCTGATCGATGCTCCCAGTGTCAAAGAGCACTACCGCAGCAGATGCACTGCCAGGCCCACGAGCGCGCAGCCCAGCAACACCTGGATAACGCCCCGCTTGAAGCGAAACAAGGCAATGGCGGCGGATATCGCAATCAGCGCTGAAGGCCAGTCGAGACTGGCGCTGAAGCCTTTTGGCCAAAGGACGTGATAACCAAAGAAGCAAGCCAGGTTGAGGATCACGCCAACCACGGCAGCGGTAATGGCCGTCAGTGGCGCAGTGAACTTGAGTTCATTGTGGGTGGATTCCACCAATGGACCGCCTGCGAGGATGAACAGGAACGAGGGGAGGAACGTGAACCATGTCACTACGGTGGCGGCCACAGCCCCGGCCAGGAAGACCTGATCGGCCCCGAATACCTGTGAGACATAGGCCCCGACAAACCCCACGAAGGCCACCACCATGATCAACGGCCCGGGCGTGGTTTCCCCCAGCGCCAGGCCGTCGATCATCTGTGTGGGTGTCAGCCAGCCATAGTGACCGACCGCGCCCTGATATACATAGGGTAATACCGCATAGGCTCCACCAAAGGTCAGCAACGCCGCCTTGGTAAAAAACCAGCCCATTTGGGTGAAGGTGCCTTCCCAGCCAAAAACGGCGGTCAACACGCCCATCGGTAGTACCCACAACCCGACGCCGATGAGTACCAGCGCTGTCAGTTTCATCCAGCTGAAACGGGCGTGTTCCGGGGGAGGGGTGTCGTCGTCGATCAGAGCCGGGCCAAAGGATTTCTTGTCGGCGCGATGGCCTCCGGTCCTGAATTTCTCGGGTGCCAGGCGGCCGCCGGCATAACCGATCAATGCCGCCCCCAGCACGATCAAGGGGAACGGAACGTTGAACGCGAAAATCGCAGTGAATGACGCCGCCGCTATCGCCCACAGCCAGTTATTTTTCAGCGCCCGAGATCCGATCCGATGGGCCGCTTGCACCACAATAGCCGTCACGGCGGGCTTGATCCCATAGAAGAGCCCGGCCACCACGGGCACTTCGCCGAATGCGATATACATCCAGGACAGAGCGATCAGAATGAACAAGGAGGGCAGCACGAACAGTGCCCCCGCGATCACGCCCCCCCAGGTTCGATGCATCAGCCAGCCAATGTAAGTCGCCAACTGCTGGGCTTCAGGCCCGGGCAGCAGCATGCAGTAGTTGAGCGCATGCAGGAAGCGGCGTTCGGAGATCCAGCGCCGCCGCTCTACCAACTCCTGGTGCATGATCGAAATTTGCCCGGCTGGCCCACCGAAGCTGATAAAGCCGAGCTTCAGCCAAAACCAGAACGCCTCACGCAGACTGACGGTTTGCGGCCTCGGCAATTGGTTTTCAATTGTGGGTGCCATCACTTTACTCGTTGGATTGGTCATCGTTCACAAACCCGGCGAGCAGGCCATCGAAGACGGCACTCGCAGCAGCCAGAAGGTGGTCGTCATTGAGGATAGTTTCGCGCAGCCCCGTGAGCACGCGCTCGATACCGGCAGCCTCTTCAGGTTGAACACCACCAACATCGAGGTAATGCACCAGCGCCGCAATGCGGTTCAGGCCGCAGTCCTGGAGTTCAAAACTGGCTTGCAAAACTTCAAAGCTCACGCGGTTGCCGACATGGCTGAAAGCCGCGTTATCAAAATCGAACCCCAAGGCATCGGCCGGACAATCCTGCGGCGTTTTCAGCCAGAGGATCCGGGCGTCAGGGTCAATGAAACGGCGGATAAGCCAGGCGCAAGCCAGGCGATCAACCCGCGGACGTTTGCGGGTTGCCCAGACACGTCCCCGGTAATCATCACGATTAAGCACCGTGACAGGCTGGCTGCTGCTGTGTGGCTCGTCCGGGGACAGGGCTCGGCTGATGGCAACTTCAAGCCCCCGCAAGGCTTGGTCCGTCTGCTGCCTCGGATTGCCTGGGAAGTAATCGATATGGGTCAACTGCTCGTAAGTTTTACGCAGCTTGCGAACCTGTTTCGTAATGGCCGAGACGCTTTCAGTATTGAGCTGTCCCGCGCACGCTTCGATTTCAGCGCGCAGCTTGTCGTAGTCATCGCTACGATCGAACAAATGGACAAAACGCTCACCGCCAGGGTCGACGACGGGCAGGATAAATGCGGTGCCATTGATGGCCAGAATGTCGCGTTCGACAGCGTCCAGCGTTTCACGACAGGTGCCGATGTCGGGCAAGAGATAGGCTCCATCGCGCAACACCGCTGCACCCGATGCTTTCAAGGCACGCCACGCCCGCATGCGTTCGGTAGCGTTGGCAGTGGGCAAACCGAGTATTAGAGCCAGCCAATTATTCATGTAGAGAAAGACATTTATTTTGTAGTGAGTATTACATTATCCGTGACATGAGTATTTGCAAAGCGTCTGTTTTCATCAAGGGAGATGGCGACGCCAACGGGAACGCGGACGCTGACATTCATCGATACCCTGAGATGCCATATAGCTTGAAGCAAGTTTCTTATTCCACAAAACAAGTTCAAACGTTTTTTATAGTGCGTTTTAATCTAACCAGACCATATAACTGATTGGAGCTTCCGCACTTGAAAACCTTGCCATTGCTGTCCTTGGGTCTGGCATTCGCCGCCAGCTGCTCTGCCGCTTTTGCAGGCCCCATCCTGGATCGTGTGACGAACAAAGGCGAGCTGACCGGCGTCTTGATGGAAAGCTATCCACCGTTCTCCTTTCTCAATGAGCAAAATCAGCTGGACGGGTTCGACGTGGATGTGGCCAAGGCGGTTGCCCAGCGTCTTGGCGTCAAACTTAAATTGGAGACGCCGTCGTGGGATGTGATCGCGGCCGGCCATTGGAATGGCCGTTATGACATCTGCGTCTGCTCGATGACCCCAAGTAAAGCGCGCGCCGAAGTGTTCGATTTCCCGGTCGAGTATTACCAGTCACCTGCGGTGATCGTGGTCAATGCCAAGGATAAGGACATCACTTCGGGCAAAGACCTGTCGGGCAAAAAAGTCGGGGTGATCAGTGCGTCGACTTATGAAGCCTACTTGAACAAGGATCTAGTGATCGAGGGCGCCGAGGACAAGCCTTTGAGCTATCCGTTCGATAAGGTCCAGGTCGCGCCCTACGACAATGAAACCGTCGCTTTTCAGGATCTGGCGCTGGGTACCGGCGTGCGTCTGGATGCCATGGTCACCAACCTGATCACCGCACGCGAACGCATTGCTCAGGATCCGCGCTTCAAGATAGCCGGTGACACGCTCTACGCCGAACCGAACGTCGTAGCGATTGAAAAAGGCGATTCTCAATGGAATGCGAAGGTCACCGAGATCATTTCGCAACTCAAGGCTGACGGTACGCTGAGCAAGATTTCCCAGAAGTGGATCGGTGCCGATATCAGCCAATGACAGCCCTCAACCCACATCCAGCCAAGGCGACTGTCGCGTCCCAAGGCACGTCGCGCCGCTTTAGCCAGTTCTTTGGCTTTCGCACGCGTCTTTATCTGACGTGGGCGGCACTGTTCGCCCTGTGCGTCATGTTCTTCATGCGCTTTGATCTGAAGTTCTCGATCATTCTGGAAAAGTGGCCGAATCTGGTGGGCCTGCATCTGGGGCCCAACGGATTCCTGCAGGGGGCTGCACTGACTTTGTTTCTGTGTTTCTGCTCGATCTGGTTGTCACTGTTCCTTGGTTTCATGACGGCGCTGGCCCGCCTGTCGCGTAGCGCCGTGGCTTTCGGTGTCGCGAGTTTTTACGCATCGTTCTTTCGCGGTACGCCGCTGTTGATTCAAATCCTGCTGCTCTACCTGGGTTTGCCGCAGTTGGGCGTGGTGCCCGGAGCCATCAGTGCCGGCATCATTGCGCTCTCGCTCAATTATGGGGCCTACCTCAGCGAGATCTTTCGCGCCGGCATTCTGGCCGTAGCACCTGGTCAGCGTGAAGCGGCAATGGCGTTGGGGCTCAGGCCCATGTCGACGTTTCTGCACATCGTCCTGCCGCAAGCCATGCGCACGATCATTCCTCCGACGACCAGCCAGTTCATTTCAATGCTCAAGGATTCATCGCTGATCTCGGTGATGGGCGTCTGGGAAGTGATGTTTCTGGCGCAGTCCTACGGCCGCTCTTCTTATCGCTACATCGAAATGCTCACCACGGCAGCCATCATCTATTGGCTTCTGTCCATCGGGCTCGAATTGATACAGCACCGCCTTGAGCGTCATTACGGCAAAGGCTTCAGGAATCAGCGGTGATCCGCCGCGTTCAACGACTTCATTGACAGGAACCACGATGTCCGATCCAAAACCTCTTTTGTTTGCACTCTATGAGCAAGCCAGTGTGGGCTGTGGCGGCGCGCCCAGCCTGTGGACGCACCCGGCCGATGAGCGCCTGACCATGAACTCACTGGGCTACTGGTCGAACCTGGCCCGCATCGCGGATCAGGCGCATCTCGATATGCTGTTTTTTGGTGATGTGCTGGGCTTCTATGATGTGTTCGGCGGCAACGCCGATGCGGCCCTGAAATGGGCGGTGGAAGCACCGGCAAACGATCCGTTGATGATCATTCCGGCATTGGCGGCGGTCACGCAGAACCTGGCCTTTGGCGTCACTGTCACCACCAGCTACGAACATCCGTTTACCCACGCCCGGCGCTTCAGCACCCTGGATCACCTCACGAATGGCCGCGTTGGCTGGAACATCGTCACCTCCTACCTGTCCAGTGCCGCCCGCAACTTCGGCCTGGCACAGATGATCAAGCATGATGAGCGCTACGAGCGCGCCGAAGAGTTCATGGAGGTGGTCTACAAGCTCTGGGAGGGGAGCTGGGCCGACGATGCCGTGGTCGCGGACAGGTCGCATCAGTTGTACGCTCGCGGGGATCGTGTGCGGCCCATCAACCATGTAGGTGAATATTACCGGGTGGCCGGGCCTCACTTGACCTCGCCATCACCACAACGCACGCCCTTGTTGATTCAGGCCGGCTGGTCGGGACGCGGGCGCGAGTTTGCGGCAAAGCATGCCGAGCTGATCTTCATTGCCAAGTCCAACCCTCAGGAGATTCGTCAGGGGCTGGAGGAAATATGGGCCAAAGCCCAGACACTTGGCCGCCAACGTGACGATGTGAAGTCACTGACCGTGCTGCGTATCGTCACGGCCAAAACGGAAATCGAGGCGCAGCGCAAATATGACGAACTGCAAAGCAACTATCACTTGCAGGCCCAACTGGTCAGTTACGCGGGTGACACGGGCATTGATATCAGTCGTTACGCTGACAGCGACGCACTGTCCACTCACACCGAAGGCATGACCTCGTACGTGATGCGTCCCGACGGCAGCGGTAAACCGTTGACTGCCGGCGACGTCAAACAACGGTTTGCGAAGGTTACCCGAGGCAGCGATCTGATTCTGGTGGGCACCCCTCAGCAGGTGGCCGAGCGCATCGAGGAACATGCGCGGATTTCCGGCACCAGTGGCTATATGCTCAATCCGCTGATCAGCCCGGGCAGCCTTGAGGACTTCGTCGAACTGGTCATTCCCGAATTGCAAAAGCGTGGCCTGTATCGGACTCAACCGCAAAGCGGCACTTTCCGTTCGCGGTTGCGGGCCGACGGTTCAAGTCACTTGCCGGCGTCAGCCTATGGAGCCTCGTTCCGTTTCGACAACGCTTTTTGACGGGTAAGGGATGATTCGCCGCGAGCACCGCATGCATTTCGACATTCAATGCCCAAGGCTGCTGCGAATCAACTCATAGGCCCGGCGCACCAGCGGATTTATCGTATTGGAACGGATCCATAGGTAGTAGGTGACGTCCGGCAGGCGAGGCAAGCCATCGCTTTCACCCAGTACTCGCATATCCGGGCCTAACATCTCCATGCTTCTGGCAGTGACGCCCAGGCCTGCTCGGGTCGCTGCCTTGATGCCAATCAGGTTTGACGCCAGATAGGCCTGACGCCAGGGAATGTTAGCGCGCTCCAGTGCTTCCAGTGCATAGCGTCGGTAGATGCTCGGTTCATCCACCAGAATCAGTGGCAGCGGTTCACCCGGGGTGTGGATGTATTGCGCCGAGCAGATCCACCACACTGGCGATGTGCGCAGGGCGAAGCCTTCGAGACTGGCGTCATTGCGGGTGGATATCACCATGTCGACTTTTCCCCGATGCAGATCATCCATCAGGAACGGGCTGCGCCCGACGTCGATTTCCAATCGCAGTCGCGGCGCCGAGCGGGCGATGTGGCTGAGGATCGGCGGCAGGATGGTGTCCGCGATGTCATGAGGTGAGCCGATACGCAGTACGCCGCTCAGGCTGCTTTCACGCAATGAATTCAAGGCGTCATCGTTGAGCGAAAGCATCTGCCGGGCATGGCGCAGCAACTGCTGTCCGGCTTCCGTAAGCAGCTTTTGCCGCCCGCGTTTTTCGAACAACCTGACGCCGACCTGGTGCTCCAGACGCTGCATGTGCTGAGTGACGGACGATTGTGTGCGGGCCAGTTGCATGCCGGCCTCGGCGAAGCTGTGGTGATCGACTACGGCAATGAAAGTGCGCAGTAATTCGAGATCGAGGGTCGTCATGGAGCCGCTTTTTATATCAGGGGATCGAACGTAAACATTACATATCTTTATGTGTTAATGGAAAGCAATTTCGCCATGCGCTCTGGCATCCCAATAAAACATGGACTATGCGCATTTATTAAAGAAGTGGGAGCACCAGAGTTATAACGATATTAGATATTTGTATTTCCGTTATCTCAGTGCTGTAAGCAGGATGCCCACTCACAGGATCGGGGGTTGCCGATCATTTACGAGGGGAAATCCATGCTGTTTGATCGCGCGTCTTCAACACGATTTTTGCCCTTGGTGGTGGGCGCCTTCCTTTCGATGGCCTCCAGCACCGCTGCCCTCGCTGACGCGACGTTGGACAAGATCGAGCAACGCCACGTGCTGGCGGTCGGCGTGCTGCTGTCGGGCGGACCATTTGGTGGCATCGATCCAGCCACGCAAAAGCCACGCGGTCTCAACATAGAGTTGGCTCAGGAAATTGGTCGTCAGTTGGGCGCCGAGGTTCAACTGGTACCGGTGCTACCGGCCAACCGCGTACAGTTCCTTCAACAGGGCAAGGTCGATCTGCTGATCGCGAACATGGAATGGACCGCCGAGCGCGGCGAAATCCTGGGTTTCGTGCCGACGCCGTTCTACCGCGTCGGCGGCACTGCGGCGGTACTCAAGGACAGCAAGATCACTCGCTGGGAAGACCTCAAGGGCCAACCGGTCTGCACTTCCCAGGGCAGCAGCTACATCAAGCCGCTGACTGAACTGGGCGTCGAACTGAAGGCTTTCAAAAGTTCCTCCGAATCCTTGCTCGCGCTGCGCGGCAACAACTGCGTGGCAGCGGTGCATGACGCCACACTGGTCAATCCGCTGATTGCCGACAGTGCCGAATGGCAGGGCTATCGGACTATCACCCCGGAACTCAATCCGGCCCCGTCGGTGGTCTGGACCCGGCGCGGCGAAAGCGACACCCAGGCCCGGCTCGATCCGATCATCAGAGGCCTGCATCGCAGCGGCTGGCTGATCGACGCCCAGACCCGCAATCACATCACCCCCGCGTCACCGGCGCTGGTTGAACTGCAAAAGCAGTTTCAAGCCAACGGGGCCTGATATCCCTCCCTCAGCGTTCTCACCCGACCGTCGTGTCGCACGACGGTTGTCCAAGGTAGCCGTGCATGAAACGTCATTTTTCCGCTAAAGCCCTGACCACGTTTTGCCTCGGCGCATTGGTTGCCTTGGGCGCCAGTGCTGTCCGGGCGGATGCCACGCTGGACAAGATCCGGCAACGCCACGAAATCAGCGTCGGGGTCATCCTCAGTGGCCCGCCGTTCGGCACGATTGATCCCAAGACCGGCGAGCATCTGGGCTACAACGTCGAACTGGCCAAGGGCGTGGCCAAGGCTTTGGGTGTGGAAGCAAAAACGGTGTCGGTGCTGGCGCCGAACCGGGTGCAGTTTCTGCAGCAGGGCAAGGTCGACATTCTGATCGCCAACATGCAGTTCACCGATGAGCGAGCGGAGATTCTCGACTACGTGCCGACGCCCTACGAGGAAGTGGGCGGGGCGGCGCTGATCCGCAAAGGCGCAGGCATCACGCAGTGGGCCGACCTGAAAGACAAACCGGTGTGCGTGTCCCAGGGCAGTAACTTCATCAAACCGTTGCAGGAAACCTACGGAGCGCAGATCAAGGCATTCCGCAGCCAGTCCGAATCGTTGCTGTCGCTGCGCGGCAACGGCTGTGTGGCGGCGGTGCACGTCAGCCCGACCATGCACGCCTTGCTCGGCGACGCCGAATGGGCCGGTTACGAAATCCCGCTGCCCAATGATCTGATTCCATCCAACTCGGTGATCTGGCTGCGCAAGGGCGAGCACGACACTCAGGCGAAACTCGATGCCATCGTGCGCGACTGGCACCGCAGCGGCTGGCTGATTGCATTGGGCGACCGCACCGGCATGGCGCCGTCCCAGGCCTTGCGCGACTTGCACGAGCAATATCGCAATGCTCAACCGCTGGCGGCGCAGCCATGAGTGAGGTTTTGTTTGCGCAGTTGCAGCAACTGCTCGGCGACCGTCACGTGCAGCGCAACGAAGAAGCGACGGCGTTCCTGACCGACAAGCAGGGCCGCTACGTGGGCTCGGTGATCGCGGCAGTGCACCCGGGCAATACCGAAGAGGTTGCGGCGGTGGTGCGGGCCTGTGTTGCGGCCGACGCACCGATCGTGGTCCAGGGCGGCAACACCGGCCTGATGGGGGCTGCGACGCCGGATGCCAGCGGGCGCGCCGTGTTGCTGTTACTCGATCGCTTGAATCGAGTGCGCGCGGTGGACACCGACAACGACACCCTGACTGTCGAGGCCGGCTGCATTTTGCAACACGTGCAACAGGCCGCGCAGGAAGCAGGGCGGTTGTTCCCCCTGAGTCTGGGCGCCGAGGGCAGTTGCACGATCGGCGGCAACCTGGGCACCAACGCCGGCGGCACGGCTGTCCTGCGTTACGGCAACACCCGTGAGCTGACCCTCGGGCTGGAGGTGGTGACGGCTGAAGGCGAGATCTGGCATGGGCTGCGTGGATTGCGCAAGGACAATACCGGCTACGACTTGCGCGATTTGTACATCGGCAGCGAAGGCACCCTCGGCATCATCACCGCCGCGACCCTGAAACTGTTCCCGCTGCCCGAGGCACAAGCGACAGCTTTTCTTGCGTTCGATTCGCTGGCGCAAGCAGTGGAATTTCTCTCCCATGCCCGCGCCGGATTCGGCGCCGGGCTCACCGCATTCGAGTTGCTCAACGCCGATTGCCTGGCGTTGTTGCGCGAGCAGTTTCCCGAAGCGCCGCAACCTTTTCTCGGTGCTGTACAGCCTTGGTTCGCGCTGCTCGAACTCTCCGACAATCGCGGCGAAGCGCAGGTCCGCGAAGCCTTTGAAAGCGTGCTGGGCGAGGCCTTCGAACACGGCCTGCTGGCCAATGCCCTGATTGCCGAAAGCCTGGCCCAGAGTCAGGCCCTGTGGCTATTGCGGGAGAATATGAGCGAGGCGCAGAAACGCGCCGGGCGCAACATGAAACACGACATCTCGGTACCCATTTCGAAAGTCGTGGATTTCGTCGCCCACACCGATGCGTTGTTGCAGGCAGAGTTTCCCGGTGTGCGGCACTTCACCTTCGGCCATCTGGGCGATGGCAACCTGCATTACAACGTCGCTCATCCGCTGCATTCGACCGTTGATGAACACATGGCCCATTACGCCGCGGTGAGTCTGCTTGTGCACGACAGCGCCCACGCCCATGGCGGCTCGATCAGCGCGGAGCACGGAATCGGCCAGCGCAAGCGCGACCTGCTGAGGCGTTACAAAAGCGCGGTGGAGCTGGATCTGATGCGTCGGATCAAGCAGGCGCTGGACCCGAAAAACCTGCTCAATCCGGGCAAGGTCATCGAGGTGCAAGGCTCATGACGCTCCGTCTCTCCAAACGCGTGCAGCGCGTCTCGCTGTCAGCCAACGCGGCAGCCAAATCCCGCGCCATCGAGCTGCGTGACAGCGGTCGCGACATTCTCGACCTGACCACTGGCGAGCCGGATTTCGACACGCCAGAACACATCAAGCAGGCCGCTTGCGCCGCGATTGCCGCCGGCGCCACCAAATACACCCCGACGCCCGGCGTCAAAGCCCTGCGCCTGGCGGTGCAACGCAAGCTCGAACGGGAAAACCGCCTGAGCTATCCGCTGCCGTCGATCGTGATTGCCAACGGCGCCAAGCAGATCATCTTCAATGCCTTCGCCGCCACCCTCGACGACGGCGATCAAGTGCTGGTGCCAACTCCGTACTGGCCGTCGTTTCCGGACAGCGTGCGGTTCAACGGTGGCGAGCCGGTGTTCATCGAATGCCCGCTGGAGCAGGGCTGCAAACTGACGGCTGTGCAGCTCGAACAACACATCGGCGAGCGTACCCGCTGGCTGATTCTCAACGGGCCAGGCAATCCCAGCGGTGCGGTTTACACCGAGCCTGAATTGCAAGCGATTGCCGAAGTGTTGAGGCGGCATCCGCAGGTGCTGATCCTGCTGGATGAGCTTTACGAACACATTCGTTTCGATGACCGAACAGCGCTGAATCTGCTCAACGTTGCGCCGGATCTGCAAGATCGTTGCCTGCTGGTCGGTGGCGTTTCGAAAACCTACGCCATGACCGGCTGGCGCGTCGGCTTCGGCGCCGGGCCGCAGGATCTGACAACGGCCATGACAGTGGTGCAATCGCAATCCACGTCCGGCGCGTCGTCCGTGGGCCAGGCCGCTGCACTGGCGGCGCTGGATGGTGGCCTGGGGTTCCTGCCGCCGCAGGTCGAGGCCTATCAGTTGCGCCGGGATCTGTTGCTCGACGCGCTGCGCCCGGTCGACGGTCTGCAGGTGCTGGAACCGCAGGGCGGCTTCTTCGTGTTTGTCCGCTGCGCCGGGTTGATCGGACGCTATCGCCCTGATGGGCAACGGCTGATCAGCGACGCCGATGTCGTCGACTATCTGCTGGAGGAGGGCGTTGCGGGTGTGGCGGGCAGTGCCTATGGCCTGTCGCCGTGGTTTCGCCTGTCCATCGCCACGGCCACCGACAGCGTCGTCGAAGCGGGAAGACGAATCGCTAATGCCTGCGCCCAGCTGCGGAGCGAGCCATGACTCACTGGCTGGAGCTTTTCGTTCACTGGACGGCGGGGCTGGGGCTGAACTACAGCTTTCTGCTGGATGCCTACCAGCGTGGATCTCTCGGGCAAGGTGCGCTGACTACCGTGCTGCTGTGCGCGTTCACCATCGTTGGCAGTTTGCTGGCCGGGGTCGGACTGGCAGCTATGCTCACGTCAGGCAAACCGTGGCTGGCGACACCGGCGCGAATTTTTGTCGAAGTCACCCGCAACACGCCGACGCTGGTGCAGCTGTATTGCGCCTTCCTGGTGTTGAACATGTTGCTGACCCAGGCGGTGGGTGCGGGCAATCCGCTGACGCCGTTTGCCTGGGTGGTAATCGTGATCTCCCTGCACAAGGGCGCGTTCCATGCCGAAGCCTTGCGCGCCGGCATCGAGGCGGTGCCGACGGTGACATTGGAAGCGGCCAGTTCGCTGGCCTTCAGCAGTCGGCAGTTGCTGTGGAATGTGCAGCTGCCGCTGGCCCTGCGTTTTGCGCTGCCGTCGCTGATCAACAACCTGATCGACCTGGTGAAGATGACAGCCGTTGCGTCGGCCATCGCCGTGGGCGACATCACCTACGCCGCGATCATGATCTGGACCCAGAGCGACAACGTGCTGGAGCTGATGATCCTGATCCTGAGCTTTTTCGGCCTGCTGAGTTTTATCGTCAATTGCGTGGGGCGCTACCTCGAAGCGCGCCTGAGGATGCCCGGTTATGGCCATTGAATCGTCCGTCACTGCAACGACGACCCAGCCGCGCCGGCACCTCGGCAAGCTGTTGATACTGGTAGGCGTCGCTCTGGCGCTGCTGTATTTCGGCGCGCAGAGCCCGGTGCTCAAGGCCTTGCTGAAATGGTCGCCGGCACTGGCGGCGGGCTTCGCGCAGAACATTCTGATCAGCCTGGTGGCCATCGGGCTGGGGTCGCTGCTGGGGCTGCTGGTGGGCGCACTGGCCTTGTCGCCGCTGCGTCTGCTGCGTCTGCCGGCACAGATCTGGGTGCAGGTGTTTCGCAATGCGCCGTGGCTGGTGCTGATCTATTTCACCACCTACGTGTTTCCGTTCGAAGTCCGTATCGCCGGTACATACGTGTCGTTTCCGGACTGGGTCAAGGTCACCCTCGGCCTTGCGCTGCCGGCCAGCGCCAACGTCGCGGAAATCTTTCGCGGCGCTGTGGCGTCGATCCCGGCCACCCAGTGGGAAGCGGCCCGTTCGCTGGCCTTCACCCGAGGGCAGATCTTTCGTTCGATCATCCTGCCGCAGTGTTTCAAACGCATGCTGCCGCCGTGGATGAACCTGTACGCGGTGATCACCATGGGCACGGCACTGGCTTCGCTGGTGGGCGTGCATGACGTGATCGACACCGCGCAGATCGCCAGCAACACCGTGAACATGACCGGTTTTACCGTGCTGATCTACCTCAGCCTGCTCGCGCTGTTCTTCGCCTATTGCTACCCGATTTCCCGACTCACCCGACGCCTGGAGCGACGTTATGCCTTCTATTGAAACCGTCGGCGAGCCGCTGGTCCACCTGCGGGATTTGCACCTGTCGTTCAGTGGCAACCCGGTACTCAAGGGCATCGATCTGGAGGTGCATCGCGGCCAAGCGGTGTCGATCATCGGCCCGTCGGGTTCCGGCAAGTCGACCATCCTGCGCTGCATCACCGGGTTGTTGCAGCCCCAGCGCGGCAGCATCCGTGTCGGCTCCACCGACGTCCACACCCTGAAGCAGGAAGCGCAGCGCATCGAACTGCGCAAGCGCGTGGGGTTCGTGTTCCAGCAGTACAACCTGTTCCCGCATCTGTCGGTGCTGGAAAACCTGGTGGTGGCGCCACGCAAGGTGTTGGGGCGCAATCGGGTCGACGCCGAGAAAGATGCGCGCGCCTTGCTGGCCAAAGTGCGTTTGGAGCACAAGACCGATGCCTATCCCGGCCAACTGTCCGGTGGCCAGCAACAGCGCGTGGCGATTGCCCGAGCCCTGGCGATGCGTCCGGAATTGATCCTGTTCGATGAAGTGACCTCGGCCCTTGATCCGGAAACGGTCGGCGAAGTGCTGACGGTGATTCGAGAACTGACTGAGGAAGGCATGACCTGTGTGCTGGTGACCCACGAGATGCGCTTTGCCGAGGAAATCAGCGATGTCGTCTATTTCACCGAGAACGGGGTCATCGTCGAGCACGGCAGCGCCGCGCAGATTTTCCAGCACCCCGTCAGTGAACGGACCCAGACCTTCTTGCGCCACGCCCTGGGCGATCCGGGCCGGCGCCCGGCGCTTGCCAATGATCCTTATCTGTTGACCAACCTCAGCCGCTACAGCCTGTCCGTCTGACCCCGAGGAGATGTTTATGAGTACCGTGAACCGTGCCGACGTCATCGAGGACTTCCTCAAGAAAGTCCGCGTCATCCATCAACGGGGCGTCGACCGCGCTGCGCTGGGCGAAATCGTCACCTTGCTGGAAGCGCTCGCCGAGCGCCGCGACTTGTTCAACTTCGATGAATTCCCTGCGCCGGTGCCGGGGCAGGGCAGCACCGCGTTCCGCTACCGTCTCAATGACGACGGCGACACACCAACGCTGTACCTGAACTCGCTGCTGCCGGGCAAAAGCACCATTCCCCACAACCACGAAACCTGGGCGATCATCAGCGCCATCGAAGGCCAGGAAATCAACTACGTCTACGCCCGCAGCGACGAGGGCCGCGAGCCCGGTTTCACCACCTTGCACCTGCAGCGGGAAGTCGTCGTGCAGCCCGGAACGTCGATTTCGTTCCTCGGTGAAGACTTGCACGGGATTCGTGTCGATGGTGATCAACCGACCCTGCATTTCCATCTGTACGGCTTGCCGCTGGAGTCCCTCAACGGGCGTTACGGCGTAGAGGCCAACGGGCGCATTCTCAACTACAACGCCTCGCAAATGGCGCCGTCGATCAAGGCCTACGCATGATCGACCTGTATTACTGGCCGACCGGCAATGGCTTGAAAATTGGCATTCTGCTGGAAGAACTGGGGCTGGAATACCGCGTGCTGCCAGTCAACATCCGTGAGGGTGAACAGAAGCAGGCGGCGTTTCAGCGCATCAGCGCCAACGGGCGGATTCCGGCGATTGTCGATCATGCACCTCACGGCTTGAGTGAACCGCTGAGCCTGTTCGAGTCCGGTGCCATCCTCAATTATCTGGCCGACAAGGCGGGGCGATTTCTGCCGGCGGCGGGCACTGCCGAGCGCCAGAAGGTGCAGGAATGGCTGTTCTGGCAAGTGGGACACGTCACGCCATACCTGAGTCAGTTGCAGCTGTTCAAGGAGAAGGCGCCGCAACCGCAGGCGTTTGCCTTGGATCTGCTGGCTGGCGAGGCAACGCGTTTGTATGGCGTGCTGGAGCGGCGATTGTCTGAGGTGCCGTACGTGGCCGGCGATTATTCCATCGCCGACATGGCGATATTCCCGTGGATTCAGCCACTTCGACAAGGGCAGCAACTGCAGGATTTTCCGCACATACGGGCCTGGCGCGAACGCCTCAAGGCCCGCCCGGGCATTCAACGTGCGTATGCCAAGGGCCGCGATGTGGCGTCCAGTGAACGCGCTCTGGCGCTTCAATAATTTTCTTTCGAGCGCAACCCCATGAGTCAGACCGTAACCCCAGCGCAATTGCAGCAGTGGCTGTTCGACGGGCAGGAAATTGCCCTGTTCGACGTGCGTGAACATGGCCAGTATGGCGAAGCCCATCTGTTCTTTGCCGTCAATCTGCCCTATAGCCGGCTGGAACTGGAGGTTCGGCGACTGGCGCCCAACCCTCAAGTTCGACTGGTGATTCATGACCAGAATGGCGGCGATGTTGCCGCGCGTGCCGCGCAGCGTCTTCAGGCGTTGGGGTATGAGCGCGTGCATATTCTGGAGGGCGGTGCCGATGCCTGGCAGGCAGCCGGTCATCAGTTGTTTGCCGGCGTGCATGTGCCATCCAAGGCGTTTGGCGAATTGGTCGAAGAGGTCAATCACACGCCCCATGTCACCGCACAACAACTGGCCGAATGGCAAACCCGAGGCGAGCCTCTGGTGCTGCTCGACGGCAGACCGTTCGATGAATACTACAAAATGACCATTCCCGGTTCCGTGTGCTGCCCCAATGGCGAACTGGGGTATCGCATCCATGACCTTGTGCCTGACGAAGACACGCCGATCGTGATCAATTGCGCCGGTCGTACTCGCAGCATTATCGGTGCGCAGACCCTGATCAACCTCGGATTGAAGAACCAGGTGTATGCCTTGGAAAACGGCACACAAGGCTGGTATCTGGAGGACTTCGAGCTTGAGCACGGCAGCACCCGGCGTTATGCCGAGGCGGTGACCGCAGCGCCATTGACCACACAGCGCCTGGCGGCTACCCGACTGGCCGAAAGCGCCGGCGTAGAGACAGTGACGGCTGCACAGGTCGAGCAATGGGCCGGCGACGCCGGTCGCAGTCTGTTTTTGTGTGATGTGCGCACCGCCGAAGAGTTTGCCGCCGGCAGTCTGCCGGGCGCGCAACACGCGCCAGGCGGTCAGTTGGTTCAATCGACCGATCTGTATATCGGCGTGCGCCAGGCACGACTGGTGCTGATCGACAGCGATGGTGTCCGCGCCCGGATTGTCGCGAGCTGGCTGCGTCAGGCGGGGCATGAAGCCTATGTGCTGGCAGGTGGTGTGAGCAGCACGCTGTCGCTACCGGAAAGCGGTGTGATCACCCACGAGGCATTGCCCCTGATCACGGCGCAGGCGCTTTCCGATGCACTGAAGGATGATGCCGTCGCGCTGATCGATCTGCGACCGAGCATGACTTATCGCAAGGGCCACATTCCCGGGGCGCGCTGGTCAATTCGCTCCTTGCTCGCGCAACACGTGGCGGGTGAGCGGCGACCATTGGTGCTGTTGGCCGAGGTTGCACAACTGGCTGTGCTCGCCGCACTGGAACTGCCCGAGGCTCAGCGCGCGCAAGTGCGGTTGCTGGGCGGCGGCCTTGAGGCCTGGCGTGCGGCCGGTTTTGCCGTGCAGGAAAGCCCGGACGCGCTCTCTGATGAGCAATGCATTGATTTTCTTTTCTTTACCCATGACCGTCACTCCGGCAACAAGGACGCAGCGCGTCAATACCTGAAATGGGAAATCGGTTTGCTTGCGCAGATGAACGCCGACGAAATCGCCAGTCTCAAACCATTGCAGGTGCAGGCACGTCAGGGGGCGCACGTGCATACGCGTCTGGTGCATTCGGCATTGGCCCTGGGGGCCGGTGGCCGCCCAGTCAATGTGCCGGTGACTCGCTTGAGCACGGTGTTATTCGACAACCTGGCGCAAATGCGTGACGCCCGTGCTCGTCGTGATAGCGAGCGGGTGCTGAGTTATGGCGCGCGCGGCAATCCGACGGCGTTCGCCCTCGAAGACCTGGTCAGCGAGCTGGAGGGAGGGTATCGCACGCGCTTGTACGGTACCGGACTGGCAGCGATCGCACAGACGTTTCTCGCTTACCTGCGCCCCGGCGACCATGTGCTGATCACCCACGCGGTATACGCGCCAGTACGACGCCTGGCACGGGAGTTTCTTCAGCCCTTCGGCATTGAAGTCAGCTATTTCGCTGCCGATGGCCGTGACCTGGAGGCCCGGCTGCAAGCCAATACCCGAATGGTCTACACCGAAGTGCCTGGCTCGTTGTTGTATGAACTGTGCGACTTGCCGGCCATGGCTGCCTTGTGCAAACCGCGAGGCATCCTGCTGGCTGTCGACAATACCTGGGGCTCCGGTTACCTGTACCGTCCACTGGCGCTCGGCGCAGATATCTCGATCATGGCACTGACCAAATACCTGAGCGGCCACAGTGACGTGGTCATGGGCAGTGTCTGCACAACCGAGGATGTGTGGCCTGCACTCGCGGCCATGAGCGACAGCTTTGGAGCGACCGTCAGCCCTGACGACGCCTATCTGGTACTGCGTGGCGCTCGAACGCTGGCGTCACGACTGCAAGTGCATGAGCGTCAGGCTCTGGAAGTCGCCCACTGGTTAAAGACACACCCGCAGGTGAAGCAGGTATTCCATCCGGCCCTGCACGATCATCCCGGCCATGCCCTGTGGCGCCGGGATTTCACTGGGAGCAATGGTCTGCTGTCCTTCGAACTGCGTGAAACGGACGCCGCGTACGTGGAGCGCTTCATCGATGCGCTGCAGCTGTTCGGATTGGGGGCTTCCTGGGGTGGTTTTGAAAGCCTGATAACCGTGGCCGATACCAGGGATCGCGACAGTGCGGCGGATCGCTTATTGAATCCGGTGTTGCGCTTGCACGTCGGCCTGGAGGACGTCGCCGACTTGATTGAAGATCTGCAGCGCGGGTTTGCGGCTTTGGAGAGGGGTCAAGGCCGTGCCGTTTGAAGTTCAGGTGGTTCTGAGTTAGCGCCTGCAAGGGCGCGGAACACTCCATCAAAACTGGGCTGAGTCTGCTGCCAGACGCCAGCCCGTCGATGAGTCGATCACGCGTTGACCGGCAAGGCTTTGAGCTTGCGATACGGGATGGTGGCAGCTCTGCAGCACGTCCAGCCGTCGGCACGCGGCATAGCCAAATCGCTATGAAAAGTACAGCCGGAAACCGGGCGGGAAAGCCTAAGCTAATTCCAAAAAGATATTTATTTAATCTTTTTAAGATCGTTTAGCTTTTAGCAAGAAAAACGTGAGGCGCCTCGCTTGCAGCGTTTTTTTCGCTTCAGGCCAACCTTCTTCGAGGTCATTGCCTAAAGCTCCCTGTCCATTTTTTTCAACCCTTGATCGGCCACCATCAGGTCGTCAGCGGTTCGTTGCCCGGAGCCCTCGTGACACTTATTCAAACCACTTTGGCAACGGTTCAGGTCGACTTGCCTGAACGATTGGCCCCACCCATCGACGATAGAGCCGAGGAGGGCGATGTTGTCCTCGAACTGCGAGGCGTCACCAAAGCCTATCTGCGCAAAGGCGGGTCGCCGTTGCCGGCTGTGAACAATGTCAGCTTGAAGGCCCGGCGCGGTGAAGTGCTGTGCCTGATGGGAACGTCCGGAAGCGGCAAATCCACCTTGCTTCGTCATATCAATCGCTTGATCGAACCCACCAGCGGCGAGGTCTTGATTGAAGGTCAGGCTATCAGCGAATTGAGCCACAGAGCGTTACGGGATTTGCGCTCGCGGCGAATCGGCATGGTGTTCCAGCATTTTGGCCTTTTGCCCCATCGCACGGTGCTGGACAACGTTGCGTTGCCTCTGGAGTTACGCGGTGAATCCGAGGCCGTCCGGCATGCAGCAGCTACCCGACAGTTGCAGGCGATGGGGCTGGAAGGATGGGGCGAACATTATCCCCATGAGTTATCCGGCGGTATGCAGCAACGGGTCGGCCTCGCGCGGGCATTGGTGACTGATCCGGATATTCTGCTGATGGACGAGCCGTTCAGCGCACTGGACCCGACCATCCGGCGAGACCTGCAAAGCCACTTTCTGGCCCTGGTACGCGAGCGCGGGATCACCACCTTGCTGGTCACCCACGATCCCGTCGAAGCGGTACGTCTCGCTGACCGGATAGCGGTATTACGCGGAGGGCGCCTGGTGCAGTCGGGCACCCCGAAACAATTGCTTGAGACGCCGGCTGACGCTGAAGTCGCGGACTTTTTCCGCGATTGCCTTCCAGCGGCACCTGTAGCGCACGATGCCGGTAACGCGGTACGTCATGTTCTCGAAGCGGTACCGAAGGAGCAACCGCTCCAGCCGAGCTTGAGTGGCTGGCAAGCCCTGTTGCTCGGGCCGGCAGCGCTGGCGGCGCGGGGCCGAGGCGGGTTGTTCTGGCTCGGGTTCGCCGCAGAACTCGCGGCCTTGGCCACTGCGGTGCAAGGCATTGCGAGCGCATCCTGGATATCGGTCGTGGTGGGACTGGCCGTGTTGGCGGCCAGTCGTTTCACCGCGTATTCGCTGAGCCGTCAACCGGTGCGGCGCGCCGTTTCGGGTTGGGCGTTGCCGCTGGCGGTGCTGCTGGTGAGTCAGGTATTGGTCATCTGGCGGGTGTTGACGCCCGACACCTCCCAGGCACTTTTGCAGTTTCCGGCCAGCCGCCAGGCGCTGTTACTGACCGCCCAGAGCGTGGATGACTTTATCGGTTGGTCACAGGTGACCTTCGAAAGCGCTTTTGTCGGCGTGATCGTTGCTGTTCGCACGGTCATTGAAGGGATCGAAACGCTGCTCGGTTGGCTCCCCTGGCCGGTTTGCGCGCTGGCGCTGGTATTGCTGGCCTGGCGCTCGGCGGGCCTGGCCCTGGCGCTCACCAGCAGCGCAGCGTTGTTGTATATCGGCCTGTTCGGGTTTTGGGAGCGGACGATTGCAACCCTGGCGCTGGTTGGTTCTTCGGTATTGATCGCACTGGTGATCGGCGTACCCACCGGCATTCTGCTGGCGAAGCGGCCGTTTGCCCGCAGGCTGCTCACGCCTTTGCTGGATGTCATGCAGACCCTGCCGACCTTTGTCTACCTGATTCCCGCTGTGGCGTTCTTCTCGGTGGGCAAGACGCCGGCGGTCATTGCGACGGTGATTTTCGCCCTGGCACCGATGATTCGTCTGACGTCCCTGGGCATTCAGGAAGTCCCGAAAGATGCCGTGGAAGCGGCAATCGCTCACGGAGCAAACCCTTGGCAGACACTGATCAAGGTGCAACTGCCGCTCGCGCGCCGATCCCTGTTGCTGGGGATCAATCAGACCATTGTCATGAGCCTGTCGATGGTTGTGGTTGCTGCCCTGATCGGCGCTGGAGGGTTGGGTTACGACGTCATGACGGCGTTGCGCAATATCAAGGGCGGCGAGGGCGTGCTGGCCGGCGTGGCGATCGTGCTTTGTGCATTGATTCCCGATCGAATCATTCAATCGAGCTTGCGCAAGCAAGACCATCTGCATAACTGAACAGTGAGACTTATCGTGGCAAAACATCTATTGCGTAATCTGAGTGCGGCTGCAGTGCTGGCGTCCTTGATCGTGCCGGCCAGCGTGATGGCCAAGGAAAAAATTGTCATTGGCGAGCAGAACTGGACGGGGGCCATCGCCATTCAACACATTCTGGGTGAGGTGATCAAAACCCGGCTGGACGGTGATGTGTCGTATCTGGCCGGGGACGTGCCGGTGCTTTTCAGTGCGGCGGCCAAGGGCGACGGTTCTGTGGATGTGCTGACTGACATCTGGCTGCCCAATCAGTCAGCGGCGTGGGCCAAGTACGTCACGGGAGGTACCCGCTCACTGGTACCCAATGTTCATCCTTATACCGGCGAACAAGGCTTCTACATTCCTGGTTATCTACAGGACAAATACGGCGTCAAATCGATTTACGACCTGAAAAAACCGGAAGTGGCCAAGCTCTTCGAGCCATTGGGCGGCGGCAAGGCCGAACTGCTGGTGGGGCCGGCGGGCTGGGAGTCGACGTATATCGGCCAGATCAAGGCCAAGGATTACGGCTTCGCCGATAAATTCGAATCCGTGTCGACGGAAGCCTCGGTGACCTACGCCAAACTGGCCTCGGCTTACAAGGCGCAACGCGGCGTGGTGTTTTACGCCTACACCCCTGACTGGATTTTCTCGGCCTATGATCTGCGTCGTCTGGAAGAGCCCGCGTTCGATGGCTACGCTCAGGACAACAAAAAAGAAGATCCTCTCTACAAGGCGGATGGCTGCTGGAAATTTATCAGCCCGACTGTCGATCCCGACTGGCTGAACAAGAGTCACATCACCTGCGCCTTCCCGGATGCCAAGGTGTACGTCCTGGCTTCCACCGCACTGCAAAAACGCGCGCCGAAAATTGCCGAGTTTCTGCACAATTTCGCCATCGACCCGGCACAGTTGAACGGACTGATCCAGAAGATCGAAAAGGAGAAACAGCCAGCAGACGTCGCCGCCAAGGCTTGGGTCCAAGCCAACCCTTCTACTGTTGACCAGTGGTTTGTATCGCAGGTGCCTCAAGTGAGTTCAGCCCAATGACCAAAGCGAACGTACGTGTACTCGATGGTGGCATGGGGCGCGAGTTGAAGCGAATCGGCGCGCCGTTCCGTCAACCGGAATGGTCGGCCCTCGCGCTGATCGAAGCGCCAGAGTATGTGCTGCAGGCACATCAAGCGTTCGTGACAGCCGGAGCACGGATCATCACCACTAACAGCTATGCGGTAGTGCCATTTCATATTGGCGACGAGCGATTTGCCGAGCAGGGAAGAGCGCTGGCTGAGCGCGCTGGACGGCTGGCGCGCCAGGCCGCCGGAGAAAGTACCGAAACGGTCACCGTGGCCGGTTCGTTGCCGCCGGCGTTGGGGTCGTACCGGCCGGATCTGTTCGATCATCAGCGTTCGGTGGCGATCCACCGCGAACTGATTGCCGGATTGCGAACGCACGTCGAT
Organism: Pseudomonas sp. R38(2017); assembly: GCF_002112395.1. Taxonomy (NCBI): domain Bacteria; kingdom Pseudomonadati; phylum Pseudomonadota; class Gammaproteobacteria; order Pseudomonadales; family Pseudomonadaceae; genus Pseudomonas; species Pseudomonas sp. R38(2017). Next base: position 374,420 of record NZ_NEHN01000002.1, read on the forward strand.
GTGTGGCTGGCCGAAACGCAAAGCTCCATTGCTGAAGTCCGAGCGGTGGTTGAAGCCCTCGGAACGGATCACGCGCCACTTTGGGTGTCATTCACGCTGTTGGACGAAGAGGGACGGGTGCCGCGATTACGCTCAAACGAGGCAGTTGCCGATGCGGTTCGCGTAGCGGCCGAACTGGGAGCTGAAGCGGTGCTCTTCAATTGCAGCCAGCCGGAAGTGATGGCCGCGGCTTTGATTGAGGCACGCGCTGTGATTGAAAACCTGGATCATCCTGTCGAACTGGGGGTTTATGCCAATGCTTTCCCCCCTGTCAGTGCCAAAGCCGAGGCCAATAGCGATTTGTTGGACATTCGTCGTGATCTGGGCCCCGAGTCCTACCTGGACTGGTCAAAATCATGGGTTGCCGCAGGGGCCAGCATAGTCGGCGGATGCTGTGGGATCGGCCCGGAGCATATCGCCCAGTTGCATTTGCACTTGCAGTATCAAAATGGTGAGGAGGCCGCGCATGATTGATTTTCCAGGCGACGTTCTGTCAGAGCAGGCGACATTTGGTGCCGGCTGTTTCTGGGGGGCGGAAGCCTCATTCCGGGTATTGCCGGGTGTGCTCGACACCCGTGTCGGGTTCGCGCGGTCAGACCTGGGCGACGCCACTCTGATCGAAGTCGTGCAAGTCGACTTCGACCCCCGACTCATTTCTTACAGCCGCCTCGTCGAGCACTTCTGGACACTGCATGATCCCACGTCAGTCGACGGACAGGGCGCGGATGTCGGGGCGAAATACCGTTCCGCACTGTTTTTCAACAGTGCGGAGCAGCGCGGGATGTACGGGTAACACACCAGGACAGGTACTGCTTCAGCAGTTGCAAGTATTGGTCACGGGTACGCGGATCAATCTGCAGAAAAGGTGCCGTTTCAGCTTTGCCGATTCGGGTGACCAGATTATCGGCCTGACGGCCGCTTTGAAGCCAGATGGCATAACCGACCAGTGAAGCCAGAATCGCCTCAAAGTGGCAGGCCAAGATGGCCTCATCGATATCCAAGTCTAGGCATTGGGCATAGGTATAGGTATAGGTATAGAAGCTTGGATCGCACGCAGATGCGCCGCCGTGTTGTAAGCACGGTGCCTGAGTTTTAGTTGGACGTAGATGAATGGAATGAGTACGGGCAACGGCGCGGCATCACCAACTTTCACCAGCAGCGGTACACGCTGACCTGAAGTGAACCGGCACTGGATCAGCTTTATCGGCAGACACCTCAGTCAAGGGCTCGCCATGAACAGGAGAACATGGCCCGTTGAGAGAATGGATGCCAGAAGCGGGTTTGTCGAATCAGTGTCTTATGAGCCTCATGAACATTTCTAACATAGCATCCGGTTTAACATAATATACATTACACGTAACAAAATATTACGAGATCCGTCCGGTTGCACACCCGATTTCAATCTCCACCGTGACTCTCCAACACACCTTGCCTTTGATGCGCGGCGATCTCTCTATTTCAAATGTACGGCTCTCAATCCTCGTGACGCGTCAGCTTTTCTATCAGCTCTCTATGCTGTGGATACTGCATTGTGAGCTTCCGCCGATTCCCCATTTCCATATCCGCGAAATCAAATCCCGGTGAAACCGCTTCGCTGATCAAGCCAAATCCGTTTTCGCCATTGAGTAGCCTGGAGGCTTTCCAGATTCCGCCCGGTACGTGCATTTGCAAATGTTGTCCTGCCAGAATGTCGCTGCCCATCACTAGCGTCTGCAACGAACCGTCAGCATGAATAAGGCTGTACTCGATGGCGTCGCCCAGATGGAAATAATGCAGGATGTCCGACTGGTTGAAATGGAACTGGCCAATTGGTGATTCCTCAGTCAACAGGTAATAAATGGACGTCATCAAATAACGTGGGCCGGCCCGGGTTTCGAGCATATCTCGATGATTTGCCTGAAATGTCCTGCGGAAATAGCCGCCCTCGACATGAGCTTCAAGCTCAAGGGCGGCAATGACGTCTTTGGCGTTCATTTGATGACCTTCTCCATTGAATAAGCAGCGGATTTTCGTATAGCTCAACTAAAGGCTCATTTAGTGTAGTTAATCTAAAATACCGCCACAATCGAAGAAGTTCGCTACATTTAAACTCTCAGCCTTACCAAGCCGCAATATGCGAATCCGCCCTCGGCTCAGTCCCGCCACACAACACGCCGCTGACCGGATCGCGAAGAATAATTTGCCCCCGTCCATAATCCGTCAGATCACAGGCAATCCGCACTTCATGCCCCAGGCGCATCAAGGCATTGGCCAGATCCCTAGAAGCTCCCTGCTCGATCCCCACCTTCATCCCCCCCAACCATTGCCATCGCGGAGCGTCCAGCGCCGACTGCGGATTCAATCCGAAATCCACCAGATTCATGACCATCTGCACATGCCCCTGAGGCTGCATGTACCCGCCCATCACGCCAAACGGCCCTAGCGCCTTGCCATCCTTGGTCAGGAACCCCGGAATAATCGTATGAAACGTCTTCTTGCCCGGCGCCAGGCAGTTGGCATGGTCCGGATCAAGACTGAACTCCTGCCCCCGGTTCTGCAGTGCAATGCCGCTGTCTGGCAGCACCACACCCGAACCAAAGCCGTGGTAATTGCTCTGGATGAACGAAACCATATTGCCCTGGCCATCGGCCGTCGCCAGATACACCGTGCCGCTGGCATGAGGATCACCAGGCTTGGGTGGCTGAGCCTTCTCGTTGATCTGGCCACGACGCCGAGCGCTGTAGTCATCACTCAACAGATCGGCCACCGCCACACGCATGTGCAGTGGATCAGTGATGTAGTGCAAGCCATCACTGTAGGCCAGCTTCATCGCCTCCAATTGACGATGCCAGGTCTGTTGACTGTCGCGATGATCGAAGTCGAAACCCTCAAGGATCTTCAGCGCCATCAGTGCAACCAGACCCTGACCGCTTGGCGGGATTTCCCAGACATCCACACCACGATAATTGACGTGGATCGGCTCCACCCACTGCGCACGGTAATGTTCCAGATCCGTAGCTCGCAGATACCCGCCAGTAGCCCGCGAATGAGCATCCAGCCGTTGGGCCAAAGCGCCACGATACAAACTCTCACAGCGGCTCTCAGCCAACTCTTCAAGCGTCCGCGCTTGCGCCGGATTGCGAAACAGCTCCCCTGCCCTCGGCGCCCGCCCCTCAATCAGGAAGGTATTGAACCAGGCGTCCAGCACCGCGTCGCGATGGGGACTGAACTCGTCCAGAGCAACCAGCCACTGATGGGCAACCACAGGCGACAGTGGAAAACCATCCCGCGCCAGGCTGATCGCCGGTTGCAGCAAATCAGCAAACGGCAACACCCCAAAGCGTTGAGAAAGCTCCGCCCAGGCCGACGGACAACCGGGCACCGTTACCGGCGTCCAGCCATACAACGGCATTTGTTCATGACCGGCCTCCTTGACGGCTTCGATGCTCAAAGCAGCCGGCGCATGACCATTAGCATTGAGTCCATGCAACTGATCCTTGAACCAGACCAGAGCAAAAGCATCACCGCCAAGACCGCAACCCGTAGGCTCGACCACGGTCAGCGCCGCTGCGGTGGCGATCGCGGCGTCGATTGCATTGCCACCCTTTTGCATCATCTCGATACCGGCCTGAGCGGCCAGCGGCTGGGACGCCGCCACCATGCCACGACGGGCAAACACGCTTTGGCGTTGCGACGGATACGGATATTCGTGAGCAGAAAAATTCAGCATGGCAAAGGCTCTTCAAAACAAGGATTCATTGACCGGATTTGATCCGGTTCCATTCGCGGGTCATCAGACGCTGGATGTTTTCCGGCAAGTCTGCGGAGACAAAGGTGTGACTGATCACTTCGTCGTTCGGGTAGATCCCCGGGTTGCCGCTGACCTTGGGGTCCATCAAGGGCGTGGCGTCCTTGTTCGGGTTCGCATACCCGACGTAGTCACTGACCGACGCAATCACCTCGGGTCGCAGCAAATAGTTGATCACCGCATGAGCGTTGGCCACGTTGCTGGCATCCTTGGGAATCGCCAGCATGTCGAACCACAGGTTCACGCCTTCCTTGGGAATGACGTAGCGGATATCGATGTTTTTCCCGGCCTCGCGGGCCCGGGTCTGAGCCTGCATCACGTCGCCGGAGTAACCGATCGCCACACAGATATCGCCATTGGCCAGATCCGCGGTGTACTTCGATGAGTTGAAGTAAGTCACCGACGGCCGCAAGGTCATCAGCAGCTTCGACGCCTGCTTGTAGTCGTCCGGCTTGACGCTGTTGGGGTCCAACCCGAGATAAAGCATGGCTTGAGGGATGATCTTTACCGGCGCATCGAGAAAGGCTACGCCGCAGCTTTTGAGCCTGGAAAGGTTCTGCGGATCGAACACCATGGCCCAGGAATCCAGCGGCACGTCCTTGCCCAGCACCGCTCGCACTTTCTCCTCGTTGTAGCCGATGCCCACGGTGCCCCACATATAAGGCACGGCATATCGATTGCCCGGATCGGCCGCCTCCAGACGCTGCATCAAGCGCGGATCGAGGTGCTTCCAGTTATCCAGCAACTCACGCTGGAGCGGCTGATAGGCACCGGCGCGGATTTGTTTCGACAGAAACTGGCTGGAAGGCACCACCACGTCATACCCCGAGTGCCCGGAAAGCAACTTGGCCTCGAGCATTTCATTGGTGTCGAAGATGTCGTACTGCACCTTGATGGCGCTGTCTTTTTCGAAGTTCTTCAGGGTGTCGGGGCCGATGTAGTCGGACCAGTTGTAAACCTTCACCACCGGGTCGGCAGCCTGGATCATGGGCACAACGGCAGCGCAACACAGGGCTGCAAACACGCTCGATAAACGCATCGTCAATATCCTTGTGAATCTCACAACACGCGGCTGAGAAAGGCTTGGGTACGGGGATGAGAGGGATGGCTGAAAATCTGCTCCGGCGATCCCTGCTCGATCAGTTCACCCTGATCGAGTACCACCACACGGTCGGCGACCTCTCGGGCAAAACCCATTTCATGGGTGACCACCACCATCGTCATGCCCTCCTCCGCCAGTTCCTTCATCACTTGCAAGACCTCACCGACGGTTTCCGGGTCCAGGGCACTGGTGGGTTCGTCGAACAGCATCGCCTGGGGTTTCATGGCCAAAGCCCGGGCAATCGCCACCCGCTGCTGTTGACCACCGGAAAGCATCGACGGGTAATGGTTGGCCTTCTCCGCCAGCCCGACACGCTTGAGCAACGTCCGCGCTTGTTCCTCCGCCGCTTTGCGCGGCACACCCAACACCTGAATCGGTGCTTCGATAATGTTTTCCAGTGCGGTCATGTGCGGGAACAGATTGAAGCGTTGGAACACCATGCCGATGTCCCGCCGCTGACGGGCAATGTTGCGTTCCGAATCCCGTACCAGGCTGCCATCGGCCTTCGTGCGATAGCCCATGGACTGTCCATTGACCCGGATCTCCCCGGACTGAATGTCTTCCAGCAAATTGATGCAGCGGATAAACGTGGTCTTACCGGAGCCCGAGGCGCCGATCAGCACCACCACTTCACCGCGCCGCACTTGCAGGGAAATGCCCTTGAGAATCTCGAGGTTGCCGAACGACTTGTGAATGTTCAGCGCTTCGATGATCAGTTCGTCACTTTGATGCGCCATGATTAACGTCCCCTCAGCAGTTTCAGCGTGCTGCGACCGAACATCCGGCTGGATGCCGGCGGCGGCGACGACGGTCGGTCCGACTGGCCGAAACGTGTTTCCAGCCAGCGCTGGAAGAAGCCCCACAACGTGGTGAGCAACAGGAAATAGATCGCCACCACGAGGTACAACTCGAACACCCGGAAGGTTGCCGAGGTGACCATCTGCGTACTGAGCAGCAGCTCCTGCACACCGATCACACTGACCAGCGTCGTATTCTTGAGCATCACGTTGAACTCGTTACCCAGCGGCGGCACGATGACCCGAAACGCCTGCGGCAAAACGATACGCCGCATCAGTTTGGCGAAGGTCATGCCCAGGGAACGCCCCGCCTCGTATTGCCCCTTGTCGACGGCACCGATACCGGCGCGGATGATCTCGGCCATGTACGCGCCTTCGTTGAGGCCCAGCGCAATAATCGCGGCCTGGATATTGCCGGGAATCATCAGTCCGAACAGTTCAATGTCTTCGAAGCGGAAAATCCCGCCCGCCGCCAGCGCCGTGTAGAGAAAGACGATCTGCACCAGCAAGGGCGTCCCGCGCATCAGCCACACATAAAAGCGCACGGGCAGATGCAGCAAAGGATTCTTCGATAGTCGCAGCAACGCCGCCGCCAATCCCAAAACACAACCCAATAACATGGCCAGCACACTGATCAGGCATGTCAGCCAGAGTCCGGTGAGGTAGACCCCGCTGGGCTGCAACAGATACTGCCAGAACACATCCCAATTGAAATTCATCAACGCCTACCTCAATCAAGCGTGTCGCTGGAGACGTGCCATTTACTCAGGAGCTGTTTGTAGCTGCCATCGCTGCGCATGTCGGTGATCACTTGCTGTACGGCGGCACTCAGTTGCGGATCGTCCTTGCGAATGCCGAGGCCTGTGAGGATCCGGCTGAAGGCTGGAACGCCCTCCTCGAACAGGTCCGGCGCCATCGCGGCGTAATACCCTGCGGTTTCCACTGTGGTGCCGTAAGCGTCGACCTGACTGATCCGCAGCGCCTGGAATGCATCGGTGTCGGTGTTGTAGACCACCAGTTTCATCGGCGGCTTGCCGGCCTTGGTCAGGCTTTCATTTTCGGTGTCGAGCAAGGTCTTGATGGTCGAACCGTTGAGTACCGCGATCTTGTGCCCGCTGAGATCCGGCAGCGCCTTGAGCCCTTTCGGATTGCCCTTGGGCACCACCACCGCCTGGCTGGAATACATGTAGTTGACGATGTCGATCACCTCGCGGCGCTCGGGCTTGTCGAACAACTGGTCGACGATCATGTCGCACTGTTTGGCCAGCAAGGCCGGCAGCAATCCGGAAAACGGAATCACCCGCCACTCGACCTTCTTGTCCCCCAGACGTTTGGCAACTTCCAGGCCCAGATCGACAGTCAGGCCCTTTGGCTTTTGCGCTTCATCGAAGGAAACCAGAGGCGGCGAATCCATGCCCGAGCAATAGGTGAGTTTGTCGACCTTGAGCAAACGCTCCGGCACGGTGGGTGCGGCAACCGCCCACTGCGTACAGAGCCCCAGGGAAATTGCAGCCAATAACAGGCGAGACGTATGCATGACCAGACACTCCAGTTCGGTTAGTAACGGGGCAGTTCTCAAAGTCAAAACATCGGCGGGTTCATTGCCCGCTCTGTGGTTATCTTTCCGATTGCAGAAACTTGATCAGCTCGGGGACCGTGCCTTCGATGTGCTCGCGCACCACCGCTTCTGCCTTGGCGGCATCACCGGCACGAATCGCGTCGAGGATCACCACGTGTTCCTCACGTGCACTCAGCGGCTTCTCTCCGTGTTGCAGCCAAAGACGCATGGGGGCTTCGATCAGCGAATAAAGAGCGCTGATCTGTTTCACCAGACGAGGTCGTCCGCTGAGGCTGCACAGGTACTCATGGAACTTGCGATGACGGCTGACCCAAGCCGCACTCTCGTCACGGTAGTCATCCATTTCATCGAGCAGCCGTTCCAGGGCCGTCAACTGACGTTCACCGATCTTCGGCACCGCTACACGAATCGCCAGCCCTTCCAGCGCGCTGCGCATCTCGAAGACTTCGTGCATTTCCTCGACATCCAGACCGCTGACAATCGCACCGCGATTAGGCCTTAGCGTCACCAGCCCCTGAGCATCGAGACGTCGAAAGGCTTCGCGTACAGGCATGCGGCTCATGCCGATTTCAGTGGCAATGTCCTCGGCAATCAGCCGGTCACCTTTGCGATAACGCCCCCCGCAGATGCCCTCCAGAAGAAAGTTGTAAGCCTCCTCCTCGGCGGTCATCGGTTGACGCTGGTCGTAAGCAGGAGCGAATTGCATGGCGGCACCTTTTGTCTTTTTGTATCCAATTATCCACGGATACAAAAAAGCATAATGCATGCCAAAACTCACCTCGCCTCCCCAAGCGTTTGATTCAAATGAATTAAGGGAGAAATTCGAAATTCCCAGCTATCAGATTTGCCGGAACAACCTTCGGAATCTGCTACCTAATGGCCCAATGCGAGACCAGAAATGGTGCAGAACGGTAGCTGAGTAACACTGAACCAAGATGGGGAATCCATCGATGAGCGCGTCCTTGGCGTAGTGCGTCATCGAGACAGTCATTCTCACGCAGTACCTCAAACCCCGCCCTCGGCACTCACAAGCATTGTCGGGAATCGAGTGTTCCACTTAACCGAACCCACACGATGTTTGACTGCCAAGGCATAACCTCTCAGGCTGATAAAGGCAGTGCTGCCACAGCAAAGACCTGACAGCACCCTGACCCTTCAACCGGACGTGGAGCGGTAACGCTTGGAATTAAGACAGCTGCGCTATTTCGTAAAAATCATCGAACACGGCAGCTTGGGACGTGCAGCGCTTGAGCTGGATGTCGGCGTGTCAGCCCTCAGCCAACAGATCGCGAAGCTTGAAAGCGAGCTCTCAACTCGCCTGCTTAATCGCACCACGACCGGCGTCACACCAACCAGCTCCGGCACGGCGTTCCTGCACCACGCCCAGTTGTGCCTGCGACAGGCCGAAAACGCGATCACGGCCGCTCACCGCGGGCGGATGAGCGGGTATGTCACCGTTGGAATGGCACCCACGACTGCCACGGTACTTGCCCTACCATTGATCAACGCGATGCGGGAGCGTTACCCGGATATCCAATTGCACCTGGTCGAGATGCTGTCCGGGCATCTGGCGACCCAGCTCAATGCCCGCCAGATAGACCTGGCCATTGTGTTTCAACTCGAAGGTGGCAAACGCTGGAGCGTGACACCGCTGCTCGACGAAAAGCTGTTTGTCATCAGTTCACCGCACCTGCCCGACGCACCACAGGGAACCCGCGTGCAACTGGCGGACCTGGGGCACCTTCCACTGGTGATGCCGACCGCGCAACACGGTTTGCGTTCTACGCTGACGGTTGCGTTCGAGCGTTCGGGCGTGGCGCCCAACATCATCATGGAGGTCGATGGTCTGGCCGTGTTGATGAATGCTGTACGCGCAGGTCATGCGGCCACCATCCAGCCCGGCGCGGCAGCGGCGCTCAAAGGTGAGTCGGGGCTTTCAGTGGTGGAAATTTCCGATGTTCACGTCGGTCGACGAAACCTGCTGGCGACATTACCTGATGACGAGCTGTCCCCCGCAGCACTCGCGGCGCGACGGGTGATCACCGATGTCGCCCGGCAGTTGGTCGTTGATCGACAATGGCCGGGGGCGTCGTGGATTGAGGACGTCGCGTCATGATCCACTCGCGCCCTCCCCGAGTTATCCGACACTCGCGGGATCCGCACCAAAGTCTTTACGAAAACTAAACGCCCCGACTCATTTCGCGCCTTTCGACAATAAGCTCACCGCTCTACCTTCTCTCCACTCGCGAGGAGCACTTCGTTCATGCCTCCTTGCGATTGAGGAGTAATGATGATCGATGTATTAGTGATCGGCGGTGGTAACGCCGCCCTGTGTGCAGCGTTGATGGCCCGAGAGGCCGGCGCCAGCGTCATGTTGCTGGAAGGTGCACCGAAAATCTGGCGCGGCGGCAATTCGCAACACACCCGCAACCTGCGCTGTATGCACGACGCACCGCAGGATGTGTTGGTCGATGCCTATCCCGAAGAGGAATATTGGCAGGATCTGCTGAAAGTGACGGGCGGGATGACCAATGAAAAGCTTGCACGGCTTGTCATCCGCGCTTCATCGAACTGCCGTGACTGGATGCGCTCCCATGGTGTGCATTTTCAACCTTCGCTGTCGGGTGCCCTGCATGTCGCGCGCACCAATGCGTTTTTCATGGGTGGCGGCAAAGCGTTGGTCAATGCGTACTTTCGCAGCGCCGAGCGGCTGGGCGTCAAGATCCGCTATGACGCTCAAGTCACTGACATCGAACTGAAGGGCCACGCGTTTGTTGCAGCGCACCTCGGTGAGCGTAAGGTCGATGGCCAGCATTTCCCCGCCGAGCGCATTCAGGCCAAGGCCTGCGTTCTGGCTGCGGGCGGATTCGAATCCAACCGCGAATGGCTCCGCGAAGCCTGGGGTCAGAACGAGCGCGGAGAATGGCCTTCCGACAATTTTCTGATTCGCGGGACGCGCTTCAATACCGGTGTACTGCTGCGGCGCATGCAGAGCCTGGGGGCCGACTTTATCGGCGACCCGACCCAGGCGCATATGGTCGCCATCGACGCCCGAGCCCCGCTGTATGACGGGGGTATCTGCACTCGCATCGATTGCGTATCACTGGGCGTGGTCGTCAATCGCGACGGCGAACGCTTCTACGACGAAGGCGAAGACTTCTGGCCCAAGCGCTATGCGATCTGGGGCCGTCTGGTGGCCGGTCAGCCCGGACAACAGGCCTACTCGATCATCGACCAGCAAGCCGTCGGCCGCTTCATGCCTCCGGTGTTTCCAGGCACCAAAGCCGATTCGCTACAGGAACTGGCCCGGCGGTTGAAGCTTCCTGTTGAACAATTCGTCAAAACCATCGAGCACTACAACGCGGCCTGCCGTGTCGGTACGTTTGATCACACCGCACTGGACGATTGTCGCACCGAAGGTTTGAACCCCGCCAAGACTCATTGGGCCCGCCCCTTGGTAAAGCCCCCCTTCTGCGCCTACCCACTCAAGCCAGGCGTGACGTTCACTTATCTGGGGCTGGCGACCGACGAAACCGCAGCCGTTCACTTCAAGGGTGAGGCGAGTCCCAACCTGTTTGTCGCAGGAGAAATGATGGCGGGCAACGTACTGGGCAAGGGTTATACCGCCGGCATCGGCATGGCCATTGGCACCGCCTTCGGTCGCATCGCCGGTGTGCAAGCCGCGGCTGCGGCCGGCTTACCGACCCCTTTTATCACGGAGCCCCAACATGCAGCTGTTTGATCCCAAGGCACCGGGTAATTTGATTCCCGTACTCAACCTTGATGAAAGCGAAGTTCAGCGACAAATGACCGTTTGCAATGCCTGCCGTTACTGCGAGGGCTTCTGCGCTGTATTTCCGGCCATGACACGACGTCTGGAGTTTTCTCAGGCGGATATCCATTACCTGGCGAACCTTTGCCATAACTGCGGCGCATGCCTGCATGCCTGTCAGTACGCTGCCCCTCACGAATTCGAAATCAATGTGCCCAAGGCCATGGCCAAAGTCCGCCTCGACACTTATGCCGAGTACGCCTGGCCGCAAATGATGGGCAAGTTGTACCGGCACAACGGGCTGACGCTCGCGCTGGCGTCCGGCGCGGGGTTGGCATTGTTCCTCTGCCTCACGTTGATGGTGATGGGCAACCTGTTCACGGCGATGCCCAGGGGAAATTTCTACGGGATCTTCCCGCACAACACTCTGGCCGTAATGTTCGGTGCAGTTTTCGGATTCGCGGTACTCGCGTTAACCCTTGGCGCGCGGCGCTTCTGGCGCAATGTTTCACCGGCCGACGCGCCCGTGCAGGAAAAAACCGCCGCTGCACTGGAAGCCACGGCCAACGTCGCCCGGCTCAAATTTCTGGACGGTGGCCATGGTGAAGGCTGCAATAACGCTGATGATCGATTCACCTTGTGGCGGCGGCGCTTCCACCACTTCACCTTCTACGGCTTCATGCTGTGTTTCGCAGCCACAGGGGTCGCCACGCTCTACCATTTCCTTCTGGACTGGTCGGCGCCCTACCCCGTCCTGAGCTTGCCGGTGATGCTGGGCATCGCAGGTGGAGTCGGTCTGCTGATAGGCCCCGCAGGCCTGTTGTGGTTGAACCTGCGTCGCAACCCTGAGCACGGCGACGACAATCAGAAACCCATGGATCGTGGCTTTATCGCGCTGCTGTTCCTGGTCAGCGCCAGCGGCCTGGCACTCCTGGCGTTCCGTGAAACCGCAGCCTTGGGCCTGTTGCTGGCAATCCATCTCGGCCTGGTCATGGCGTTTTTCCTGACCATGCCCTACAGCAAATTCGCCCATGGCATCTTCCGCAGCGCCGCGCTGCTCAAGTACTCCATCGAAAAACGCCAACCCAACCCGATCAACGCAGGTAGCGACTGATCGGCGATCCATTCATTCCAAAAACAATATTGATCACCACGGTAGCCATGATGAAAACAACAACTCAAGACACCCGATCCAAGGGGTCGAAACTGGGCGCCATCCTGCGGGTCACCAGCGGCAATTTTCTCGAACAGTTCGATTTTTTTCTGTTCGGCTTCTATGCCACTTACATCTCGCAGACCTTCTTTCCTGCCACCAGCGAGTTCGCCTCGTTAATGATGACCTTCGCCGTATTCGGCTCGGGATTTCTGATGCGGCCGCTGGGCGCTATCGTGCTGGGCGCATACATCGACAAGGTTGGCCGGCGAAAGGGGCTGATCGTGACGCTGTCGATCATGGCCGCGGGCACGGTCTTGATCGCCTTGGTTCCGGGCTACGCCAGCATAGGCATCGCAGCGCCGATATTGGTGTTGCTCGGGCGACTGTTGCAGGGATTCTCCGCAGGTGCAGAAATGGGTGGTGTTTCCGTGTACCTGGCTGAAATCGCCACGCCCGGACGCCGGGGTTTCTATACCAGTTGGCAGTCGGCCAGCCAACAAGTGGCGATCATTCTTGCGGCTGCGTTGGGCTATACGATTAACGCGTCTATGGAGGCCGCCGACGTTGCAGCCTGGGGCTGGCGTATCCCATTCTTCATTGGTTGCCTGATTATCCCGTTCATCTTCATCATTCGCCGCTCGCTACAGGAAACCGATGCATTCAAGGCGCGCAGCCATCACCCAAATGCCAGCGAAGTCTTTCGCTCGATGCGGGACAATTGGCGCACGGTACTGGCGGGCGGACTGCTGGCGTCGATGACCACTACCACGTTCTATCTCATTACCGTCTACACACCGACGTTCGGCCGCTCCGTACTCAATCTGAGCACCACTGACAGCCTGGTGGTCACGCTCTTCGTCGGCCTCAGCAATTTCATCTGGCTGCCCATCGGAGGCACACTTTCCGACCGTATCGGCCGTCGTCCCTTGCTGCTGGCAGTCAGCTTGCTGTGCATCTTTACTGCGTATCCCGCCATGCACTGGCTGGCCGCAGCAGCAAGTTTCGAGCGATTGCTCGCGGTGCTGCTGTACTTCTCTTTTTTCTTTGGCATTTACAACGGCGCGATGGTTGCAGCACTGACTGAGGTAATGCCTCAGAACGTACGAGTTGTAGGATTTTCACTGGCATTCAGTTTGGCAACGGCTGTGTTTGGCGGTTTTACACCCGCCGTATCAACAATCCTGGTGCAGGCAACAGGTGACAAGGCGTCGCCCGCCTACTGGCTAATGTTTGCTGCGTTGTGTGGGTTCACAGCGACGACGATCCTGTATCGCAGGCAAAAAGCAGTGCCAGTCAACGTTTGATGAAAGAGAGGACTCGGTGGATCTCAGGACGTTGCGCTGAATAAATTGCGCTGTTGCTGTGCGCGGCCGCTGTTCGATCGGCAGCAACCGAACCCAACGACGAGACAGCGCAGAACACCAGGATATGGTCTGAAATGAACCGGTTTTTCCGAGCCGCTTTGCGACATCAGAGGCGGAACATCACGAAAACAAGTTCGAGATCACCCTCGTTCAGATTCTGATATACCGCGACGCCGCGTCGAATCACGTCAGCTCCTGAGATACAGCAGATTATCCCTTGCCGACTTTAAGAACGGCATATTTCGACTGGGCGCTTTTGCTAGTTTATCCAGACCGCAGGGTCCCAGGCATGTACCGATGCCACGGTGTTGCTCTGACCTCCCTCTGTCGCTGCTGTCAGCAGCCCCCTCATCAGTACTCCAAGGAGCTCATTGGATGACAACACACTCTTCGAATATCTACCCCGTGGATCCGCAAACATCTCAGCGGTTTTATATCAATGGTGGCTGGACTTCGCCGGCCACACCTGCCAGTTTGCCCGTGGTCAATCCGGCGACTGAAAGCGATGTTGCAGAGGTCGCCAGTGGGTCGGCCGAGGACGTTGATCGGGCAGTCGCTGCAGCACGTGCGGCGTTTCCTGGCTGGTCTGCGACCTCCGCCGAAGCACGTGCGGTCTTTCTTGGAAAGATTTACGACCTGATCCTTGAGCGAAAAGAGTCCCTTGCGCAGGCGTTATCTCTGGAAATGGGCGCTGCCATCGGTTTCGCCCGAGCGATGCAAGTGCCGTTGGCGGCCGAACACGTTCGGATTGCCCGTGATCTGCTGTCCACCTATCGCTTCCAGTCGGTTGAAGACGGCACCGCGATTGAACGCGAACCCATCGGCGTCTGCGGTCTCATTACCCCCTGGAACTGGCCGCTTTATCAAATCACCGCCAAGGTGGCTCCGGCTATTGCGGCCGGATGCACAGTGGTACTGAAACCTAGCGAACTGTCACCGCTCAGCGCCCTTCTTTTCGCCCAACTGGTGCATGACGCCGGCCTGCCACCGGGTGTCTTCAATCTGGTAAATGGCACAGGCCCTGACGTCGGCGGCGCCATGGCTGCACACCCGGATATCGATATGATTTCGATCACCGGTTCAAACCGTGCAGGTGCACTGGTCGCACAAGCGGCCGCCCCTACAGTGAAACGCGTCACCCAGGAACTGGGCGGCAAGTCACCCAATGTGCTGTTGCCCGATGCCGATTTCGCCAAAGTCGTGCCACTGGGTGTGATGACGGCGTTTCGCAACGTCGGGCAATCCTGCAGCGCCCCGACCAGAATGATCGTGCCAAGGGAACGGCTGGCGGAAGTCGAGGCACTGGCCGCCGCAACCGCCAACGCGATCATCGTGGGAGATCCACAATCGGAAGAGACGGTACTCGGTCCGATAGCCAATGAGGCCCAGTTCAAGCGCGTGCAAGCCATGATCGAATCGGGCCTGAGTGAAGGGGCCAAACTCGTCTGCGGCGGACCAGGCCGCGTGCCTGGTCATGAAACGGGCTTCTATGCCCGAGCGACTGTATTTTCCGAGGTTGATTCGAGCATGCGCATTGCCCAGGAGGAAATCTTCGGGCCGGTGCTGTGCATCATTGCCTATGAAACGCTCGATGAGGCTGTCGCGATCGCCAACGACACGGTGTACGGACTGAGCGCCCACGTTCAATCCCGCAACCTTGATCATGCACGTGCCGTTGCCTCACGCATCCGCGCTGGACAAGTGCTGCTCAACCACCCTGCCTGGAATCCCATGGCACCGTTCGGTGGCTACAAACGATCCGGCAATGGTCGTGAATTTGGTGTCTACGGCTTTGAGGAGTATCTGGAAACCAAAGCCATCGTTGGCTTTGGTGGCTAGCAAATAATGGGGGACAGCCAGCTGCCCCCCTGTTTGCGCCTGATGGATGTATGGAGCTTCAGTGCCGCAACAACTTGCGCAACGGCACACCGTCCTTGAGCACCGGGGATTTGATGACGATGTAGCTGAAGTACTTGGAAATGCCGATGTTTTTATCCAGCAGGCTTTCAATCACTTCCTGATAGTGCTGAATACTGCGCGTCATGAAACGCACCAGATAATCGTAGCCACCACTGATCAAATGGCACTCGAGCACTTCATCCACCAGTCGGATATTCGACTCGAATTTGGCGAAGTCTTCGCGCTTGTGGTCACTCAGGGTGATTTCGGTGAAGACCGTTACCGATTCGGTGATCTTCGCCAGGTTCAGGTGTGCCTTGTAGCTGGAAATGTACCCGGCCGATTCCAGCCGTTTGACCCGTTGCAGGCAGGGGCTGGCCGACAATCCCACGGCATCGGCCAGACTCACATTGGTCATGCGCCCGTCCTTCTGCAACTCAACCAGGATACTGATGTCGATGCGGTCCAGTTTGACTAAACCTTCCATTGCGAACCTCTTGACTGCCATTTGTAGGACAATCTACTAGCAAAATCAGCGCCGTAAACACATCTGATGCTGTGCGACCAGGTCAGCCATGCTGTTGATGCAATAATCCGCAGCGCATGGGGTCGGTTGTTTCACCCGTTCACGACCGATCAGACACACATCGGTAAGTGCCGGACCGCGGGCGACAGGTCGGGTCACGCGCAGAATGTGCTCCGGCCTCAGCTCGTTGGCATTCAACCAGTCCTCGTCCCGCAGCGGATCGCTGGCCAGCGAAATAAAGTCATCGGCCACGATCCCCAGATGCTCGCACAACACGGCGCGATCCTCGGCATCCCGGTCGCCCACGACCAGCAGGCGATAAAACTTGCGCAAGTACAGCAT
The DNA here is from genome assembly GCF_002112395.1 of Pseudomonas sp. R38(2017). Classification (NCBI taxonomy): domain Bacteria; kingdom Pseudomonadati; phylum Pseudomonadota; class Gammaproteobacteria; order Pseudomonadales; family Pseudomonadaceae; genus Pseudomonas; species Pseudomonas sp. R38(2017). The sequence goes on from NZ_NEHN01000002.1 coordinate 390,783, forward strand.
CGCTCCCGGCGCGTCTTCGAACAATGACCAGTTGGCAGCGGAACGCGCGAAACTCATGCCCTCCTCCCAACTGGCTTTCAAGCTCCAGCGCTCGGCCAGTTGGCGATGGGCAAAACACAGCAATCCACTGAAGCCCAATTCGGCAAAGCGGGGATAGAGCGCCTGCACCACCTCGCGAAACTCGCCCAGCACCTGTTCCTTGTCCGGGCGCCCGCCCCGGCTGTCGAGCAACGGCTGCAGCGCTGTCCAGACCCCCGAATCACGGTCAACCAGGACTTCGTCGCAATCGATGAGCAGTGCTCGATAATCAGTCAGCCCCATGGTGTACACAGCCTCCGATGATGCGTTTCATCAATCCGTGCGCCAAAAAGGTTCAGCGACGCTGGTCAGCGACCGCGCCGCTGAACCCGGCGGACATCAGTTCAATACCCGTGCCAACGCAGCCTGCAGAATCTGCAACGCTTCATCGATCTGCGCTTCGGTCGTCACCAGTGGCGCGAGGAACCGCAAGACGTTGCGATAGACGCCGCACTTGATCACCAGCAAGCCACCTTTGCGCGCTTCATCGATCACACGCTGGTTCAGATCTGCGTCCGGGGAGCGCGCTTCATCGTTCTTGACCAGCTCGATGGCCAGCATGAATCCGGTGCCGCGTACGTCACCGATTTGCGGATGACGGCGCTGCAACTGCAACAAGCCCTCACGCAGGCGCTTACCCAATGCATCGCCACGTTCGAGCAGTGCCTCTTCTTCATAGGCGTCGATCACCGCCAGGGCCGCTGCGCAGGAAAGTGCGTTGCCGCCGTAGGTGCCGCCGAGGCCACCGGGCAATGGCGAATCCATGATGTCGGCTTTGCCGACCACACCCGACAACGGCAGCCCGCCGGCCAGACTCTTGGCTACGGTGACCAGGTCAGGCTGGATGCCGGCGTGTTGGAAACCGAACCACTTGCCGGTGCGACCGAATCCAGTCTGTATTTCATCGAGGATCAGCACGATGCCGTGCTTGTGGGTCAACTCGCGCAATGCCTGGAGGAATTGTGCCGGCGCCGCAAGGAAGCCACCGTCGCCCTGTACGGGTTCAATGATGATCGCCGCAACCCGCTCCGGCGCAACCTGAGTGGCGAGCAACTCGTCCAGCGCCTTGAGCGCCATCTCACTGGTGACGCCGCGATAGGCATTTGGATATGGGGTGTGAAACACCTCCGGCGCGAATGGCCCGAAGTTCTGTTTGTAGGGCTGGCTCATGCCGGTCAAAGTGGTGCCGAGCAAGGTGCGTCCATGGAAACCGCCGCGGAAGGAGATCACCGCAGAGCGGTTGGTGTGAGCGCGGGCGATTTTCACCGCGTTCTCCACGGCTTCGGCACCGGAGGTGAAGAACGCTGCTTTGTAGTGTTCCTCGCCACCTATCATTTCGCACAAACGCTGGGCCAGATCCAGATACGGCTTGTAGGCCACCACCTGAAAGCAGGCGTGCGAGACTTTTTGCAATTGGGCCTGCACCGCTGCAACCACTTTGGGATGGTTATGGCCGATGTTCAGCACGCCAATGCCGCCGACGAAGTCCAGATAACGCTGACCGTCCACGTCCCACAACTCCGCCCCCTGGGCGCGATCAATCACCAGCGGATGAGCGGTGACCAGCCCGCGTGGCACGAACTGATCACGCTGACGGAGTAAATGAGGCGTTTGGTCGACTTGGCTGTTCATGGCATTTCCCTTCGTGAGTCCGGCGGCCCGGAGTGAATGCAGGAGGTGGTTACACAGGGTCTTAAGATTAAGACTTGTGCGGAACGAACTACGCCGAACTTGCCCCCTGAGAAATCCGGATCGACTGTTTTCACCCTGCCAAACGGCAGATTCCTTCAGGCCGCCGAATCTGCCGGGCGCGTGCGTATATGACGTGACGCGCAGTGTTCGCAGCGCTGCTTTCGACAGATCCTGCTCTGGGGTTGGGCGATCATGGGAGCACCTTCAACCTCCTCAGGAATTGACCATGGCCCTGCTCTACAAAGCTGACCCCGTGCGCGGCGAACAGTGGAAAGCACTGTTCGCCGAACATGCCCCGGACATCGAATGGCGCGCCTGGCCGGATATCGGCGATCCCGCAGACATCAAGTATCTGGCGGCGTGGCAGGCGCCGGAAGATTTGCAGGCGTTGCTGCCAAATCTGCAGGTGTTGTTTGCATTGTCGGCCGGAGTCGATCAACTGGATCTGAGCCGTATCCCGCCGAGTCTTCCGGTGGTGCGCCTGCTCGATCCCGGGATCACCCAAGGCATGTGCGAGTACGCCAGTTTTGCCGTGCTCAGCTTGCACCGGGATATGTTGCGCTATCGCCAACAGCAGATGGCGCGCTGTTGGCAGGCGCACCTGCTGCAGCCGGCGCATCAGCGTCGGGTGGGGGTGATGGGCCTCGGAACTCAGGCGCAGCAGATTCTCGCCACCTTGCAGCCTCTGGGTTTTGCCCTCAAGGGGTGGGCGCGTAGTGCGCATCGGATTGCCGGCGTCGAGTGCTTTGCCGGTCGCGAGCAACTGCCGGCGTTTCTGAGCCAGTGCGACATTGTGATGTGCGTATTGCCGCTGACCGAGCAGACCCGTGGCATTCTCGACCGGGAGTTGTTTCGCCAATTGCCTCATGGCGCGGCACTGATCAACATGGGGCGCGGTGGGCATCTGGTGGAAGAAGACTTGCTCGACGCGCTGGACAGCGGGCAACTCAGCGGCGCGGTGCTGGATGTGGTGCAGAACGAACCGGCGCCGGCGGATCATCCTTTCTGGAGCCACCCGCAGATTCTGCTGACGCCGCATATCGCGGCGATGACCCAGCCGGATAGTGCATTTGCTGTCTTGCTGGAAAACATCCGCCGCTTCGAACGCGGCGAGCCCATGAACGGTCAGATCGATCGCAACAAGGGCTACTGACTCAGACCCTCTGCATGAGCGAGCAGGCTCACTCATGCAGAGGATGACGATGTTTCAGAGGAGTTCGGCGATGGCCCTGCCGACATCCTGGGTCGAGCCCTTCCCACCCAGATCCGGGGTGATCGGGCCCTCGGCGATCACCCGCTCGATCGCCTGCAGGATCCCGTCGTGTGCTGCACGATAACGCTCGTCACCGCTGCCCAGGAAATCGAGCATCAGCGCCCCGGACCAGATCATCGCAATCGGGTTGGCGATGTTCTGCCCATAGATGTCCGGCGCCGAACCATGGACCGGCTCGAACAGCGACGGAAAGCGTCGCTGCGGATCAAGGTTGGCCGACGGCGCAATACCAATAGTTCCGGCACACGCCGGCCCCAGATCGGAGAGGATATCGCCGAACAGGTTCGACGCCACCACCACATCGAACCGATCCGGTTGCAGAACGAACCGCGCACACAAGATATCGATGTGCTGCTTGTCCCACGTCACTTCCGGGTACTGCGCGGCCATCAGCGCGGTGCGCTCGTCCCAGTACGGCATGCTGATCGAAATGCCGTTGGACTTGGTTGCTGCGGTCAGGCGCTTGCGTGGCCGGGTCTGGGCCAGATCGAAGGCAAACTTGAGAATCCGGTCGACACCCCGGCGGGTGAAGACCGATTCCTGCAGCACAAACTCATGCTCGGTGCCTTCGAACATCTTGCCGCCGACCGATGAATATTCACCTTCGGTGTTCTCGCGAATCACCACGAAATCGATATCCCCCGGTTCGCGCCCGGCCAACGGGCATGGCACCCCGGGGAACAAGCGTACCGGACGGATATTCACGTACTGGTCGAAGTCGCGGCGAAATTTCAGCAGCGACCCCCACAGTGAAATATGGTCCGGCACTTTCTCCGGCCAGCCCACGGCGCCGAAGTAAATCGCGTCGAAGCCCTTGAGCTGTTCGAACCAGTCCTCGGGCATCATCTGTCCGTGTTCCAGGTAATAATCGCAATGCGCCCAGTCGAGCACCTCAATGCTCAAATCCAGTTGCCATTTCTTCGCGGCCTGCTCCAGAACCCGCAGCCCCTCGGGCAGCACTTCCTTGCCAATCCCGTCGCCGGCAATCGCGGCGATCTTGAAGACCTTGCTCATCAGTTGTGGCTCCCCGTTGTTTAGAAGTTACAAGCCGCCGATGTGGAAGGCTTTGACTTCAAGGTATTCGTCAAGTCCGTATTTGCTGCCTTCACGGCCCAGGCCCGATTGTTTGATGCCGCCGAACGGCGCGACTTCCATGGAGATGATTCCGGTGTTGAGGCCGACCATGCCGAATTCCAGCGCTTCGCCGAAACGCCATGAGCGACGCAAGTCTTGAGTGAAGTAATAAGCACCAAGGCCAAACGGTGTGGCATTGGCCAGCGTCAAGGCTTCGGCTTCATCGGTGAACCGCATCAGCGGTGCGACCGGGCCGAAGGTTTCTTCGTTGGCCAGGAGCATGCCGGCATGGGCATCGCCAAGCACCGTCGGTTGCACAAATTGACTGTCGCCCTGCGGAACGCCGCCGCAGAGCAGCTGCGCGCCCTGGCTCAAGGCATCATCGATGTGACGGGCCACCTTGTTTACAGCTGCCTTGTTGATCAGCGGGCCGATGGTCACGTTGTCCTGCAGGCCATTGCCGACCTTCAGTTTGCCGACCTCCTCGACCAGACGCTGGGCAAAACGCTGGTAAATGCCGTCCTGCACCAGAATCCGGTTGGCGCAGACGCAGGTCTGCCCGGCGTTGCGAAACTTGCTCAGCATGATCCCGGTGACCGCCTGCTCAAGATCAGCATCATCAAACACAATGAACGGTGCGTTGCCGCCGAGCTCCAGGCTCAATCGCTTGATGTGTTCGGCACTCTGGCGCATCAGCAAGCGGCCCACGGCAGTGGAACCGGTGAAGGAAATCTTGCGTACCGTCGGGTTGCCAGTCAGCTCTTCGCCAATCCCGGCGGGCATACCGGTCAGCACATTGAACACCCCGGCCGGAATGCCGACGCGCTCAGCCAACACGGCTAACGCGAGCGCCGACAGCGGCGTCAGATCCGACGGTTTGACGATGATCGGGCAACCCGCCGCCAGGGCAGGTGCACACTTGCGGGTAATCATTGCGTTGGGGAAATTCCAGGGCGTGATCGCCGCACAGACACCCACCGGTTGCTTGAGGGTCAACAGTCGGCGGTCGCCGCTGGGCGCCGGCATGGTTTCGCCGTAAATCCGCCGTGCCTCTTCGGCAAACCATTTGACGAAACCCGCGCCGTAGCGGATTTCACCTTTGGCTTCATTCAGCGGCTTGCCCTGTTCGCAGGTCATGATCAGCGCCAGATCGTCGAGGTTGTCGATCATCGCCTGATACCAACGCTCCAGCAGAGCCGCCCGTTCGGCAGCCGGTCGTGCCCGCCAGGCAGGCCAGGCCTGTTCGGCGGCGTCGATGGCGCGACGGGTTTCCACGCCTTGCATGGCGGGTACACGGCCGATCAATTCGCCGCTGGCCGGGTCGACGACATCCAGGGTCGCGCGGTCATCGGCGCCAATCCACTGGCCGTTCACATAAGCGAGTTCTGCGAGAAGACCGGGGTCTTTCAAACGATTCTTGAGCATGGTCGAGTCCTGATCCGAGACAGATTCCAGTCTAGGGAGACTCGGCGGATGAGGATGCTGAAAGCGCTTGACGGACAGTGTCGGCTGCTGAAATTGGCGGTGGAACAGCAGAACTGCTGCTTTCTATCGTTTCAGCGAACCGAGCAAGCCCTCCAGAAAGCGCTCCCCCGCCTCCATCTGGCTGATCTCGATAAACTCGTCGGGCTTGTGCGCCTGCTCGATCGAACCTGGTCCGCAGACAACCACCGGCACATCCAGACGCTGCTTGAACAATCCGCCTTCCGTACCGAACGAAACCTTGGACGTCGTGGTATCCGGCGCCGCGAAATTTTTCAGGAACCGTACCGCTTCGACGCTCGGGTGGGTGTCCAGTCCAGGATAGACGTTGACCGTTTCAATCTCGATGGCCGCCACGCTCGAGAGCTTCTGTGCCTCGCGCACAATCACCTCGGCACGCTCCTGCATCTGCGCGAGAATCTGTTCCAGATCATCCGCCGGCAAATTGCGCACTTCAAAATCCACCGTGCACAGATTCGGCACAATATTCAACGCCCGGCCTCCGCCGATCTGGCCAACGTGCACGGTGGTGTAAGGCACGTCGTAATCGGCATCCCGGGCGCCCTGCTCCTGCAATTGGCGCTGGGCTTCACGCAACGCTGCAATAAAATCGCAGGCCACGTGGATCGCGTTGACCGAGCGCGGTGCCAGCGAAGAATGCGCCTCCAGCCCTCGACAATAGGTGCGGTACGAGCCCTTGCCCTTGTGTCCCAGCACAAACTGCATGTTGGTCGGTTCGCCGATCAGGCACAGGAACGGCCGCACCGGCGCCAGATGCAGCACATCGAGCAAACGGCGCACGCCAACGCAGCCGATTTCCTCGTCGTGTGACAGCGCCAGTTGCAGCGGACGGCTGAGGGAATGTTCAGCAGCGTCAAGCATTGCGTCGATGGCCAGCGCGATAAAGCCTTTCATGTCGCAACTGCCGCGCCCGTAAATCCGCCCGTTCTGCTCCGTCACCTGAAACGGTGGAACAGTCCACGCTTGCCCCGCTGCTGGCACCACGTCGGTGTGGCCGGACAGCAGAATGCCCGGCTGGTCTTTCGGGCCGGTGCTGGCAAACAGATTGGCCTTCTTGCCGCTTTCGTCCTTGACGATCAGCGACTCGATGCCCTTGCTCAGCAGCAAGTCGCGAACGTACTCGATCAACGCCATATTCGATTCCGACGACACGGTATCGAACGCAATCAATCGTTTGAGAATCTCCAGTACACGGGGTTTCATGAGGCTTTGCTCCGTTGTTCGGCCAAAGGGGCGAACCGGCGTATGGAAAAGGGTTCAATCAACGTGGAGGTGCTGCCGGTGCTGATCAACTCAGCCATGACGTCACCGACGCCCGGCCCCAACTGGAAGCCATGGCCACAGAAGCCGAACGCGTAATACAGGCCATCGACCGTACCGCTCGGCCCCATGATCGGCAGCGAATCCGGCAGATAACTTTCGATGCCGCTCCAGACCCGAATGATATTCAGATTGTCGACACCTGGCAGCAGTCGGCGCATTTGCCGGATCTGGTTGAGGATGCTGCGCGGCTCGACATGAGCGCGGCGATTGAGCATGTCCGGTTTGCTGCGATAGCCGCCGCCAATGATGATGTTGCCGCGCGGAATCTGTCGAAAATAAATCACTTCTTCAGGGATTTTGGTGAACACGCCAATTACCGTCGGCAAGGCGTATGGAACCGGTTCCGTCACCGCCATCTGCGGGCCATGGGTGTCCAGCGGTACCGGTTCGCCGAACTGCGCGGACAGCTTCTCTCCCCAGGCACCGGCGGTGATCAGCAATTGTGCGGCGCGATATTGCCGGCCATCGGTGGTGGTGACGCTGAACTCGTTTCCGTGTTTCTGAACTTCGGCCACTTCAGTCTGTTCTTCGATACGCGCACCGATTCGCCGCGCCGCCCGGGCAAATGCCGGCGCCGCCAGTCGCGGGTTGGCGTGACCGTCATGCGGTGCGTAGGAGCCCCCCTTCACGTCCGGCCCCAGAAACGGAAAGCGCTGATGCAGTTCGGCGCCGCGATAGATCTGCAGATCCAGTTGCGCCGCTTCCGGTGCAGCGGCATACGCTTCGAGCTCGGCAATTTCGTCTTCGCGGTAACACACGCGCATGTGGCCGCTTGCGATGAACTCCAGATCGTCGTCAATCAGCTCCGGTAAGCGCTTCCACAGCGCAAACGAACGGTTGGCCAATTCAAGTTGCCCCAGATAACGGCCCTGACGCCGCACGTTGCCGAAGTTGACGCCGCTGGCGTATTGGCCAATCTGGTCGCGCTCGAGCAGGGTCACGGAGTGCCCGCGCTGGCGCAGAAAAAACGCTGACGCCGCGCCCATGATGCCGCCGCCGATAATCAATACATCACTTTTGTGCGGGTTCATGACGGTTCCTCGATGATGACCATCGGCAGCGGTTTGACGGGGGCCTGACCGCGTTGGCGGCCGACCTGTTGCACGCTGACGCCGGCTGCGGCGGCGATCACTTCGGCGCCGGCCTGCGAGCAGTAGCGGCCCTGGCAACGGCCCATGCCGACTCGGCTGAAGGCCTTGGCCCGATTGACTTCGCACGCGCCCTTTTCACTGACCGTACGGCGCAGTTCGCCCGCGCTGATCATCTCGCAGCGACAGACGATCGCCGAATCCGGCAAGGCCTCGGCCTGTTCGGCGGGCCAGGGAAATGCCTGCGCCAGCCCGAGGCGGAACTGATCCATCACCGCCAATGCGCGCCGTTGCTCTGCGCGCAATACGGCATCCACCGGTTTTTGCTGATCCTCCAGCAGCGCCATCGCCACCAGGCGTCCGGCATGTTCAGCCGCATCGGCACCGCGAATCCTGGCGCCGTCGCCAGCGGCATACACACCACTGACCGAAGTGCGGCCCTCTTCATCAAGCGCCAGCCACCATTGGCCGGATGCCTCATCAAAACGCATGCGACATCCGGCCAGATCGGCCAGCTGGGTTTCCGGACGCAAGTGATACCCCAAGGCCACGGCATCGCAATCGATGTCCAGGGTTTCGCCTTTGGCTGAGCGCACACGCACGCCACTGACGCCGCCGGTGGCATCTCCCGTTATCTGCTCCGGCTTGATCCCCAGATGCACCGGTATTTTCGCCTGATACAACTGCGCCAACAGTTTCATCCCGGTGAGCAACACCCCGGGCCGCGCGAGCATCTTCGGCAGCGCGACGATGCGTTTGCTCAGTGGTGATGTATCAAGCACCGCGGCGACGTTGGCGCCGGCCTTCACATACTGGCTGGCCACCAGATACAGCAGCGGACCGCTGCCCATGAATACCACGCGATGTCCGATAGAAACAGCCTGCGACTTGAGCGCGATCTGCGCCCCGCCGAGGCTGTAGGTGCCCGCCAACTGCCAGCCTTCAATAGGCATCAAGCGGTCTGTGGCGCCGGTGCAGAGAATCAGCGCATCGTAGTCCACCGTCGTATGGTGCCCCTGACTGACGCAGCACAATTGTCTGGGCATCAGATTCCACACCAGCGTGTCGGGGCGGTAATCGATGTGTGGGCGCAAGCGCTCGAAACTCTCGTGCAGGTCGCGCGCCTTGGCCGCTTCAGTGCCGTACAACGCGCGGTAGTCGCGGGTGAAACCTTCGGGTTGGCGCCGATAGATCTGTCCGCCGTCGCGGCGATTTTCATCGATCAGGACCGGTTTGAAGCCTGCCTTCACCAACGTTTCGGCGCAGCGAATCCCCGCAGGGCCGGCGCCGACGATAACTACCCGTGCAGTGGCCATGTCGCCTCCGGTTGTGTGGTGACAAGATCCAGTCCTTCACGGACTTCACTGGAGCACGCACGCAGACGCTCGCCGCTGCGCGTCCACACCCAGCAATCCTGGCAGGCGCCCATCAGGCAGAACCCGGCACGTCGACCGGAATCGAATTCCGACTGGCGCAACGCATTGCCCTGAGTGAGCAACGCAACCATCAATGTGTCGCCCTGCAACGCCCTGATAGGCACGCCATCCACGGTCAAGCTGACGGTCGCCCGACCCTGCTCGGCCAGTCTCACAAAACGAGCGCTCATGCATAGGCTCCCTGATTCAAGGTGGTCACGTCCCGCTGAGTTTTCAGCAGTTCGACGCTGTCGTGATGGCAGAGAATTTCACTGCCACCGTCGATGATTCGGCGGTTGGGTGCCGTACGATTGCACAGGCCATCGACGCGCACCGGGCAGCGATTGAGGAAGGTGCACAGCTCGGCGACGTTGGCTTTTGGCCCGATGGGCGGCAGTTCGCCGCAGGTGGTCCCGCAGGTTTCAAGCCAGCCCTGGCGCAGTTCCGGCACCGAGTGAATCAACAGATCGGTATAGGGATGGAACGGTGCCTGTGCAAACGACTGCCGGCTGCCGGCCTGAACCTTGTGGCCGCTATACATCACCACCACGTCATCGCACAGCGCGCGTACGGTGGAGATGTCATGACTGATGAACAGGTAGGACACGCCAAGCTGCTCACGCAAATCGCGGAGCAATTCAAGAATCGCTGCACCGACCACGGTGTCCAGCGCCGAGGTCACTTCATCGCAGAGGATCAGATCGGGTTTGGCCGCCAGTGCCCGCGCCAGGTTCACCCGCTGCTTCTGCCCGCCGGACAACTCGCTCGGACGACGCTCGGCTAAGGCTCGCGGCAGGCGCACCAGATCCAGCAACTCGCCGATACGTTCGCGCAACGCCGCGCCTTTGAGGTTGAAATACATCTTCAGCGGTCGACTCAGAATCGTGCTGATGCTGTGCATCGGGTTGAGCGCCGTGTCGGCGTTCTGGAACACCATCTGGATCCGCCGGAATTGCTCGTCGCTGCGTTCGGAAAGGCAACCTCCCAGCGGTTGCCCGTCAAAGGTCAGTCCGCCCAATGCCGGCGTGAGCAATCCGGCCACCACACGGGCCAGCGTTGACTTGCCAGAACCCGACTCGCCGATCACGCCAATCGCCTGACCCCGGCGCACGGTCAGATCAATGTCCTCCAGTACACGAATGGCCGGCATGCCCTGGGTGTTCTTGTTGCCGTAACCGGCGGTCAGTCCGCGAATGGTCAGCAGCGGAGTTTCTTCGGCAATACCGCAAGGTGGACGGATCGTGGTGTCCGGCCGCGCGGCCGCCAGCAAACTGCGGGTGTATTCATGAGTCGGGCCGTTGAGCAGCGCCGCCGTGGCGCTTTGTTCGAATATCTGACCGCCATTGAGCACGACGATCTGATCGGCCATTTGCGCCACTACAGCCAAGTCATGGGACACATACACCGCTGTTGCGCCACGGTCACGCACCACGCGTTTGAACGCCCGCAACACATCGATCTGGGTCGTCACATCGAGCGCCGTGGTCGGTTCGTCGAGGATGACCAGCAACGGATCACTGATCAGCGCCATTGCCGCCATCACCCGCTGCAGTTGCCCCCCGGACACCTGGTGCGGGTACCGCTGGCCGATGTGATCCGGGTCCGGCAGGGCCAGATCGCGAAACAGTTCAATGGCCTTGGCCTCAAGGGCGGCGCGGGGGCCGAGGCCGTGAATCAAGGCGCCCTCCACCACTTGGTCGATCAGTTTCTTCGCCGGGTTGAACGCAGCCGCAGCGCTCTGCGCGATATACGACACCCGATTACCGCGCAGGCCCTGCAATTGCTGCTCGCTGAGCGCGAGCATGTCGTGCTCGCCGACCTGCACCACGCCGCCGGACAACCGACAGCCCCGTCGGGCATAACCCAACAGAGCGAGGGCAATGGTGGTCTTGCCCGAGCCCGATTCGCCGATCAACGCCAGCACTTCACCTTGTTCCAAGGCAAAGCTCACGCCTTTGACAATCTCCGTTTCACCATGCTCGCCGCAAGCAACCACGCGCAGGTCTTCAACTCGAATCAATTGGGTCATTTCAATGGCCTCCCGTGCGGCGACTACGTCGTGACGACAATCTGTCGATGAACAGATTCACGCCGATGGTCAGGGTGCCGATGGCCAGCGCCGGGATAACAATGGCCGGGGCGCCCTGATTGAGGCCGCCGATGTTTTCCCGCACCAGCGAACCGAGGTCGGCATCCGGCGGTTGCACGCCCAGCCCGAGAAAGCTCATGCCGCTGAGCAGCAGCACGATGAAACCGAACCGCAAGCCCAGATCAGTGAGCACCGGGTTGAGCATGTTCGGCAGGATCTCCACGCATGCGATGTACAAGCGCCGCTCGCCCCGGGTTCGGGCGACCTGCACATACTCCAGCGCTTCGATGTTCACTGCCATGCTGCGGGCGATACGGAACGCGCCTGGAGCGAAGCTCAACACCGCCGTGCTGATCAACAGGGTCACTGAAGAGCCGAACGCCGAGACCATGATCAGCGCGAGCATTTTGCTCGGGATCGAGATAAAGGCGTCCATCAAGCGGCTGATCACTTCGTCCAGCCACTTCGGCGACACCACCGACAGCAGCGCACAGCCGGTGCCCAGCGCGCTGGCCAGCACCGCCGCAATCAACGCCAGGCCCACGGTGAAGCGCGCGCCGACGAGCACCCGGCTGAGCATGTCGCGGCCCAGATAATCAGTGCCAAACGGGTACAACGCGCTGATGTTGTCGAACACGTTGCCCGAGACCACCTCGCCGACCGGATGCGGCGCCAGCCACGGGCCGAATAACGCAACCAGCAGCCAGATAACGCAGATGGAAGCTCCGATGAGTCCCAGCCACGCGGGCCCGTGAGACACCTTGCCGGCTGACAGATCGGGGGCTGCGGGCGTCGATTTCACAATGAGATTGTTCATTGGTTTCTCAGCCTCGGATTGGACAGAATCGCGCACAGGTCGGCAATCAGCACCAGACCCAGATAAGCCGTACAGAACAACATGGTGCAGGCCTGCACCAGTGCCATGTCACGGTTGGTCACGGCATCGACCATCAGGCTGGCGATGCCGGGATAGTTGAAGATGGTTTCGACAATCACCACTCCGCCGAGCAGATACGACAGGCTCAGCGCGATCGCATTGGCAATCGGTCCGATGGCATTGGGCAACGCGTGACGCAGTACGATGCGGATCGGACTGACGCCTTTGAGCCGGGCCATCTCCACGTAGGGGCTGTCGAGTTGGTCGATCACTGCCGCGCGCGTCATCCGCGCCATTTGCGCAACGATCACGCAGCACAGCGTCATCACCGGCAAGGCGTAGGTACGCATGAATTGCCACGGTGAAGTGATGTCGCTGGCATAGGACAACGCCGACAACCAGCCCAGGTTTACCGCAAAGATCAACACCGCGAGGGTCGCCACCAGAAACTCCGGCACCGCGACCATGGCCAGGGTGGTGAAACTCAGGACACTGTCGACCCGTCCGCCACGCCCCATCGCCGAGCCTATGCCGAGAACCAGCGCCACCGGCACCGACACCAGCGCCGTGGCGGCCGCCAGCATCAGAGTGTTGGGCACGCGCCCGGCCATCAGTTCACCGACCGGCATTGCGTTGGATACCGACACGCCCATATCGCCACTGAGCAGGCTCATCAACCAGTGCAGGTAACGCACCACACCAGGTTGATCGAGCCCCAGTTTCAGGCGCAGTGCCGCCACCTGTTCCGGGGTGGCAAACTGGCCAAGGGATTGTTGTGCCGCGTCTCCCGGCAGTACCGCCGTGATCGCAAACACGACCATCGATACGATCAACAAAGTCACGATCGCGGCGCCCAGCCGCCGTCCGATCAACCACAGTGTGTTGCTATTCATCGCCTACCCTCCTGCACCTGGCTTGCCGTTCATTTCGACGGCTCTGTTCAAGCGTCCAGCCAGACCTGCTCGGCGAACATGTAACCCATGAAACCGCCGAGCGGGTTGCTGCCGTAGCCCTTGATCCGTTGATCGACGCCGTCGATGTTGCTGATGAACACCGGTATGCCGATGCCACAGTGGTCGTGCACCAGGGTCTGCATGTCCGCGTACATCTTGCCGCGCTTGGCATCGTCGGTTTCGCCGCGGGCGAGCATCAGCAACTGATCGAACTGCTCGTTCTTCCAGCCGGACTCGTTCCACGGCGCCTTCGACTGGAAGAACTGCGAGAACATCACGTCGGCGTTCGGCCGTGGGTTGATGTTGCCGAAGCTGATCGGGTGCTTCATCCAGTGGTTGGACCAGTAGCCATCGCTCGGCAGGCGCTTGACGTCGAGCTTGAGCCCGGCCTGCTTGGCCGACTGCTGCAACAGCACTGCGATATCCACGGAGCCCGTTGCGGCAGGCGACGCAAACAGCTCCATACTGATGTTTTCCATGCCCGCTTTTTTTAGCAGGAACTTGGCTTTTTCCGGGTCGTAGACCGTTTGCGGCAGGTCACTGTTGTAGTAGCGCGAGCCGGGCGCGATCGGATGATCGTTGCCGACCACAGCAAAGCCGCGGAACACCGCCGACTTGATCTGTTCGCGATCCAGCAGGTACTTCATCGCCTGGGTGAAATCGGCGTTCTGGCCGGGCATCTGATCCTGACGGATGATCAAATCAGTGTAGTTGCCCGACGGCGCATCAACGACCCGGTGCCTGGCGCTGGCCTTGATCCGGTCGGTGGAGCGCGGGTTGACCTCATTGATCATGTGCACGTCGCCGGACAGCAGCGCGTTGACCCGCGACGGCTCGTCGCCAATGGCGATGAATTCGATTTCGTCGAGGTACGGCAGGCCGGGTTTCCAGTAGCCGGTGTTGCGTGCTGCGACCGAACGGACACCCGGTTTGAACTCCTTGACCTTGAACGGTCCGGTGCCAATGCCCTGGTTGAAGTCGGTGGTGCCTTCGGGAACGATCAGCAGATGCGAGACGGCCAGAATCGACGGCAATTCGGCGTTTGGCGCAGTCAGGCGAATCTGTACTTCGTTGGCGCCAGTGGCCTTGATTTCCGCGAACTGCTCCATCAGCGGCATGACTTTGGAGCCGGTCAGCGGATCCTTGTGTCGTGACAGCGAGAACACCACGTCGGCCGCGCTGAGGGTTTTGCCGTTGTGAAAAGTCACGTCTTTGCGCAGGGTGATCGTCCACAGTGTCGCGTCGGTGTTGTCGATGCGCTCGGCCAGTTCCAGTTGCGGCACCAGGTGCGCGTCGAAACGAGTCAGGCCGTTGTAGAACATGTAGTGCCGCACATAGTCGGTGGACAGCGCGCCTTTGGCCGGATCAAGGGTGTCGGCGGTGGAACTGGATATGCCGGCGACGCGTATCCGCCCACCCTGCTTGCCTTTGCCCGGCGTCGCCGTATCGTCAGCCAACAGCTTGCCGGCGGCACCGAACAGGCTGCCGGCGCCGGCAGCCGCTACGCCGGCCACGCCGAGCATTTGTAACGCGTGACGGCGTGACATGCCGCGATTTAGGCCTTCGAACACCCGCAGGCTTTCTTCGCCTGAGATCAGCGGTGAATCGTTCTTGTGATCAGTCATTTCAGTGCTACCTGTCGAAATCAAGAAGGCTCAAGTGTTCCGGTTGACCGGAACGTCCTGGAAACGCAAACGACGGTGAAGCCACAACATCAACTCAATGCAAATAGTCCTGAAAGCGGTAGTAGGCGCCCACCAAAGGCAGGAACCACGGCTTGCCGAAATGCCCGGGGATCGCCGGCCAGTCGAGTTCACGCCAGGGGTTGGCCTCTGCATTGCCGGCCATCACATCGGCCATCACCTGCCCCATGTGCACCGACATCTGCACGCCGTGGCCGCTGTAACCCATCGAGTGGAACACGCCGCCGTGCTGACCGGCTCGCGGTAAACGGTCGGAGGTCATGTCTACCAGGCCGCCCCAGCAGTAATCGATCCTGACGCCGGCCAGTTGCGGGAACATCTGGATCATCGCCGCCTGCAGCACCTTGCCGCTCTTGGCATCGTTGACACTGTCGGACATGGCAAACCGCGCCCGCCCGCCAAACAGCAAGCGGTTGTCCGGGGTCAGGCGGAAGTAGTTACCGATCATTCGACTGGTGACATAAGCGCGGCGCCCCGGCAGCAACTGATCGATCAGCGCCCGCGGCAGGACCTCGGTGGCGATCACGAAACTGCCGACCGGCACAATCCGCCGCCGATACCAGCCCAGCCCACCGTGCTGACAGGCGCCGGTCGCCAGCAGAACCTGCCCGGCGTGCAGCGAACCCTTGCTGGTGTTGACCTGATAACCGCCGGCCCGGGCTTTCCAGTCGAGCACCGAGGTGCCCTCATGGATCAGCGCGCCGTGACGCACTGCCGCTTGCGCCAGACCGACGCCGAAACGCCCGACGTGCATCTGCACGCCATTGCGCTGCAACAGGCCGCCATGGAACTGCGCAGAGTTGACTTCGGTGCGGATCTGTTCGGCAGACAGCAATTCAACATCGGCATCGACTTCGTTGCGAATCAGCTCACAGGTACGGGCCAAGCCTTCGTAGTGCAGCGGTTTTGCCGCCAGTTTCAGCTTGCCGTTGCGCAGCAGGTCACAGGGGATCTGCTCCTGCTCGACCAGCGACACAACGCTTTGCACGGCACTTTCGTAAGCCTGGTAATAGGCTTTCGCCCGGTCGGCACCGAGACTGGCGCTGAGGCTGGCGTAATCCTGTGCCACCCCCGTATTGCACTGCCCGCCATTGCGTCCCGATGCCTCGCCGATCACGCGCCCTGCTTCCAGCACCACCACACTGGCGCCCTTGAGCGCCAAGGCCCGGGCCGCCGCCAGCCCGGTGAAACCGCCACCGACGATGGCCACATCGACTTGCCCGGGCAAACCGCCGAGCTGTGCGCCGGTGAAGTCCGGTGCGCTGTCGAGCCAGTAGGATTCACTGCCCATGTTCAATCCCGCCTTTGCCAATGAGGATGTCGTTACAGGCCGACCAGTCCGGCCAGGCCGCCGATGTCCGGGATCTGGTGGTAGCTGTAGAAGGCATTGCCCGGTACTTCGTGGCCACGGGCGACGAAGGCCTTGTTCTTGATCTTCATGTCGTGGGCCGGCATCAGGTCGTAACGGAAGCTTGAAGACACATGCAAGATGTCTTCCGGGCCGCAGTTGAGGTTGTCGAGCATGTACTCGAACGCTGCCAGACGTGGCTTGTAGGCTTGTGCCTGCTCTGCGGTGAAGACTTTGTGAAAAGGTGCGCCGAGCTTTTCGACGTTGGACATGATCTGGCTGTTACTGGCGTTGGAGAAAATCACCAAGGGAATCTTGTCGGCGATTTTCGACAGGCCGGCTGGTACGTCCGGGTGCGGGCCCCAGGTCGGAACAGCGTCGTAATACAGCTGGCCTTCTTCGCGGTATTCAATTCCCCAACGCTTGCAGGTACGCGCCAGAGCGGTCTTGAGAATCTCGTCATACGGCATCCAGTCGCCCATGACCTGGTCCAGGCGATAGGCCGAGAAATCCTTGACGAACTGATCCATCTGCTCAGCGGGTACGCGATCGGCGAAGAGTTCGCGGGTCATCGTGCCCATGTGGAAATTGGTCAGCGTTCCGTAGCAGTCGAAGGTAATGAATTTGGGGCGAAGAAAGCTCATTGAGTGCGTTCCTGAAGTTCGTTGAGGTCAATGGCGCTACAAGCATTTGCCTGGTTTGCGCAGTAGCGATGCAACGCTGCAGCACACCGTCATTACAACACCGTGAAATCAGCAGATGGCGTTAAAAGCGACCTCCGTTCGATACAAATCACCGTTTTGGTCATTCCACTCAGCAGACTTTGCGGTGCGCTCCAGCCTTGGGCAAAGCCCCGGTTTATGCGCCCTTATGGACCTGTTTCAGCCGCTGTGGATTTCGGATATCGGCTTTGCCCGCAGAAACTGCGCCCCATCGCAGCAGTAGTGTCAGGTGCTGTCGCGCGCGTCAGCCCGGTTCTGAATTGAAGCGATAGAAAACACATCCAGCGCCTAGGGCGACGAGGCTCGGTACAAGCCTTTTATAGAGTAAAAAGGCCCAAGCATTTGCTGCCGACACAAGCCCCGGATTAAGTAGTAAGTGTGGTCTTCGGGGCCGTGCTTCGCGGAATCTGCCGAATATTCCCTGCCCCCTTGTCAGGCTTTCATCCAGATGGGATACAGGCGTCATCTCGCCGGAAAAACCGGCGTAAGCGCACACTCTTTATCGGAGAATCGCCATGTCCACCCCACGTCCGTCCTACGTCTATCGGCCGATGACTGCCGACGACCTGCCCAAGGCCCATGCACTGTCCGTGCAATTGAAGTGGCCCCATCGACTCGACGACTGGGCCATGCTGCAAAGGGTCAGCAAGGGCTTTGTCGTAGTTGATGGCGAGCGTTTGATCGGCACCGCGTTCGCCTGCCCGCAAGGTGATTTCACGACCATTGGCCTGGTCATTGTCAGTAACGATTACCAGGGCCAGGGCATCGGGCGAAAGCTCATGGAACACGCGCTGCAGGCTTGCCAGTCAAGCACTGCGATATTGAATGCAACCGTGGCCGGCGCACCGCTGTATGCGAGCCAGGGTTTTGTCGAGTTTGGCCGGATTCAGCAGCACCAGGGCCAGGCGCAAGCCCCTCTGCCCGGGCCATTGGCAGACGGTGAAGAATGCCGCCCACTGCGCGAAGCGGATCATGCGCGGGTGCTGGAACTGGCCAATGCCGGGAGCGGCCTGGATCGACAAGCGGTGCTCACCGATCTATTCGCCATCGTCGAGCATGCGGTGGGCATTGTGCGCGACGGTCAGCTGCGCGCGTTCGCCCTGCTGCGCCCGTTCGGTCGCGGTCGTTGCATCGGCCCGTTGATCGCCGAAAACCTTGAGCAGGCCCAACATCTGATCGCGACATTGCTGGCCAAGGTACCGGACGCCTTTGTGCGTATCGATATTCCAGCGGATGGTGGTCTGGCCGATTGGC
Source organism: Pseudomonas sp. R38(2017) (assembly GCF_002112395.1). Taxonomy (NCBI): domain Bacteria; kingdom Pseudomonadati; phylum Pseudomonadota; class Gammaproteobacteria; order Pseudomonadales; family Pseudomonadaceae; genus Pseudomonas; species Pseudomonas sp. R38(2017). The sequence continues at coordinate 409,175 of NZ_NEHN01000002.1, forward strand.
TGGAAGCTGCCGGCCTGAAGCAGGTCGACACCGTGGCACAAATGTCCCGTGGTGCAGCACCGCGAGCACACCATGGCGTTCGGCAGTTTGCGCTGGTCACTCAAGCCATCGGCTGACCCTCGGGTTGGCGCTTTTCGCCCCCCACAAGAAATCCCCTCAATAGCTGGAGCTTCACCCGTATGTTCGAACCTTGCATCATGCTGTTGGCTCGCGCCGATGGCAGTCGCGTCGACACCTCTTTCAAGCAGCAACCCTTGAACGCTGCAGACCCGTTCTCGACTGAACGTCAGGTCGCCTGGTCAGGAAACGACGGCGTGTCTGCAGGCATCGTCGAAACAGGCGAAAGCCTTGAGGTCGAGGATTTCCCGCACACCGAAGTGATCGTGGTTCACGCCGGGCACGTGACATTGAAAACCCGGGAGCGGACACTTGAACTGGCCGTCGGCGCCAGCGCGGTCATAGGCCGGGGCACGGCTTTACGGATCGAAGCACAGACCGGTTCGCGGTGGGCGTTTTGCGCCATGGCCACCAAAGGTGCGACGCCTGGTGTGACCTCGCTCGACCCGCTGGCACACCTGTCTCCCTCCGCCGCGCCGGAACAACAGATTCTGATCGGTCCATCACCGCAATGCCGGTCACGTAACGCTTTCGAAGACGCGACTACCGATCTGCGTGTCGGCGTGTGGGACTCGACGCCCTACGAACGTCACGGTCGCCCGCACAAGCTCAATGAGCTGATGTATCTGATCGAAGGAACCGTAACGTTGCAGACGCCTGAGGGGTTGAGCGTGACCGTCAATACCGGCGACAGCGTGTTTGTTGCGCGGAGTGCGCCGTGCGCCTGGAAAAGCACGCGCTATGTACGCAAAGTGTACGCCGTCAAATAGTCTCAGCCACGGACGATGACGTCCCGGGCTGACCCGCCTCGTCCATACAGCAGGGTTTGCCACTCAAGAACCTCGCAGGGATACGACTCTGCTGTATGCACAACGATAGCAGCTCAAAATCTCCGCACACTCAGCCTTCCTGACGTCTGAATATCAGTTGCCATAAGCCTTCGCAGCCCAACGACTCTGCCTTTCCAGCACCCACCCTTTGCACCTGCCATCGGCAAGCGAAAACTTGCCGCCCTCCACTTCAAGCATCTGCCCATTCTCAGCGACGCGGCCGAAGGCCCCTTCGGTCGCCAATTGATCAAGCACGGTCTGCGGCATGGGTTTTAAGGAATTGCCTGTCATCCGGATCTTTCTTTCCATGTGAGCTTGCAAGTTAAAAGTCCAACTAACCGAGTAATTCACTCAACTATCAAGAACACTTATAGCCAGCCGCAATAACTCAAATAACGAAAAATAATGCCACATGGCCATCATCTAAGTAGTTTGCTAACAAACCCAGTTGAAACGGCTTCTCATCTGGCGTTTTAAACAGCAATTAAAACACTTCAATAAAATCCCCCATCCTGTTGAATATGCTGAGTAAATTCACGAAATAATGCCGCCACCTTGCGATACTCTCACACCCACTAAACATCCTCTTAGAAACACCATCACCCAATCGACTTGCAAAACCACAACAACCGTCTAGGTTCATGAATATCTTCACTGGCACGACCCATCGAATAATAAAAACAGCCCTCCCGGCGGGAGCGTTCATTCTTCTGAAACAAACAAGACGCTGCTTTAGTTGCTGAACGGAACTCAGTCATCACAATCAAGAGGGATGCTTGATGAAGCACAGCCGTTGGTATCGTGCGCTCTCGAAAAATGCGTCGGCCGGACATTTCTGGCTGTCACTGTTTTGCTTTGCAGTACTGGTGATTGCCAGTTTCCTGTTGTTCGAACAGCAGATCCAGGACTTCCTCAATCATCTCGACCTGTACCTGCCGACTTCCCCCACCCAGCAACTTAACCTGGCGCTGTTGCTGATCGCTCTGTTGGCGCTGGACGTCGTGCTGCCCGTGCCTTCCAGTGTGGTCGCGCTACTGGCCGTGGCCATGCTCGGCAGCGTCGGCGGTTATCTGGTGATTTTCATTGGCCTATGTCTGGGGGCCGGATTGGGTTATGCATTGGGGGCCGGTTATTTCCGGATGCTGTCCAGTCGTCTCGGCCTGCATCAACGCAAGCCCGGGCAAATGGCCTATCGACTGGGCACGCTGTCGTTGATCTGTCTGCGCGGCGTGCCCGTGCTGGCTGAGACGTCTGTGGTGGCCGCCGGCATGCAGCATTATCCACTGCGGGCATTCCTGCTGGTGACCACCCTGGCCAATGCAGGGCTGGCACTGGCCTACAGCGCCATCGGCACATTCCTCGTCGAGGAGAACGCGCTGCTGGTGACGATTCTCGCCAGCATGGTGTTGCCGGGGTTGTTCATCGCCGGGTACAGCCTGTTCAAGGCCCTGCGCAAACACGGTGCCGAGCCAGTGCTGCACGGGCGTTTCGAAGTCAGTTACGACTACCCGGTGGTGTTCACCGATCACCTCTTCGACTCTTCTAACCCCTGCCTGCATCAACAACTCACCGCCCGGCAAAACGGCCGGGTGACGGTGATGGTGTTCGCCGATGAACAACTGCTGAAAAGCGCGCCGCATCTGCTGGCACAGATCGATGGCTACTTTGCTGCCCATGCAGCGGACCTGCATTTACAGGCACCGCCGATTGCCATTCCGGCCGGTGAGCTGAGCAAGGATTCACAGGTGCTGCAGCAGCTCTACGCCGACATGCTGAAACATGGGCTGGACCGGCATTGTTACGTACTCGCTCTTGGCGGTGGCGCGGCGCTGGATTCCGTGGGCTATGCCTGCGCCACCTTCCATCGCGGTATCCGCCTGATCCGCGTGCCGAGCACCGTGCTGGCGCAGAACGACGCCGGCATCGGAGTGAAAAACGGCATCAACGCCTTCGGCCAGAAAAACCTGCTCGGCGCCTTCTACCCCGCCACTGCCGTGATCAATGACTTCCAGTTGCTGACCAGCCTGACCCGCCGCGACCAGGTCGCCGGGCTCGCCGAAGCGGTGAAAGTCGCGCTGATCAAGGACCGGACATTCTTCGAATGGATGGAGCAACAGGCCGATGCCCTCGCCCGCTTCGATCATCCGGCCAGTCGTTACGCGATCCGCCGCTGCGCCGAGCTGCACCTGGCGCACATCACCGGCGCCGGCGATCCCTTCGAACGCGGTAACGGACGGCCACTGGATTACGGGCACTGGGCCGCGCACAAACTGGAGAACCTCAGCCATCACCGCTTGCGTCACGGCGAAGCCGTTGCGGTTGGCATGGCACTCGACGGGCTTTACGCCAATGCCCTCGGGCTGTTGAGCGATACCGACAGTGAACGCGTGATGAGCCTGCTGACCCGACTCGGTTTCAACCTGTGCCCGCCGGAACTGACCCTCAAAGATGCGCAAGGTCGCTCACCCGTGTTGCTCGGGCTGGAAGAGTTCCGTCAACACCTCGGCGGGCAACTCTCGATCCCGATGCTCAGCGGAATCGGCCAGTCGGTAGACCTGCATGAAGTCGACGACGCGAGGATGGAGCAGGCGCTGCGGAAGCTGTCCGCCCGCAGCGTCCCGGTGCTCGACTTGAGCGAGGGTTTCGCGAAATGAGCCAGACCCCGCAAAACCTCAAGACCTGGATGACCCTCGGCCGTGTCTCCAACCTGCCCACGGTGTGGACCAACACCCTGGCCGCCGCCCTGCTGGCCAGCAGCGCCGGTGCACTGGCGCCGCCCTCGTGGCTCGTGTGGATTCTGCTGCTGTTCACCCTGTCACTGCTGTATCTGGCCGGCATGTTGTTGAACGATCTGCTGGATGCCGACTGGGATCAGCAACACCATAATCCTCGGCCCATCACGCTGGGTCTGGTGAGCCGCCAGCAAGTGCGCCTCGCCACCGTGTTGTTGCTGACACTGGCGGCCGCTTCGGTGCTGGGTCTGAGCCAACTGATCGATCAGCCGCATTGGTTGTTGGCCAGCGTCAGCCTGTTGGTGGGCTGCATCATTGGCTACAACGTGCTGCACAAAAAATACGCCCACAGCGTTTGGTTGATGGGCGCCTGTCGCTCGGCACTGTACCTCACGGCAGCGGCCAGTCTGGCTGTGCCGCCGGAGCCGATCTGGCTCTGCGCGATTTTGCTGGGCGTCTACATCAGCGGGCTGACTTACCTGGCGCGCAATGAGCACAACAACCAGTTGCTCAGTCGCTTGCCCTTGCTCTTGATGCTGAGTCCCCTCGCGTTGGCGATCTACGCCGACAACCTGTGGTTCTGGCCGGTGCTGTTGCTCTGGCTCGGCTGGCTGGGCTGGCATTACCGGCAACACCTTGCCAACCCGCAGCAGCGCAAGGTCCGCGCCTTTATCGGGGCCGGCCTCGCGGCGCTGCCACTGTTCGATGCGCTGGTGATGGCCGTGGCCAACCAGCCGTTGGGCAGCCTGCTGTGTGTTCTGGTGTTCTTCCTGCTCCCACACTTCCAGCGCTGGATCAAACCGACATGAACATGGACGTCACCGCGCCGCCGACGGCGGCCCTCGGCATGCGCCGCGATTGCCTTGCCGAACACCATCAGGCCCTGACCCGGCAACTCGATGACACTGAGTTGCACTGGTGGCGTCAGGCGCAAGAGCAACTGGCCCGGCAACCGGACGCCAATACCGCATCGTTTCTGAGCGGCCAGTGCAAGCGTCATCTGCGTGACCGGGCACTGCCCGACAGCCACTGGAATCTGATCCAACTGGCGCGCGCTTTATTGCTGGCACAGGTCCTTGAACAGTCCTCCGAGGGCGGACAATTGTCCATGCTGCGCCAGCTTTTTCTGTGGGGCGACGATCAGGAAAAGATCGCCGTCCTCAAAGCCTTCGACTGGCTCGACAGCCATGGGCAATGCGTGGAACTGGCGTTGCAGGCCGGGCGCACCAGCAACAGCCAGGTGTTTGCCGCCCTCGCCCTCGATACGCCCTACCCGTCCCGTCACTACCCGGAACGGGCCTTCCACCAACTGCTGTTGAAAGCGCTGGGCATGGGGCTCGATGTGCGACGCCTGATCGGCCTGAGCCAGCGACACAGCATCCCCCTCAATCAACTGGCCCTCGACCTGCTGGAAGAACAACTCGCGGCAGATCGGGCGGTGTCCGTTGGCTTGCCCCTGGCGATTGCCTTCGACCAGCTCACCCCGGAGCAGCGTCAGCGACTGCTCGACCTGGACCAACAGCAGCGCCTGCCGCCGGAATGGCGCAGTCACCTGAACTGATACCCAACGTCTCCTTCCCTTGACGAGGATTCACCATGCCCAAGTATTTCGACCCGCACATTCATATGGTCAGCCGCACCACCGACGACTACCAGAACATGGCCGCCGCCGGCATCACCGGGGTGATCGAGCCCGCGTTCTGGCAGGGTCAGGCCCGGACCAGCGTTGGCAGCTTCATCGATTACTTCGACACCCTGCTGGGCTGGGAGCGCTTTCGCGCAAGCATGTTCGGCATCCATCACTTCTGCACCATCGGCCTCAACCCCAAGGAGGCCAATGACCTGTCGGTGGCCAATGAAGTGCTGGAGATTCTGCCGCGCTATCTGGTGAAAGACGGCGTGGTAGCGGTCGGTGAAATCGGCTACGACGACATTACGCCCGAGGAAGACCGCTTTCTCGCCGCGCAACTGGAGCTGGCCAGACAATTCAATCTGCCGGTGCTGGTGCACACGCCGCACCGCGACAAGATCGGCGGCACCAAGCGCACGCTGGCGGTGATTCGCGAGGTGGGGATCAATGAGAATCTGGTGATCATCGATCACCTCAACGAACTGACGCTGCCGCTGGTGCTGGACAGCGACTGCTGGCGCGGTCACTCGATCTACCCCAACACCAAGATGTCGGAACAGCGCATGGTCGCCCTGCTCCAGCAGTACGGCACCGAGAAAATGGTGGTCAACAGCGCCGCCGACTGGGGCATCAGCGATCCGCTCAAGGTGCCGAAAACCGGTCAGGCAATGTTGGCGGAGGGTTTCAGCGAGGCTCAGGTCGAACAAGTGCTGTTCCACAATCCGGTGGATTTTTTCGCTCAGAGTGGCCAACTCGACAAAACCCTGATCAGCACGCCGCTGCCCATCGATCAGCGCCGGCAATGGCAGGACAACTCTGCCCTGCGCGGGCAGGAGCCGGTGATCAAATGAGTGCCGGCATGGGTTGGGCTGCCGCGCAGGTCGGGTATTGCAGCAACGTGCACCCGACCCATGACCTGGCCAGGCTGAAGGCCTCCATCGAACAGCACTTTCAGGGCGTGCGCACGCAACGCGGGCTGAAAGAACAGGACAGTGGACTGTGGATCAGCGCCCTCGCCGCCACTGGGTTACAGCAGAAAACCGCGCGGACGGAATTTCTCGGACTGCTTCAACGCAGTGGGCTGCGACTGACCTCGCTCAACGGTTTCCCCTACGGGCAGTTTCATGAGGGTGCGGTAAAAGCCGCCGTGTACCTGCCCAGTTGGGCCGAGCCGAAGCGCCTGGCGTACAGCCTCGAACTGGCGCAGATCCTCGCGCAGGCGTTGCCGGCGGACTGTCATCAAGGGGTGATTTCCACCGTGCCGCTGGGGTACGCCGCCACCTGGAGCCCGACGCTGCAGCTGCGTGCCGAGTTTCAACTGCGCGAACTCACGACGTCACTGGCGAGGCTGCATCGGGAGACCGGCAAGAAAATCGTGTTCTGTCTGGAGATGGAACCGGACTGCGTGCTGGAAAACACCGATCAGGCCATCGCCTTTTTCCGCCGCTGGCAAACCACGGATCCGCATCATGAGTATCTGGCGCTGTGTTTTGACGTCTGCCACCAGGCCGTGATGTTCGAAGATTGTTATCGCTCGCTGGTGAGGCTGCGTCAGGCACGGGTGCCGATCGGCAAGATCCAGCTTTCCAATGCCTTGGTCTGTCGTTTGCCCTGCGCGGAAGACAGCCGTCGCGAACAGGTCCTCGAGACCTTGCGCGACTTCTGCGAAACCACCTATCTGCATCAGGTGAAGGCGCTGGACGCGCAGGACCGCATGGTGGCCTGGGCCGATCTGCCCGCCGCCCTCGACGAATGCGCACAGCACCCGGATCGCTATGCCGAGTTGCGTATTCATTTCCATATCCCGCTGTTCAGCGAACAGTTGGTGTTGCCCGAGCTGAGTGGCAGTCAGATCGCTCTGGCGCAGACCTTTGACTATCTCGCCGACCATCGGGAGTTTCGCCCCGTGCTGGAAGTGGAAACCTACAGCTGGGGCGTCCTCCCCGCCCAACTGCGTCCGACCAATGAACACGCCCAACTGCAGGGTATCGCGGCGGAACTGAAATGGGTCGAGGAGCAGTTGCGCCAACGGCAACTGCTGCAGCCACTAGCGCAGGAGGCGTACGCCGATGCCCTCTGAACAACCACGCCAACCGCTGCTGCTGATCAACGTGGTCGGGCTGACGCCATCGTTGCTGGGTGACGCGACCCCGAACATCAATGCCCTGCTCAAAACCGCCAAAATGGCCTGCCTGCAACCGGTGTTCCCGGCGGTCACGTCGTCGGTGCAGGCCTCGATTCTCACCGGACGGCCGCCGTCGGAACACGGCATCGTCGGCAACGGCTGGTACTTTCGCGATCAGGCCGAAGTGCGCTTCTGGTTGCAGCCCAATGCGTTGATCCAGGGTGAAAAGGTCTGGGAAACGCTCAAGCGCGAGATCCCCGGGTTTCGCTGCAGCCAGTTGTTCTGGTGGTACAACATGTACGCCGACGTGGATGCCGCCATCACCCCGCGTCCTCACTACCCGGCTGATGGCCGCAAGTTGTTCGGCTTGTATTCGTCACCGGCTTCGTTGCACGAAACCATCGAACGGCAGATCGGCGAGTTTCCCTTTCCGGGCTTTTGGGGGCCGGCGGCGGGTATTGTGTCGAGCCGCTGGATCGTCGATTGCGCCATTGCCGAATTCCAGCTCGACCGGCCCGACCTGCAATTGATCTACCTGCCGCACCTCGACTACAGCCTGCAGCGGGTGGGGCCAGATCATCCGTCGATTGCCGATGAGGTGCAGGCCATCGACCAGGAAGTCGGCCGGCTGCTGGCCTTCGCCGAGGCGCAAGGCGCAGCGGTGATGCTGCTGTCCGAGTACGGCATCGAAGCGGTCAATCAATCGGTGTCCATCAACCGCGTGCTGCGCTCGGAAGGTTTGCTGGAAGTACGCCAATCACTGACCTGGGAACTGCTCGACCCTGGCGCGAGTGCGGCATTTGCCGTGGCCGATCATCAGATCGCGCATGTCTACGTGAAAAACGCCCGGGACATTCCCCGCGTCAAAGCCCTGTTGCAGCGCCAACCCGGCATCGAGCAGGTGCTGGACAAGGCCGAACAACGGACCTTTGCGCTGGATCACCCGCGCAGCGGCGAACTAGTGGCCGTGGCCGCCGCGGGTTACTGGTTCGATTACTACTACTGGTTCGACGACCACAAGGCGCCCGACTTTGCCCGCACCGTGGACATCCACCGAAAGCCGGGCTACGACCCGCTGGAACTGTTCATCGACCCGGCCATCCGCTTCCCGAAACTGCGAGTCGCGCGGCGCCTGCTGCAGAAGAAGCTCGGCTTTCGCTACTACATGGACCTGATTCCACTGGACACCGGACTGGTCCGTGGCAGTCACGGTCGCCTGCCCGAGCGTGAGGAAAGCGGCCCGCTGCTCATCACCAATTGCGATCTGCCGCTGCCACAAACCCTGGCGGCTACGGCAGTGAAACAACTGCTCCTTCAGCATTTTCTGGGGCACCTCTACCACCACTCGGCCAATGCCAAGGAGCTTCCATGCGGCGAGCCATTTCTTTAACCGTTCTCAGTGCACTGGCCGGTTTGGCTCAGGCACAGGACACCAACAGTTTCGATTGCAATCAATTCCTGAAGTTTGGAACCGACATTGCCAAGACCCGGGCGGCGTTCGAGCAGAGTCCCGAAACCATGGCCTGGAACTGGTTTGTCTGTCTGAACCAGTTCAGCCCCACCCAGGCCAGTAACCGGGTGTGGGAAACCATGAAGCCTTCGGACCAGGTCTACCTGCCGGATGGCGCTGCTCCCGGCGCCTACGCCAGTCCCGTGCCGCCTCCAGCCGAGGTGCTGACACAGGCCCGAACGTTGGGGATGGACCTGAACCGGACCTTCCACAATATCAATGCCACGCAACAGGTCGATGGTCTGGCGCTGCACATGGGCGGCACCGTGCCTGCTTCTCAGCGAGGCAACCCGGTGCGCTTTCAACTATTGATGGGACAGGACACCTTCGACTACATCGTGGCGCGTCAGGTCTACAACATGAACGGTCAGGCCGCGCTGCCGGACAACCTGAACTTCCCGGCCACTGCGTGGGAGTTGAAGGCCGCGTGGCTGTGGATCGGTTCGGACACGACCTACCGGCAAACCCTGGCCAACGACGGTTACTACATTGGCCAGGCTTATTACGAGCAGGATGACGGCACCTACCAGGTCGGCTATGCGGCGTTGAGCGGGCTGCACGTGGTCAACAAACTGGACGCCAACTGGGTCTGGACCACCTTCGAAAACGTCAACAACAGCAAATACACGGTGACCAACGCCCCCACACCGACGCCAATGACCAACACCACCGGGCCGACCCCGGCCGCCAAACCGGTGAATGCCAGCTTCCAGACGAGCAACCCGACACTGTCGAAGTACGAACTGATCGGGGTCGAGTACCAGCCCGTCACCCAGGTGCTGGCCAACTCGCAGCTGGAGTCGGCGTTCCAGAACACTTCGTCCTGTCTGGCCTGCCACGGCACTGCGGCCTACTCGAACGACAAGGGCTACTACAACTTCGCCATGAAACAGGATGGCGGCATCGTCTACCCGACCACTCCGCTGCCGGCCTCCGACTTCGAAGGCTACAAAAAACTGGACTTTGTCTGGTCGCTGAAGCGCGCCCAGTGGCAACGCTAAGGAGCACGACATGAGCGTATTGAACTTCCCCCGGATCTACCTCAACGGCCATATGTTCTGGAACCCGCCGACGGCCAACAACAACGACGTGCTGCCGCTGTATGACGCGGTGAAGATGGATATCAACTGGCCGTTCACCCGCTACTACGACATTACCCAGGAGAACGCTCCCACCACCCTGATGCCCTGGATCATTTCACCCGTGCAGCAGAATGACCTGCCGCCCTATGTGCAGCAGGTTCCGACCAACGGAGGCCCTAACACCTTCCCGTTCATACCCGCCGAATGGGACCTGTTTGGCGACAACGCCTGCGGGACGGTGAGTTACCAGAGCACCCGCTCGACCATTATTGGTGGCGAGTTGCAGGCCAACACCTACATTGCTCAGGATGCACTGGTCGGCAGGGACTTCCAGTTGCTCGGCAATCCTTTTGGCAGTCAGAGCCCGACGGCCGCGCGCTTCGTCGATATCAGCCCGTGGCAGAACACCTTCACGGCGCTGTACTTCGACAAGTTGCAGCTGGGTGATGCCACCTGTGGCCTGACCCTGAACCGTCAATACCGGATGCTCGACCGCTTCCTGACGTTCAATTGGGCCGGCGACTTCGGTGGTCTGGCGTATGTCACCACCACCTGGCAGACCTGCTTTCCCCGGGACAATCTGGAATGGGTCATTGGCGATTCCGTCCTGCTGAGCAATCTTCAGCAACAGATGGAGGCGCAAAACGCTCAGGGTCTGATGTTCAGGTTCGCCACGTACCTCACCTGTTACGACAGGAACGGTGTGTTCAACGACTTCCCGTACGTCGACACCCGCGACAACGTCAAATCGGCGCAGGCCCGTTTGACGGCGATGTATCAGAAGGGGCTGGACAACGTTTCCGATATTTTCTTCAACCCCGCTTACAACCGTACCGTCGCGACCCTGGGTCTGTGGTTCGATCACGAATACCCCACGGCGCCCGCCGGCCCGCGTCTGGTCACCGACCAGAAGATCATGGTCACTCGCCCCGGCGTGTCTCAGCCGACAAGCACCAATCTGGGTGTGACCTCGGCGCAGATCACCAACAACACGGTGTCGCTGGATCTGGCCAACACGTTTCCGTTCTATCCGCTGGACAAGAACGCCGATATCCTGACTGCCGAGAAGTTCCAGGCCGGCGACTTTAAGCTGGGTGTATCACAGAACGGGAATTTCGTGCCGGTGGTCGACATCGGTTTCGAGCAGTATCGACAGTCGGCCTTCGACAAACGCTCGGGCCTGCTGGATATCCCCCTCAGCGCCACGCAAGCGACCACCTTGCAATCCGGCCCGCTGGAACTGCAACAACAGACTTCATCAGGCCCAGTGAAAGCCGCCACTCAGCAAGTCTGGACCGCCGAGGTGGTAGAAAGCGGCACCTTTGTCGACGTGAACGACCGCAAGACGCTGAACATCATGGTGCAGAAAAATGGTCAACCGGCCGCCAACACCACACTCTGGGTTGTGGAATACGGCAACCCTTACAACGTGACCACCAGCGACTACTACCTGACGTTCCTGAATAACCCCGACTTCACGCTGTTCTACGACAACGCAGACCGCAACAAAAACACCGCCAACCTGCCACAGTTCAAGGGCACGGCGCCTGTAGCTAACTACCTGGCCACCGGCAGCGGTCGTCGACTGGTCAATCTGGAAACCAAAGACAAACCGGTGGGCGTTGAGGTCAGTTATCAGTCATTCATGAACGGCTCAAGTAAACCGATCACGGTCCCGCTAACCCCTTGCCTAGAATTCGACGCCGGCGTCTACGTCAGCGGAACGCTGGATAACGATCAGACGGTGGATTACTCCTACGTCGCCACCACCACCAACGCCGACGGCATCGCCCAGGTGAGTTTCAAGGCGGTGGCCCCGGGTTTCCCTACGCTGCGCTTGATCGTCAAGGAAGGCACCAGCGACCCGGACATCCCTTTCAGCTTCGCGCTCACGGACGCCCAAGTCGACTTCCTCGCCCCGCTACGCGTCCTGCCACTGGACATGCAGCTGCAACAGGACTTCGTCAACTACTGGAACGACATCTACAAGAACAAGGATGCGCCCGAAGCGATCTGGGATGACTTCATCTACCCACGGGTCCTGAAGACCTTCTACTACCTGTACCCGATCATGAACAAGTTCATGCCGCTCAACTCCCGCACGCGGGTGGAAGGCGCTGTCGATCAGTTGATCCGGCTGATCAGCAAGGAGTACCAGGAAGAAAGCACTCTCGCGATGCCTATCACCCGTGACCTGTCGCAAAGCCGTCGCGCCGTGCTGGAGTTGTGGGCGCAGAAACTGGTCAAGCGCAACTTCCCGCCCATGCAACTCAAGATGAGCGATTACGACGACCTCTGATCCATCAGGAAAGATGAGCCACTGCGGGCCTCGCGCCCGCAGTGCGCCTTGCCAGGGAGTGACCCATGAACGTCAGCCTCTTGAACCGTCTGTTGCTGTTGATCCTGTTGTTTTGCCCGTCTGCATTCGCCCAGGACAGCGGCGCCGTCTACTTCACCAATGGCGTACACAACACGCTGGGGTGTAATGAACAGAACGGCAACTGCATCGCCAAACGCAATCCGGGTGAGCCTTCCGACCCGTTCTTTCCGGCGTTCTGGATCAGTAACTGGACCATGTACCGGGTGATGCACAACTACGAAAACAACCCGCCGCCCTACAGCAACCCGCCAACGACCCTGAAGCCTGCGGACTACACCGTCTCTCGCGGAACCAGCTACTACGACACGACGTACATTCCACCGGACGGCGACGGCTTCGGCGCGATGATGGAGCACTACGAGAAATACTGTCTGCCGATCTTCCCGATCAAGAACAACAACTACACCTGCTCGTTCGTATCTCTGGGCAACAAGGCGTACTTCCTCACCTATCCGCAGGATCGCCCGAAAGACATGCCGGCCTGCTGCATGTTTTCCCCGATGAATCATCCGCCACGGCAGGATTTCATCGAACACCTGCCCTACAGCGCCGAGCGCAGCAAAAACCTCAACGGCAGCGTGCAGGCTTACGCCCTGGATCTCGATTCGCCACAAGGTCCGATTCTGTTCGGTTATGCCTTCTACAAAAAAATGTCGGGGCAACCGCCCTACCGGCCGCCGCAATCGTTCTTCTTTTCGGGCGATACCAGCGTCGCCAACGCGCCGATCGTTAGCCAGAACTACACCGACTTTCACATCGCCAAACCGGACCCGGCCAAGACCTGGGCGCAGGTCGCCGCCATGTGCCCGTCGAATCCGCCACCCTGCCAGTTGTTCGAGCCACCGGAATCGCAGAGCAACGGTCAGAAGGCGCAGTGGAACAAGCTCATGCAGCGTAAACCGTGATCAACGACGAAGGATCGCCATGAAAACCACACTCTGTTTTTCCGTGATGTTGCTGGGTCTGGCCAGCCTGCCGGTGCTGGCCAGGGAACAAGCCATGCCATCGATGCAGACCAGCCAGTTGAACTGCCAGCCGCCGAGCACCGCACCGGCCGCCACGGCCGGTCAGGATCAGTTCGATCAATACAGCTGGCAGATGTTCATCGCCCTGAGCTGGCCGGCAAAGAGCGGGCAGCGCGGCAATCCCGACTGCACCAAGCAGCCCGGTGCGGCCGGCTACACCGTCTGGCAGACCTACAAGACCGTGGGGGAAATCTTTTTGCCGAACGCCGCCAATCCGGGGCCGTGGAATTCCCCGCAGATCGCAAAAAGCTTCAACATCATCAACATCGCCTCTTTGAAAAACAGCGCTCAGGTCAACGCCGTCGATCAGGCGGTCGGCGGCTGGCTGATCGATCAGGCGAAAAACCCGACCTATTACGATATTTCGGCCAACGAGACTTCATACAACTACATCGTGGGCAATAACTTCTATAACGCCGACGTCGTCTCCAAAGCCAACAACATCACGTTTCCGTGGGGCGTCATCGAGATCAAGTCGAGCTGGCGCATACTCACCGTCCATGACAACGCCAGCCGTTACCTGACCATGCTCGCCCAGGTGGCGACCTTCAATGAACAGGGCCAGAAGAACGGTGTCACCGAGGCATTTCTGGGGCTGGTGGGCTTGCACATCATCACCAAGGCCAACGGTTATCCGCAGTGGATCTGGTCGACGTTCGAGCAGGTCGACAACGTTCCACCCAAGGCACTGGTGAACGGCCAATGGGTCGATCAGCCGGTCGCGGGCACGGCCTATTCCTACTTCAACGCCGCCGCGCCCGACGCATCCCTCAACCAATCGCCGTGCGACTGGCAGACTCAGGGCCCGCACCAGGTCTGCGTGCCCAAACCCGGCACCACGTTCCAGACCCCGAACCCGCTGAACCGGGTCACGCCGATTGCCGATATCACCAACCAGATCAACGCCAGTTACCAGGCCGACCCGGGGCTGCAAAACAGCGTGTTGAAGTACTACCAGCTCATCACCACCCAACGCCCGCTGATGCCGGACAACCCCGGCAACCCGCTGGGCCAGCCGACACCGGCACTCTCGGCCAACGTGACCATGGAAAGCTACATCCAGCCCAACAGTAGTTGCATGAACTGCCATTCCATGGCGACGCCGGTCAAGAGTCCCTACAAGTCCGATTACTCCTACCTGTTCAAATTCGCCAATTCGCCGCTCGGCAAAACCATCAAGGACGGGAAATAAATCATGAGCATCCTCAACGGCCCGCGACTGAATTTCTGGGGTGGTATCCGCACGGATGTCAGCCTGCCGAACAATTCACCCACCATTCCTTATGACGGCGATGACAACTGGCCGATCTTTGACCTGACCACTTCGACCCTGGCATCGGGGTCTCAGTCTTATACCGACGATCAGTTGAACAGCATGATCAATGCGCCTACGGGCGACTACTACACCGCCGGTGGCTGGAATCATTACGGGCAACATGTCGTCGACATGCAGAATGCGCTGATCAGTTCTCAAGGCAGCCCGGGCAGCGTCAGTACCACCGGGGATATGGTGGGCCAGCCGGTCTATCTGCTGGGCTCCGTGGACCCGGTCACCGGGCAAGCGCCGGTATCAGGCCCGATGATGGTCGACCTCGACCCCACCTCGACCACCACCACCCAGATATTTGTCGGTGGCCTGCAAATCGGTAGCAGTAGCAACATCCAATTGCTGATTCACGCCAATACGGTTTGCAGCAGCCAGGATCTCGGCAAGCGGGTGCTGCAACCGACGCCGAAGGAGCTGGATGCACCTGGTTCTTGCCGTATCAGTGGCACCTTCCAGCTGACCTTCCCGCTGAGCAGTATTGTCAGCTGGAACCAGAACAGCAGCGGTTTGCGATCGATCATCCAGGCACCGGGCGCCACCGGTATCGTCCTGCGCTTCGTGATGTTCGAAATGTGCCCGACGATGACCACGTCCCAGCTGCAAGCCGATTATGCCGCCGGCAGAGACACCCCGAACCCGAGCATTGGCCGGGTCATCGGTACATTGGCGCCGGCGTTCGCCAATGAGCCGCTGGACTGTCAGGCGGGCCGTCAGATCGTCAATCAGGGTACGGGCGGCACCGGCTATGCAGACCTGAGCAACCCCGCAATGCTGAGCGTCGACATGGTCAATATCATTCCGAAGCAGACGTTCAGGGCCGTCCGGGATGACATCACCAGCCCTATCGGACCTAACGGCAATTACGGCACTGTCACCGTGGCAGCCGGCAACACCAGCCTGGGTACATTCGATCCGACCAGCAGTCCCCTGCTCGACTACTACGTGTATGGCGGCATTGTCGATTTGCCACTCAATACAGCCCAACAGTCGGCGGTCAGATCCTCGGCGCTGGCCATCAGTGCCCCCGGCTCGGTCGCCGGGACTAAGTTGCAGGCGACAGAGTCTGTCTATCGGATCTATGCCGATCAACGCAGCGTCTATACCGAGGACTACCCGCAGGGCCTGTCGATTACGCTGCAGGTCCGGTATATGGGGGCTGCGGTGCCCAGCACAACCGAAATCGATCTAACCGCCGCGCCCTCGGGGCCGTATTACACGCAACAGCGCTACTGCGACTTCCTTTATTTCCCTCCTGCCCTGACGCTGAGCCCCGGTCAGTTGTCCGTCACGTTCTCCGTCAACGTAAAACCCGCAGCGGCGCCACTCGCCGGGTTCGTCGCCCTGACCTACACCGTCAACGGTCAGGACAGCGGCACGTATTTCACCAACTTCCGCAAATACGCCCAGACCGACTTCGGCATCCCCAGAGGCACCACCATCACGTGGGAACAGATGTACCCGAACGTCCTGCGTTTTCACTATCTGGCCTTCCCGGCCATGTCTCGCTACATCCCGCTGAACCAGCCGGACGCGATCATGGGCGCGAAGAACCCGATCCTCGCGCGGACCTCGGATGCCTACAAAGGCACCACGCTGTTCATGCCCGTGGTGAGGTCAATGTCGCCCTGTCAGCGGGCACTGTTGCGGGCCTATCTCACGGGCGAGCCGTGGCAACCGCCGCAGTGATCGCGCCCCTCAGACCATGGAGAGACACCTATGACTGTTCATATTCCTGCGCGCCCCCGCGAGACGCTGCGCCCCAGCACGATCATCGCCGAAGGCCTGCTGAACCCACGCGGCGCCTGCGTGCAAGCCGATGGCAGCCTGCTGCTGGCCGAGGCTGGCTCAGGTCTGCCGGATCAGCCCTTCAGCGGCCGTATCAGCCGGCTGCAACCCGACCCGCTCCACCCCGGCGCCTGGCTCGCCCGGGAAACCGTGGTTCAGGGTTTTCGCTCGATGAACATGCAGGCCCGCATGCTACGCGATGAAATCATGGGCCTGTCGGACATCGCCTGCGGTGACGGGCGCTGTCTGGTCAGCCAGACCGATTATGTCGCGGGCTCGAAACTGCTGGACCTGCAATACACCCCGCCGGAGCCGGTGTTTCACAGCCGGGGTAACCTGAATGCGCTGTGTTATCACCCGACCCGCCGCAGTTGGCTGGCGGTCAAACCCGATACCAATCAGTTGGTGGAGTTCAGCACTGGCGAGGATGAACAGGTATTGGTCCAGTTGCCCGATCTGGACATGGGCCAGGAAGCCGTCCCCGTCACGCTGGTGCATGAACCAGCGACAGACGCTGTGTTGATCAGCCTGTTCTCCGGGGAGCTGCAAGGCGACCCGGCCCGCAAAGGCATCGACTTTGATGATCAGGCCGGTCAGGTGATTCGGGTCTGGCCCGACACCGGCCGGATCGAAGTGCTGATTCGCGGCCTGCAACTGCCCACCGGGCTGGCGCTGTGTCCGCAAGGAAATGTGTTGGTGCTGGAACTCTGCAGCCGTCTGCAACAACCCCTGCCGCCTGACTGGAATGGCGAACCCCTGCATGGCGGATTTACCCGGTTCAGCGGGCGACTGTTGAGCTGCAATCTGCAAACCAGCGAAGTAACGGTGCTCGCCCGTGACCTGGATACCCCGTCCAACCTGTGTCTGGTGCAGGATGCGGTACTGGTGAGCGAAGGCATGGGGTTAACCGGGCGCCCCTTGCCCACGCCGGATAACACGGTGGTTGCATTGAGCGGCAGGCTGCGTCGGGTACAGCTCTGAAAACAGAAAAAGGGCGCGGCCTCATTGAAGCCGCGCCCCTGTTTACTGAGTCACCACAATCTTGCCGATCATCTGCGGATGCAGCACGCAGAAATACTCGAACTCGCCCGGCGTATTGAACACCCAGGAAAAACTGTCATTAGTGTCCAGCGCCCCCGAGCGGAACACCTTGTGGGTTTCAGCCACCGTGTGCGGAATCTGATCATCATTGACCCACGTCACCTTGGTGCCCACAGCCACGGTCAGATCCTTGGGGCCGAACATGAATTCCTTGATGTCGACCTTCACTTCCTGTGCCCAGACCGGAATCGACAAAAACAGGCACAGCACTGCCAACAGTCGTGCTTTCATTGGGTCGCCCTCCCCTAGACCAGTGTCGAATCGATCAGCGCCAACGGATGTTCGCCCTGTGTCGCCCGCACCTCGGTGATCCCCAGATAGTTGCGCAACTGGTCCGCCGCTACGGTCATCGGGCCCGGTGACGGCGCCGCACCGGGTGCCGGTTGTGGGTAGGCCGTGCCACGGGCGGTGTGGAAGGTGATATTGCCTTCGACCTTCTGGATCACCTGATGGATATGCCCGTTCAACACCGTCACCGAGCCGTACTTGCGCAGCATCGCAATCGCCTGATCGCCATCCTCGGTGCCCCAGCCCCATGGCTGATAGATCGTCCACAGCGGAATGTGGGTGAACACCACGATCGGCGTGCTGGTCGATACCGCGCGCAGATCATCGGCCAGCCAGGCCAGTTGATCCGCACCCAAGGTGGCTTCATGTCCGGCCTGGAAGTTGAAGACATTGACCAGCGCGATGAAATGCACGCCGTGGTCATCGAAGCTGTACCAGCCGTTGCCTTTGGTGCCCTTGCCGTAACGTTGGAGATAGAGCTTGCCGCCGCCCTCGTCGAGGGTGTCGTGTTCGCCGGGGATGTAATGCACCGTGGACGGCAAGCCTTTGAGTACCTGCGCCGCTGTGTCGAATTCCTCGGCCTTGGACAGGTGGGTGATGTCGCCGGTGTGCAGGATCAGCGACGGCCGTTTCGGCAGTGCAATGACCTTGTCGATCGCCACCTGCAGGGTTTTCACCGGCTCCGGATTGGCTTCCTTGTTGAAGCCGATGTGCGAGTCGCTGATCTGCACGAAATGAAAGGTGCTGGCCAACGCCTTGGGATCGCTGACGTTGCCCGCTTCATCCATCGCAAAGGCTCTGGGAATGCCGCCGCTCAGGGCCCAGAGCACCCCGGCCCCGGCCCACGCCGAACATTTGAGCAGCGTTCGCCGGTCCGGGTTGCTCAGAAAACCGTCGGTGCGCAGTGGATGTTTTGTTTGATTGTCCATCGGTAGGTCCTCGCTGGCGGACTACAGTGATGTAGCTGACACCAGGAAGAACCTTGCGGGACGAACGTTTATTCCACGCCGCAAAACAAATTCTTTTCAGGGAATAAAACACGACGCATCACGGTTATAGGGGTGTGACGGTGCGGAAACCACTATGAATCGATTCGAGGAACTGATTGCGCCGCACCTGGACGCGGCTTACAACCTCGCGCGCTGGATCACGGGCAACGACGCCGCTGCACGGGATGTCGTGCAGGAAAGCGCCTTGCGCGCCTTCCGGTTTTTACAGCGTTTTGCCGACGGCAACGCCAAGGCCTGGTTCCTGACCATCGTGCGCAACGAAAGCTACACCTGTCTCAAAGCCTCGGCCGGGCGCCACTGGGTCGCTATCGATGACGAGACGGGTGATATCGACGGCGCACTGAGTCACGGCCAGAGCCCGGAACTGTTGGCCATTCACACGGAAAACGCGGCGTTGCTCCAGCAGGCATTGAGCGCCTTGCCACCGGCGTTTCGCGAGGTCATTGTGCTCAAGGAACTCGAAGACATGCCCTACAAGGACATCGCCCTGGTGGTCGATATTCCCATCGGCACCGTCATGTCGAGACTGGCCCGGGCTCGCGCCATGCTCAAGCTCGAACTACTGAAGTTGCACGATCATGAATGAACTCCAATGCACGGTTTGCCAGACACAACTGCATGGCTATCTGGATCAGGAACTTGATCCGGCGATGGCGGCGGATGTCGCTGCGCATCTGGCCACATGCGCTGACTGTGCGCGGCTGCATGATGAGGCGAAGCTGCTGAAGGTCAGCGTGAAACGTCATGCGCCCTATTACTCCGCGCCGGCTTCGTTGACTGCCAGCGTGCTTGCCGCTGTTGCTCCGGCATCACCGGGCCCGATCGAACGCTGGCGAAAATGGTTCGCCCCGGTTTTTTCCGCAGCGGCCCTGGCCCTGGCGATGGTGCTTTACGTGGCAACACCGGGCAGCGAACAACCGTTGATGGACGAAGCCGTCTCCAGCCATGTGCGCTCGTTGATGGGCCAGCACCTGAACGATGTGGTGTCGTCCGATCGGCACACCGTAAAACCCTGGTTCACCGGCAAACTCGACTTCTCGCCGCCCGTCGTCGACTACTCGGCGCAGGGCTTTCCACTGCTCGGCGGCCGGCTGGATTACTTGCAGCACCAGACCACCGCGGCCCTGAGTTACGGCCGGGCCAAACACATCATCAATGTGTTTATCCTGCCGACTACGGAAGCCGACAAGCCGACGCAGAGCCAGTCGATTCGCGGTTTCAATGTGGTTTCATGGCAGGCCGCTCACATGCGTTTCGTGCTGGTTTCGGATGTAGAGAAAAGTGAGTTGGAGGCGTTCGGCCAGTTACTCAGGAACGGCGCTTGAAAGGTTTTATCTCCTCCGTTAGCGGCTTGATCGCTTCAATGTCTCACTTGGCAGCTCATTGAACAAAGCCCGGTAACTGCTGGAAAACCGCCCCAGATGCCAAAACGACCAGTTCATCGCGACTTCAGCCACCGTGGTGCCCGAGGATGCTCCCTTGAGCAGTTCCCGGCGGGCACTGTTGAGCCGGCGCAAACGCAACCATTGAGTCGGTGACATCCCCGTATAGGCCTTGAAGGTCTGCTGCAACTGTCGCAACGACACCCCGGCCACCTGGGCCAGCTCCAGCAGATTGAGGGTTTCTTCCGGCGAGTCCGCCGCCCATTCCCCCACGCGCTTCATGGTTTGCCGCTCTTCGGCGCGACGCTGCAAACCACCACTGTCCAGACACACCCTGGCGTTATCGAGGATGAACAGGCAGTCCTCCAGCAACTGCTGGGTCAATGCTTCTTTGCTTGGCTGATCAAGGGTTTGCGACAACTTCGTGAGAGTCGAGCTTAACCAGCGGCTGAACAGCGCATTCTGCGCGCCATTGAGCGGCGCCATGAACAAACCTTCCAGCCGGGCCACGTCCAGGCCGTTGCGGCGGACGAACTCGGGGCCGAACACCACGGCGATTTCCTGGTAGTTCTCCGGAGTGATCCAGATGTTGCGGCTCTCTTCGTTCAGCAGATAGAGCGCGTTGTCACTGCGATCGAAACAGAACGCCAGAGACCCCGACGGTGCACTGAAATTCTGCTCCACACGGGTGTTCATCTGTTCTTCGTAGACCTCCACGCCTTCCAGGTCCAGATAGCGGATTTGCCCGGCGAAATGCCCCGGCGACATCTGCTGGTAATGCTGGACCCAGCCCGGTGTCGCGCGGATCTGCTCGGCGACATCGGCGGTGTTGAAAGCTTGAACCTGTAGCGGATTACACGTTGTCATGGGAGACCTTGCGCACTCTTTTGGTGCGCTTTGGTGCTGCTGAAAGTGGATAGATGGAACGGCAAGGCCCGCCCAAGATAGTCGTCAACGCGCCACAGGGGAAGCCTGCGAAAGATGAAATCGCACTTCCCCCGCGTCAATAAAACCAACGACGAGGTCTTTATGAATGCCCCTTTCGATCAGCTGTTCACATGGCTGAAAGATCACAAGATTACCGAAGTGGAATGCGTGGTCAGCGACCTGACCGGCATCGCCCGCGGCAAAATTGCACCGACCAACAAGTTCCTGCATGAGCGAGGCATGCGCCTGCCGGAAAGTGTGTTGCTGCAAACGGTAACCGGGGATTTTGTCGACGACGACATCTACTACGACCTGCTCGACCCGGCCGACATCGACATGGTCTGCAAACCGGTGAGCGACGCGGTGTACGTGGTGCCATGGGCCATCGAGCCGACCGCCATCGTGATCCACGACACCTTCGACAAGTTCGGCAACCCGATCGAACTGTCGCCGCGCAACGTGCTGAAAAAAGTCTTGCAGCTGTACACCGACAAGGGCTGGAAGCCGATCGTTGCGCCGGAAATGGAGTTTTACCTGACCCAGCGTTGCGAAGACCCGGACTTGCCGTTGAAGGCACCACTGGGTCGTTCCGGTCGCGCTGAAAGCGGTCGTCAGTCGTTCTCCATCGATGCCGCCAACGAATTCGATCCGCTGTTCGAAGACGTCTACGACTGGTGCGAGCTGCAAGGCCTGGACCTCGACACGCTGATCCACGAAGACGGCCCGGCGCAGATGGAAATCAACTTCCGTCACGGCGACGCGCTGGATCTGGCCGACCAGATCACCGTGTTCAAGCGCACCCTGCGTGAAGCCGCACTCAAGCACGACGTCACCGCGACGTTCATGGCCAAGCCGATTGGCGACGAGCCCGGTAGCGCCATGCACTTGCATCAGAGCGTGGTGGAGATCGCCACCGGCAAGCCGATTTTCGCCAATGCCGACGGCACCATGAGCGACCTGTTCCGCCATCACATCGGCGGTCTGCAGAAATTCATCCCGAAAGTGCTGCCGATGTTCGCGCCGAACGTGAACTCGTTCCGCCGCTTCCTGCCCGACACCTCGGCGCCGGTCAACGTCGAATGGGGCGAAGAAAACCGCACCGTCGGCCTGCGAGTTCCAACGTCCGGCCCTGAAGCAATGCGCGTGGAAAACCGCCTGCCCGGCGCCGACGCCAACCCGTATCTGGCGATTGCTGCGAGCCTGCTGTGCGGTTACATCGGCATGGTCGAAGGCATCGAGCCAAGTGCCGCCGTCGAAGGCCGCGCCTATGAGCGCCGCAATCTACGCCTGCCGATCACCATCGAAGAAGCGCTGACCCAGATGGAAGAGTGCGACACCGTCGCCGAGTATCTGGGCAGCAAATTCGTGCGCGGCTACGTGGCGGTGAAACGCGCCGAGCATGAAAACTTCAAGCGCGTGATCAGCTCCTGGGAGCGTGAGTTCCTGTTGTTGAGCGTTTAAGCCTGCGACCTGATCGCTCCCGGACACTGTCCGGGAGCGATCCCTACCGACTTTACGAGCATAAAAAAATCCAACTCGAAGAGGTGTCGATATGCGTCTGTTGAAATCCCTGATCCCCGCCGCCCTGGCCCTGGCCTGCAGCGCCGGTGCGCAAGCCCAACCCCAGGTCAGCGTCTATAACTGGACCGATTACATCGGCGAAACCACCCTCGCCGACTTTCAGGCCGGCAGTGGCATCAAGGTGATCTACGACGTTTTCGACTCCAATGAAACCCTCGAAGGCAAACTCCTCGCCGGTCGCACCGGTTACGACGTGGTTGTTCCGTCCAATCACTTCCTGGCCCGTCAGGTGAAGGCCGGGGCGTTCCTCAAACTGGACCGCTCACAACTGCCGAACTGGAAGAACCTCGATCCGAAACTGCTGGCCCTGCTCGAGAAAAACGATCCGGGCAACGAGCACTCGGTGCCGTACCTGTGGGGCACCAACGGCATCGGCTACAACGTCGATAAGGTCAAGCAGGTGCTGGGCGTCGACCACATCGATTCCTGGGCCGTGCTGTTCGAACCGGAGAACCTGAAGAAGCTCACCCAGTGCGGCGTGTCGATGATGGACTCGGCCGACGAGGTGTTCCCGGCGATCCTCAACTACATGGGCATGGACCCGCGCAGCGAGAACCCGGAAGACTTCAAGAAAGCCGAAGCCAAACTGCTGAGCATCCGTCCGTACATCACCTACTTCCACTCGTCGAAATACGTGTCGGACCTGGCCAACGGCGACATCTGCGTAGCCTTCGGTTACTCCGGCGACGTATTCCAGGCCGCCAACCGCGCCAAGGAAGCGAAGAACGGCGTGAACATCGCTTATGCCATTCCCAAGGAAGGCGCGAACCTGTGGTTCGACCTGCTGGCGATTCCCGCCGATGCCAGCAACACCAAAGAGGCCCACGCCTTCATCAATTACCTGCTCGATCCGCAAGTGATCGCCAAGGTCAGCGCCTCGGTCGGCTATGCCAACCCGAACCCGCCGGCCAAGCAATACATGGACGTGGCACTGGTCAGCAATCCAGAGGTGTATCCACCTCAGGAAGTGCTCGACAAACTCTACATTTCCACCACCCCGCCCCAGTCGATCATGCGTCTGATGACCCGTTCCTGGAGCAAAGTGAAGTCGAACAAATGAATCAGTACACCCAGGAACACGCCCGCTCCTACTACGCCGCATCGGCTCGGGCGAGCACAACCTACCCAACGCTTGAAGGCGGCCTGATCGCCGACGTCTGCGTGATCGGCGGCGGCTTCACCGGCGTCAACACCGCCATCGAGCTGGCCCAGCGCGGCCTCTCGGTGGTGCTGCTCGAAGGCCGGCGCATCGGCTGGGGCGCCAGCGGGCGCAACGGCGGCCAGTTGATCCGTGGCATCGGCCATGAAGTCGAGGGCTTCGCCCGTCATGTCGGCGCCGAAGGCGTGCGCTATCTGCAACAGGCCGGCGTCGACTCAGTGGAACTGGTGCGCCGGCGCATCGAAGACAACGCCATCGAGTGCGACCTGCGCTGGGGCTTCTGCGAACTGGCCAACACCCCGGCGCAGTTCGAGGCATTCAAGGCTGAACAGGCGAGTCTCGCGGCCTCGGGTTATGCCCATGAAACACGACTGGTCGGCCCTGAAGACATGCGTCGGCAAGTCGTCAATTCGGGTGTCTATAAAGGAGGCCTGATCGACATGGGCTCGGGCCACCTGCACCCGCTCGATCTGGTGCAGGGCGAAGCACGTCTGGCAGCGTCGCTCGGGGTGCGGATCTTCGAACAGAGCCCGGTGCTGGAAATCATCCACGGCGCCACGGTTCAGGTGCGCTGTGCTTCTGGTACTGTGCGGGCCGGCAGTCTGGTACTCGGTTGCAACGCGCACCTCGATGAACTCGAGCAACAGCTAAGCGGTAAAGTCCTGCCTGCCGGCAGCTACATCATCGCCACCGAGCCCTTGTCCAAAGAGCGCGCCGCCGAACTGATCCCGCAAAACCTCGCGCTCTGCGACCAGAAAGTCGGCCTCGACTATTACCGGCTCTCGGCAGACCGACGCTTGCTGTTCGGCGGCGCCTGCCACTATTCCGGCCGAGACCCGGCGGACATCGCTGCCTACATGCGACCGAAGATGCTCAAAGTCTTCCCGCAACTGGCGGATATGCGCATCGACTACCAATGGGGCGGCAAGATCGGCATCACCGCCAACCGCTTCCCGCAGGTCGGACGGCTCAAGCAGCACCCGAACGTGTTCTACGCCCAGGGCTATTCCGGCCATGGCCTGAACGTCACGCACTGGTGCGCCAAATTGCTGGGCGAAGCGATTCACGCAGGCCACAGCCAGGGCATGGACGTGTTCAGCGGCGTGCCGCACATGACCTTCCCCGGGGGCCCGGCGTTGCGCTCACCGCTGTTGGCACTGGGCATGTTCTGGTATCGCCTGCGGGAAATACTCGGCTGAATCTCGCGGGTTGAAGCGACCTGCACATTTGCTCTATCGCAAAGCACTTCTATATTGATGAAGTGCTTTTGCGTTCCTGACGCTCAGTGCCCAACACACTCTGGAGGTCATGGATGGAGTTGTCAGCCGCCGATCAACCGCGAGCACCCGGCCAGGCACCGATCAAGACCCGGCGCTTCAACATTTCGCTGGTATGGATCGTGCCGATTGTTGCCGTGCTGGTGGGCATTTCGCTGGTGGTGCACAACCTGATGCAGGAAGGCCCGACGATCGTCGTTACCTTCAAGACCGGCAGCGGTCTGACGGCCAACAAGACCGAAGTCAAATACCGCAACGTGGTGGTCGGCCAGGTCTCGGATGTCGAACTGAGCGACGACCAGAAGAGCGTCAACGCCACGATCAAGCTGGCCAAGCAGGCCGAAACCTTTACCCGCGAAGATTCGAAGTTCTGGGTAGTCCGGCCGCGAATCGGTGCCGGCGGCGTGTCGGGTATCGATACGCTGCTTTCTGGCGACTACATTGGTGCCGATATCGGCCAATCGAAAGATCGCGCCAGGTACTTCAAAGGCCTGGAAAATCCGCCCCCCATTACCTACGGCGAACCGGGCAGGCGTTTCAACCTGCACGCCTCGGACCTGGGTTCGCTGGATATCGGTTCCCCGGTCTACTACCGCAAGATCCCGGTCGGCCAGGTCGTGGCCTATGCACTGGATCCCGATGGCAAAGGGGTGAATATCGAAGTGTTCATCCACGCGCCGAACGATGCCTTCGTCACCGAGAACACCCGGTTCTGGAACGCCAGCGGTATAGACGTGAACGTCGGCGCCAATGGTTTTGCAGTGAAGACCGAATCGCTCTCGACCCTGCTGGTCGGGGGCATTGCCTTCCGCGCGCCGGATTACAGCCCCAACGATGTGGCGGCAGCGGATGAAAAATCCTTCGACCTGTTCGACGACCAGCAGACCGCCCTCGCCCCGCCCGCCGGCAAACCGCAGTACCTGAGCCTGCGTTTCGATCAGGCCATGCGCGGCCTCAAGGTCGATGCGCCGGTCGAATTCCTCGGCATGGAAATCGGCCGTGTGGTGAGCATCAACCTGGACTACGACGAGAAGAAACGCAGCTTCCCGGTCAACGTCGGAATTGTGATCTACCCACAACGTCTGGGACGGGCCCACGAGAAGATGCTCAAGGTGCTCAACCACAACCCGGAAGACGAAGCCGCCGCCGTGCGTCTGATCGGCACCTTCATCGACAACGGTCTGCGGGCCCAGGCCCGCAGCGGCAATCTGCTGACCGGTCAGCTGTATATCGCTCTGGATTTTTTCCCGAAAGCCGAGAAAGTCGCGTTTGATCCGACGGCGCGTCCGATCGTCATTCCGACCATTCCCGGCAGCCTCGAACAGTTGCAGGAAAAACTCGAGGCCATGGTCGACAAGCTCAACAAACTGCCGTTGGAACGCATTGCCGGCAATCTCGACGGCAATCTCGTTGAACTGCGCAAAAGCCTGACCCAGTTCAATGCCAAGACTATGCCCGCTGTTCAGAACACTTTGGCGGACGTGAGCAAGACCCTGCAATCGGCAAATTCGACGTTGGCCGAAGATTCGCCGCAGCGAGAAAAGCTCACCCAGACGCTCGACGAACTCGGGCGCATGTCGCGTTCGCTGCGTGAGCTGTCGGATTACCTCGGACGCCATCCGGAATCGCTGATTCGCGGTCGCCCCGACAACGCTGCGCCACTCGATCTCAAGGGACCGCCGCGCAATTGAGCACAGGAGCTTTGCCATGGCCTTACCGCTGAAGTTCACCGTGCTCGCCGCATGCCTGTTGCTGGGTGCCTGTCGCAGCGACCCGATCAGCTTCCACACCTTGACCCCGGCACAGCCGATGCCTGGCCGATCCGGACAGGACATCGCGATTGAAAGCATCAGCGTGCCGCCCCAGGTCGACCGCCCGCAAATCGTCATCCGCCAGGGCAACAGCGGCCTGGCGATTCTGGAAACCCAGTGGTGGGCTGCCAGCCTCAGCGATGAGCTGCGCAGCGCACTGGTGGATCAGTTGAGCAACGCTGGAGTCCCGCGCAAAACATCGGTGCGCATCGATGTGCAGCGTTTTGATTCGGTTCCCGGGCAATACGGATTGATGGACGTGAAATGGCGCCTGCGTCCGGCGGATGCGGGCGATAGCGGTCTGCTCACCTGCCGCTCGATTCTGCAGACGCCATCCGGATCGAGCATCGACGATTTGGTGAACGCTCAGCAGAACAACGTCAAACGTCTCGCGGCGCTGATCCATCAGGCCGCCGGCAATGCGCGCAGCTGCCCGCCATCCTGAGTCGCCGGTTTCAATTCCACGCTGAAGCGGCTGCCGCTGGGCTGGCCGCTGCTCAATTGCACCCGCCAGTGCTGGCGCTTGCAGATCCGCTGCACCAGCGACAACCCCAGGCCAAGGCCTTCACCACGGCCCTCATCGCCGCGCACGAACGGCTGGAACACCGCCTGACGCTGTTCCTCAGGAATGCCGATGCCGCTGTCTTCCACCACAAAACCGTTGCCTGTCAGGGTCAGCCGGACGAACCCTTGATCGGTGTAATGCCAGGCATTGCGCAGCAGGTTACCCATCACCGATTGCAGGAACGTCAGGTTGAAACGCTCCATACAGGGCTGCTCCACCTCGTAGAAAAACTCCAGTCCCTTTTCACGAATCAGCCGGCCCCAGATCTCGCACTGTGCATCAGCGACTTCCTTGAGCGTGACGCAAATATCATTTCCGACATCATCCTCTGCGCGAGCCAGCATCAAGAAGGTATCCACCAGTTGGCGCATCTCATGGCTGGCCCGGGCGATGCGATTGACCTGTGCGGTCGAACGGGGATCCAGCGACGGATTGGCGAGCAACAATTCGCAGGCGCCGCCCAGCACCATCAACGGCGTGCGCAGTTCATGGCTGACATCGCTGGTGAACAGTTTTTCGCGGCTCAGGGTTTCGCGCAAACGACCCAGCGTCTGATCGAACGACAACGCCAGCTCCCCCACTTCATCCGCCGCATAATCCGGGTGCAGCGGGGGCGCCAGCACCAACAGTTGATCGCGGTGGCGAACCTGGCGTGCCAGTCGAATAACCGGCGCCATTACCCGTCGAGCCAGCAATCGGCCAAGCATGATCGCCAGCAGGATGCTCAGGAGAAAACCGACCGTGACCACGATGAACAGCAACCGCTCGCGTTGCTCAAGGCTTTCCTGATCACGCAGCAGCACGTATTTGCGCCCGCCGACCACCTCGACCATCGCAAAAAAATCGTCGCCGTTGAACATGATTTCCTGGAAGCCGGGTGACAGCGCAGCCAGTGACGGAATCAGTGCCATGGGCCCGGGCCCGCCTTCAAAGAAAAACAGTTCACTCTTTTCCGGCTGATGACTCCAGCGATTGATGTCATCCATCGCCAGCAAGCGATGCAGACCGCCACTCAGGGTGCTGGTGGCCAATTTGTGTTCGACCACATGCACAGCGGCAACGATGCCCACCGCAAACACCCCGGCGACGAGAGCGCTCATCAAAGCGAACACGATGACGATCCGTTTCGTCAGGCTTTGCTTGAGATCCATTCGGGTCGAGGACTCCACTGCTGAATTCAGACTTCACGGTCAAAAACAGGCGAGCACCGCGATATTGACCGAACCTGCGCAGCTTCACCGCAAACATAAACATTTGTTAAGACTGGCTCCAAAAAAAAGGGTATTTGAGTCTGGTTATCAAACACTGGATTAGTTGTGCTTTATCGACTCTCGCGAAATTTTCACATGTTCTTCACCGCCCCCCGACGTGCACGAACGTAATGTTCAGCCATTATTCAAGTACATAACTATAAAAGTTGGTTAAATCGCCGGCCCAACTCGCCTGCGACGTCAAGGGGCATGCCGTGGAGCGACAGATGCAATTAACAGCGACATTTAAACAACGCCGTACTTTGCGACTTGGAAAACTGTTGACCGGCATCGGTGTAGTGGTCGCTATCGGGCTGGTCAGCGGCTTCGTCTGGGTGACCCGCTCGCCCGTTGATCTGGGCCATGCCGGCAAGGCCGCCCGGGCTGACTGGACCCAGGCCTGGCAGGCTGGTGAAGTAGTAGCGCTGGTGCGTCATGCCGAACGTTGCGACCGCTCCGTCAACCTCTGCCTGGGCCCGGCCGACGGCATCACCCAGGCCGGCAACGACTCTGCAGCGCTTGTAGGCAAAGGCTTCGTGGGGCTGGGCATGAAGCAGGCGCAGGTGTTCACCAGCCCGTTGACCCGTACCGTGCAGACCGCGCGCGCCATGTTCGGTCAGGACGCCACGCCCCAGACCTGGCTCGAATCCTGCGGTTCTTCTCTGCGCAACGACGTGGTGGCGCACAAGGTTGCCAAGCGAAATCTGGTGCTGGTCACCCACAGCGGATGCATCAGTGATTTCGAAAAGCAGACCGGTTTTCCTCACGCGGTCGCCGCCGAATATGGCAGTACCCTGTTTGCACGCATCGATGACAAGGGCCAACTTAAAGTGTTGGGTATCATGAATGCCGATGCATGGTCACAACTCAATAGTCATTAATGCTTTAGTTGGGGCGGACCGGCAAGTTTGCACTTTTTAACTAACCAGGGACGGGGTTCATTAATTTGTAATGAAAGATGTATCTGCCCCCGATTTACTGGACAACGGTTTTTTTTAAGCTTGGCTATAGTGCGAGAACTCAGGCTTGGAGGTACGGCAGCTCTCTGGATACAGGAAACGCCCGTCCCCCGATCGCACACCTGCATTCATTCAACACGATGATCCGCCCGCTCAGGAACACGCCGGGCAGGCCATCGACACAAGAACTTCGTTTGGCACCAAGGCTTTGTCATGACGTCTGAAAACAACCCGCTGCGACACGCTGCCCGTCATTCCTCCCCCACCACGACTTTCGAACGCTTGGCCATCCCCGGCCTGATTCTGGCTTTCGTCGTGTTTTACCTGTTGCCGTTGATGACTCACGGTCTGTGGATCCCCGATGAAACCCGCTACGGCCAGATCAGCCAGGAAATGCTGCTCAGCGGCAACTGGGTCGCGCCGCATTTCATGGGGATCCGCTATTTCGAAAAACCGATCGCCGGTTACTGGATGATTGCGATCGGCCAGGCGATCTTCGGTGAAAACCTGTTCGGCGTGCGTATCGCTTCAGCCCTGAGTACCGGTGTCAGCGTCTGGCTGACGTACCTGATAGCCCGCCGGCTGTGGAACAACCCGCGCATCAGCGTCGCCAGCGCCCTGCTTTATATGAGCTTTGGGCTGATTGCCGGCCAGGCCGGCTACGCCAACCTCGATCCGCAGTTCACCTTGTGGGTCAACCTGAGCATGGTCGCCGTGTGGTTTGCCATCGACAGCCAGACCCCTCGCACCCGTCTGGGAGGCTGGGCGCTGCTCGGTGTCGCGTGCGGCATGGGCCTGATGACCAAAGGATTCCTGGCGTTATTGTTGCCGGTGCTGATCGCCCTGCCCTACATGATCTGGCAACGCCGTTTCGGCGAACTGGTGCGTTACGGACTGGTTGCCGTGGTGGTTTGTGTGCTGATCAGCCTGCCGTGGGTGTTGGCTGTTCATTACCGGGAACCCGATTTCTGGCGGTTCTTCTTTTGGCACGAACACATCCGTCGTTTTGCCGCCGGCGATGCCGCGCAACATGCTCGCCCATGGTGGTTCTACCTGCCGTTGCTGTTTGCCTCCACCCTGCCGTGGGCTGTGCTGCTGCCTTCGACGCTCCTGCGCACCTGGCGTGAAAAGCGTGATCCTAAAACCGCCTACCTTGCGTTGTGGTTCCTGCTGCCACTGGCCTTTTTCAGCCTGAGCAGCGGCAAGCTGCCGACCTACATCATGCCGTGCCTGCTGCCAATCGCCCTGTTGATGGGGCAGACCGTGGTCAACTGGCTGGATCAGAACAGTGGCCGTGTCCTGCGCCTGAACGGCGTGATCAACACCGTCATCGCTACTGCGGCGCTGGTGGCGCTGCTTTATCTGCAGGCAACCAAGGAGATCTACGAAAACACAGAGATGTTCAACCTGTCGCTGGCCTATATCGTGCTGGTGGGCTGGATCATCGCCAACGCCTTGCAAGTGCTGCGTCCGCTGACGCTGTGGGCCATGCCGGCGCTGGGTATCGGCCTGCTCGTGGCGTTGCTGCCGGCGGCCATGCCGGGGCAGATCGTCAACAGCAAGATGCCCGACCAGTTCATTGCCGAACATCAACAGGAATTGAGTGAAACCGCTTCGCTGCTGAGCAACGACCTCGGCGCAGCCTCGGCACTGGCGTGGCGCTTGAAGCGCCCGCAAGTGGATCTGTTCAACACCATCGGTGAACTGAAGTACGGCCTCGAAGACCCGGCCATGGAAGCACGTAAAGTCACTATGGACGGCGTCGGCCAGTGGATGACCGAAGCGCGGAAGAAAGGCGCGGTCGGTGTGGTCTTGCGGGTCAACAGTACGCAGGAAGAGCAGGAAGTCGAATTGCTGCCGGTAGATGGCAAGCATTATCGTCGCGGCAATCTGCAGATCTTCATCTTCCCGCAGCGCCAGCCATGACCTTGCGCAATAACGACCGGGGCGCCCTGCTGCTCCTGCTGGCGGCCAGCGCCCTGATGTTGCTGCTCGGGCTGGGCAGCCGCGAATTGTGGGGCGCGGAAACCCGCTGGGCCAACATCGCGTTGCAGATGATGCAAAGCGGCGATTACTTCGACCCGTACCTCAAGGGTGATCCCTACTACGACAAGCCGCTTTTGTCGTACTGGCTGATCACCGCGACCGCCTGGTTGACCGGCAGTCTGGATCACTGGTCGCTGCGCCTGTCTTCGGTGGTGTCCGCGTGGCTCAGTGTCTGGCTGGTGTATCTGCTGGGCGAGCAGTTGTTTTGCAAAGGCACGGGGCTGATCGCCGGCTGGATGCTGGCGACCACCTTCTATTTCGTGTTCTGGGCGCGGGTCGCCACGGCCGACATCCTGACGGTCTGCGGCGTGCTGGCAGCGGTCTGGTGGTACTGGCGCGGGCCGGACGACACGCGGTTTTCGCGCTATCTGGTGTTCTGCGTTCTGCTGTCCCTGACCTCGTTGTTCAAAGGCCTGATCGGCTTCATCCTGCCCGGGCTGGTGCTGCTGCCGCACCTGCTGAATGAAAGCCGCTGGAAACGTCATCTGAATCTGCGCCTGCTCGCGGCGCTGGTGATTGCCGGCGCGTTCTACATGACGCCGTTCCTGCTGTCCCACCTCTACGGCGCGCCGAACTACGGGGAAAGCGGGCTGGGACTGGTGTTGCGGGAAAACGTCGTGCGGTTTTTCCAGCCGTTCGACAACATCGGCCCGATCTACACCTATTTGTTGTACCTGCCGGTCTACACCCTGCCCTGGGCGCCGTGCTGGATCATCGCCTTGTGGGTTGCCGCGCGAAACTGGAAACACATCGAACCGGACACCCGCTGGCTGATCCAGGGCCTCGGGTTGTTGATGCTGTTCTTCACCGCCAGCGGCAGCCGACGCAGTTACTACGTGCTGCCACTGGTGCCGTTCGCGCAACTGCTCGGGGCCTGGTGGATCACCCGGCGCATGGCTGCGCGCAATGCCGAGAGTCCGTTTGGCGGGCGCGGCCTGAAAATCGGTTTTGCCGTGACCACGGTCTTGCTGCTGGGGATTCTCGGCGTGCTCTATCCCTGGACCAACAGCGGTGGCGGCGCGATCCGCTTCGGCGAGACTGTGCGCCTGCAAGCCAGCCAGCGCGCGCCGTTGAGTCAATGGCACTTCGTCATGGTCGAGGTGGACAACAAGGTCCCGATGTACCTGCAGACCGGCGGCGAACCGTTCTACTACGTGCCGGAAACCCGTGATTTCCCTCGCGACGGCGATGCTGCCGCGATGTTCGAATGGCTGGAACGCACCAGCGGCAAGCACTGGGATCCGAAGCGTACGATCTTCGTCGCCCAGTACCGCACCGGCGATCCCGTGCCGCTCTCCAGGCTCGGTCAAGACCATCAAGTCATCACGACCACCCCGACCCGCGGCGAACAAGTGTTCCATGGCCGCGAGGATCAAAGCGTCGCCTACCTGCCCCAAGGCTCCTGAAAGACAACGCCGGGTTCGCCCGGCGTCCCCGCCAAGTGACTGCTAACCTGAATGACAATGACATGTATTAACGGTTTGTTTGACGTTTTTTTCTCATTTGCCTCTCTACATTGCCAGCCAGCCAACATATGCAAATCATTCGCATTGAAAACCCTGCGATCTGTTGCCCATAACGTCTAAAAAACAGGAGCTGCCCCGTCATGAGTTCATCCATTCCGTCCTTTCTGAAGCACGCTGCTCTGGCGACGGCGCTGCTCGCTGCCGGCCAGGTGTTTGCCGCCGACTCGGTTGGTATCGTGGTCTACAACGCCCAGCATGAAACCCTGACCAAGGCGTGGGTCGCCGGCTTCACCGAAGAAACCGGGATCCCGGTCACGATCCGTAACGGCGACGACACTGAAATGGGCAACCAGATCGTGCAGGAAGGTTCTTCCTCTCCGGCCGACGTGTTCCTGACGGAAAACTCCCCGGCCATGGTGCTGGTGGACAATGCCAAGCTGTTCGCCCCAGTCGCTCCGGCGACCCTTGAACAAGTGGGCGCAGCCTATCGTCCGGCGCACGGCCAATGGGTCGGCATCGCCGCTCGCTCCACCGTATTCGTCTACAACCCGGCTAAACTGGCGGAAAAAGACCTGCCAAAATCCCTGACGGACCTCGCCTCCCCAGCCTGGAAAGGCCGCTGGGCCGCATCCCCTGCCGGTGCGGACTTCCAGGCCATCGTCGCCGCCGTACTGGAACAGAAAGGCGAAGCTGCCACCCTTGAGTGGCTCAAGGGCATGAAAGCCAACTTCACCGCCTACCGTGGCAACAGCTCCGTGCTCAAAGCGGTCAATGCCGGGCAGATCGACAGCGGCGTGATCTATCACTATTACTACTTCGTCGATCAGTCCAAGACCGGCGAAAACAGCAAGAACACCGCCCTGCACTACTTCAAGCATCAGGATCCGGGCGCGTTCGTGAGCATCTCCGGTGGTGGCGTGCTGAAGTCCAGCAAACACCAGGAAGAAGCACAGAAATTCCTCCAGTACATCACCGGCAAACAAGGCCAGGAAGTGCTGCGCACCGGCAACTCCTTTGAGTACGCCGTGGGCAAGGACTCGGCTTCCAACCCGAAACTGGTGCCGTTGAAGGATCTGGACGCGCCAAAAGTCGACGCATCGAAGCTCGACAGCAAGAAAGCCGTTGAACTGATGACTCAGGCGGGACTGCTTTAATTGATGCCAGAAACTCTGCCGGCGGGGATCGCTGCGGCGCCCTCCGCCAACCTTTCACGCAGACCCCGCGCCCTCAATGGGCGCGGGAGCCCTTGGGTGGTCGTGCTAGCGATCGGTGTATCACTGCTGTCGTTACTGCCGATCGGCTTTGTCATCGGCGTGTCGTGGTACACCGGTTGGGCGACCATCGAAGCCTTGATCTTCCGCCCTCGGGTGGCCGAACTGCTGATCAACACCGTATTGCTGGTATTGATCACCCTGCCAATCTGCATTGTGCTTGGCATAACCCTCGCCTGGCTGACCGAACGCACCGACCTGCCCGGCCGGAGATTGTGGTCAGTGCTGGCGGTTGCACCGCTGGCCGTGCCTGCGTTCGTGCACAGCTATGCATGGGTCAGTCTGGTTCCGTCGATCAATGGACTGCCGGCCGGTGTGCTGGTGTCTGTGATCGCTTACTTTCCGTTTCTTTATTTGCCGATTGCGGCGACGTTACGTCGCCTCGACCCGGCGATTGAAGACGTGGCCGAATCCCTCGGACTGAAACCGTGGGCCGTGTTCTTCCGGGTGGTCTTGCCGCAATTGCGCCTGGCGATCTGTGGCGGTGCGCTGTTGGTGGGCCTGCACTTGCTGGCCGAATATGGCCTGTACGCGATGATCCGCTTCGACACCTTTACCACGGCCATTTTCGATCAGTTCAAATCCACCTTTAATGGCCCGGCAGCCAACATGCTCGCCAGTGTTCTGGCGCTGTGCTGTCTGGCGATGCTGACCGTGGAATCCGCCGCTCGTGGCCACGCGCGTTATGCCCGGGTCGGTTCCGGCAGCGCCCGCGAACAGCGGACCGTGCGCCTCAAACGTGGCACCGCCGCGCTGGGCCTGTGCCTGCAAGTTCTGACCTGCCTGCTGGCCCTCGGAGTCCCGATGCTGACTCTGGGCAAATGGCTGATCGACGGCGGCGCGGAAGTCTGGCAAGGCGAAGAGTTGTTGCCAGCGTTGCTTCAGACCCTGTCGTTCGGCGTGGCCGGTGCAGTGTTGACCAGTCTGGCGGCGATTCCGATTGCCTGGCTGTCGATTCGCGCCCCCGGCAAGCTGCAACGTGTGCTGGAAGGCTGCAACTACATCACCAGCTCGCTGCCGGGGATTGTCGTGGCACTGGCGCTGGTCACCGTAACGATCCACTTCGCCCGTCCGATCTATCAGACCACCATCACCGTTCTGCTGGCGTACCTTTTGATGTTCCTGCCGCGGGCGCTGGTCAGCCTGCGTGCCGGTTTCGCCCAGGCGCCGGTGGAACTGGAAAATATCGCGCAAAGCCTCGGCCGTTCACCCCTGCGCGCCTTGTGGCTGATCACTCTGCGCCTGGCCGCGCCGGGTGCAGCGGCAGGTGCCGCGTTGGTGTTCCTGGCGATCACCAATGAATTGACCGCAACCCTGTTGCTCGCGCCCAACGGCACGCGCACCCTGGCCACCGGTTTCTGGGCCATGACCAGCGAAATCGACTACGCCGCCGCAGCGCCTTACGCGCTGTTGATGGTAGTGCTTTCGCTGCCGCTCACGGCCATCCTCTATCACCAATCCAGGCGCAGTGCCGGCCGATGAACGCTCTCGACATCATCAATCTCAGCAAATCCTTCGGCGCGCAAACCGCGCTGGACACCATCAACCTGTCCGTCCCGACCGGCAGTCGCACCGTGATCGTCGGCCCGTCTGGCTCCGGCAAGACCACGCTACTGCGGATGATCGCCGGATTCGAGTTTCCCGACGCCGGCAGCCTGATGCTCAACGGCCAGACGCTGGTCGACAGCACCCACGCCGTGCCCGCCTACCAGCGGCAGATCGGCTATGTTCCGCAGGATGGCGCGCTATTTCCACACATGACCGTGGCGGACAACATCGGTTTCGGACTGAGCGAAACCGGCAGCGCTCGAACTGAACGCATTCAGGCGTTGATGGACAGCGTGGCCCTGAACGCCAGCATGGCCGCACGCTGGCCTCATGAATTGTCCGGCGGCCAGCAGCAACGGGTGTCGCTCGCCCGGGCACTGGCCCAACAACCACGCCTGATGCTGCTGGATGAACCCTTTTCCGCCCTCGACACCGGCCTGCGCGGCGCCATGCGCAAAATGGTCGCCCGCCTGCTCGAAGAGGCCGGCGTGACCACAATTCTGGTCACCCACGACCAAAGCGAAGCGCTGTCGTTTGCCGATCAACTGGCGGTCATGCGTGACGGACGACTCGTGCAATCGGGGCATCCGATGGACCTCTACCGTTATCCGGACGACGAGCAGACCGCACGTTTTCTCGGCGAAGCGGTGGTCATGCCGGCGCGAATCGAGGCCGGCTGGGCCCATTGCGATCTTGGACGGATCGCGGTGAACAGCAACGGTTTCTCCGGGCCGGCGCAGATCATGCTGCGCCCGGAACAGCTTCAGCTGTCCGATGCGCCTGCCGATCAAAGGGGCTGCAATGCTGTCGTCACCGAACGCGACTTCGGTGGCAATACCTGCACCCTGACGGTTGAACTGCGCGCCAGCATCAATGAAGAAGCCGGCCGTTCGCTACTGGTGCGCAGTACCGGAATGCACGCGCCACCGGCCGGCAGCGCGGTGCAACTGTCGATACTCGGGGCCGCCCACGTTTTCGAGGCATCCTGACGTTCAGCTACAGATCGAAACGATCCACGGCGCGACGCCGTTCATTGTCGTCGCGCACGTCGTAGTTGGCGGTCGTCTGGATATTGCTGTGATGCGCCAGTTTCTGGGCAATCGACAGATCGTGTTCTTCGATGACCCGAGTGATGAATGAGCGCCGGAAATCATGGGGCATGATCTTCACCCCGACCTGCGTGCCGCGCTGGCGGGCGATGTAATAGATCGCGTGTTTGGTGATGCGCTCGCGGGTGATGTGGCTGCCACGGCGAATGCGGTTGAACAGAAACGAATCGTCGCTTTCGCCTTCCTTGAGTTCTGAACGGCGAAACTCCAGCCAGGCATTCAGCTTGGCAAACGCCCAGGCCGGCGCGTACTTGATCAGTTGCTTGTTGCCCTTGGCGGTGACGCACAGGCTGCGTTCAGTGAAGTCCACCTGGTTCAAATCCAGATCCACCGACTCGGATTTACGCATGCCGGTGCCGTACAACAACGCAATCACAGCCGCGTCACGCAACCCCTGCGGGCGCGGATCGGCGGCGCAGACTTCCATCAGTTCATGAATCAGCGTGCGCTTGAGATTGCGCCCCTGAGACAGTCGCGTGCCGGCCATGCCCTTGACCGAACGCATTTTCAAAAGATGATCCTGAGTGATCAGGCTCATGCGCCAGGCTTCGTTCATCACACCGCGAATGGCATTTACATAAAGTGAAGAGGTGTTGGGGGCATAGTTGTCTGCACGCAATGCTGCGACTAACGCCACAACATCTTCGGGTTGTAAGGCATGCCACGGAATGTCCTCGACATTCATGTCTTCAAAGCCGAGACGGTCGGCGGCATCCTGCAAAACGTAACGCATGGTGAGTTGGCTGGAAGGTGCCAAACGCGCCAGATACAAGGACAAAGGATTACTTCTGATGGATTCTGAAGGGGTAACGGATAAGCTGCTCAAACGAAAGGCCTTGAGTAAAAACAGTCCAGCACAACAACTAACAACTGCAATGAACTTGATATAAAGGAGAGTCTTTTAGTAGGACTTTTCCAACAAAAGCCGCGGAAGTCTGAACAGCGGCTGTATGAATTTCAGATAAACGATTCGCCGACCGGTTTTTCATATTCCTTTCACAAAATCGGGAATAACCTTAGCTAGATAGGTCCTCAGTCGGTACCGCCCAACCTGCCGGGCAACGCCTGAAAAGTCAACCAAACCCCGACGTCATGCTTACCAAGCAACTCGTTGATGCAAAACCCGTTTTTTGTAGCTACGCTGGGATTGGATCCGATGAACAGATGGATCTGTCCATTTTTTTCGCAATGAGGTGTCCATGAGTCAGGCGTTTCTCCCCTTCTCTCGCCCGAGTATCGGCGATGAAGAAATTGCGGCCGTCGAGCAGGTACTGCGTTCGGGCTGGATAACCACCGGGCCGAAAAACCAGGCACTTGAAGAACAGTTCGCGCAGTACGTGGGTTGCAAGCACGCCGTTGCTCTCTCCTCCGCCACCGGCGGCATGCACATCACCCTGCTGGCCCTGGGCATCGGTCCCGGCGATGAAGTCATCACGCCGTCGCAGACCTGGGTCTCCACCGCCAACATGATTTCCCTGCTGGGCGCCACACCGGTGTTCGTCGATGTCGACCGCGACACCCTGATGACCGACGCGGCCCGCATCGAAGCGGCCATCACGCCGCGCACCAAAGCCATCATTCCCGTGCATTACGCCGGCGCCGCGTTCGATCTCGATCCGCTGTATGCCCTGGCCGACAAGCACGGCATCGCCGTAATCGAAGACGCCGCTCACGCTGCCGGTACCCGCTACAAGGGCCGCCATGTCGGTTCCCACGGCACGGCGATCTTCTCGTTCCACGCGATCAAGAACATGACCTGCGCCGAAGGCGCGATGTTCGTCACCGACGACGAAGCCCTGGCCAGCCGTGTACGCATGCTCAAGTTCCACGGTCTGGGCGTCGATGCCTACGATCGTCTGACCGGTGGCCGCAAGCCGCAAGCTCAGGTCATGGAGCCGGGCTTCAAGTACAACCTGGCCGACATCAACGCCGCCATTGCCCTGGTGCAACTGGAGCGCCTGGACGCCATTAATGCCCGCCGCACCGAGCTGGCCGGTCAGTACCTGCAAAAGCTCGAAGGCTTGCCAGTGCAGCCGCTGGCCGTGCCACAGCAATACGCCCAGCAACACGCCTGGCACCTGTTCATCCTGCGCATCGACAGCGAGCGCTGCGGGATGGATCGCGAGGCCTTCATGAAGGGCCTGCAGGAGCAAGGTATCGGCACCGGCATTCACTTCATTGCCACCCATCTGCACACCTGGTACCGCCAGCGTGACCCTGATCTGTATCTGCCCAACACCGAATGGAACTCGGCGCGGCTATGCTCAATTCCGCTGTTCCCCGACATGACCGACCAGGATCTGGATCGTGTTGTCGGTGCCATCGCCACCCTTATGGACAAACGCTCGTGAGACCTTACCCGATTAAATGCGTGTCGATCGTCATCCCGGTCTACAACGAACAGGACAGTCTGCCTGAGCTGCTTCGGCGCACAGAGGCAGCCTGCGCCCAGCTCAAACATGACTACGAAATCGTGCTGGTCGACGACGGCAGTCGCGACGAGTCGGCCAACATGCTCGAGGAAGCCGCCGGGCGTGAAAACAGTCCGTTCGTAGCCGTCATCCTCAACCGCAACTATGGCCAGCACGCCGCGATCATGGCCGGTTTCGAACAGTGCAAGGGCGACGTGGTGATCACCCTCGACGCCGACCTGCAAAACCCGCCGGAAGAAATTCCGCGCCTGGTGGCCGAGGCGGAGAAAGGCTATGACGTGGTCGGCACCGTGCGTGGCCATCGTCAGGATTCGGCGTTGCGCCGCTATCCGTCGAAGCTGATCAACCTGGCGGTGCAACGCTCCACCGGCGTGGCCATGAGCGACTACGGATGCATGCTGCGTGCCTATCGCCGCACCATCATCGACGCGATGCTCGCCTGCCGCGAACGCAGCACGTTCATTCCGATCCTGGCCAACAGCTTCGCTCGCCACACCACCGAAATCGTCGTGGCCCACGCCGAGCGTGAACACGGCGACTCGAAGTACAGCCCGATGCGCCTGATCAACCTGATGTTCGATCTGGTCACGTGCATGACCACCACGCCGCTGCGCCTGCTGAGCATCGTCGGCTTCGCGATGGCAGGCCTGGGCGCACTGTTCGCCGTTGCGCTGATCGTCCTGCGCCTGGCGTTCGGTGCAGTCTGGGCCGGTGACGGCACATTCGTACTGTTTGCGGTGCTGTTCGTGTTCACCGGTGGCCAGTTCATCGGCATGGGTCTGCTGGGTGAATACCTGGGACGCATGTACAGCGACGTGCGCGCCCGCCCGCGCTTCTTCATTGAAAAGGTGTTGCGCAGCCAGCCGGCCTCCCCGGCACCTGCGGTCACCGTTGACGGCCTTACTTCCAATTCCACTTCCGATCAGGTTCTCTCATGAGTGCAAAAACTGTTGTCTTCGCTTACCACGATATTGGCTGCGCCGGCATTGAAGCCCTGCTTAACAGCGGCTACGACATTGCAGCAGTGTTCACTCACGCCGACGATCCGAAAGAAAACGCCTTCTACGCCTCGGTTGCACAGCTGTGCGCCAGCAAAGGCATTCCGGTCCACGCCCCGGAAGACGCCAACCACCCGCTGTGGATCGAGCGCATCGCCAAACTCGACCCTGAGTACATTTTCTCGTTCTACTACCGCAACCTGCTGAGCGAGCCGCTGCTGGCACTGGCCAAAAAAGGCGCGTTCAACCTGCACGGCTCGCTGCTGCCACGCTACCGTGGCCGCGCCCCGGCCAACTGGGTGCTGGTCAACGGCGAAACCGAAACCGGCGTCACCCTGCACCGGATGGTCAAGCGCGCCGATGCCGGCGCCATCGTTGCCCAGCAACGCGTTGCCATCGAGCGCAGCGATACCGGTCTGACCCTGCACGCCAAACTGCGCACTGCCGCCAGCGACCTGCTGCGCGACACCCTGCCGAACATGCTGCAAGGCAAAATCACCGAAACCCCGCAAGACGAATCCAAGGCCACCGTATTCGGTCGTCGTACGCCGGCGGACGGCAAACTGGTCTGGGCCAAACCGGCCGAGCAGCTGTTCAACCTGGTTCGCGCCGTGACCCGTCCGTACCCCGGCGCCTTCTGCGCCGTAGGCGAGCACAAGCTGATCGTCTGGAGCGCCGAAGTGGTCAAGGGCAACGAAGGTCAGGCCCCTGGCCGTGTGATCAGCGTCGATCCGCTGCGCATCGCCTGCGGTGAAGATTCGCTGGTGATCAACGCCGGTCAACGCAACGACAACGGCCTGTACCTGAGCGGCCCGCAACTGGCCAATGAACTGGGTCTGGTAGACGGTTCGCTGCTGCGCGGTGCTGAATCCGGCCGTGCGCCACGTCGCACCCGCGTGCTGATCCTGGGCGTCAACGGCTTCATCGGTAACCACCTGTCCGAGCGCCTGCTGCGTGACGACCGCTACGAGATCTATGGCCTGGACATCGGTTCCGACGCCATCGACCGTCTGCGCGACCACCCACGCTTCCACTTCGTCGAAGGCGACATCAGCATTCACTCCGAGTGGATCGAGTACCACATCAAGAAATGCGACGTGGTCCTGCCGCTGGTGGCGATCGCCACACCGATCGAATATACCCGCAACCCGCTGCGCGTGTTCGAACTGGACTTCGAAGAGAACCTGAAACTGGTTCGCTACTGCGTCAAGTACAACAAGCGCGTGATCTTCCCGTCGACCTCCGAAGTCTATGGCATGTGCCAGGACAAGAACTTCGACGAAGACAGCTCCAACCTGATCGTCGGCCCGATCAACAAGCAGCGCTGGATCTACTCGGTTTCCAAGCAACTGCTGGACCGCGTGATCTGGGCTTACGGCGCCAAAGGCCTGAACTTCACCCTGTTCCGTCCGTTCAACTGGATGGGCCCGCGTCTGGACCGTCTGGACTCGGCCCGTATCGGCAGCTCCCGCGCCATCACCCAACTGATCCTGAACCTGGTGGAAGGCACTCCGATCCGTCTGTTCGACGGCGGCGAGCAGAAGCGCTGCTTCACCGACATCGCCGACGGCGTCGAGGCGCTGGCCCGCATCATCGACAACGACAATGATGTCTGCAACGGCCAGATCATCAACATCGGCAACCCGGAAAACGAAGCCAGCATCCGTCAGCTGGGCGAAGAACTGCTGCGTCAGTTCGAAGCTCACCCGCTGCGCAGCAACTTCCCTCCGTTCGCCGGTTTCCGCGACGTGGAAAGCAAGGCGTTCTACGGTGCCGGTTACCAGGACGTGGAACACCGCAAGCCAAGCATCGCCAACGCCAAGCGCCTGCTGAACTGGGAGCCAACCGTGGAAATGCGCGAAACCATCGGCAACACCCTGGACTTCTTCCTGCGTGAAGCCATGCTCGAAATCGCGGACAAGCGTTAATGCAGGCAGGTCTTCGTATCGATGTCGACACCTACCGAGGCACCCGTGAAGGGGTGCCCCGGTTGCTGGAAATCCTCGACGAAGCGCAGGTCAAGGCAACGTTTTTCTTCAGTGTCGGCCCGGACAACATGGGCCGACATCTGTGGCGCCTGATCCGCCCGCAATTCCTCTGGAAAATGCTGCGTTCCAACGCCGCCGGCCTGTATGGCTGGGACATCCTGCTGGCCGGGACAGCCTGGCCGGGCAAACCGATCGGTCGCGACCTCGGGCACCTGATGCGTCAGGCCCGGGACGCCGGCCATGAAGTCGGCCTGCACGCCTGGGATCACCACGGCTGGCAGGCCAATGCCGGCACCTGGAGCGACGCGCAACTGATCGAACAGATCCGTCGCGGCGTCGACACCCTGAGCGACATCATCGGCGAGAAAATCCAGTGTTCGGCCGCCGCCGGATGGCGCGCGGACGAGCGTGTGGTCGAAGCCAAAGAGACCTTCGGTTTTCGCTATAACAGCGACTGCCGCGGGAATCGGCTGTTTCGACCACTGCTGGCCGATGGTTCAGTGGGTGCGCCGCAGATTCCGGTGGACATGCCGACCTTCGACGAAGTGGTCGGCCCGACCGTGGCGGCGAAGGACTTCAACGCCTTCATTCTTGACCGGTTCCGCCCGGACAACCTCAACAACTACACCATTCATGCCGAAGTAGAAGGGATTCTGATGGCCGAAGAGTTTCGCCGTTTGCTGGCCGATGCACGCCAGCGAGAAATCGAGTTCAAGCCTTTGGGCGATCTGTTGCCCGAGTTTCTCAACACATTGCCTGTCGGCCGTGTGCAGCGTGGCGTCCTCGAAGGCCGTGAAGGCTGGCTGGGAGTGCAAGGGGCATGAGCAAACGCTGGGCATTGCCGCTGCTGATCGGATTGTTTCTGCTTGCCTACCTGCTGCCGCTCGGCACCCATGGTCTGTGGATTCCCGATGAAACCCGTTACGCCCAGATCAGCCAGGACATGCTGCTGAGCGGCAACTGGGTGTCCCCGCATTTCATGGGCCTGCGTTATTTCGAGAAACCGATTGCCGGTTACTGGATGATCGCGCTCGGTCAGGAATTGTTCGGGCAGAACCTGTTCGGTGTGCGTTTCGCCTCGGCCCTCAGCACCGGATTGAGTGTGCTGTTGTGCTTCCTGGTTGCCCGTCGCCTGTGGAACGAGCCGCGCAAAAGCTTCATCTGCGCCCTCCTCTACATGAGCTTCACGGTGGTTGCCGGCCAGGCTGGTTATGCCAACCTCGATCCGCAATTCACCTTCTGGGTCAACCTGAGCCTCGTGGCCCTGTGGTTTGCTGTCGACAGTCGCAGCACCCGACAACGCGTGATCAGTTGGGCGGTCCTGGGGCTAGCCTGCGGCATGGGCTTCATGACCAAGGGGTTTCTCGCCTGGCTGCTGCCGGTGCTGGTCGCCCTGCCCTGGATGCTCTGGCAGAAACGCTGGCGTGAGCTGCTGATCTACGGCCCGGTGGCGGTTGCCGTGGCGATCGTCGTCAGCCTGCCGTGGGTGCTGGCCGTGCACAGTCAGGAACCGGATTACTGGCGGTTCTTCTTCTGGCACGAACACATCCGCCGTTTTGCCGGTGACGATGCCCAACACGACGCGCCTTGGTGGTTCTACCTGCCATTGCTGGTTGCCTTCAGCCTGCCGTGGGTCGGCATGCTGGTGCCGGCCTTC
Source organism: Pseudomonas sp. R38(2017) (assembly GCF_002112395.1). Lineage (NCBI taxonomy): Bacteria > Pseudomonadati > Pseudomonadota > Gammaproteobacteria > Pseudomonadales > Pseudomonadaceae > Pseudomonas > Pseudomonas sp. R38(2017). The sequence goes on from NZ_NEHN01000002.1 coordinate 453,543, forward strand.
AAGCAAGCCTGGCAGACCCGTACCCAACCGGGCATCGCCTTCCTGCTGCTGTGGCTGGTGATGCCGCTGGCGTTTTTCAGCACCGCCAACGGCAAGCTGCCGACCTACATCCTGCCGTGTCTGCTGCCGCTGGCGCTGTTGCTGGGTCATGCCCTGGCCGACCGTTTGCGTCTGGAACAAGGCCGGGCCTTGAGCATCAACGGTTTGCTTAACCTGGTGCTGGGTGTCGTCACGCTGATCGCACTGGTTTACCTGCAACTGAAAAAACCGGTGTACGACCATGAGCTGCACAGCATGGTGCTGGTGTTCATTGCCCTGATCGGCTGGATCATCGCCAACCTTGCGCAAGCGTTTCTACCGCTGCAGTGCTGGGCCGCTCCGGCGCTCGGCAGTCTGCTGCTGATCGGCGTGCTGCCGGCCGCACTGCCGAAGTCGGTGGTGGCCAACAAGACTCCGGACCAGTTCATCCTGCATCACCTCGACGAACTGTCCGGCACCACGCACCTGCTGAGCAACGATCTCGGTGCCGCTTCGGCACTGGCCTGGCGCCTGAAGCAACCCAAGGTGGCGTTGTACAACACCGTGGGCGAGCTGAAGTATGGCCTGAGCTATCCCGAAGGCGCCGAACAGCGGATCACCACCGATGAAGTCCAGCAGTGGGTACGCGATGCCCGCCGCACCGGCTCGGTCGGCGTGGTCATGCGGGTCAAGGGCGACGACGAGCTGCATGAAGTCGACCTGCTGCCCAAGGACGGCACCCGTTATGAGCAAGGCAACCTGGTGATCATCGTCCTGCCCAAGGATCCGTCATGAGCTGGTTGCTGTTGCTGACGGCGTGTCTGCTGACGTGTCTGGGCCAGGTTGCACAGAAGTACGCCGTGGAGAGCTGGCGTGGTGTCGACTCGTCCTGGGCCGACAAACTGCGCTCGCCGTGGCTGTGGCTGGCGCTGTTCGCACTCGGTTCGGGCCTGCTGGTCTGGCTGCTGGTGTTGCAACGCCTTGAAGTGGGCATCGCTTATCCGATGCTCAGCCTCAACTTTGTGCTGATCACCTTGATCGCGCGTTTCGTCTTTCGCGAACCGATCGATCGCCAGCACTGGATCGGCGTCGCACTGGTGATCGGCGGCGTGGCACTGCTGGGGCAACAATCATGAGCCAGGGACGCGGCATCGGCTTCGCCCTGGGCAGCGTATTGCTGGTCAGCGGCGCCCAACTGGGTATGCGCTGGAGCATGACGCGCCTTCCGCAGCCTGAACAATGGTTGTCAGCCCTGAGCGGCGGCAGCGTCGATCTGTCAGCGCTAGCGGTGGTCGTCACGGCCATTCTCGCCTACGCACTGTCGATGCTCTGCTGGCTCGCCGCCCTGCGCGACCTGCCGCTGGGCCGTGCTTATTCGCTGCTGAGCATCAGCTATGCGCTGGTGTACCTGTTGGCGGCCAGTCTGCCGCTGTTCAACGAATCCTTCAGTTTCACCAAATCACTGGGCGTGGCACTGGTCATGCTCGGTGTCATCACTATCAACACTCGTCCGGCACAAGCGCCCGATTTGAGGAGTGCTCCATGAAAATCACAGTATTTGGAAGCGGTTACGTCGGCCTGGTGCAAGCCGCGGTTCTGGCCGAGGTCGGCCATGATGTCGTGTGCATGGATATCGATCAGAAGAAGGTCGAGCTGCTCAGCCAGGGTCACGTCAGCATCTTCGAACCGGGCCTGTCGAGCCTGGTCCGTGAAGGCCTGGATTCCGGTCGTCTGCACTTCACTTCCGATGAGAAGACCGCCGTACTTCACGGTCGCGTGGCGTTCATTGCCGTGGGCACACCGTCCAGCGAGGATGGCTCGGCCGACCTGAAATACGTGCTGTCGGTAGGCGACGCCGTTGCCCGTCATCGCGAGCAACCGCTGATCCTGGTGGAAAAATCCACCGTACCGGTCGGCACCGGCGACACCCTGCGCGCCCATATTCAGGCCGCGCTGGACAAGACCGGTCGCACGCTGCAGTTCGATATCGTCTCCAACCCGGAATTTCTCAAGGAAGGTTCGGCGGTCTCCGACTGCCGTCGTCCGGACCGCATCGTCATCGGCTGTGAAGGCGATGAAGTGCGCGACGTGATGCGCGACCTGTACTCGCCGTTCAACCGTAACCATGACCGCATCATGTTCATGGACCTGCGCAGTGCCGAGCTGACCAAGTACGCCGCCAACTGCATGCTGGCGACCAAGATCAGCTTCATCAACCAGATCGCCGAACTGGCCGAACACCTGGGCGCCGACATCGAGTCGGTACGCCAGGGCATCGGCGCCGACACGCGCATCGGTTACCACTTCATCTACCCGGGCTGCGGCTACGGCGGCTCGTGCTTCCCCAAAGACATGCGCGCGCTGATCCACAGTGCCGAACAGGCCCATTGCTCCAGCGACCTGCTGCAAGCGGTCGAAGCGATCAACGAACGCCAGAAGCACAAACTGTTCGACCGCATCAATGCGTTCTACAAAGGTGATCTGCGCGGCAAGACCTTCGCCCTGTGGGGCCTGGCGTTCAAGCCGAACACCGACGACATGCGCGATGCGCCAAGCCGCGTTCTGCTTGATTCGCTGTTCGCCGCCGGCGCCAGCGTTCGTGCCTTCGACCCGGAAGCGATGCAGGAAACCCAGCATCTGTACCCGAACGAAGAAAAACTGATGCTGATGGGCACCCCTGAATCGGTGCTGTCCGGTTCCGACGCGCTGATCATCTGCACCGAATGGCAGCAGTTCAAGGCGCCGGATTTCGACCTGATCCAGCAACGCCTCAAGGATCCGGTGATCTTCGACGGCCGTAACCTTTACGACGCCGAACGTCTGGCGCGCAATGGCTTCAAGTACTTCCCGATCGGCCGTGGGGATTCGCGCAAGCTGCCGATCCCGCTGCAACAATGGCCTAACTCCGCGGACGTCGCTTGATTACGTTGTCGCCTGCCATCCGCCGGCAGTCCCTGATCGCAGGGCTGCTGGCACTGCTGTTGTTTGTCGCCGGGGTTTACGGACAGGCACCCATTGGCTTTGATTCACGCTTTGTACTGTTTGCCCAGGAGATGTTGAGACACGGGCCGACGGTTTTCCCGACCACGTATGGCCAGCCGTACGCCGATTACTCAGCCGTTTCGACGCTGTTCATCTGGCTGTTGTCGCTGCCCTTCGGCGCGATCAATACCCTGACCGCGTGGCTGCCCAGCGCCATCGCCGGCGGGGTGATCGTGACTTTGATGTACCGCTTGCTGGCGGTGCATTCGCAGCGATGGGCATTGATCAGCATTGCGCTGCTGATGCTCACCAGCACCTTCATCACTGAAGTCCGCGCGGTGTCGCAAGACCTGATGCTGGCCGCCGTGGCGCTGTCGGTGTTCTACCTGGGCTATGCCCACGACCATTTCGGTTCCGGCCGACGCTGGCCGTTGATCTTTGCCCTGTTGTTACTGGGTTTCGGTATTCGCGGGCCGATCGGCCTTGTGGTGCCGACCGGCATGCTCTGCAGCTACTACCTGCTCAACCGTCAGTGGACACGGCTGTTGGTGTTCGGTGCACTGGCGTCGATACTGCTCGCCGCCTGCGTCGGTCTACTGTTGTTGCTGGCCAAGCTCAGCGGTGGAGAGGCCTTTCTGCAAGACGTGATCCGCATGCAGTTCATGGGGCGCATGGATGGCAGTGAGGGCGTCAGCGGTTCGCTGTATTACTTCACCAGTTCACTGGGCAACTACGCGCTGGCCTATCCACTGGCGCTGCTGGTGCTGGCGGCGGCATGGCTGAGCAAACCGCATCAGCGCGGGCCGGCCTTGCGGCTGGTGCAATATTGCGCGGCAGCCGGGTTGATCGTCATGGTCGGCCTGTCGATTCCACAGGCGAAGAAGGCGCGTTACCTGCTGCCGATGTTGCCGATGGCAGCGATCATCGCCGCGTATCCGTTCCAGGTGGCTCACGGACGGATATTCGCTTGGCTGCGCGGGATCATTCAGGCCCTGTGGCTGCTGACGCCACTGTTGTTGATCGTTGCCCTGCTGGTTGCGCGACGCAAGTTCCCGGAGCTGTTGACCGGTGTCATGCCGGTGCTGATCGTGCTGGGCCTGCTGCAACTGCTGGCGTTGTCACGACTGTGGAAGCCACGCGGGCGCGCCGAGGTGCTGGCCCTGAGCGCGGTACTGGCGTTGTGGACGGTCTATGCCGCCGTATTCGAGCCGGTGGAACGCGCGCTTTATGACACCCGTTCTTTCAGTCGTGCTGCGTTCGCTCAGATTCAACAGAACCCGGCGCCACTGGTGCTGCACGGCATGGGCAAGGACGCCAAGGCGATCAAGTTCATGGTCAACGTCGAACAGGACCTGCAACCGCAGTTCACCGAAACTGTTCAGCAACTGGAAGCGCTCGATGGCCCGGCCTGGCTGATCATGGACAGCAAAGACCTGCAATCGCTGCAAGGTACGCCGCTGGCCAGCCTGCAACCGGTCTTGAGCGGGCGTTTCGACAAGAATGATTACGTACTGTTGTACCTGAAACCCTTGTAGACCTCGTTGAAGGCTGCGATCTTGCGGATTTTCCCAGGATCACAGCCTTCGGCAGTTCCCGCATGACATTCATTATTCGCCTCGCCCGGCCCGCTGACGCGGCCGCCCTCCCCGCCATCGAACGTTCGGCCGCCGAACTGTTTCGTCTCGACCCGAACCTGGCCTGGCTGGCCGACAGCGATGTACCCGACGCCGCGCAGCATTTACAGGCCATCGAGCAGGGACATGTATGGGTTGCAGACACTACTGTCGGACAACTTGCAGGTTTTTTAAGGGCAGTCGAAATCGACAACCAGTTACACGTCGAGGAACTGTCCGTCAGTCAAGACTTTCAGGGCCGGGGCATCGGTCGCAAGTTGCTGTTGGGCGTGATTGAACGTGCGCGATGGCAGCAACTTGAGGCAATCACCCTGACCACTTTCCGCGACCTGCCGTGGAATGCGCCGTTCTATCAACGCATGGGTTTTATCCCATTGAACGAAGTGGACGCCGGACCGCGTTTGATCGAAGTACTCAACGACGAAATCGCCTACGGTTTGCCCGGTGAGCGACGTTGCGCGATGCGATTGATGCTCGGCTGAATTACAGCGGCGCCTTCAGATCAACGCCCAACGCCTGAGCGAATGCCTTCACCAACGGACTGCGCACGGTGTTGTGACGCAGGATCAGATTGAACGGCGTGGCGATGTTGATTCGCTCCGGCAGCACCGCACGAAACTGCCCCGCCGCCACCAGTGTGGCTGCGTAATGCTGGGGCAGGAAACCTACGAAGCGCCCAGTCTTGATCAGCAGCGCCACAGCTTCGACCTGGGTCGCCGAGGCGGAAAAGCTGTCGTAGCGGGCAAAGTTGAGCTTGTCGCGATGGATTGCGTAGCGGTGGTTGATGCACTCGTAATCCTGCAGCACGTCGCTGTTCATTTGTGCTTCCGGCATGTCGAACAACGGATGGCCCACAGCGCAGTAAACCTCCGAACGTTCTTCATATAACGGGTAATAATCAAACTCTTCGCGCTTTTGATAGACCGGCACTATTCCCGCTACCAGGCGCCCTTCTACCACACCTCTTTCCACTTCATCCAGCTGGGTGGCCTGAAGTTGAAATCTTACTTTCGGAGATTCTTCATTTATCTTTTTAAGCGCAGCAACTAACGGCGAATTAAGGTCGCTGATCGTATTATCAATAACGCCCACTCCAAGGTCACCGATAAGTTCATTCTGCGCTGAACTAAGCCGATCCCGAAAGTTGTCAACCGACGCGAAAAGATCAATCGACGCCTGATACACCAGACGCCCTTCCTCGGTCAGGTGAAACCCCTCGCGCCCCCGGGTACACAGGCGCATGCCGATGCGGATTTCCAGGTCGGAGATCTGCTTGCTGATGGCCGCAAGGCCCACGTTCAGCTCGTTTTGCGCGGCGCTGAAGCCTCCCGCCTCGACCACGGCCTTGAACACCTTGAGCAGTTTGAAATCCAGTCCGCTGAGGGCCAGTGGCGCTCGGTGAGCCGTTTTCAGCGGCGGGTTTCCGGAATTGGAAAGTGGGGTTTCCATAATGCTGATTTACCTCTGGCGCAATGTTCAACAATCTGTGTCCAACAACAAAAACATCGCCGACTAATAATAATGACCACAGAAAACAGGCCTTGGCAACCGCCAAAAAATCCCGAACATCAGTGCCAACTCACTGATCGCAAAACATTAAAAGCTGACACTTCGATCAGCTCTTGTCTCTTTGCAACTGCCCTCTTGAAAACTGCTTTGGCCTGATTCTGTCCGCTGCTGTCCGCTAAATAGTCAGCGCGATTTTCAGGGCCCAGCACACCGATTTCAGTTCGCGTTACCGACGAGGAAAACAACAAATGTCTCAAACCACCGACCGTCTCTGGGGTGCCCGTTTCAAAAGCGGCCCTTCCGCAGCCCTGGCGGCCCTGTCCCGTTGCCCCGAGCGCTATTTCCGCCTGACGCCGTACGACCTGGCCGGTTCCAAAGCCCACGCCGGGGAACTGCAACGTGCCGGCCTGCTCGATGAGCAGGAAACCCGCACGATGATCGAAGCCCTGGACGGCATCGGTGCCGATTTCGCTGCCGGGCGCATCGCCCCGACGATGGACGACGAAGACGTTCACACCTTCATCGAGCGCCTGCTGACCGAGCGCCTCGGCGCACTGGGTGGCAAGCTGCGCGCCGGCCGCTCGCGCAACGACCAGACCGCCAACGACCTGCGCCTGTTCCTGCGCGATCACGTGCGCACCCTGGCTGTGGAAGTGCTGGCCCTGCAAACGGCGCTGGTGGATCAGGCCGAGCAGCACGTCGAAAGCATCTGCCCGGGCTTCACCCACTTGCAGCAGGCGCAACCGATCGTGTTCGCCCATCACCTGCTGGCCCACGCGCAATCGATGTTGCGCGACGTGCAGCGCCTGGTGGACTGGGACGCTCGCACTTCGCTGTCGCCCCTCGGTGCTGCGGCCATGGCCGGTTCCGCCATCGCTCGCCAGCCGCAGCAATCGGCCAAGGAAATGGGCTACGCCGGGGTTTGCGAAAACTCCATCGACGCCGTGGCCAGCCGTGATCACGTCGCCGAGTTCCTGTTTATCGCCAGCATGCTCGGGATCAACATCTCGCGTCTGGCCGAAGAGTTCTGCCTGTGGTCGTCGCGCCAGTTCCGCTGGGTGGATCTCGACGACGCCTACGCTACCGGCAGTTCGATCATGCCGCAGAAGAAAAACCCCGACATCGCCGAACTGGCGCGGGGCAAGGCTGGCCGCCTGATCGGCAACCTGACCGGCCTGCTCTCGACGCTCAAATCCCTGCCGCTGTCGTACAACCGCGACCTGAGCGAAGACAAGAACGGCGTGCTCGACAGCGTCGACACCCTGCTGCTGGTGCTGCCGGCCATGGCCGGAATGGTTGCGACCATGACCGTCAACGTCGAGGAACTGCGGCGTCAGGCGCCGCTGGGTTTCACCCTCGCCACCGAAGTCGCCGACTGGCTGGCGGTGCGCGGTGTGCCGTTCAAGGAAGCCCACGAAATCACCGGAGCGCTGGTGCAAGCCTGCGAAAAACACGACCTCGAATTGTGGGAAGCCTCGCCGGCATTGCTGGCCGAGATCGACCCGCGCCTCACGGCAGACGTGCGTGACAGCCTGACCCTGGAAGCCGCCATCGCTGCCCGCAGCGGTTGGGGCGGCACCGCGCCACAACAGGTGCGCGAGCAGATCGGCCGCTTGAAAACCGCCCTCGCCGCACAGCAACAGTGGACCGAAAACTACCAGGGCTTCCGCCTCTGAGCCGGGTCCCCCTCCCACCGGGAGGGGGGTGATCGAAAAGTACAGTGTACGGAGAAACACCATGAGCCAGACTCAGGCAGAACGACTCCAGGCGGAGCGTAAACTGGCGGAAAACCAGTTCGACATTACCCAGTACCAGCACGTGCCACGGCGCTATTACGGGCGGATTTTCTTCGCCACCGTGATCGTCATCGCCATCATCGGCCTGGTGCGGGCCTTCGCCGAAGGCAAGATCGAATGGTCGTACATCGGCCAGTTCCTCACCTCCGAAGCAATCATGTGGGGCCTGTTCAACACGATCATCATGGCTGTGCTGGCCATGGCGCTGGGCATCGTGTTCGGGGTCATCACCGCGATCATGCGCATGTCGGCCAACCCGATCCTGCGCTACGTGGCGCTGACCTACACCTGGCTGTTTCGCGGTACGCCGCTGATTCTGCAACTGCTGTTGTGGTTCAACCTGGCGCTGATCTTCCCCACCATCGGCATTCCCGGCCTGTTCCAACTCGACACGGTGAGCCTGATGACGCCCTTCGTGGCCGCCCTGCTCGGCTTGAGCATCAACCAGGGTGCCTACACCGCAGAAGTGGTGCGTGCCGGTCTGCTGTCGGTGGACACCGGTCAGTACGAAGCGGCCAAGTCGATCGGCATGCCGCGCCTGCAAGCGCTGCGCCGGATCATCTTGCCCCAGGCCATGCGGATCATCATTCCGCCGGTCGGCAACGAATTCATCGGCATGGTGAAAATGACCTCGCTGGCGAGCGTCATCCAGTACTCGGAACTGCTCTACAACGCCCAGAACATCTACTACGCCAACGCCCGAGTCATGGAGTTGCTGATCGTCGCCGGTATCTGGTACCTGGCCACCGTCACCGTCCTGTCCTTTGGTCAAAGCCGTCTGGAGCGTCGTTTCGCTCGCGGCGCCGGCAAGCGTTCTTGAGGAATCCGTCATGAGAAGCATCGTCAAGGCCGTGAGCCTGAACAAATATTACGACCAGTACCACGCGCTCAAGGACATCAACATCGAGGTCGAGCAAGGCGAAGTGCTGTGCATCATAGGCCCGTCCGGCTCGGGCAAGAGCACCCTGCTGCGCTGCGTCAATCAGCTGGAAAAGATCGACAAGGGCGGCCTCTGGGTCGACGGCGAACTGGTCGGCTACCGCGTCGTCGGGCACAAGCTGCACGAACTCAACGAGTCGCAGATCGCCCGCCAGCGCCTGGCCACCGGCATGGTGTTCCAGCGTTTCAACCTGTTTCCGCACATGACCGTGCTGCAAAACATCATCGAAGGCCCGTGTCAGGTCCTCAAGCGTTCGCCCAAGGAGGCGCACGAAGAAGCCCTGGAACTGCTGGCCCGGGTCGGCCTGGCCGACAAACGCGACAGCTACCCGATTGAACTGTCGGGCGGTCAGCAGCAACGGGTGGCGATTGCCCGCGCCCTGGCTATGCGACCCAAGCTGATGCTGTTCGATGAACCCACTTCGGCACTCGACCCGGAACTGGTCGGTGAGGTGCTGTCGGTGATGCGCGACCTGGCGCAGACCGGCATGACCATGATCGTCGTCACCCATGAACTGGGCTTCGCCCGTGAGGTTTCCAACCGCATGGTGTTCATGGACGGCGGGCAGATCGTGGAGGCTGGAAGCCCCGAAGAAATACTAATAAGTCCGCAAAACCCGCGCACCCAAAGCTTCATTTCTGCCGTTCGAACCTGAGGCCCCTTTGGCCTTCACAACACTCATAAGAGAACGTCCATGAAGAACTTCGTTATCCCAGCAGTACTCACCTCCCTCATGTCTTGCGGTTTCGCCGTGGCCGCCGACTTGCCGGCCAGCATCAAGGAGAAAGGCGAGATCGTCGTCGCGATCATGCCCAACTACCCGCCGATGGATTTCAAGGACCCGGCCACCAACAAGCTCACCGGTCTGGACTACGACCTGGGCAACGCCCTGGCAGAGCGCCTCGGGATCAAGATCAAGTGGCAGGAAACCGGCTTCGAGCAAATGATCAACGCCCTGACCACCGACCGCGTGGACATGGTCCTGTCGGGCATGACCGACACCGCCGAGCGTCAGGCCAGCGTGACCTTCGTCGACTACTTCACCAGCGGCCCGCAGTTCTACACCTTGCAGAAAAACACCGCGACCAACGAGATCATCGACCTGTGCGGCAAGAAAGTCGGCACCAGCCGCCGCACCACGTTCCCGGCAGAAATCGCCGCGTGGAGCAAGGAACACTGTGAGGCCGCAGGCAAACCTGCGATCAACGTGATTGGCACCGAAGGCTCGGCCGACGCCCGCGCCCAACTGCGTCAGAGCCGGATCGATGCGGCGATGCAGGGCAGCGAAACCCTGTCGTACCTCAAGACCCAGGAAAAGGACATGTACAAAACGGTCGGCCAGCCGATCTCCGTGCAGTTCACCGGGCTGGGTGTGAGCAAGAAGAAGCCTGAGCTGAGTGAAGCCGTGAAAGTCGCGCTGCAGAGCATGGTGGATGACGGCAGCTATAACGCGATCCTGAAAAAGTGGGATCTGGAACTGGGTGCGATCAAGGAAGTGACCATTAACGCCGGCAAGTAAACCGGTCTGCGCCGACCCAACCGGTCGGCGCCTTTTTCATGAACAGCCGGAGCGCCTTTGATGTCCTCCCTGCAACCCACCTGGCCCGACCAGCACAAAGCCTGCCTGGCCCTGGCCTTCGACCTCGACGGCCCGACCGGCGATGCCATGCTCAACAACTCGATCTGGCACAAACCCGAGTATTTCGGCTTCGGCGGCTACGGACCCTACCGCGCATTGCCACGCCTGCTGGATCTGCTCGACACCTTCAAGATCCCGACCACCTTCTTCGTCCCCGCGTGGGTCGTGGAAAACTGGCCGAAACAGTGCCAGGCCATCGTCGAGCGCGGCCATGAGGTCGCCTACCACGGCTACAAACACGAATCCTTCTACGCCCTGACGCTGGACCAGCAGCAGGCCGTGATGAACAAGTCCCGCGACGTCTTCTGGCAATACCTGCACATCCGCGCCGAGGGCTTTCGCACTCCGTCCGGCGACTGGCGTGCCGAGACGCCAGCGATGCTGGCGGACAACGGCGTCATCTATTCCAGCAGCATGCGCGGCGATGATCGCCCGTATCTGGTCAACGTCCCCGGCCACGACACGCCCTTGGTGGAAATCCCCGGCCGCTGGGAAATGGACGACTACGCCTCCCTCGCCTACACCCGCGCACCGAACTTTCCTTCCGGGCTCGACCGCACCGCCAGCTACGAGCTGACCCTCGACAACTGGCAGCGCGAGTACGACGGCGCGATGGACGAAGGCCTGTGCCTGACCACCCTGTTCCACCCGAAAATCACCGGCAAACCGGGACGCATCCTGTTGTTGGAGAAACTCTTCGAACACATGCGCCAGCGCGATGACGTGTGGTTCGCCACCTGTCGCGACGTAGCACGCTGGTGGCTGAAGGAGCATCACCATGGCTGACGCTGACAATCTCTGGCCCGCCCGCAAACGCTGCGCGGTGGTGCTGACCGTCGATTACAACGACATCCACGGCATTCTCACCCAGGCCCCGGAAGTTGCCGGGCGCGACAAGACGTTGTCGGTGTGGCGCTACGGCACACAACGGGGTGTAGAGCGATTGCTCGGCCTGTTCAGGGAACTCGGGGTGCGCAGCAGCTGGTTCGTGCCCGGCATCGTCGCCGAGGAAAACCCGCAGCATATGGCCGCGATCCAGGCTGACGGCCATGAAATCGCCTGCGCCGGCTACCGCCATCAGGATTACGACACGCTGGATCTGGCAGCCCAAAGCGCGGAAATCGCCAAAGGCTGCGCAGCGCTGAAAGCAATGACCGGCGTGCGTCCGACCGGTTTCCGGATTCCTGCGGGTAACGGCGCACCGGGATTCATCGAAGCCTTGAAGGATCACGGCATCCACTGGTCGTCCTCATGGCGCGGCGATGACCTGCCGTTCCTTCATCCAACCGCGCCTGAAGTCGTCGAGTTGCCGCTGCATTACGAACTGGAAGACGAACCCTATTTCGCCTTCAACCTGAGCCCGGCCGTGCCGCCGGCGCAATCGCGGATCGCCTCCTACAGCCACACCCTGGGCAACCTGCAAATGGACTTCGCCGGATTTCACCGCTTCGGACTGTGCTACGTGCTGCGCCTGCACCCGGAAATCATTGCCACGCCGGGGCGCATCGGCGTGCTGCGCGAATTGCTGCAAGGCATTCAGCAGCATGACGACGTGTGGATCGCCACCGGCGCCGAAGTCGCGCAGTGGTGGGCGCAAACGGCGGCGCCGGTCGCGCAGGATCACCCAGCGTCAGTGTATGAACGCCACTATCGGGACTACCTCGTATGACCGAACGCATGCAGCGGCTGGCACAGTTTTGCGCCGAGACCCGGTTTGAAGATCTGCCCCCAGCGTTGGTGGAACAGGCCAAGCGACACATTCTCGACACCTTCGGCGCAGCGCTGGCCGGGGCCGACAGTGCGGTGGCGCTCCAGGCTCGGCAGGTGTTCGGCGCCGAACCGGGCACCGCACTGGTCTGGGGTACAACACTGGGCGTCGGTGCGGGGCACGCCGCATTGCTCAACGGTATCGCCGCCCATGCGCTGGAACTGGACGACACCGGCGGTTGCGATCATTCCGGCGCGGTGGTGCTGCCGGCGGTGATGGCGGCGCTGTCACTGGTGGATCGCCCGGTGGACGGTCGCGAGTTCATCACTGCTGTGGTGATCGGCTATGAAATCGGCCGGCGAGTGCTGGAAGCCTGCGGCAGTTATGCGGCGCACAACAGCGCCGGTTGGCACTCCACCGCCACCTGCGGCGTGTTCGGCGCGGCCGCGGCCTGTGCGCGGATCTTTGCGCTGGATGTCGGGCAAACGGTGTCGGCGCTGGGCATCGCCGGCAGTTTCAGCGGCGGGTTGTGGGCGTTCATCCACGACGGTTCGCAAAGCAAGAAACTGCACAGCGGACGCGCTGCCGAAGGTGGTCTGCTCGCGGCGCGTTTTGCTCGCGAAGGCGTCAGCGGGCCGTCGGTGTTGTTCGATGATGTCTGGGGGGGATTTCTCAAGACTCTCGCGCCGGGTAGCGCGCAACCGGATGCATTGGACGCCGAGTTGGGACAGGCATGGAAACTCGCGCGCTGTTCGATCAAACCCTACGCCGCCTGCCGTGGCACCCATTCGGCGATCGATGCGCTCGGTTTGATGTTGGAGCAATTGCAGATCGGCGCCGATCAGGTGGAAGACGTCCAGGTGAACCTGTGCGGGTTTCTGCTCGACATGTGCGGCGGTCGCGATACCCGCAGCCTGGCCGCCGCGCAGATGAGTCTGCCCTACGCCCTCGCTGCGCGACTGGTGCACGGGCACTGTCGACTCGAGGCTTACGATGAGCAGCCGCGCAACGATCCGCGCATTGCTCAATGGCTGACGCGCATTCGCCTTGAAGTGGATGAGCGACTGTCGGAGGATGGCGAGCCGGTGGTCATTGTTCGAACCCGCGACGGGCGTGAGGCGAGCCTGTGCGTCGAGGTGCCGCTGGGTGCGCCGGGCAATCCGCTGAGCGAGGCGGCGCTGGAGGAAAAGTTTTTCAGTCTGGCGTTGCGAGTGATTTCACCGGTCAAGGCCGAACCGCTTTTGGCGCAGCTGTGGCAACTGCAAACGCTGGATTCCGTGCGCGATCTCGAGCACCTGTTAACCGAATAAGGACATTTGATTTTCCGTGGCCACCTACTCGCTCGTTATCCGCCGTCTGATGATCGTTTCGTTGACCATCGTCGTCAGCCGTGCCATCACCAGCCCTTTGCTCACGCTGTTTTTGAGCAACAAGCTCGGCCTCAACCAACAGGACGTCGGGTTGTTGTTGGGCATCGCGGTGTTCATCGCCACCCTGCTTGCGCTGTACGGCGGCTACATCATCGACCGACTCGAGAAGCGTCGGTTGCTGATTCTGGCGATGCTCTCCAGCGCCATCGGCTTCGTGCTGCTGACCTTCGCCAAAGACCTGTACCTGACGACCGCCACCCTGGTCATCACCGAAACCGCTTCGGCGCTGTTCCTGATCGGGTCCAAGGCGATCCTCAGTGAAAACCTGCCCATGGGTCAGCGGGCCAAGGCGTTTTCCCTGCGCTACACCCTGACCAACATCGGCTACGCCACCGGCCCGATGCTGGGTGTGGTGATCGCCGGTGTATACCCGATTGCGCCGTTCCTGATTGCCGCCGGCATAGCCTTCGGCAGCATCTTCCTGATGATCGGTATTCCCAGGGACGCCGGCCCGGTTGCCGCCATCAGCCAGCCGCAAAGCTTCCTGAAAACCCTGATTACCCTGAAAAACGACCGCACGCTGATCATGTTCACCTTCGGTTGTTTGCTCAGCACCGTGGTTCACGGGCGTTTCACGCTGTACCTGTCGCAATACCTGCTGGTGGTCGAAGACTCGCAACGCGCGTTGCAAACCATGGCCGCCCTGCTCGCCTGCAACGCCATCGCGGTAATCCTGTTGCAATACCAGATCGGCCGCTTTCTCAACCGGGAAAAACTGCGCTACTGGATCGCCGCCGGCACCAGTCTGTTCATCCTCGGCTTGATCGGCTTCAGCCTGGCCGACAGCCTGGTGACATGGTGCATCGCGATGTTCATCTTCACCCTTGGCGAAATGATCATTTATCCGTCGGAGTTCCTGTTCGTCGACACCCTGGCCCCGGAAGAACTGCGTGGTAGCTATTACGGCGCGCAGAACCTCGCAGCGCTTGGCGGCGCGTTGAGCCCGGTGATTTGCGGCTTCCTGTTGATGCACACGCCGGCGCCTACCATGTTCTACGCGCTCAGCGCGCTGACCGCGATGGGCGGGTTTCTGTGCTTCATGAGCGGGCAGCGGGTGGCTTTACTTCACAAATAATGCACTGAAGATGCATTTATATGAATTTGTCAGCATCGTGATTGCTTGGCACACTGTGCACGTTCCTCCCCCAATAGTTGGAACGCTTCGAAGGACTTTCCGGGTTGACGGACAAGTCCTTTTTTTTGCCTTCGGTTTCCCCAAGAGGATCGGTTCTTCATGCTCGCTCGCTGGTTGCCCGCTGCCATCAACACCCGCCCCACCGAATGGAGCCGCGCCGCGATCGGCATGGCCCTGGGCACGTTGTTCAGTGTGTGGGCATGCAGTCAGGTGTTCGGCATTGAAGTGGCCTACCACCTGATCGGTCCGCTGGGTGCTTCGGCGGTGCTGTTGTTCGCGGTGTCCTCCGGCGCCCTCGCCCAGCCGTGGTCGATCATCGGCGGCTACCTGTGTGCGGGCGTCGTCGCGTTGCTGGTGGCCCACGTCCTCGGACGAACCTTGGGCAGCGCGTGCCTCGCGGCAGGCATGGCGCTGATCCTGATGTGCTGGCTGCGCTGCCTGCATCCACCGGCCGGCGCGGTGGCATTGACGATGGTGCTGGCCGATCCGATGACCATCGCCATGGACTGGAAAGCCCTGGAACCGGTGATGCTCAGCGCCGCGTGCATGCTGCTGGCCGCTTTGGCCTACAACAACCTGACCCGCATCCGCTACCCGAAGCGCCCCGCCGAACCTGCGCCGGCCGTGGCGCCGGTCGACTCTCAGGCCATCACGGCCGAGGATCTGAAATTGGCGCTGGTCGATATGGAGGCGTTCATCGATGTGACGCCGGAGGATCTGGAACAGTTGATTCACGCCAGTGAATTGCACGCCCGGCGGCGGAGCATTGGCCAGGTGTTCCGCTGAGTCCAGAGCCACTCCCTGTCAGCGTTGTCGATTGAAAAGAAGCCGCGATCCCATGCATTCAGCCCAAGGCAAAAATGCAGACACCCCATGCACATATCCCCGTTGTACACGGCAAATTTGCACTGTTACGATCCGCTAACGCCCGCGCGCGGGCTTCTCGAATAAAGACAATAAAAGCAGGGAGTTAGTGATGACTGCTCAGGCTTCATCCCCGCGGACTTCGTCCATGGATGCCACACAAAACGAAGTGCTGGCCGAGGTTCGCAATCACATCGGTCACCTCACCCTCAACCGCCCCGCCGGCCTCAATGCCCTGACCCTCGACATGGTGCGCCAGCTCCAGCAACACCTGGATGCCTGGGCCTCCGACGCCCATGTTCACGCCGTGGTACTGCGCGGTGCCGGCGAAAAAGCCTTCTGTGCCGGTGGCGACATTCGATCCCTGTACGACAGCCACAAAAGCGGCGACACGCTGCACGAAGATTTCTTCGTCGAGGAATACGCCCTCGACCTGACGATCCACCACTACCGCAAACCCGTGCTGGCGCTGATGGACGGTTTTGTCCTCGGCGGCGGCATGGGCCTGGTACAAGGCGCCGATCTGCGGGTAGTCACCGAGAAGAGTCGTCTGGCGATGCCGGAAGTGGCGATCGGCTATTTCCCGGATGTCGGCGGCAGTTATTTCCTTCCGCGCATTCCCGGCGAACTGGGCATTTACCTGGGTGTCAGCGGCGTGCAGATCCGTGCGGCGGATGCGCTGTATTGCGGCCTCGCCGACTGGTATCTGGACAGCAGCAAACTCGGCATCCTCGACGAACAGCTCGATCACCTGGAGTGGCACGATACGCCGTTGAAGGATCTGCAAAACCTGCTGGCCCGCCACGCCGTGCAAACCCTGCCGGATGCGCCGCTTGAAGCCTTGCGCCCGGCCATCGACCACTTCTTCGCCTTGCCTGACGTGCCGAGCATCGTCGAGCAACTGCGCGCCGTGACCGTCGCCGAGAGCCATGAATGGGCAACCACCACTGCCGACCTGCTGGAAACCCGTTCGCCGCTGGCCATGGGCGTGACCCTGGAAATGCTGCGTCGCGGCCGGCACCTGAGCCTGGAACAGTGCTTCGCCCTCGAACTGCATCTGGATCGCCAGTGGTTCGAACGCGGCGACCTGATCGAAGGCGTGCGCGCCCTGCTGATCGACAAAGACAAATCACCACGCTGGAACCCGCCGACCCTTGCCGCGTTGCACGCCGAGCACGTCGCGAGTTTCTTCCACGGTTTCGCAGAGAGCGGGAGCTGAGCCATGCACGATCTCGAATTGACTGAAGACCAGGTAATGATCCGCGACATGGCCCGGGATTTTGCCCGTGGCGAAATCGCCCCTCACGCCCAGGCCTGGGAAAAGGCCGGCTGGATTGATGACGGTCTGGTGGCGAAAATGGGCGAACTCGGCCTGCTGGGCATGGTGGTGCCGGAAGAATGGGGTGGCACTTACGTCGACTACGTGGCCTATGCGCTGGCGGTGGAAGAGATTTCCGCCGGTGACGGCGCTACCGGCGCGTTCATGAGCATCCACAACTCGGTGGGCTGCGGGCCGGTGCTCAACTACGGCAACGAAGAACAGAAACAGACCTGGTTGGCGGATCTGGCCAGTGGCGCGGTGATCGGCTGCTTCTGCCTGACCGAGCCCCAGGCCGGCTCCGAAGCGCACAACTTGCGCACCCGCGCCGAACTGCGCGACGGGCAATGGGTAATCAACGGCGCCAAGCAATTTGTCAGCAACGGCAAGCGGGCGAAACTGGCGATTGTGTTTGCGGTGACTGATCCGGATCTCGGCAAGCGCGGCATCTCGGCGTTTCTGGTGCCGACCGATACGCCGGGTTTCATCGTCGACCGCACCGAACACAAGATGGGCATTCGCGCCTCCGACACCTGCGCGGTGACGCTGAACAATTGCAGCATTCCTGAAGCGAATCTGTTGGGTGAACGCGGTAAAGGTTTGGCGATTGCCCTTTCCAACCTTGAAGGCGGACGCATCGGCATCGCGGCGCAAGCATTGGGCATCGCCCGTGCGGCGTTTGAAGCAGCGCTGGGTTATGCCCGTGATCGGGTGCAGTTCGGCAAGGCGATTGTCGAGCACCAGAGCATCGCCAACCTGCTGGCCGACATGCAGATGCAGATCAACGCCGCGCGCCTGATGATCCTGCATGCGGCGCGGCTTCGCACGGCGGGCAAACCGTGTCTGTCGGAGGCTTCGCAGGCCAAGCTGTTTGCTTCGGAGATGGCTGAAAAGGTGTGCTCGTCAGCGATTCAGATTCATGGCGGGTATGGGTATCTGGAGGATTACCCGGTGGAGAAATACTACCGGGATGCGCGGATTACCCAGATCTATGAGGGGTCGAGCGAGATACAGCGGATGGTGATTGCTCGGGAGTTGAAGAACTACCAACTCTGATTGGGCGCCCCCACGCAATGCGTGGGGGCGAACGCCATTACTTGCCTTGGAACTCCGGCGAACGCTTGGCCACAAACGCTGCCATCCCTTCCTTCTGATCCTGCGTCGCAAACGCCGCATGGAACACCCGGCGCTCGAAACGCACGCCTTCAGTCAGGTTCACTTCGAACGCGCGATTGACGCTTTCCTTGACCATCATCGCAATCGGCAGCGACTTGCTGGCGATCACCGCCGCGACTTTCAGCGCCTCATCCAGCAACTCGTCGCTCGGCACGATCCGCGCAACGATGCCACAACGCTCGGCCTCCACCGCGTCGATCAAACGCCCGCTCAGGCACATTTCCATGGCCTTGGCCTTGCCCACGGCGCGGGTCAGGCGCTGGGTGCCGCCCATGCCCGGCAGCACGCCAAGGTTGATTTCCGGTTGGCCGAATTTGGCGTTGTCACCGGCCAGGATGAAGTCGCACATCAGCGCCAGTTCACAGCCGCCGCCGAGGGCAAAGCCGTTGACGGCAGCGATGATCGGCTTGCGGCGGTTGGCCACGCGGTCGCTGTCGCTGAACAGGTCGTCCATGTAGATCTGCGGGTAGGTCAGATCAGCCATTTCCTTGATGTCAGCGCCGGCGGCGAAGGCTTTCTTGGAACCGGTGATGACGATGCAGCCGATGTTCGCGTCGGCTTCCAGGCCGTCGAGGGCGCGGTTCACTTCGCTGACCAGTTGCGCGTTGAGGGCATTCAGCGCCTGCGGACGGTTCAAGGTGATGACGCCGACGCGGCCATGGGTTTCCAGCAAAATCGTTTCGTAACTCATGTGCAGATTCCTTCTCAAAGATTGCGCGAAATGACCATGCGCTGAATGTCGCTGGTGCCTTCGTAGATCTGGCAGACCCGCACGTCGCGGTAGATGCGCTCCAGCGGGAAGTCGTTGAGGTAACCGTAACCGCCGAGGGTTTGCAAGGCCATGGAGCAGACCTTCTCGGCCATTTCCGAGGCGAACAATTTGGCCATCGACGCCTCGACCAGCGCCGGCTGGCCGCTGTCGCGCAGAGCGGCGGCGTAATGCACCATCTGCCGCGCCACGGCGATCTGAGTGGCCATGTCCGCGAGGCGGAAAGCCACGGCCTGATGCTCGATGATCGGCTTGCCGAAGGTGTCACGTTCACGGGCGTAATCACGAGCTGCTTCGAACGCGGCACGGGCCATGCCCACCGATTGCGAAGCGATGCCGACACGGCCGCCTTCAAGGTTGGCCAGGGCGATCTTGTAACCCTCGCCCTCCTCGCCCAAACGGTTGGCCACTGGCACTTTCACGTCTTCGAACAGAATCTGACAGGTGTCCGAAGCGTGCTGGCCGAGCTTGTCTTCAACCCGGGCGACTTTGTAGCCCGGCGAGTCGGTCGGCACGATGAACGCGCTGATCCCGCGCTTGCCGGCACTTGGATCGGTGACCGCAAACACGATCACGATTCCGGCGTTCTGCCCGGAGGTGATGAACTGTTTGCAGCCGTTGAGCACGTAGTGATCGCCTTCAAGGCGTGCGCGGGTTTTCAGGCTGCTGGCGTCGGAACCGGCCTGCGGTTCGGTCAGGGCAAATGCACCGAGCATCTCGCCGCTGGCCAGTGGTTTGAGGAAACGTTCGCGCTGGTCGTCGTTGCCAAACTTGAGGATCGGCACACAACCCACCGAGTTGTGCACGCTCATGATCGTCGAGCAGGCGCCGTCGCCGGCGGCGATCTCTTCCAGGGCCATGGCGTAGGCCAGGTAACCGGTGTCGCAACCGCCCCACTGCTCCGGCACCAGCATGCCGAAGAAGCCCAGCCCGGCCATTTCGCCGATGGCTTCTTTCGGAAAGCGGTGTTCGCGATCCCACTCGGCGGCGAACGGTTTCAGCCGTTCCTCGGCAAATTGCCGAGCCATGTCGCGGATTTGTTGTTGGTCGTCATTGGGAATCATGGCAAATCCTTAACTCGGGTTCAGACGCACTCGACAGCCATCGCCGTGGCTTCGCCGCCGCCGATGCAGATCGCCGCGACGCCGCGCTTCAGGCCTTTCTGGCGCAGGGCCGAGAGCAAGGTCACGAGAATCCGTGCGCCGGAGGCCCCGATCGGGTGGCCCAGGGCGCAGGCACCGCCGTGGATGTTGAGTTTGTCGTGTGGAATGTCCAGGTGCTTCATCGCCGCCATGCCGACCACGGCGAAGGCTTCGTTGACTTCGAACAAGTCGACCTGATCCAGCGACCAGCCGGTTTTCTTCATCAGTTTCTTGATCGCGCCAATCGGTGCCACCGGGAACAGGCCCGGGGTGTCAGCGAAGGCCGCGTGACCATGAATCACCGCCAGCGGTTTCAGACCCTGTTTCTGCGCTTGCGACTGGCGCATCAGCACTAGCGCGGCGGCGCCGTCGGAGATCGAGCTGGAGTTGGCTGCGGTTACGGTGCCGCCGTCGCGGAACGCCGGTTTCAGCGAAGCGATCTTGTCCAGTTTGGCTTTTGGCGGCTGCTCGTCGTTGCTGATGACCACTTGTTCTTTGCCGACGGTCACGGTCAGCGGAATGATTTCGTCCTTGAAGCTGCCGTCCTTGATCGCCTGTTGGGCGCGGGTGGTCGAGGCGATGGCGAAAGCGTCTTGAGCCTCACGACTGAAGTCGTTGGTTTCAGCGCAATCCTCGGCGAAGGTGCCCATCAGCCGGCCTTTGTCGTAAGCGTCTTCGAGGCCGTCGAGGAACATAGAGTCCAGCACCCGGCCGTGGCCCATGCGGTAACCGGCGCGGGCGCGGTCCAGCAGGTACGGCGCATTGGACATGCTTTCCATGCCGCCGGCGATCACCACATCGGCGCTGCCGGCCAGCAGCATGTCGTGGGCCAGGATGGTGGTTTCCATGCCCGAGCCGCACATCTTGTTGACGGTGGTGCAGCGAGTGGATTTGTCCAGCCCGGCGCCCAGTGCGGCCTGACGCGCAGGCGCCTGGCCGAGACCGGCCGGCAGCACGCAGCCGAACAACACTTCATCGACTGCATCGGAGGCGACACCGGCGCGTTCGACCGCAGCCTTGATTGCAGCGGCACCTAGTTGCGGCGCGGTCAGGCTTTTCAGTTCGCCCTGAAAACCGCCCATCGGGGTGCGGACGGCGCTGACGATGACAATCGGATCGTTGGAGATGGTCATGAGAAATCCTCCTTACTTGGCGGCCATGCGCAAGGCGCCGTCGAGACGGATCACCTCGCCGTTAAGCATGCTGTTTTCAATGATATGCCGCACCAGCGCAGCGTACTCGGCAGGCTTGCCCAGACGCGGCGGGAACGGTACACCGGCGGCCAGCGAATCGCGCACTTCCGGGGTCATGCCGGCCATCATCGGGGTTTCGAAAATGCCCGGGGCAATGGTCATCACGCGGATGCCGAAGCGCGCCAGTTCCCGGGCGGCAGGCAGAGTCAGGCTGGCGATGGCCCCTTTGGACGCGGAATACGCGGCCTGGCCGATCTGGCCGTCGAACGCAGCGACCGATGCAGTGTTGATAATCACGCCACGCTCGCCGTCAGCGTTGGCCTCGCTTTCGGCAATCGCTGCCGCTGCGAGGCGCAGCATGTTGAAGCTGCCGATCAGGTTGACGTTGATCACCTGAGCGAAACTGGACAAGGTGTGCGGGCCGTTTTTGCCGAGGATCTTCTCGCCGCGAACGATTCCGGCACAGTTCACCAGCCCGTTGAGGCTGCCAAAGGCTTTAACGGTCGCCTGCACGGCGGCTTCAGCGGCAGCTTCGTTGCTGATGTCGGCCACCACACTCTGCGCGCCAAGGCGCTGGGCCTGGGCGGCAACCGCTTCGGCGTTCATGTCCACCAGCATCACTTTGGCGCCGGCGCTCACCAGCAACTCAGCGGTGGCGGCTCCCAGGCCGGATGCGCCGCCGGTGACGATAAAAACCTTGTTCTCGATCTGCATGACTGTTTCCTTGGATTCAAGCTGAAACGTTGTGCGCCGCGGCCTCTTGAGCCTTGGCGATTTCCTGGTTGCGCAAGATAAAGCGCTGCAATTTGCCGCTCGGGGTTTTCGGCAACTCGCTGACAAATTCGATTTCACGGGGGTACGAATGCGCGGCCAGACGCTTGCGCACGTGTTGGCGCAGTTCTTCGGCCAACGCCGGCTCGGCGCGGTATTGCGGGTTGAGCACGACGAAGGCTTTGACCAATTCGGTGCGCTCAGGATCGGGTTTGCCGACAACCGCCGCTTCGACCACTGCCGGGTGTTCGATCAAGGCGCTTTCCACGTCGAACGGGCCGACCCGGTAGCCGGACGTGGTGATGACATCATCGCTGCGACCGACGAAGCTGATGCTGCCGTCCGGGTTCCACTCGACGGTGTCGCCGCTCAGGTAGTAATCGCCGACGAAGGCCTTGGTCGGCGCGCCTTCGTAACCGGCGAACCAGCACATCGGCGACTGTGTGCGGTCGATGGCGAGGATGCCGGGCTGACCGACGCCGAGTTCGTTGTACTGATCGTCGAGCACCACGATGCGATGGCCCGGCGAAGCAAACCCGGCGGCGCCGAGGTGGATCGGGTGTTCGAGGCCGTGGTGGTTGCACAGGACCATACCCAGTTCGGTCTGGCCGTAGTGATCGTGAATGACCACGTCGAGGTTGTCGGCGAACCAACGGATCACTTCCGGGTTCAACGGCTCGCCGGCGCTGCTGACGATCCGCAGCTTGCCCTTGATCGACTTGGCGAACTCGTCGCCGCCGGCAATCAGCAGGCGATACGCCGTGGGCGAACCGGTGAGGTTGGTGATGCCGTACTTGTTGATCACCCGGCACGTGCTTTCGAGGGTGAACGGGCCATCGTAGAAGGTGATCGGGTGGCCCATCGACAACGGGCCGGTGACACCGAAATAAATGCCGTAGGCCCAGCCTGGATCGGCGACGTTCCAGAACGCATCTTCCGGGCGCAGATCCACGGCATCACGGGTGTAGCTCTGAAACGCCACGACTGCCTTGAGCGGCACCGACAGCGCTTTCGACGGGCCGGTGGTGCCCGAGGTGAACATCAGCAGGAACGGGTCTTCGCCGGTCAGCATCACCGGTTCGCAGACATT
Organism: Pseudomonas sp. R38(2017); assembly: GCF_002112395.1. Classification (NCBI taxonomy): domain Bacteria; kingdom Pseudomonadati; phylum Pseudomonadota; class Gammaproteobacteria; order Pseudomonadales; family Pseudomonadaceae; genus Pseudomonas; species Pseudomonas sp. R38(2017). The sequence continues at coordinate 476,657 of NZ_NEHN01000002.1, forward strand.
GGAATGGTTGGGTAGCTCGGCCCAGAAACTGAAGTCGCCACGGACGATGCCCTGGCCTTTCGGGCCACCGACGGTAACCAGTGTCGGGCAATCGGCGACTTCGCTGAGCTTCGGCCGGTTGACAGCGTCGGTCACCACGACTTTGGCACCGGAGCTGTTCAGGCGATGTTCGAGGGCTTTGGGGCCGAACGCGGTGAACAGTGGTTGATACACCGCACCGATGCGCCAAGTGGCGAATACGGTGATGAGCAATTCGATATTGCGCGGCAACAGGCCGGCGACTTTGTCGCCCCTATTCACGCCTTGGGCAAGCAGGAAATTGGCGAAACGCGCGGCCTTGTCCTGCAGATCACTGAAGGTGTAAGTCGCACTGGCGCCATCGCGCCCCTCCCAGAACAGCGCGATGCGCCCCGGCAAGGCGTGACGGTCACAACATTCGACGCAAGCGTTGAGCGCCTCGAGCGAGCCGCTGAGTGCGGCGTCCACGGTATGCTGATAATCAAACTGCTGGGTGGCAGACAAGTAATCGCGCATTGCCAGAATCCCTCTGCGTTTTTATTAGGTTGGGGAACCGTAAACAACAGAGGAATACTCGCGCCATGCGGGGTGCGGGGCAATGGTCAAAGCCATCAAGATGGATGACTGGTTTGGCCAAGGTTTGCGTCGAATCGAGGATCAGACCGCTTCGTTGAGGATCAGGCTGCGGTAATGCCCCGGATTGGTCCCGGACCACTTGCGAAACGCCTTGTAGAACGAGCTCGCATCGGCAAATCCCAGGCGCGTGGCGATCTCGACGAAGCTGATCGAGGGTTCCGCCAGCCAGGTGATCGCCAGTTCCTTGCGTACGCTGTCCTTCAAACCCTGATAGGTCTGCCCTTCTTCGGACAGACGCCGGCGCAGGGTCGAGGCCGACATGCACAGTTGCTGGGCCAGGGCTTCGGTTTCCGGCCATTGATCGGCGGGCAACTGACGCAGATCCTGCTTGATCCGGCTGGCGAGGCTTTCCGGATCGCGGTACTTCACCAGAATGTTGGCCGGCGCATGGGCCAGAAAGCGTTTCAGCTCCTCGGCGCTGCGCTTGATCGGCAGATCCAGCACATCGGCGGCGAAGATCATCCGCGTACGCGGCCGGTCGAAGCGCAGGTTCTCCGAAAACATCACCCGATAGTCATCACAGAAGTCCGGCGCCGGGCAGCGCAGTTCGATGGCGAGAATCGGAATCCGCCGCCCCGCCAGCCAGCACGCCACGCCGTGGACGATCATCCAGTAAGTGAAATAGGTGAAGGCGCGGCGCGGTTCCGGATCTTCTTCCAGAAGCACGATCTCCGCCAGACTCTGCTGGTGCACCAGTTGCGCCGGCATGCGTTCGAGCATCAACGACAGGAAACTCAACCCCGCGCTCAGCCCCGCCGCCAGATTCGGCTGGGCCATCGCACTGCGGCAGAGGAATTCCAGGCTGCCGGACTTCAGCTTGCGCGGGTCCATGCCAAAGAACTCGTCATCGCCGCGCCGCGCCAGCAGTCGCCACAACCGTGCGTACTGGCCGGCCGGGACGCGGGCGTCATCGGTGAGCAGCAGCACCGGATCGATGCCGACCTTGTTCAAGACTTCTTCCGTGGCCACGCCCGGGGCACAACTTTGCTGCAGTGCTTCACGCACCAGTTGAATGGCGATGGTGTCTTTTTCCGACATGGATCGAGGCAAATCCTGTTGTTGTTCGGGTGGCAGGCATCTTAACGCAGCTGCCCTGGCACGGCTCGCTCCATCCAGGAATGTCCGTTGCGTATTTGAGAATGGTTGATCTTCAAGCCTGTTCAGCTACCGTTCAGGTAAATGTCAATGAGTAGCATGTGAGAATGACTTTCATTATGTTACAACTTGTAACCTCATTTCGTTACACAGTGGATGCCGAATGCTCGTTCCCTTTCTGATCATGCTGCGTGAAGGCATTGAAGCCGCGCTGATCGTTGGCATTATCGCCAGCTACCTGCAACAGACCGGCCGTGGCCAATGGATGCCGGCCGTGTGGATCGGCGTGTTTCTCGCTGCTGCGCTGGCGTTGCTGGTCGGTGGTGGCCTGGAACTGGTCAGCGCCGAATTCCCGCAGAAACAGCAGGAACTGTTCGAAGGCGTGGTCGGCCTTGTGGCCGTGGGGATTCTCAGTTCCATGGTGTTCTGGATGCGCAAGGTCGCGCGTTCAATCAAGCATTCGCTGCAGGCGTCCCTCGATCATGCGCTGACCGCATCGAAGCATCAGGTCATCGCACTGATCGCCATGGTGTTTTTCGCCGTTGCCCGGGAAGGCCTGGAAACGGTGTTCTTCCTGCTCGCCGTGTTCCAGCAAAGCGAAGGACCGGGCGCGCCGATCGGCGCCCTGCTCGGCCTGATCCTGGCCATCGTCGTCGGCTTCCTGATCTACAGCGGCAGCATGCGCCTGAATCTGTCGGCGTTCTTCCGCTGGACCGGGCTGTTCATCCTAGTGGTCGCCGCCGGCATCCTCTCCAACTCGGTGCAGGCACTGCATGAAGCCGGCGTCTGGAATCACCTGCAAACCGTGCTCTTCGACTTCAGCGCGACGCTGCCGATGGACGGCCCGCTGGGCTCGGTGCTGGCCGGCATGTTCGGTTATCAGGATGCACCGACCGTCAGCACCCTCGGCGCGTACCTGATCTATCTGGTGGTGGCGCTGGTGATGTTCTTCTATCCGTCCTCCGCCCCGGCGCCCAAAGCCGCCGCCTCGAATTCCGTTTCCAGCCAATAAGGGCCTCCATGTCAAAGCCTAATATCCCTCAGGCCTCCCCTCCCCGCGCCTTGCGCTGGGCGGTGGCCGGTTCGGTGGTCGTGATGATCGCCGCCGGTGGCCTGTTCTACTACGCCTCGAAAATGGCTGCGGCCAAGCGTCAGCACAACCATGACGAAGTGGTGGTCAACATCCACCCCGGCAGTTGCGAACCGAACGAGCTGAGCGTACCTGCGGGCCGCGCCAGTTTCCGCATCGTCAACCGCTCCGACCGGGCGGTTGAATGGGAAATTCTCGACGGCGTGCTGGTGATCGAAGAACGCGAAAACATCGCGCCGGGCCTTAGCCAGGTAATCAACGCCAACCTGCAACCCGGCGACTACGCCATCACCTGCGGCCTGCTGAGCAACCCGCGCGGCGTGCTGCATGTAACGCCAACCGCTGCCTCGGATGCCGCCGCCAAGGCCAAGCCATCGATGGTCGCTTTCGTCGGGCCGCTGTCGGAATTCCGCGTGTATCTGGCCACCCAGAGCAGCGCGCTGATCAGAGCCGTCACGGCGCTGAATCAGGCAATCACCAGCGGTGATCTGGCTCAGGCCCAAGCGGCGTACCTGCCGGCCCGCGCGGCGTATCAGCGTCTGGCCCCGGCCGCACAACGCCTGGCGGAACTGGACAACAGCATCAACGCCCGCGCCGATTACTTTGAAAAACGCGAACAGGACCCGGCCTTCGTCGGCTTCCATCGCATCGAGTACGCGCTGTTCCAGCAACGCAATCTCGACGGTTTGTCGCCGATTGCCGAACGCCTGCTGGGCGACGTCACCACGCTGAAACAACAGTTGCTGGCCCAATCGCTGCCGCCGGAGCAACTGGTGGAAATCCTCGTGCGCAACCTCAACACCCTGGCCGACGTGCGCGCTGCCAGCGGCGAAGAGGAACGCTACAGCCACGGCGACCTCAACGGTTTTGCGGCGAACCTGGAGACGACGCACAAAGTCGTCGAGCTGCTGCGGCCACTGCTGACGAAATCCGCCGCCGACCTGCTGCCGAAAATCGACAGCACGCTGACTGATTTCGATACCACGCTGAACGGTTTCAAGGTCAAGGACGGCTACGCGAGTTACGACACCGTCAGCGGTGAACCACGCAAACAGATCGCCGACAAGGCCAAGGCTCTGGCCGATGCCCTCGACGCCATCGATCCCGCCCTCGGCCTCTCCGGCCTGTAAGTAGAAGACGAATACCGATGAACGATTCCGAACACTTCAACCTGCAACGCCGTCGCGTACTGATGGGCATGGGCGCCGCCGGCGTCGCTCTGGCCGGTACCGCCCTGAGCTGCCCGGCCATGGCAGCCGCCCCTGCGCAGGTGACCGAAGCGCCGAGCAGTGACAAGACCCAGGATCACCATGATTTTCATGGTGTGCACCAGACCGGCATCGTCACCCCGCGCCCGGCGTCCGGCATGCTGGTGTCGTTCGATGTGCTGGCCAGCGATCGTGAAGATCTCGAACGCCTGTTCCGCACCCTCAACGAGCGCATCGCGTTCCTGATGAAGGGCGGCCCGGTGGCGCAGATCGACCCGAAATTGCCACCGCCGGATTCCGGCATCCTCGGCCCGGTGGTCACCCCGGACAACCTCACTATCACGGTGTCCGTGGGCGAGTCGCTGTTCGACGAGCGCTTCGGCCTCGCCGCCGCCAAGCCCAAGCGCCTGATCCGCATGGTCGGCTTCCCCAACGATGCGCTGGAAGCCGACTGCTGCCACGGCGACTTGAGCCTGCAGTTCTGCTCCAACACCGCCGACACCAACATCCACGCCCTGCGCGATATCGTGAAGAACCTGCCGGACCTGCTGCTGGTGCGCTGGAAGCAGGAAGGCAGCGTGCCGCCGCAAGCCCCGGCCAAACCCGGTGTGCCGGCGCAATCGGCGCGTAACTTCCTGGGTTTCCGTGACGGATCGGCCAACCCGGATTCCAACGACGGCAAAGCCATGGATCGCATCGTCTGGGTGCAACCGGGCAGCGACGAGCCGGCCTGGGCGGCACACGGCAGCTATCAGGCGGTGCGGATCATCCGCAACTTCGTCGAACGCTGGGACCGCACGCCATTGCAGGAACAGGAGAGCATCATCGGCCGGGTCAAAACCACCGGCGCACCGATGGGCGCCAGCCATGAGACCGAAGTCCCGGACTACAGCAAGGACCCGGAAGGCAAGCTGACCAAGCTCGACGCGCACATCCGCCTGGCCAACCCGCGCACCGCTGAAAGCCAGGCCAACTTGATCCTGCGCCGGCCGTTCAACTATTCCAACGGCGTGAACAAGAACGGCCAACTCGACATGGGCCTGCTGTTCATCTGCTACCAGGCCGACCTGGAAAAAGGCTTCATCACCGTGCAAACCCGCCTCAATGGCGAGCCGCTGGAGGAATACCTCAAGCCGGTCGGCGGCGGTTACTTCTTCACCCTGCCGGGTGTTACGGGCGACAAGGATTTCATCGGTCGCTCGCTGCTCAACGCTACCCAACCAAAAACAACTGCATAGCATTCAACAGGAGCCGCCCCCATGAAAAAGACGCCCATCGCGTTATTGCTGACCCTTGGTCTACTCAACACCCCGCTGTCGGCGTTCGCGGCGACTGCACCGCTGGATCTGGTCGGGCCGGTTTCGGACTACAAGATCTACGTCACCGAGCAACTGGACCAACTGGGCACCCACACCAAACAATTCACCGACGCCGTGAAAAAAGGCGACCTGTCGACCGCGCAGAAGCTCTATGCACCAACCCGCGTCTACTACGAGTCGATCGAGCCGATTGCCGAGCTGTTCAGTGACCTCGATGCGTCCATCGACTCCCGCGTCGACGACCACGAAAAAGGCGTGAAGGCTGAAGACTTCACCGGTTTCCACCGCCTCGAGTACTCGCTGTTCTCGGAGAAGAGCACCCAGGGTCTGAACGATCTGGCCGACAAACTGGATAAAGACGTGCAGGACCTGCAGACCCGCGTCGCCGGCCTGACCTTCCCGCCCGAGAAAGTCGTGGGCGGTGCTGCCGCACTGCTGGAAGAAGTCGCCGCCACCAAGATTTCCGGTGAAGAAGACCGCTACAGCCACACCGATCTCTATGACTTCCAGGGCAACATCGATGGCGCGAAGAAAATCGTCGACCTGTTCCGTCCGCAGATCGAGAAGCAGGACAAGGCCTTCGTTGCCAAAGTCGACAAGAACTTCGCCACCGTGGACAAGATCCTGGCCAAGTACAAGACCAAGGACGGTGGTTTCGAGACCTATGACAAAGTGAAGGAAAACGACCGCAAGGCGCTGGTTGGGCCAGTCAATACACTGGCAGAAGACCTGTCGACCTTGCGTGGCAAGCTCGGCCTGAACTGAGTTCTGCGCATAAAAATCCCCCGGACGCGTTTGGCGCGTTCGGGGGATATTTGTTTTCCGCCGTTACAGAATCCGGTACAGCAACCTTTCGACCCGCACCCGGCTCACGCGCTTGAGGAACTTGGCCACCCCGGCCGGGTAATCCGGCAAGGCTTCCAAGTCCTGGAATCGCCCGATCCGCGTGGTGTGTTCGAAGATGTTTTCCAGCTCCAGACGACGCGGCTCCAGCCACTCGCCTTTCGGGTCGTCGATCAGCAGGGCGTTTTCCAGATCGAGACGGAACGCCCGCGGATTAAGGTTGTTGCCGGTCAGCAAGGTGTAGCGCTGGTCGATCCACATGCCCTTGAGGTGATAGCTGTTGTCGCCTTCACGCCACAGGTGCAGGTTCAACTGACCGCTGTCGATATTGCGCTGATGCCGCTTGGCGAAACGGCGCAGGCTGATCTCGTACAGGTACGGCAGCGCGGCGATTACCTTGAACGGCTCGGTCGGCGGAATGTAGAAGTCGTTGGCGGTCTTGTCGCCGACCACTATGTCGATCTTCACGCCGCGTGCCAGCGCTCGGTTGATCTCGCGGATCACCCCCAGCGGCAGGTTGAAGTACGGCGTGCAGATGGTCAGTTGCTTCTGGGCGCTGGCGATCAGCTCCAGAATCACCCGGTTCAGCGGATTGTTCTTGCCCACGCCGAGCAACGGGCTGACCGACAGGCCGGTATGCGCCGTGCTGCCGGCGCTGGTGTCATACGCCGCGTATTTGAGACGGCTGCGCAGATCGCCGATGTCGTTGCGCAGGCTGCGGGTGGTCGGCAGGTTCGGCAGGTCGAGGCGATGTACCGCTTTGGATTCGATCAGGCCGTGCTTGACCAGATGGTGCATCGAGTCCGCCAGTTCACGGCTCTGCAACACGTGATAACGGTCGAAACGGTACTTGTCGAACTTGTGCAGGTAGACGTTGTTCAGGCTGGCGCCGCTGTAGACCACGCAATCGTCGATTACGAAGCCTTTCAGGTGCAGCACACCAAACAGCTCACGGGTCTGCACCGGCACGCCGTAGACCGGCACCACGCTCTGGTGGGTGCGGGTCATTTCCTGATACCAGGCGGCGTTGCCCGGTTGCTTGCCGGCACCGATCAAACCGCGCTGGGCGCGCAACCAGTCGACGACCACAACGATTTCAAGCTCCGGGCGCTTGAGCTTGGCGGCGTGCAAGGCATCGAGGATTTCCTGACCGGCTTCGTCGTTTTGCAGATAGAGCGCGACGAGGTAGATGCGCTGGGTCGCCTGGGCGATTTTCTCCAGCAGGCAACGACGGAACTCGGCGGCGCCGGACAGAATGGTCACGGCCTCGGCGGTCAGCGGAAAGCTGCGCAACTTGGGCAGCAGAGAGCGTTTGAAAAGCAACGGCATAGGGCTCGCAATGGGTCGAATCCGAAGAACCCGAGAGCTTACACCATCAACTCCTTCGGGTCTTGTGAGTGTCTGTAATAACTTCATCGCCCCCAGGGTCGCTCTCACAGTGGATCGCCTTACAAATGTGGGAGCGAGCATGCTCGCGAAAGCCATTTCAAAATAAGTGCTTGACCAAGGAGAACGATCGTTCTACTGTTTGCCACATGAACGAAATCACTAGCAACGACACGACCCGCGACATCATTCTGGATGTCACCGAAAAGTTGATCTACAAAAGTGGCATCGCTGCCACCGGGATGGATCTTCTGGTGAAAACCGCCGGTGTTTCCAGAAAGAGTATCTACCGCTACTTCGCCAGCAAGGAGGAATTGACCGTCGCCGCCCTGCAACGCCGCGACGTGCGCTGGATGCACTGGTACAGAAGCGCCGTCGATCAGGCCGAAACCCCGGCTGATCGCCTGCTCAATCTGTTTACCGTGCTCAAGGGCTGGTTCGCCTCGGAAGGCTTCCGGGGCTGTGCCTTCATCAATACCAGCGGCGAGACCGGCGATCCGCAGGATCCGGTGCGCCAGGTCGCCAAAGACCACAAACAGAAGCTGCTCGACTACGTGTGCGAGCTGTGTACCGAACATGGTGCCGAGGACCCGCAACTGCTGGCCAGACAGTTGCTGATCCTGATTGACGGCGCCATTACCGTAGCGCTTGTGATGGGTGATCACAGTGCCGCCGATAATGCGCAATGCATGGCGCGAAAGTTATTGGACCTGTAAAGCCTCAATAAGCGACAAGTTGTTAAATCGTTAATTTGATCGGGAGACAAACATGTCTACTGCAGCCGAAGTGCGTCCGCCATTGCCACCCTTCAACCGTGAATCGGCGATTGAAAAAGTTCGCCTGGCCGAGGATGGCTGGAACTCTCGCGACCCGCAGCGCGTGTCGCTGGCCTACACCCTGGACACTAAATGGCGCAACCGCGCCGAATTCGCTAACAACCGCGAGGAAGCCAAGGCCTTCCTGACCCGCAAATGGGCCAAGGAACTGGATTACCGTCTGATCAAGGAACTCTGGGCTTACTCCGACACCCGCATCGCCGTGCGCTACGCCTACGAATGGCACGACGACTCGGGCAACTGGTTCCGTTCCTACGGCAACGAAAACTGGGAGTTCGACGAGCATGGCCTGATGTTCCAGCGTTATGCCTGCATCAACGACATGCCGATCAAGGAGAGCGAACGCAAGTTCCACTGGCCGCTGGGCCGGCGCCCGGATGATCATCCGGGGTTGTCTGAACTGGGTCTGTAATTCAACCGATCCCTCCTGCACAAAGTGCAGGAGGGATTCTCAGGCAACTTCGGCAGTCGGGACCAATTGCGTTTTGGCTTCCAGCTCCCGCACCAACGGCAACACTCGCTTGCCGAAATACTCCACCTCTTCCTGAAAGTGCAGGAACCCCGCCAACACCAGATCCACACCCACCGCTTTCAACGCCACGATCCGCTCTGCAATCTGCTGCGGCGTGCCGATCAGATTGGTCTTGAAGCCATCGTTGTACTGCACCAGATCTTCAAAGGTCGATTTCGCCCAGTTGCCCTCGCCCTCCGGCGATGCCCTGCCCGCCTGTTTCGCCGCATCCCCAAAAGCGTTCACTGCCTCGGGGTCAGCCTGATCGATGATCTGCGCCAGCACCGCTTTGGCTTCCTCTTCGGTATCACGGGCAATGACAAACGCATTCACCCCGATTTTCACCGAATGATGGTTCGCCGCCGCTTTGGCGCGAATGTCATCGACCTGGGCCTTGATGCCTTCGACGCTGTTGCCATTGGTGAAATACCAGTCCGACACCCGTGCCGCCATGTCCCGCGCCGCACGGGAGCTGCCGCCCTGGAAGATTTCCGGGCGGCCCAGCGGTTTCGGCTTGAGGCTGTAGTTGTCGAAACGATAAAAATCGCCCCGGAAGGTAAAGTTGTCCTGACTCCAGATCCCTCGCAGCGAACGGATGAACTCTTCCGAGCGACGATAGCGCTCGTCGTGCTCCAGCCAATGTTCGCCGATGGCCTGGAATTCACCCTTGAACCAGCCGCTGACGATGTTCACCGCGATCCGGCCGTTGGTGAGTTGATCGATGGTCGCCAACTGTTTGGCCGCCAGCGCCGGTTGCCACGGGCCGGGCAGAATGGCGGCAATGACTTTGAGTTTGCTGGTGGCGGCGAGCAGCGCGTGGCTGAAGGCAACCGACTCATGCTGGAACTCGGCACCGTAGCCGGCGGTGAAGCGGATCTGGGTCAGGGCGTATTCGAAGCCCGCCGCCTCGGCCAGTTGTGCCAGTTTGCGGTTGTAGTCGATGCCCCAGTCGGTGCGTTGCTCGATCTTGCTGACCACCAGCCCACCGCTGACGTTCGGCACCCAGTAGGCAAATTTCACGGCTTGCTGACTCATTGGCGTGTCCTCGGGACAGTTGATGAAGGTGAGAGAGCTAGAGCAGCAAGCGTGCCAGCCTCTGAAGCCCGGTTTTATTAGGGTTTCAGGTAATCGGGATGCACAGTGCGAGGGTGATTTGTTGGGTGCGTGTTGGCTGGGCAACAGTTGGGCAGTCGGTGGCCGGGCCTTATGGGTCGCCGCAACGCCTGGAAATGAGTAACATGACTGCCCTCCCCGCAGCCCAGCTCTGCAACCTGCCGAATAAGCCGATTCCATGCCTTTCGAACTCAGCGTTGACCTCACCACCCTGGCCGTTCTGGCCCTTGTCGCTTTCATTGCCGGATTCATCGATGCCATCGCCGGCGGTGGCGGTCTGTTGACCACGCCTGCGCTGCTCACCGCCGGTTTGCCGCCGCATCTGGTGCTGGGCACCAACAAGTTGAGTTCGACCTTCGGTTCGGCCACCGCCAGCTTCACCTTCTACCGGCGCAAGCTGTTTCATCCCAGGCAGTGGATGCACGCCATCGTCGGCACGCTGGTCGGCGCGCTGACCGGCGCCATCGTCGCCCACTATCTGCCAGCCGAGTGGCTGAACAAGATGCTGCCGGTGATCGTCTTCGCCTGTGGCTTGTACCTGTTGTTTGGCGGCACGCCGAAGGCCCCGTTGGACAGCGACGCACCGATCAAGAAGAAGTGGCAATCGACCCAGGGCTTCGGCCTCGGTTTCTATGACGGTGTGGCAGGCCCGGGCACTGGCGCGTTCTGGACCGTCAGCAGCCTGCTGCTCTACCCGATCGATCTGGTAAAGGCCAGCGGCGTAGCGCGCAGCATGAACTTCGTCAGCAACATTGCGGCGCTGTCGGTGTTCGTGTTTTCCGGGCAGGTGGACTGGATCATCGGCCTGAGCATGGGCCTGTCGGTGATGGTCGGCGCCTTCTTCGGGGCGCGCACCGCGATCAGCGGCGGCGCCAAGTTCATTCGTCCGGTGTTCATCACCGTGGTGCTGGGGTTGACCGTGCGTCTAGCCTGGCAGCACTGGTTCAGCGTGGCCTAAGCGCCGCGCCACGTAGACGTCGATCAGGTAACGTGCAATCGATTTGGACGCCGGCAAGGGCGGCAGATCGTGCACGTTGAACCACTGGGCGTCTTCGATCTCGTCCTCCTGACAGACAATCTCGCCACCGGCGTATTCGGCATGAAAACCCAGCATCATCGAGTGCGGGAACGGCCAGCACTGGCTGCCCATGTACTGGATGTTCTTCACTTCGATGCTGACTTCTTCGCGCACTTCGCGAATCAGGCAATCCTCGGCCGACTCTCCAGGCTCGGCAAACCCGGCCAGTGTGCTGTAGACCCCAGTGACGAAACGCGGTGAGCGCGCCAGCAGCACTTCATCTCCACGGGTCACCAGCACGATCATGCTTGGCGAAATCCGCGGATAACTGCGCAAGTCGCACGGCTGGCAATACATCGCCCGCTCCCGTGGCACCTGGGTCATGGCCTGACCGCAGTTGCCGCAGAACCGATGTTCACGGGCCCAGGTGCCGATTTGTGCAGCGTACCCCAGCACTTTGTAGACGGTGTGATCGCCATCGAGCATGAACGCCCGCAGACCTTTCCAGTTGCAACCCGGCACCTCGCTGGTACTGCGCAGTTCCAACAGGTAGACCGGCTCGCCATCAAGATGACCAATGCCGTGTTCAGCGAGAATCGACAAGTCCTGGCGCTTGAGCCATTCCCGGGGGAACAGCGCGCCGTTGTCATCGAACAGAAAACCTTCGGGGCTGCGCGCGACGGCCCAGCCGCCCGGTTGATCGGTGTCCAGTACTGCGGTGGTCCAGCGAGATGTCATGGTTTCTCAATCCAGAAATTCGGGTTTCTGTTTGCTCATATGGGCGGCCATGGCCACACGCAAGTCGGTGGATTGCAACATGGCGGCGTTCCAGGTGGCAACGTACTCCAGACCATCGTCGATACGGTGGTCGCGCATGTAGCTGATCATTTCCTTGGTGCCGGTGACCGCGATCGGCGACTTGCCGGCGATGTCCCGGGCAATGTCCATCACACCTTCGATCAGGCTGTCCTTGTCGCTGTAGACGCGGTTGACCAGCCCAATGCTGCGGGCTTCGTCGGCGCCAAAGGTACGACCGGTGTAAGCCAGTTCCCGCAGCATGCCGTCACCGATGATCCGTGGCAACCGTTGCAAAGTGCCTACGTCAGCCGCCATGCCAATATCGATTTCTTTAATGGAGAATTGCGCATCCTCCGCAGCGTAGCGCATGTCGCAGGCGGCGATCAGGTCGATGGCACCGCCCAGGCAATAACCCTGAATCGCGGCGAGCACCGGTTTGCGGCAATTGTCGACGGCATTGAAAGAGGCTTGCAGGGTCAGAATCTTTTTGCGCAGCAGGCGCGCATTGCGGCCGACGTCCTTGCCCAGCTCATTGGCCACGCCGGCCAGCATCATCAGGTCGATACCCGAGGAAAAGTGTTTGCCGGCACCGCTGAGCACCACCACCCGAACTTCGTCGGTCTCGTCGATCCACTGGAACACCTCGACAATTTCGCTCCAGAACGCGGCGTTCATCGAGTTGATCTTTTCCGGACGATTGATCTGCACATGGGCGATGTTGTCGGCCAGTTCGACGCTGAAGGCGGTGTATTGAGTCATGGCAGAAATCCTTTACCGGTCTGAAAATGAGGCCTGAACTATATCAAGGCCTCAGAACGGCGGTTCGGCCAAATGCAGGACTCTAGCCGCCCTTCACCGCCACAAACGCGGCAGTCTCGTAGGGCACGGTCATCACATCCCGGCCTCGCAGTTCGGGATCGGACGCGATCAAAGCCCGCAACTGTTCATCGACCCGTGCACGCTCTGCATCTGGCAGCGCTGCGATGAAACTGGTGGAACGCACCCGATTGAAAATCACATCTTCCGGCGAGCCCGTATGGCCGTGATAAAAATGCTCGGCCTGCAACGGCCCGAACGCCGGGTGCGGGAACACCTTGCGCCACGCGCCTGTGTAGTAACGCGGCGTATCGCCTTCCAGAGCGTTGACGATCGCATCGAGCTTGGGCACCCAGCCAACCTTGGTATCGCGCAGGTTCCAGATCAGCCCGAGTTTGCCGCCGGGCTTGAGCACCCGGGCGATTTCGTCCAGCGCCTCGGTGCTGGCGAACCAGTGAAAGGCCTGAGCGCAGACCACCGCATCAACCGAGGCGTCGGGCAGCGGCAGATCCGTCGCCATGGCGCTGACGGCCAAGACATCGGGCCAGTTGGCAGACAGTTTCTCCAGCATCTGCGCCACCGGCTCCACGGCAATCACCTGGGCACCGGTCGCCACCAATCGTCCGGTGAACTTGCCGGTGCCGGCTCCGAGGTCGATAACGGTCTTGCGGGCGTTCAGCTCCAGGGTTGTCGTCAGCCATTCGGTCACCGCCGGCGGATAGTCCGGCCGTCCTTTGACGTAGGTTTCGGCAGCGGTCTTGTAACCGGCGGCAGCGGAGTGGTGAACCTGATCTTTCATGGCGCAACTCCCAGGGTAGAACGGCGGATTGACGACAGACGCCACGAGCATAGCTCTCGTGTTTGAGCTTTCCTTGAATGGCACCTGACAAAGCAATGAATAAAACTTCACCTTGCGGTGTTCAACATCAGACATGACCCACTATGGAGCCTTGCCCATGACTTTCCGTTCCGTTATGTTCGCCGCCCCATTGCTGATGGCCGCAATGTTTTCCAGCCCTTTGGCCCTGGCTCACGGCGATGAAGACGAGCCGGTGCAGAAACCCAACTGCCCGAAAGGTCAGGTGCTAGACAGCAAGTCGCAGAAATGTGTTCGGCAGACCAGCAGTCTGGTGCCGGATGCCGACCGTACCGACTACGCCTATCGCCTGGCCAAGGACGGTCGCTATGAAGAAGCCCTCGCCTTGCTCGACACCCTGAAACAGCCGAACACCGCCAAGGCCCTCAACTATCGCGGTTATGCCACGCGCAAACTGGGGCGCACCGACGAAGGCATCGGTTATTACCTGCAATCGGTGAAGCTTGATCCGCAGTACGCGCAAGTCCGCGAATACCTGGGCGAAGCTTATGTCATCAAGGGTCGCGTGGATCTGGCGCAGGAGCAGTTGCAGTACATCCAGAAGATTTGCGGCACGACCTGCGAGGAATACCGGGACCTGGCCGAAGCCATCAACGATTCATCGAAAACCTGACACGACACGCGGAGGCGAACATTTTCAGCGATCAGGCCTTCAGAGCCGAACTAGGACAACATCTGGCGCGCCTGTGGCGCTACGGCCTGCTGCTGTCGCGCAATCGGCATGTGGCCGAGGATCTGGTGCAAGCCACTTGCGTGCGGGCGCTTGAACGTTCGAGCCAGTACGTGGCCGGCACGCGCATGGATCGCTGGCTGCTGAGCATTCTGCATTCGATCTGGCTCAATGAAGTGCGCGCCCGCCGGGTGCGCCAGGGCCAGGGCGTGGTGGACGCCGACAGCCAACTGACGTTCGACGGTGAATACGCCGCGCAGACCCACGTTATGGCGGCGCAGGTGATCCGGCGCGTCGATGCACTGCCGGAAACCCAGCGCGAAACGGTGTACCTCGCCTATGTCGAAGGCCTGTCCTATCGCGAAGTGGCCGAGATCCTGCAAGTGCCGATCGGCACGGTCATGAGTCGCCTCGCCACCGCGCGCCTGAAACTGGCCGAATACCCACCGCTGCAAGCGGTACCGAACACCCCTGCAGGAGACCGGCAATGAATACGCCTTCCGACGAGCAACTGGTGGCGTATCTGGACGATGAACTGGACCGCGAACAAAGCAGCCAGCTCGATAGCCTCATCGCCGACGATCCGCTACTGAGTTTGCGGGTGCAATGGCTGAGCCGCAGCAACCTGCCGTTCAAGGCTGCCTACGACGAACTGGCGCAACAGGCACCGCTCGATCGCTTGCAGGCCCGGCTCGATGCCGCGCCATCACCGCAGAAGCCCGGTTTCAGCCGACGCTGGTTCCTCGGTGCAGCCGCTGCCGGCGCGGCGCTCGCCGGGGTGGCGGCAGACCGGTTGTTCCTGACTTGGCAGACCCAGCAAGCGCACAACTGGCGCGCGCGGGTGGGCGACTACATGGCGCTGTATGTGCCGCAGACCCTCGAACATCTGCCCACCGACGAGGCCTCGCAAATGGCGCAGTTGCGAACCGTTGATGCGCGGCTGGGCGTGAGCCTGTCGCCGGCGAAACTGAAACTGCCCGGCTCGCAGTTCAAACGCGCGCAGTTACTTGAATATGACGGCGTGCCCATCGCCCAGATGACCTGGCTCGACGCCACCCACGGCCCGCTGGCACTGTGCGTCACGCGCACCAACAGCGGCAGCCAACCGCTGGCCCATGAACGCCGGCATGGGATGAACGTGGTGTACTGGACCGAACGCGAACACGCCTGGATGTTGATCGGTTATAACCCTCCATCCGACCTTCAACACCTCGCCAAGACGCTGATCAGTAATCAACTTTGATCCGGTCCAGAGAGAACCAGTCAGCCTTCGGGCAAGTGATCCTGAGTATTTTTATCCCGGCCGCTGCGTGCAGTACGCTTTGTGGCGTGCTGTAGGACATTCCGATCGTCTCGCTTCCAAGCAATGTTCTGTCAGCAGACAAATACTCCACCTTAGCATCGTTGTAGTTGCTGCTGATGTGCCAGAAACTGCACCGGGTACAGGCTTTCTTCAGTTCCAGCTCGACCACCACGGGTTCCGGAGGAGAACTGTCGCGACCGATGCTCAACACCTGACCGTCAACCCGTCCGGGGAACGACTGTCCAATGTCGGCACGCGGCATGAAAGCGCACTCGCCGGAACCCGACAGGAAGGTGAATTTCAGATGGGAGGACTCCATCACACCACCCTTTTTCACCGTTTGTGCAGGTGTCTGTGTGAAGTCCTCCAGAAGCGTGGCAGGCAAATTCAGGATTTGATACTCGCGGGTCTGGAAAGCCACGGCGTTCAGTTCATCGTTGCTCCCGTCAAAGGACACTGTGAGTTTCAGCGTCGCCGTGGTTCCCGGCTTGAATTTCAATAGCAGGTCACGCATCAGTGCATTGTCGAGGCCAGCAGTTGTTTCCGGTCCCGTCACCGGAGCGCCTACGGCAATCGTGATCTCATAGGCCTTGTCGTCGTGTCCGACACCGCGCATATGGAACCAGCGCAGTTGCCCCACGCCGATTGCCGGCCACGGTGCACATGTGACCTGGCCGGGACCGTGGAACGCGCCCATATCGAGCACTTCATCAAGCGCCTGAGGTACTTGCGGTATCGGCAAACGCCGGTCGGTGCTCTCGATTCGTTGAACAATAATCTCGTTTACGCCCGACGACCGGCTACTTCCATCGCGAAGCAGGTTCCAAGACAACTTTATTGTTTTACCGTGATTGGCAGCCAGCACTTTGGGCTCGAGGACAAAGTTGGCACGGTTGTTTTTGTTGAAGCCGATCGGTGCAAACTCCGGCGAACCGAGTCGGGGGGCGCCTTCAATGACCAGACGCGCCCGGTCGCCCTCGCGAGCCTCCTTAAACTCGACACGAGCAGTCAGCCCCTCGGGGAAGCCCAGCGGATCGATATTTCTGCCACTGCCAACCAGCGTCGGTGGCAGCAGGTCGCTGGCGGGGGTGCCAATGATGCTGACTCTCAACGTTTCCGAACGATCCAACGAGACGCCATTACTGACTCGCGTGTACTGAAATGACGCTTTGCCGCCTGCGGCAGAAGCGAAATACTTGTTCGCCAGGGGGAACGAATACAGGAACGGCTTGTTCTTGACCGTTTCAATGAGCAGCAAAGACTCTTCGTGGTCATTCGCATCACGGAACCGGCAGAGCAAATGAATTTCGTCATCTCTTGACCAACTGCCCGATACATACACCTGCGCGGTCGCAGGCTCGCCCGAAAGTTTTTCAAGGTCGATCGTATCGGGGTCATCCTCCGCGTCATTGGGGTCTTCACTGACAATCGGCGGGTCGTACCATTCACCGCGAAGGTTTACGTAAAGAGACAGGTGTGCCGAATAAGGACTGTTGGTATCCGGGCTATTGTCAAGGCAATCGAGCACCGTGAACCTGAGCGGAAAGCTTGCGGCATCACCCGCCGCAATAAAAGTTGCCTCAACAATCGTCATCACCACAGGTTGTCCGCTATCCACCTCGGTCTGACTCACGAGATGACGGAGGACTACGCCATTGCAATCGAGCAGGATGGTGTCGAACACTCTCATCAGTGGATAAAACAGACGGACATCAACGCCTTTGCGCGCCCACTCTGGGCTCACGCCTTCATCGAGCACCGTTTGCTCGACCTTCAGTTCCAGCTCCGAATGCCCCTCCTGCTCAGGAAATCGGTCCAATAGTCCTGGACGCTTGCTGTGGAACCAGACACGCAGCGGGAGTGAGGTTTCGATATCGATCCCGGCCCGTTCCTGGCTGTACTCCAACACATTGAGCCCATCGCTCCAAGGCTTTGCCTGCACATACAGGACCGCCCGCTGGTCTTCCTCGCCGTTAGCAATCAATTTCCTGGCAACCAGGTCATTGTTCAGGCGCAGGACAAGCGTATCGTCCACGGCCATACCCGACGGAGGTTCAATGAAAACCTTGACGCCGTCGGGATGGAGATGGGTCAGTGCCAGCGGTAAACCCGCATCGACAGGGTGCGGCGCAGATACCGGTTGTTTCATCCCGGGAATGCGAGGTGATGCGAGTGTCGGAGCAGTCATCGTCGTCAGCCCTTGGCAGGTGTTTTTTATCGAATTAAAAAGCCAGCATCACTTTCTTGATATCAAACCCCCGAGCACTGAAGGCCACAACTGTCATATCTGACAGGGATTGCTACCGTCCATCCGAATTCCCGACACTCTGATGACGAAGCGAAATTGTTGAACCGCCGTTTAATCTCTGAAAACGCGCTGCACTATGCTGGGTTGGTGATTTTCCAAAGAGGGACTCTAATGCCGAGCTCAATCCGTACTGCTTTGCTGGTCATCGACGTACAGAACGATTTCATTCCCGGCGGCCAACTGGCTGTGCCCGAAGGTGACCTGATCGTTCCGTCGATCAACCGGCTCGCCGGGCAGTTCAAGCAAGTGGTCATCGCCCAGGACTGGCACCCGGCGGGGCATGCTTCGTTTGCCTCCAGCCATCCCGGCCGTCAGCCTTATGACGTGATTCAACTGCCGTATGGCGAGCAGACTCTGTGGCCGGACCATTGCATTCAGGGTTCACGCGGTGCCGAGTTTCACTCGGGACTCGATCTGCCCCACGCACAATTGATCATCCGCAAGGGCTGCAACCCAGACATCGACAGCTATTCGGCGTTTCTGGAAGCGGATCGCGTCACGACCACAGGACTGGCCGGTTATCTGAAGGAACGCGGGATCGACACGGTGTACATGGTTGGTCTGGCGCTGGATTTCTGCGTGATGTTCTCCGCGCTGGATGCACGGGCGGCGGGGTTCAATGCGTTTGTGGTGCTGGATGCTTGCCGGGCGATTGACTTGAATGGCTCGCTGGCGGCGGCTATCGAGCGGATGCAGGTGGCCAGGGTTGGACTGATCCAGTCGACTGAGCTGCTCTGACCGACTTGATGATCGTTCCCACGCTCCGCGTGGGAACGATCAGAGCTCAGCGCTCTGGGTGGGAACTCAGCGATCATCAGGTCGGGGTTGGTAGCCAGAGTCTGAATCGTGCCCCGCCCAGCGGCGAACCTTCCACGGTCAACGTCCCGCCCTGCGCCTCCAGCGCACGACGACTGATCGCCAGCCCCAGGCCAAACCCGCCCGTAGCCCGATCGCGGCTGCGGTCCAGTCGATAGAACGGTTCGAAAATCCGCTCCCGCTCATCTTCCGGAATACCGATGCCATCGTCATCCACCCAGATCTCGCAGCCCTTCGGGCAAACCTGCACGCCGATCTGAATGCGCCTTTCACAGTAGCGCATGGCGTTGCGTAACAGGTTCTGAATTGCGCGGGCCGTCAGGCGCGGGTCCAGCGAGAAGCGTTCCAGTTGGTTGTGCAGCAATACATCGATGACGATTTCCGGGGATTCCAGCTCTTCGTCGACGCTGCCCAGAATACTGTCGATGAACTCGTCCAGCGACACTTCTACCTGTTCCGGCAAACGCGCCGGATTTTGCAGGCGGCTGTAGGACAGCAACTCCAGCACCAGCTCATCCAGTTCACGAATGTGCGCCACCAGACCTTGCAGGCGTTCACGACTGGTTTGCGGCAGATCATCGGACAGCGCCAGCGCCAGGCCGAAATCCAGTCGGGTCAGTGGCGTACGCAGTTCGTGGGACACCGCGTTGAGCAGATCACGCTGCTGATTGAGCAGGTTTTCAATGTCGCCGGCCATGGTGTCGAACACAGTGGCCAGACTGCCGATGTTCGAACTCGAGCCGATTTGCGTACGTTCGCTCAAATGGCCTTTGCCGAAGCGCTCGGCGGTGCCTTTCAGGCGCTCAAGATCACGCCAGTGCGGCCGCAGCCAGAGCAGCAGGCACGCCAGCAAACTCGCACCGATCAGGACGTTGATGCTCCAGTACAGCAAATTCACGTCCATCGGATCCGGTGGCACCACCATTTGTACGGCCACCTGGTCGTTCAGCGGCGTCACCGCCAGCGTGCGCCAGCCCCAGTCACCGATGCGTACCACGTTTTCGCCGCGACGCAGGCGCTCTTGTTCGATCGGGGTGAAGTCGGCGTTATCGATGCGGGCGAGGACGATGTGCAGCGGCTGAAAATCCTTGTCCATCGACGCCGCAACCGCCGGCCATTGATCCTGCGGCACCGCGCGAAACTGCTTGGTGATCAGCGATTGCAGGCCACGGGAATAATCGAGGTTGTAGGTGACGAACCGATCCCTGAACGCCATCACCACCAGATCCGGCACCAGATAGATCGCCGCACTGTAGGAAACGATCGTCACCAGATACAGGCGAAACAGGATTCTGAACATCGACTCAGCATTCCCACTCGGAACGGCTGAACAGATAACCCTTGCCCCACACGGTCTTGATCTTGCGCGCTTCGCCCGCGTGGTCGTCGAACTTGCGTCGCAGTTTGGAAATCGCCACATCCACCGAACGGTCGGTGCCATTGAACTCTATACCGCGCAGGCGTTGCAGGATCTGGTCGCGGCTCAACACTTCACCGGCATGACGGGCCAACACCACCAGCAGGTTGTATTCGCCACTGGACAGCTCGACCGGTTGTTCGCGCCAGGTCACAGTGCGTTCCGACAGGTCGATGCACAGATTGCCCATCAGGATGCGGTCGTTGGCAGTCATCGGCTCGCCGAGGCTGCTGCGCCGCAGCAAGGTGCGCACCCGCGCCAGCAGGACTCGCGGCTCGCAAGGTTTGGTGACGTAATCGTCGGCGCCCATTTCCAGGCCCAGCACCTGATCGTGGCTGTCATCACGGGCAGTGAGCATCAGGATCGGCAGCGTCGCCGAGTCGGCGCGCAACAGGCGACACACCTGCAATCCGTCGAGGCCCGGCAGCATCAGGTCGAGAATCACCAGGTCCGGCGGGTTTAGACGCGCCCGTTCGCGCACATGGTCGCCACGACCGATCACGCTGACGGAGTAACCGTTGCGTTCCAGATAGCTGGAAATCAGTTCGGCGAGAGCGGTGTCGTCTTCGACCAGGAGGATGTTGGGCATTGAGGTGATCCAGAGCGAGCGGTGGCGACAGTCATGTCGCAATAAATTTCAAGGCGTAAAGGATATACGCCCTCACTCGTCCCAGAGCAAAACCCTTACACAATTTCACACAGCACCTACAAAGCTTCACCGCTACCTTCGGTGCCTGTCCGTAGGATGCGCACATCAATATTGGGGGTCGTACATGTCGAAGAATCTGCTGGCCGGGCTCGGCCTGATCGCATTGGCGCTGACGCTGAGTGCCTGTGGTAAATCCTCGAGCACTGAGGAACAGGCGCCACCGGCCACCGTGCGGGTCGAAACCCTTGAGGCGCGTCCCCTGTCGATCAGCAGCGAGCTGAGCGGGCGCATTGCCGCACCGCGCATCGCCGAAGTCCGCGCCCGGGTCGCCGGCGTGGTGCTGCAACGCACCTATCGCGAAGGCAGCGACGTGAAAAAGGGCGACGTGTTGTTCCGCATTGATCCGGCACCGTTCAAGGCTGACCTGGACAGCGCCGAAGCCGCCCTGCGCAAGGCCGAAGCCAACGCGTTCCAGGCAAAACTGCAGGAACAGCGCTACGCCCAGTTGATCGATGACAAGGCCATCAGCGCTCAGGACTACGACAACGCCCGCGCCAACGCCCGGCAGACCGCCGCCGACGTCGCCGCCAACAAGGCTGCCGTCGAACGGGCGAAACTGAACTTAGGTTACGCAACCGTCACTGCGCCGATTTCCGGGCGAGTCGGCCGTGCGCTGGTCACCGAAGGCGCGCTGGTCGGCCAGAACGAAACCACGCCCATGGCGCTGATCCAGCAACTGAACCCGATCCATGCCGACCTCAGCCAGTCGACCCGTGAACTGAATGAGCTGCGCCGGGCCTTCCGTTCCGGCCAGTTGCAACAAGTCGGCCAGGATCAGGTCAAGGCCACGTTGATCCAGGACGACGGCAGCCTCTATCCGCTGCCGGGCAAATTGCTGTTCAGCGACATCACGGTCGATCCGGGCACCGGGCAGATCATTCTGCGCAGCGAATTCCCCAACCCGGATCTCGATCTGCTGCCCGGCAGCTACGTTCGCGTGCGTCTGGAGCAAGGCGTGATCCAGCACGGTCTGACCGTGCCGCAACGCGCGGTACAGCGTGACAGCGCCGGTGTGGCGCAGGTGCTGACCGTCGACGATCAGATGCGCGTCGCCCAGCAGCCAGTGCAACTCGGCGCAGTGCAGAACGACCGCTGGATCGTCACCGGCGGTCTCAAGCCCGGCGACCGCATTGTCATCGAAGGCCTGCAGCACGCCCGTCCGGGCGAAGTGGTGCAGATCGACGACACCCCTCTTCCACTTGCCCAGACCTCTGGTCAGTAAGCAGGACGCTCTTCTATGCCGCAGTTCTTTATCGACCGCCCGGTGTTCGCCTGGGTCGTCGCGTTGTTCATCCTGTTGGCCGGTGCGCTGGCCATCCCGCAATTGCCGGTGGCGCAATACCCCGATGTCGCACCGCCGCAGATCGAAATCTATGCCGTGTACCCGGGTGCCTCGGCGCAGACCGTCGACGAGAGCGTGGTCAGCCTGATCGAGGAAGAGCTCAACGGCGCCGATCACCTGCTGTATTTCGAATCGCAGAGCAGCCTCGGCAGCGCCACGATCAAGGCGACGTTCCAGCCCGGCACCAACCCGGAACTGGCGCAGGTTGACGTGCAAAACCGCTTGAAAGTGGTCGAGTCGCGCCTGCCGCAAGCGGTCAATCAGCAAGGCTTGCAGGTGGAGAAAGTCTCCGCCGGTTTCCTGTTGCTGATCACCCTGACCTCCAGCGACGGCAAGCTCGACGACGTGGCGCTCAGCGATTACCTGGCGCGTAACGTGATGAACGAGATCAAGCGCATCGACGGCGTCGGCAAGGCTCAGCTGTATGGCGCCGAGCGGGCGATGCGGATCTGGATCGATCCGCAGAAGCTGATCGGTTTCAACCTCACACCGGCCGACGTCAACGCCGCCATCGTTGCGCAGAACGCTCAGGTTTCCGCAGGCAGCATTGGTGACCTGCCGAGCCCGAACACTCAGGAAATCACCGCGACGATACTGGTCAAGGGACAACTGTCGACGCCGGAAGAGTTCGCCGACATCGTGCTCAAGGCCAACCCGGACGGCTCCACCGTGCGCATCAAGGATGTGGCGCGGGTCGAGATCGGCAGCCAGGAATACCAGTTCGGCACCCGTCTGAACGGCAAGCCGTCCACCGCCGTCGGCGTGCAACTGGCACCGGGCGCCAATGCCCTCAGTACCGCGACTTTGATCCGGGCGAAGATGGATGAGCTGTCGCGTTATTTCCCGGCGGGCGTGGAATACAAGATTCCCTACGACACTTCGCCATTCGTGAAGGTCTCGATCACCAAAGTGGTCTACACCCTCGGCGAAGCCATGTTGCTGGTGTTCGCGGTGATGTTCCTGTTCCTGCAGAACATCCGCTACACACTGATCCCGACGCTGGTGGTGCCGGTGGCGTTGATGGGCACCTTCGCGACCATGCTCGCGCTGGGGTTCTCGATCAACGTGCTGACCATGTTCGGCATGGTATTGGCCATCGGCATTCTGGTGGACGACGCCATTGTGGTGGTGGAGAACGTCGAACGGATCATGGCCACCGAAGGCCTGTCGCCCAAAGAGGCGACTCGCAAAGCGATGCGGCAGATTACCGGCGCGATCATCGGCATCACGCTGGTGCTGGTGGCCGTGTTCATTCCGATGGCATTCATGCAGGGCTCGGTGGGCGTCATCTATCGCCAGTTCTCGCTGTCGATGGCGACTTCGATCCTGTTCTCGGCGTTCCTCGCCCTGACCCTGACCCCGGCGTTGTGCGCAACGCTGCTCAAGCCAATCGCCAAAGGTGAGCATCACGAGAAAAACGGGTTCTTCGGCTGGTTCAACCGCCGCTTCGAGCGGCTGACGAATCGCTATCAGGACTGGGTCGGCTATGCGCTGAAACGCACCGGTCGTTATCTGCTGATCTACGTTGTGTTGCTGGTGGGTCTGGGCCTGTGCTTCGCGCGCCTGCCCTCTTCGTTCCTGCCGGTCGAGGATCAGGGTTACACCATCACCGACATTCAATTGCCACCCGGTGCGAGCAAGAACCGTACGGTGCAGGTGGTCGAGCAGATCGAAGCGCACAACGCCGGCGAACCGGGTGTGGGCGACAGCACCGTGATACTCGGCTTCAGCTTCTCCGGCAGCGGGCAGAACGCTGCGCTGGCCTTCACCACACTCAAGGATTGGTCGCAACGTGGCGGCGACGATTCAGCGAGCTCGATTGCCGACCGTGCGAACATCGCCCTGAGTCAGATCAAGGATGCCGTGGCTTTCGCCGTGCTGCCGCCGCCGGTGGACGGTCTCGGTACGTCCAGCGGTTTCGAGTTCCGCCTGCAGGATCGCGGTGGCCTCGGTCATGCGACTTTGATGGAGGCACGCACCCAACTTCTGGAAGCCGCCGAAAAAAGCCCGATCCTGATGAACGTGCGTGAAAGCGCCCTGGCCGAAGCACCGCAAGTGCAACTGGAAGTGGACCGCAAGCAGGCCAACGCCCTGGGAGTTTCGTTCGCCGACGTCGGTAACGTGCTGTCCACCGCCATCGGCTCCTCGTACGTCAACGACTTCCCCAATCAGGGTCGGATGCAACGGGTGGTTGTACAGGCTGAGGGCGACCGTCGCAGTCAGGTCGATGACTTGCTGAAAATGCACGTGCGCAATGACGCCGGAAAAATGGTGCCGCTGTCGGCTTTTGTGAGAGCCACCTGGACTCAGGGCCCGGCACAACTGACCCGCTACAACGGCTATCCGGCGATCTCGATTTCCGGCGAACCGAAACCCGGTCACAGCACCGGCGAAGCCATGGCGGAGATCGAACGGCTGGTGGCCCAAGGGCCGAAAGGGCTGGGTCAGGAATGGACAGGGCTGTCGTTGCAGGAGCGTTTGTCCGGCAGTCAGGCGCCAATCCTGCTCGGGTTGTCGCTGTTGATCGTGTTCCTGTGTCTGGCGGCTTTGTACGAGAGCTGGTCGATTCCGACTTCGGTGCTGCTCGTTGTGCCGCTGGGTGTACTCGGTGCAGTGCTGGCAGTGACCTTGCGTGGGATGCCCAACGACGTGTTCTTCAAGGTCGGCCTGATCACCATCATCGGATTGTCGGCGAAAAACGCGATCCTGATCATCGAGTTTGCCAAGAGCCTGTATGACGAAGGTCACGATCTGATTGACGCCACACTGCAAGCTGCGCGTCTGCGGTTGCGGCCGATTGTCATGACTTCGCTAGCGTTCATTCTGGGCGTGGTACCGCTGGCGATTGCCACGGGCGCGAGTTCGGCGAGTCAGCAGGCGATTGGTACCGGGGTGATTGGCGGGATGATTACGGCGACGCTCGCGGTGATCTTTGTGCCGGTGTTTTTCGTTGTCGTGATCAAGCTTGTGCGCAGGTTTGCCAAGCCTGATTGATTGACCGCTTTCGGCGCGGTGGCCACGGGTCGCCGCGCTGGGCTAAGGTGTCTGCATACCCTGGCCCATCGAGTTCCCATGCGTTTCCTCGCTCGCACCCATCCTCGCCTCTCCGCCGCCGCCCTGTTCGGCCTTGCCGTCGGCCTGCTGGCACCCGTCGATTCCGTCATCAGCAAGATCCTCATCGGCTGGAATGCCGGGGTCTGGACTTACCTGATCCTGATGCTTTGGCTGACCATCCGCGCCAAAGCGCCGGACGTCAAACGCATTGCCGAAGTCGAGGATGAAAATGCCGGGCTGGTGCTGTTTGTCGTCTGCATCGCGGCGTTGGCGAGCCTGGCGACCATTACCGTCGAGCTGGCTGGCAGCAAGGACCTGGAAACCACCCGCAAACTCTTGCACTACGGTTTTACCGCACTGACCGTCATCGGTTCGTGGCTGCTGATCGGGGTGATTTTCTGCGTCCACTACGCCCGGCTGTTTTACACCTGGGATGGCAAGGAACCGGCACTGCGTTTTGCCGAAGGCCTGACGACACCCAACTACTGGGACTTTCTGTACTTCTCGTTCACCATCGGCGTGGCTGTGCAGACGGCGGATGTGGGCGTTGCGACTCGTGAGATACGCAAGATTGTGCTGGCGCAGTCGTTGATCGGGTTTGTATTCAACACCGCCATCCTCGGGTTTTCGATCAACATCGCCGCCGGGTTGTTCGGCTGACGTCAGCGGCTCCCTGCGAAACGCCATTTGTCGGCGACTTACGAATTTCTCCCGATCATTCTCTTGACGATCGATTCTCTTCTGGTGTTTCCTGAAACCGGTTTCAGATCCAGATACAGCGATCTGACCTGACAAATCCAATAACAAGGTTTCAGACCGTGAACGACTTCTCCGCCGCCCAGCGCAGCCGCGTGACTATGCTCGACGTCGCCGAACACGCGGGCGTGTCCAAGGCCAGCGTCTCGCGCTTCATCGGCGACGACCGCGCCCTGCTCTCCGATGCCATCGCCCAACGCATCGAGCAGGCGATCGCCGAACTCGGCTATCGCCCCAATCAGATGGCCCGTGGTTTGAAACGCGGCCGCACGCGCCTGATCGGCATGCTGCTGGCCGATATCCGCAACCCTTATTCGATTGCCGTGATGCACGGGGTGGAAACTGCCTGCCGCCGGCACGGCTACAGCCTGGTGGTGTGCAACACCGACCGCGATGACGAACAGGAACGCCAGCATCTGGCGCTGCTGCGCTCGTACAACATCGAAGGGCTGATCGTGAACACCCTCGGCCATCACCGGGATGAACTGGATGAGTTGAAGCGGGAAATGCCGCTGGTGCTGGTGGATCGCAAGGTCGACGGGCTGGACAGCGACATGGTCGGATTGAACAACCCGCAAGCCATCGAGATGGCGCTGGAACATCTTCAGCAGCGCGGCTATCGCGATGTGCTGCTGGTGACTGAACCCTATGACGGGACCAGTTCGCGGATCGAGCGGGTCAGCAGCTTTCAGCAGCAGATTGGCCAGCGAGAAGACATGCGTGGCGCAGTGTTGGCAACCGGCTCGAGTCTTGCGAACGATCTTCAAACCTTTTTGAACACACCTGAAAACGGCCCGAAGGCCCTGTTCTGCGCCAATGGCGTGGCGGCGCTGGCCTGCACCCTGGCTTTACGTGAGATTGGCTGCCGGTTGTTCGAGGATGTCGGGTTGATCGCGCTGGATGACCTGGATTGGTATCCATTGGTGGGCAGCGGGATTACTGCCCTTGCACAGCCTACAGAGGAGATTGGGGCGCGGGCGTTTGAGTGTTTGCTCAAGCGGTTGCGTGGGGATACCGAGGTGACGCGGACGCTGGATTTTGCGCCGGTGCTGATCGAGCGCGGCTCAACGCGCAATAAGGCGGAATAAGGCCCTACGGGGCCACCCAAAAATTTTTTTGAACAAAAATGAAACCGGTTTCAGAGGTAGATAACAATGAATAAACCTGCCATTTCCATCAGCCTCTCCAGCTACGGCGCCGACCTTGTTCGTCGTCGCGGCCAAGGCTCATTCATCGAAGTGCTGGCCGCCGCCGGCGCCAATCGCATCGAATGGCGCGAAGAACTGCTGACCAACGAAGTACCCGCACAACTTGCTGCCGCCGCCCACGCTCAAGGCCTGCAAAGCATCTATTCCTCGCCCACCGAGCTGTGGCTGGCCGGTCAGTCGCGGCCCAATCCCGAACTCATCACCGCGCTGCAAAACGCCGAAGCGTTCGGTTCGAAGTGGCTGAAGGTTTCCCTTGGATTCTTCACCGACAACGGTGATCTGCAAGCCTTGGCGCAAATCCTTGCACAAAGTCCTGTTCAGCTTTTGGTAGAAAACGACCAGACCCTGCACGGCGGTCGCATCGAGCCGTTCCAGCGCTTCTTCGCCGCCGTCGAGCAGCACAACCTGCCGATCAAGATGACCTTCGACATCGGCAACTGGCAGTGGCAAGACCAGTCCGCCACCAGTGCCGCACGCTTGCTGGGCCGGCATGTCGGCTACGTGCATTGCAAAGCCGTGGCCCGTCGCGCCGACGGCAAACTGGTAGCGGTGCCGCCCGCCGCAACCGACCTGCATCTGTGGGAACAACTGCTGCGGCACATGGCCCAAGGCGTTATGCGCGCCGCCGAATACCCGTTGCAGGGCGAGGACCTGGTGCAGTTGACCACCGAACACGTCGCCGCCCTCGCCCGCCTCGGCCAATCCCGTCTGGAGCCTGCCCATGTCTGAGATCGATATTCTGTCGTTCGGCGAAACCATGGCCATGTTTGTCGCCGAACAGAGCGGTGATCTGGCCTTCGTCGATCAGTTCCACAGGCGCATTGCCGGGGCGGACAGCAATGTCGCCATCGGTTTGTCCCGGTTGGGTTTCAACGTTGCGTGGCTGAGTCGGGTCGGTGCCGATTCGCTGGGACAATTTGTAGTCGAGACCCTGGTTCGCGAAGGACTGGACTGCAGCCATGTCGAAGTCGACAACGCGCACCCGACCGGTTTCCAGCTCAAGTCGCGCAACGATGACGGCAGCGACCCGACGGTCGAGTATTTCCGTCGCGGCTCGGCGGCGAGTCACCTGTCGCCGCAGTCGATCACCCCGACGCTGCTCAGCGCCCGACATCTGCACGCCACCGGCATTCCCCCGGCGCTGTCCGCATCGGCCCGGGAAATGTCCCGTGAACTGATGACCCGCATGCGCAACGCCGGGCGCAGCGTGTCGTTCGACCCGAACCTGCGCCCGAGCCTGTGGGCCAGCGAGCGGGAGATGATCACCGAGATCAACCGCCTCGCCGCCCTCGCCCACTGGGTGTTGCCGGGGTTGAGCGAAGGCCGCTTGCTGACCGGGTTTGAAGACCCGGCGGATATCGCTGCGTTCTATCTCGATCAGGGTGCCGAAGCCGTGGCGATCAAGCTCGGGCCGCAAGGCGCGTATTACCGCACACATCTGGATCAGGGTTTTGTCGCCGGGGTGCCGGTCGAAACCGTGGTCGATACGGTCGGCGCCGGCGATGGATTTGCGGTGGGGATGATCAGCGCCCTGCTGGAGCATCAGAGTTTTCCCGAGGCGGTCAGACGCGCCAACTGGATCGGCAGCCGGGCGGTGCAGAGCCGTGGTGACATGGAGGGTTTGCCGACCCGATCCGAACTTTCTGCTGATTCATCCCACGCTGCCGCGTGAGCACACGCAACAACCGATTCATTGAACCTGCTGCGACAAAAACAACAAGCTCAGGAGCAAGACCATGAAAACCGCAACCCTCGCCACCCGCCGCTGGTGGTACATCATGCCGATCGTGTTCATCACCTACAGCCTGGCGTACCTGGACCGCGCCAATTACGGTTTCGCCGCCGCCTCCGGAATGGCCGCAGACCTGATGATCACGCCGGGCCTGTCCTCGCTGCTCGGCGCGCTGTTCTTCCTCGGGTACTTTTTCTTCCAGGTGCCCGGAGCGATCTACGCGCAAAAGCACAGCGTGAAGAAACTGATCTTCGTCAGCCTGATCCTCTGGGGCGGGCTCGCCACGCTGACCGGTGTGGTCTCCAACGCCTATTGGCTGATCGTGATCCGCTTCATGCTCGGCGTGGTCGAAGCGGCGGTAATGCCGGCGATGCTGGTGTACCTGTGCCACTGGTTCACACGCGCCGAACGCTCAAGGGCCAACACGTTTCTGATCCTCGGCAACCCGGTGACCATGCTCTGGATGTCGGTGGTTTCGGGTTATCTGGTGCAGCATTTCAGCTGGCGCTGGATGTTCATCATCGAAGGCTTGCCGGCGGTGCTCTGGGCATTCATCTGGTGGAAGCTCGCCGATGATCGTCCGGCCCAGGCCAAGTGGCTCAGCGACCAGGAAAAGCATGATCTTGAGAGCGTTCTCGCCGCCGAACAGGTCGGGATCAAAGCGGTGAAGAACTACGCCGAAGCCTTCCGTTCGCCGAAGGTGATCATTCTGGCGCTGCAATTCTTCTGCTGGAGCATCGGCGTCTACGGCTTCGTGCTGTGGCTGCCGTCGATCCTCAAGGCCGGCGCGCAAATGGACATGATCGAGGCCGGCTGGCTGTCGGCGTTGCCTTATCTCGCGGCAGTGATCGGCATGCTGCTGGTGTCCTGGGGCTCGGACAAACTGCAAAAGCGCAAACGCTTCGTCTGGCCGCCGCTGTTGATTGCTTCGGTGGCTTTCTATGGCTCCTACGCCTTGGGCGCGGAACACTTCTGGTGGTCGTACACGTTGCTGGTGATCGCCGGCGCCTGCATGTACGCACCTTACGGCCCGTTCTTCGCCATCGTGCCGGAGATCCTGCCGGCCAACGTTGCCGGTGGCGCCATGGCTCTGATCAACAGCATGGGCGCCCTCGGTTCTTTCGGTGGTTCGTATCTGGTCGGTTACCTGAACAGCTCAACCGGTTCGCCCGGCGCTTCGTACCTGTTGATGAGCGGCGCACTGATGCTCTCGGTGGTGCTGACGATTTTTCTCAAGCCCGGCGCGAGCGACCGGGTGACGGCCAAGCGTGTCGCACCGCCTCCGCTGCCGGCTCATTCCTGAATTGATAGAGAGATGACTGCGATGAAAAAGCAGGTTGTGTTGTACAAAAAGCTTTCGCCGGCGTTGATGGCGCGACTTGAGGAAAAGGTCGACGTAACGCTGATCGACAGTCTCGACGCCGACGGTCTGATGAAACTGCGCGACGCTTTGCCAAGTGCCCACGGATTGCTCGGCGCGAGTCTGAAACTGGACGCGGCGCTGCTCGATCTGGCGCCGAAACTCGAAGCGATTTCCAGCGTCTCGGTGGGCGTCGACAACTATGACATCGACTACCTGACCCGGCGCCGGATCCTGCTGACCAACACTCCGGACGTGCTCACCGAAACCACGGCCGACACCGGATTCGCGCTGATTCTGGCCACCGCCCGGCGCGTGGTTGAACTGGCGAACATGGTGCGCGGCGGCCACTGGCATCGCAGCATCGGCCCGGCGCATTTCGGCACCGATGTGCACGGCAAGACGTTGGGCATCATCGGCATGGGTCGGATCGGCGAGGCGCTGGCGCAGCGCGGGCATTTCGGGTTCGGGATGCCGGTGATCTATCACAGCCAATCGCGCAAACCTGTGGTCGAAGAACGTTTCGATGCGCAGTACCGCAGCCTTGAGGATTTGTTGCAGCAGGCGGACTTCGTCTGCCTGACCCTGCCGCTGACCGCACAGACTGAAGGTTTGATCGGCGCAGAACAGTTCGCGTTGATGCGCCCGGAAAGCATCTTCATCAACATTTCCCGAGGCAAAGTAGTAGACGAAGCGGCAATGATCGAAACCTTGCGCCATAACCGGATTCGCGCGGCGGGGCTGGATGTGTTCGAGCGCGAGCCGCTGAATCACGATTCGCCGTTGCTGCAGTTGAATAACGTCGTGGCGACGCCGCACATGGGCTCGGCAACCCATGAAACGCGCGAAGCGATGGCGCGGTGTGCGGTGGAGAATCTGTTGGCGGCGTTGGCTGGTGAAAGGCCCGCCAACCTGGTAAATCCCCCACGCTGATCGAGGTCAGGCGCTGCGCACTTGCAAAAGCTGCGCAGCGCACAACGCGATCCTTGAACACGCATCAGCCAGTTTCACCCGATCCAGCACCAGTCCGATGCGAATATGCCCCGCCGCACTGGGCCCGAACGCCTCACCGGCCAGCACCGAAACCCCATACCCTTCCAGCAGCCGCTCGGCAAAGTCCTGCGCGCCGATCCCGGTCTGACGCACATCGACCATCACGAACATCCCGCCATCCGGCTTGATCGGGTACAACCCCGGACAGCTGCGCAACCGCTCGCACACCAGATCCCGGCGCAAACGGTATTCCTCGCGCATCTGCGTCACTTCCGGCAAATCCTTCTCCAGCGCCACCTGCGCGGCTTTCTGCACAAAATCCGGCAGGCCGAACAACATGCTCAGCGACAGGTTCACCAAATGTTCGGCCAAGGGTTTGGGCCCGATCATCCAGCCGATTCGCCAACCGGTCATGGCGTGGGATTTGGACAGGCTGTTGATAGTCGCGGTACGTTCGGCCATGCCCGGCAGGCTGGCCGGGCTGACATGCTCGCCTTCGTATAACAATTCGCTGTAGACCTCATCGCTGATCAGCCACAGGTCATGACGGATGCACAACGCCGCCAGCTCCTGCCAGATCAGCAGCGACAGACTGGCGCCGGAAGGATTGTTGGGGCTGTTGAGCAGCATGGCCCGGGTCTTCGGGGTGATTCGCGCTGCGACATCTGCCGGGTCGACACGAAAACCGTTTTCCGGGCGAACCGGCACCGGCACCACGGTTGCGCCGCAAGCACCGAACACGCCTTCATAAGTCACGTACATCGGCTCGGCGACGATGACTTCATCGCCCGGATCCAGCAGACATTGCGCCACCGAATACACGGCGCATTGCGCGCCGGGCAGAACAATCACATGGTCAGCGTCCACGTCCTGGCCGCTTTTTCGCCGATGGCGCTCGGCGATCCCTTTGCGCAGCTCCAGCCGGCCGCGCACTTCGGAATAATGGGTATCGCCCGCCAGCAGGCTGTCGATGGCGCCGTGGATGATCGGCAGCGGCGTATCGAAATCAGGATCACCCACGGACAGCAGCAAGACATCAATGCCCTCGGCGCGTAACTCCAGCGCTCGGTCGTGAATCCGCCAGGCCGCTGCTCCCTCCCCGGCGATTCGTTGGGTCAAGGCTGAATAGCGCATGTACGTCTCCTGATTGCGCGGTCTCCAGCCTTCACCCTAGGTCAAATCACAAACCGCGCCACCATCGCATTCAAATCCACCGCCAGACGCGACAGTTCGTGAGTCGCGGCGCTGGTCTGGTTGGCGCCGGCGGCCGATTGTGTGGCCAGATCGCGGATGTTCACCAGATTACGATCCACCTCACGAGACACCTGCGCCTGCTCTTCAGATGCGCTGGCAATCACCAGATTGCGCTCGTTGATCTGGTGAATCGATTGCGTGATTTGCTCCAGCGCGATGCCGGCGGCACGGGCCATTTCCAGCGTTGTGTGGGTGCGCTGGTTGCTTTGCTGCATCGACTCCACCGCTTCGCCAGTACCGTTCTGAATACCGGCAACCATTTTTTCGATTTCCTGGGTCGATTGCGCGGTGCGATGTGCCAGGGCACGAACTTCGTCCGCCACCACGGCGAAACCACGCCCGGCTTCACCGGCACGGGCCGCTTCGATGGCGGCGTTGAGCGCCAGCAGGTTGGTCTGTTCGGCGATGGCGCGAATCACGTCCAGCACCTTGCCGATGTCACGGCCCTGAGCAGCCAGGCCTTCGATCATTTGCGCGGTGTTCTGCACGTCGTGGGTCATGGTCTGGATCGCGTCAACGGTTTTCACCACTTGGTCGCGACCTTCTCGGGCGGCGTGGGACGACTGGTTCGAAGCTTCGGAGGTCGACACCGCATTGCGTGCCACCTCTTCCACCGCAGCGGTCATTTCGTTGACGGCGGTGGCGGCCTGTTCGATTTCATCGTTCTGTTGTTGCAGGCCACGGGACGCTTCTTCGGTCACGGCGCTGAGTTCTTCGGCGGCGGCGCCCAGTTGCGTGGCGGAGCCGGCAATCTGTTCGATGGTCTTGCGCAGGTTGGCCTGCATCTCGGCCAGCGCTTCGAGCAGGCGCGCCGGTTCGTCCTTGCCGTCGACTTCGATGGTTTTGGTCAGATTGCCGCCGGCAATGGTTTGTGCCGCTGTCACGGCGCGATTCAACGGGGTAACGATGCTGCGGGTCAGCATCAAGGCCAGCAGCACCGTGGCCACCGCAGCGATGATCGACACGATGACGACGCCGGTGATGGCGCTGTCGTAATGTTCACCGGCCTGAATGGAGGCTTCCTTTGCACCGGCGGCGTTGATCGCAATCAGTTTGTTGAGCTGTTCGCCCATCTGGTCGGTGCCGTCCTTGATCTTTGTGTTGATCAGGGTACGCATTTCATCGAGCTTGTCCTGACGGGACAGCTCCATCATCTGGTTCTGGGCTTGCAGGTAGTTGTCCAGCGTCGTGGCGAACGCTTGATATTGCGCACGCTCTTCGCTCTCTGCCGGCAACGCGGCGTAGGCGGCCTGAGCACTGCGCACCTTGTCCACTAACACGCCAATGCGGGTTTGCGCCTCTTGCAGACCGGCCGCCTCACGGTTAACCAGAACGCGGAACGACAGGATCCGCATACGCAAGACGTTTTCCGTCACCACGCCAAGGTAAGCGACGCTGGGCAACTGGTTGGTCTGCATTTCGACGGACGCTTGGCGGATGACCGACATGCGGTTGACGGCGAACACGCCGAGCACGATCACCAACAGGGCAATAAAGGCAAAACCGAGGAAGGCACGGGGCGCGATATTCAGATTACGCAAGGACATAGGAAGGCTCTCGGAAAGTCGAAGCTAAGAGCATCCATGCCGTAATCACTGGCCCGCGAGGGCGGGCTACAGTCCGGCGCCACAGTTTGTTGAAGTCTTGTGCGCGCCTGATCCTTATATCGGCCAGGCTTGAGGATTTTTTCAGGTCAAGAGTAAATATTTTTCAAATGATTGCGAGTGTTTCGCGATTGAAACACCCGGCGTTTTGGATGATGGGTGACAGGTCAGGCCGGAGTCGCCATGCGCCAGACGCGGGCAATATCGGTGGCGCGTTCACGCAACAGGCGTGGTGCTTCGGCGCAGGCTTGTTCGAGGGTCATCGGGCCGCTGGTGACAGCGAATGCTGCATCGATACCGTGATCGTAAAGAGCCTGATAGCCCTCGCCCAAAGTCCCGGCAATGACGATCACCGGTACGCCGTATTGCTTGGCGATCCGCGCCACGCCGAACGGGGTTTTGCCGCGCAGGGTCTGGGCATCGAAGCGCCCTTCCCCGGTGATCACCAGATCTGCGCCTTTCACTGCATCGGCCAGCCCGACCAATTCGGCGACCACTTCAACCCCGGCCTGGAACCGTGCGCCGAGAAATGCCTTGGCCGCAAAGCCCAGTCCACCCGCCGCACCGCTGCCCGGCTCGTCCCGAACATCCTTGCCCAACGCTTGCGCGCAGAGTTCGGCAAAGTGACCGAGGGCTTGATCCAGTTGCTGCACCTGCGCCGGTGATGCGCCTTTCTGCGGGCCGAAAATCGCCGAGGCGCCATGAGGGCCGCACAGCGGATTGTTGACGTCGGCGGCGATGTCGAAACGCACCTGTGCCAGACGCGGGTCGAGTTCGCTGAGGTCCAGTCGTGCGAGTTGCGCCAGCGCCAGACCACCCGGCACCAGTGATTGCCCTTGAGCATCCAGCAGTTTCAAGCCCAGCGCCTGCATCGCGCCGGCGCCGCCGTCGTTGGTGGCGCTGCCGCCGATGGCCAGAATCACGCGCTGTGCGCCGGCATCGAGCGCCGCTCGGATCAATTCTCCGGTGCCGAACGTGCTGCTGATACACGCGTCACGCTGCCCCGGCGGCACCAGTTGCAGGCCGCTGGCCTCGGCCATTTCGATGATTGCGGTGTGGTTGTGCGGCAACCACCCCCACGCGGCTTCGACCGCCGCGCCCAACGGGCCACGCACACGAGTGCGGCGCAGTTCGCCTTCGCAGGCATCGAGAATCGACTCCACCGTCCCTTCGCCACCGTCGGCCATCGGGCATTTGACCAGCGTCGCCTGCGGCCAGATCTGCGCCAGGCCCAGCGCGATGGCTGCTGCAACGCCTTGGGCACTCAGGCTGTCCTTGAACGAATCGGGGGCGATGACGATTTTCATGCGAATTCTCCAGTTCCAATGCCCCTCATGCTGCCAGTCGCCTTGCCCGTTGACGCCTGTCCGCTGCACAAGTGGCGCAGGCGTTTATTGTTCATTTCGACAAATCGTCGGTCTGCGGTAGCAATTGCACCCCGAGATACAGCGCCAACATGCCGTCGAGCTTCAACGGATCGACCCCGCTCAGCTCGGCAATCCGCTCCATCCGGTAACGCAGGCTGTTGCGGTGAATGCCCAATGCATCGGCGCAGGCCTGGCTCTGCCCGTCGTGATCGCACCAAGTGCGCAGAGTCGCGAGCAACTGGCCGTTGCTGTCCTTGGCGATGACCTTGCGCAATGGTTTGAGCAATTCGTCCAGCGCATCATCATTGCGATGACGCCAGAGCATCACCGGCAAGCGATAGCGATTGAGGGTCAGCAATCGTGAGTGCGGTAGTACTTCGCGGCCATAGGCGAGCAAATCGCCGACCCGTCGATAGCAACGGCGCAACCCGGCCAGTCCATCGGCCTGTCCACCGACGGCGATGCGCAGGATGTTCCAGCCCAGGCCATCGAGTTTTTCCAGCAGGCGATCATGCTCGACGTTTTGACTCGCCGGCCGGCACCAGAGCAGCGACGAATTGGCCGAACTCACGCACCAACTGTCCGGATAGCGCGACATAAGCCACGCACTCAGCGCCTCGACGGTTTGCCCCGGCCCGTGTTCAAGTCCCAGCTCAAACAGATACGGCACCCGCGTCAGTTGCGGTTTGAGCCCGAGTTGCTGGGCTTCATCCACCAAACGCGGCGAATCCCCTGCTTCACTCAACAGCAGCGCAAGCAAGTCATCGCAACGCTGCCGCCGCCATTGCTGCTCGGATTGCTGATTGCGCTGCCCCACCAGCATTTCAGCGGTCATGCGCACCAGTTCGGCGTAAGTGCGCAGTTGTTCGGGCTCGCCCGTGATGCCGAGTACGCCGATCAAACGCTGATCAAGCAGCAACGGCAGATTGATCCCCGGCTGCACGCCTTTCAGATGCACGGCGGTCTGCGCGTCGATCTCCACCACCCGCCCGTTGGCCAGCACCAGTTGCGCGCCTTCGTGGCGGGTGTTGATCCGCTCCGGTTCGCCGCTGCCGAGGATCAGGCCCTGGCTGTCCATGACGTTGACGTTGTACGGCAAAATGGCCATGGCCCGGTCGACGATGTCCTGGGCGAGGTCGTGATCGAGTTCGAACATAAGGGGAAAATCCTTGAAAACAGGCGCGGACGGTTGTTCACCCGCACAGGGTCTGCCGGCAAACCCTGTGCTCAGGCACAAAGACAATCCGGCCAAAGGTGGCCGAGACTCTCAGGGCGATCAACGTTACCCTTTGCATCGCAAAAAATCATAATAAAGAGAGAGCCGCCATGTCGCAGAGCGCCGCTGCCGCCCAGACCATCGCTGACGATAAAAATGCCGTCTACAAGCGCATTACCCTGCGTTTGATCCCCTTCATCTTCATCTGCTACCTGTTCAACTACCTCGACCGGGTCAACGTTGGGTTCGCCAAACTGCAGATGCTCGACGCGCTGAAATTCAGCGAAACCGTGTACGGCCTTGGTGCCGGTATCTTCTTCATCGGCTACGTGCTGTGCGGCGTACCGAGCAACCTGGCGCTGACCAAATTCGGCCCACGGCGCTGGATCGCGCTGATGATGATCACTTGGGGCACGTTATCGACCTGCCTGCTGTTCGTCACTACACCGACCCAGTTCTACACCCTGCGCCTGTTCACCGGCGCGACCGAGGCCGGGTTCTTCCCTGGCGTTGTGCTCTACCTCTCGCAGTGGTTCCCGACCTTCCGCCGTGGCCGGATCATGGCGCTGTTCATGTCGGCGATTCCGGTATCTGGTCTGCTCGGCAGCCCGTTTTCCGGCTGGATCCTCAATCACTTCGCTGCGGGCCAGGGTGGTCTGGCCGGTTGGCAGTGGATGTTCCTGCTGCAAGGCATTCCGACTGTAATCCTCGGCGCACTCGCCTACTTCCTGCTTAGCGACAACTTTGCCGCTGCCAAATGGCTGACCCCGCACGAGCGTTCGGTGCTGGAAGCGGATCAGGCCGAAGACCTGGCGAACAAACCGAAAACCACCTCCGATTCGCTGATCGCCGTGTTCAAGAACCCGGCGATCTGGGCCTTCGGCCTGATCTACTTCTGCATTCAGAGCGGCGTGTACGCGATCAACTTCTGGCTGCCGTCGATCATCAAGAACCTCGGTTTCAGCGACAACCTGGTGATCGGCTGGTTGAGCGCGATTCCGTATCTGCTGGCGGCGGTGTTCATGCTGGTGGTCGGTCGCTCGGCGGACTTGCGCAAAGAACGTCGCTGGCACTTGGTGGTGCCGATGCTGATGGGTGCGATCGGCCTGCTGATCGCGGTGAACTTCGCGGCCAACCCGCCGATTGCGATCCTTGGTCTGACCATCGCGACCATGGGCGCGCTGACCGGTCTGCCGATGTTCTGGCCGGTGCCGACTGCCATGCTGAGCGCAG
The DNA here is from genome assembly GCF_002112395.1 of Pseudomonas sp. R38(2017). NCBI lineage: Bacteria > Pseudomonadati > Pseudomonadota > Gammaproteobacteria > Pseudomonadales > Pseudomonadaceae > Pseudomonas > Pseudomonas sp. R38(2017). The sequence goes on from NZ_NEHN01000002.1 coordinate 514,563, forward strand.
GTGCGGCGGCAGGTGGTCTGGCGTTGATCAACTCGATGGGGCAGATGGCTGGATTCCTCAGTCCTTATCTGGTGGGTTGGGTCAAGGACAGCACCGGCTCGACTGATGCGGCGCTGTATCTGCTATCGGGTGTGATCGTTGGCGGGAGTCTGTTGGCGTTGCGGATGACGCGGACGTTGCGGGCCTGATTATCGGCAGGCACACAAAAACGGCCCACTTCGGGCCGTTTTTTATTGGCGCCCCAAGATCGTAAACGCCACGATTAAACACTCACAAAATCCCCCGCTGTCGCATCCAGCTCCAGCACCAATCCCCCCGGCATTTGCACAAAAATCTGCCAGATCCCGTCCTCCGGCACCTGCGCCACCTGATACGGCAACCCACTGCTCTGCACCCGTTTCAAAACCACCGCCGCATCTTCATCGGTGCGAAACGCAATATGACTCAACGCCGCCTCATCCAGCGCGGGCTGCTCAATCACATGCACCAGCGCCTCCCCGTCCTGATACAACCACCGCCCAGGAAACGGAAACGGCGGCCGTCGCCCCGGCGTCAGTCCCAATAAGGAATTGAAAGCGTCCTGAATCGGTTGCCCGTCCGGCGCATTGAACGCCAGGTGATCGAAGTGCCAGGTCATAACAATCCACCTCCGTCGACGTCGATGATGCTGCCGCTGATGAAGCCGTTTTCCATGACCAGCATAAATGCGGCGGCCAGATCCTGCGGCGTTCCGACCCGGCCCACCGGAAGAGCGGCCGAGGTGCGGGCGAACATCGCGCTGCGATGGCTTTCGTCCATGCCGGCGTAAGCTTCGGTGTCGGTCACGCCGGGGCTGATCACGTTGACCCGACGCGGCGCCAGCTCCTTGGCCAGTTGTTTGGCAAGGGATTCAAGTGCCGCGTTCAGGGTGGTTTTGATGAATTGCCCGGCGACGAATTTGCGCGAAAGCAACCCCGACGTCAGGGTGATGCTACCCCGCTCGCTCAGGTACGGCAGCGCCGCTTGAATGGCGCGCAAGGTGCCCCAGAATTTCACGTCGAACGCCTGTTGAGCCTGGAGCAGATCGCTGTCGGCCAGCGGCTTGGCGCTGACGCTCGGCCCTGCGGTAATCACCAGATGATCAAAGGCGCCGATGCTTTCGAACAGTTGACGCAGCGAGGCGTCATCAGTGACATCGGCAGTTTCATGACGGACACCGTCATGGGTTTCGGAGGTTGCGACACGGCGGCCGACCGAATAAACACGGGCGCCACGTTCAGCAGCGTTCGACGCGACAGCGGCGCCAATGCCGCTGCTGCCGCCGATGACCACAACAGTCTGGTTGTCGAGTGGTTTCATGAGAGTTCTCCGGTAGGCTTAAGGAGATTGCATCTTCTCCGGTTGCCAATCGAAGAAAAATCCCGGTAAATCGGAAGGATCTTTAAAGGATTTTTACCAATGAGCTCGATCCTCGATCTGGAAATCTTCGTCCGCACCGCCGACTCCGGCAGCATTTCCGCCGCCGCCAGGGCGCTGGAGCTGACGCCGGCCGCCGCCAGCATCGCATTGAAACGCCTGGAAACCCGCCTCGGCATCCGCCTGTTCGCCCGCTCGACCCGCAGCATGCGCCTGACCGAAGAAGGCCGGCGCTATCTGGAAAGTGTGCGTCTGGCGCTGGCCACTCTGGCCGAGGGTGAACAAGCGCTGAAGCAGCAGACCGAAGGCCTGAGCGGCGTGCTGCAACTGGCGGCGCCGTCGGACTTCGGGCGCAATGTGTTGCTGCCGTGGCTGGACGATTTCAAACGCGAGCACCCGCACATTCAGCTGCAATTGTTGCTGAACGACCGGCATGCAGATCTGTTTCGCGAGACAGTGGACGTCGCGCTGCGCTTTGGTGTGCCGAGTGATTCGACGCTGGTGGCGTTGCCGATTCTGCCTGAGCATCGGCGTATGGCCTGCGCCAGCCCTGCGTATCTGGAGCGTCACGGCACACCGCAAAACCCCGCCGAATTGAGCGAACACAGCGCCCTGCTCTACCTGCGCAACGGTCGGCCTTACAACACCTGGCGCTTCCATCGCGAAGACGAAACGGTCGAGGTCGAAGTACGCGGCGACTACCTCAGCGACGACGGCGAAGTCGCTCGCCGCTGGGCACTCGCCGGGCATGGCATCGCTTACAAGGCCTGGCTCGACGTGGCCGAGGACGTACGTGCCGGACGGCTGCTGATGCTGTTCGATGACTGGCAAGGTGAGAGCGTGCCGTTCAATCTGCTGTGCCCGCACCGGGTGCAGGTGTCGGAACGGGTCAAGGTGTTGCAGGCATTTTTGCGCGAACGTTGCGAGGCATTGCGCCGATAAATTCACTTTGCCGCGCCGGATGCTTCTGGTATTTGATGGAGGCTTTCCCACCGACAAAAGGATTTCGGCATGAGCTATCGCACACTGGGTCATTCGGGGTTGCAGGTGTCCACCCTCACCCTCGGCACGATGATGTTCGGCGAGCAGACCAGCGCGGAGGACTCGCTGCGTATCATCGACAAGGCCTGGGATCAGGGCGTCAATTTCATCGACACGGCGGACGTCTACACCAACGGCCGCTCGGAAGAGATCGTCGGCGAGGCCATCGCCCGTCATCGGCATGAATGGGTGCTGGCGACCAAGGTCGGCTTCGGCCCGGTGGACGGCGTGCCGAATCGCAGCGGTCTGAGCCGCAAGCACATTTTCAATGGTCTGGAGGCCAGCCTGACCCGGCTCGGCACCGACTACCTCGACATCTATTACCTGCACCGCGAAGACCACAACACCCCGTTGGAAGTCACGATCTCGGCGATTGGCGATCTGATTCGCCAGGGCAAGATCCGTTATTGGGGCCTGTCGAACTATCGTGGCTGGCGGATCGCCGAGGTGATTCGCGTGGCGGACAAACTCGGCGTTGATCGCCCGGTGATCAGCCAACCGCTGTACAACATCGTCAACCGTCAGGCCGAAACCGAACAGATCACCGCCGCCCAGACTTACGGCCTCGGCGTGGTGCCTTACAGCCCGCTGGCCCGTGGTGTGCTCAGCGGCAAATACGCGCCGGACGTAACCCCGGACGCCAACAGCCGTGCCGGGCGTCAGGACAAGCGGATTCTGGAGACGGAATGGCGAGTAGAGTCGCTGCGCATTGCCCAGCAGATTCAGCAATACACAAAAGAGCGCGGAGTCGGGATTGTCGAGTTTGCGATTGCCTGGGTGCTGAACAACGGCGCGGTGACGTCGGCGATTGTCGGGCCGCGTACTGAAGAACAGTGGGATGCCTACACCAAGGCGCAGGCGGTGAAGATTACAGCGGAGGATGAGGCGTTTATCGATTCGCTGGTGACGCCGGGGCATGCGTCTACGCCGGGGTTTAATGATGTGAGCCATTTTGTGTCGGGCCGGAAACCGCGGCTGGCTTAAGCACCTACGCTTCGACACAGGTCTCTGTTCTCAGGGGACCTGTGTCGAATGTTGGAAATATTGATCACTCGGCCAATATTCAGCACAAAAAACACGTATCCTGCGCGCCCCGTTTGACCATCACCCCCGCGAGGACAGTTTGTCTAAAGGTATCGCTCTCTCGGTAACAGCTTCGACGCTGTTTGCCGTCATGTATTACTACACCTCGTTGCTCACCCCGTTGAGCGGCGTGGAAATCTACGGTTGGCGGATGCTGCTGACCGTGCCCTGCATGACCCTGTTCATGTTGTTGTCCGGCGAATGGCGGCGGGTGCTGGAGCTGCTGCGCCGAATCCCTGCGCTGCCGAAGCTGATCGGTGGCCTGATCCTGTCGTCTGCGTTGCTGGGCGTGCAGTTGTGGCTGTTCATGTGGGCGCCGCTCAATGGCTACAGCCTCGATGTGTCGCTGGGCTACTTTCTGTTGCCGCTGGCGATGGTGCTGACGGGACGCATCGCTTATGGCGAAAGCCTGTCGTACCTGCAAAAAATCGCGGTGTTCTTTGCCAGCCTCGGCGTGTTGAACGAGCTGCATCAGGTCGGCGGGTTTTCCTGGGCGACGCTGGTGGTGGTCGTCGGTTACCCGTTGTATTTCGTGCTGCGCAAATACCTCAAGACCGACAACCTCGGCGGCTTGTGGGTCGACATGACCCTGATGCTGCCGGCGGCGTACTGGTTTGTGCGCGGTGGTGAACAGGGTTTCGGCGTCTTCGATCAGTACCCGGCGCTGGCGTGGCTGATTCCGCTGCTCGGTCTGATCAGCGCGTCGGCGCTGGTGGTGTACATCATCGCCAGCCGCTTGCTGCCGTTCAGCCTGTTCGGCTTGTTGAGTTACGTGGAGCCGGTGTTGCTGCTCGGTGTGGCGCTGCTGCTCGGCGAGAGTATCAAACCCGGAGAGTGGCTGACCTACATCCCGATCTGGCTCGCGGTGGTAGTGCTGGTGTTTGAAGGGTTCAAGCATCTGATGCGCCAGCGGCGCCCGTAAGACGCGCAATAAAAAGCCCGGCCTGCAATTGCAGGCCGGGCTTTTTTACATCTGATGCGGATTACTCGGTAGCGAGTACACCACGACGCACCTGGTCACGCTCGATCGATTCGAACAATGCCTTGAAGTTGCCTTCGCCGAAACCATCATCGCCTTTACGCTGGATGAATTCGAAGAACACCGGGCCCATCAGGGTTTCCGAGAAGATCTGCAACAGCAGACGCTTGTCGTCTTTGTCCGACGCGCCATCAAGCAGGATGCCGCGCGATTGCAGTTGATCGACCGGCTCGCCATGGTTCGGCAGGCGGCCTTCGAGCATTTCGTAGTAGGTGTCCGGCGGCGCAGTCATGAAGCGCATGCCGATCTTCTTCAACTGATCCCAGGTCTTGACCAGGTCGTCAGTGAGGAACGCCACGTGCTGGATGCCTTCGCCGTTGAACTGCATCAGGAATTCTTCGATCTGCCCGGCGCCCTTCGACGATTCTTCGTTGAGCGGGATGCGGATCATGCCATCCGGCGCGGTCATCGCTTTCGAGGTCAAACCGGTGTATTCGCCCTTGATGTCGAAGTAACGGATCTCGCGGAAGTTGAACAGTTTCTCGTAGAAGTTCGCCCAGTAGGCCATGCGGCCGCGATACACGTTGTGGGTCAGGTGGTCGATGATCTTCAGGCCGGCACCGACCGGGTTGCGGTCAACGCCTTCCAGGAACACGAAGTCGATGTCATAAATCGAGCTGCCTTCGCCGAAACGGTCGATCAGGTACAGCGGCGCGCCGCCAATGCCTTTGATCGCCGGGAGGTTCAGCTCCATCGGGCCCGTTTCGATGTGGATTGGCTGGGCACCGAGTTCCAGCGCACGTTTGTAGGCCTTCTGCGAGTCCTTGACCCGGAACGCCATGCCGCAAACGGACGGGCCGTGCTCGGCGGCGAAGTATGAAGCAACGCTGTGGGGTTCGTTGTTGAGGATCAGGTTGATCGCGCCCTGGCGGTACAGGTGCACGTTCTTGGAACGGTGGGTCGCGACCTTGGTGAAGCCCATGATCTCGAAGATCGGCTCCAGGGTGCCAGGTGTCGGCGATGCGAACTCGATGAACTCGAAGCCCATCAGGCCCATTGGGTTTTCGTATAAATCTGCCATGGTTGGCGCCTCATCATTCTTATCAATTAACCAGAGTTATTTGTCAGTAATGCTGAGGCCGGTGGGTGGCGCACAGGAGATGCCACGCACACTGCGGGCGAGGAAGTCACCGTAGATCAGTTGAAACCCGAATATCTTCATTGTCGACCCAAGGCTCTTGCGGGCGAGGCTTCTGCTGCCAGAAGACGATTATTATTGTATGCGTAACCGGATTCTACACAGCGTAATCAGGGTTGTCTGCCCTCTCTATAAAATCCGCTTTTTTCGGGCCGGTGCAAGAGGTTTGTTGCATAGCCAGATGCCCGCCAGAATCAGCGCACCGCCCAGACTCATGGGTATTGTCAGTTGCTCGCCCAGCAGGATGGCGCCAGCCAGCACGGCGGTCAGCGGGTTAAGCGCAATGAACACGCCGGAGCGGGTCGCACCGATTTTGCGGATGCCGTCGTAGTAACCGATGTACGCCAGCGCCGAACCCAAGCCCCCGAGATAGATCAGACTCAGCCATTGCGTCATCCCGAGATTGGCCACCGCCGCCCCGCTCACTTCGCCGCGAACGGCAGCCAGCGCCCAGAGCATCAGCGTGCCGAGCAGAATCGAAAAGGCCACCGTCTGCAACGGGCCGATGCTCTGATTGAGGCTGCGGGAAAACAGCGAGTAAATACCCCAGCTCAACACGCAGCCGAGAATCAGCAGATCGCCGATCCAGGCGTCTGGTGTCGCAGCCAGCAGTTGCGGATTACGACTCACGATCACCACACCGGCGCCGCCGATGCAGATCAGGATCCCGATGTTTTTCAGTCGACTCAGACGCTCCTTGAGCAGCAGCCAGGATGCCAGGCCGATCACCGCCGGATTCAACGCAACGATCAGCGAGGCCCGCGACGCATTGATGTATTGCAGGCCGTAAAAGAAGCAAAGGTTGTAGAAGAAAATCCCGAAGAACCCCAGCAATGCCAGTTGCAGCCATTGCCCGGGATTCGGGCGTGCGAAGGGAATCCGCGCCAGCCATAGAAAACAGAGCAACGCGACGCTGGCCAGCAAGAACCGAAGGCTGGCAGCGAGGATCGGACTCAGGCTGCCGGCGAGAAATCGCCCGGCCACCCAGGTCCCGCCCCAGATCATGCTGACCATGGCGAGGTTCAGATAGACGGGCATGTCCGAGGCCACCGGATGGATTGATTCATGACTATTCATAACGCTCTCGACGACGAAACTGACGGATGCCGTATCATTCGAATAATTGTCGATCATCGTAAAATGAGCTTTTACTCATGACTTTGACCCAGCTCGAAATTTTCTCTCTGGTGGCCGAGCTACGCGGCTTCACCCTCGCGGCCCATCGTCTGGGGATTTCCCAGTCGGCGGTGTCCCATGCTTTGAAGTCACTGGAGCAGGAACTGGGTGTCGAATTGTTTCGCCGGCATCAATCGCAAGTCGAACTCAGCGATATTGGCGAGCAATTGCTACTGCGCGCACGGGCGATGCTCGGGCTGGCCAACACATTGCGCCAGGAAGCCGCCGATGCACGCGGGCTGAAAAGCGGCACCTTGCGTATCGGCTCGTTCGGCCCGACCTCATCGATCAGGTTGTTGCCGCGGATTCTCCGGCATTTTCGGCAAGCGCACCCGGGCATCGAGGTTCACATCGACGAGGGTCCGGACCGCCAGGTACTCCAGTGGCTTGACGAGCGACGGATCGATATAGGTTTCGTGGTATTGCCCGAAGAACGCTTCGATACGTTTGCCCTGATGGAGGACCAGATGGTCGCCCTGCTCCGGCTCGACCATCCTCTGGCCACGCGGGCGCAACTGAGCCTGAAAGACCTTTGCAGCGACCCGTTCGTACTCACCGAAGCAGGCTCTTCGGAGCTTGTATCGCGACTGTTCAACGCGGCAAGGCTAAGCCCGAATATCCGATACCGCTGCTCGCAACTGCTGAGTACCCTCGATACCGTGAGCCGGGGCGACGCCATCACCATCGTTGCCGAAGGTTCGCTACCCAACGAGCCAGATCCGCAATACGTGAAAAGGCCACTGTCGCCCCCCGTGGCGAGGCACATCGGCCTGGCCGTGCTGGACCAGCGTCAGTCATCACCCGCCACTCTGGCTTTCATCAAACTGGCGACTGCACTGGATTACCGCTGAGCGGCGCAAGCGCCAACGGCCATCTATCATGGGCACAGACTCAACGCTTTCCAGAAGGTGCATCCTTGCCCCGCCTGCCGTCGAGAGCCACACACCACCGCAACAGGATGCGCCCATGCCTCTGACCGTCAGGCCCCGCCGCCAACGCAGCACCCGAATCATCGTGACGCTGCTGTGCGGTTTGCTGCCGATCATCATCGGCACTGTCATTCTGCATATGCAGGCCGAGCGCACGCTGGAGCAGAGCTCCCGGCAAACCGCCGAGGAGGCCTTGCGCCAGTTGGACCTGATGCTCGACAACACCGCCCAATCCGCCCGGGAATTGCTGCCGTTGGCGGGCCAGACCTGCGAGGATGTCAAACTGGCCCTGCGCGAACAGGTCACCCGCCGCCCGTTCGTACGTTCGACCAATCTGGTGTGGGACAACAACCTCTATTGCAGTTCGTTGTTCGGCGACTTCAAGGAAACCGTCAATCCGGGGGACTACACCCAAGGCAAGTTATGGCTCATGAACGGCAACCCGGTTACGCCTGATACGGCGCTGCTGGTGTATCGACTGAGCGATGGCCGGGGCGGCGCCCTGACGACGCTGGACGGCTATCACCTGAGCAATATCCTGCGCCTGATCGGCCGGCAGACATTGTTATTGATGCAAGTGGGTAATAACTGGCTTTCGGCCGACGGCAAAGTGCATCAAGGCCCCCTCCCTGAGTTACCGGTGGCCCAGAGCACGTTGAACTCTCCACACTATGCCTACACCGTGAGAGCCGGTTTCCCTGAAGATGAAACCTGGAACTACATGAGCGACGAATACCCGCCACTGTTCAGTCTGCTGATTTTCTTTGGGGCGGTGTCCGGGGCGATTGGCTATATCGTGCAGAACCGCGCGACATCCCCCAGTCACGAAATGCTGCGCGCGCTGGAAGCCGGAGAGTTCATTCCCTACTTTCAACCGGTGGTCTACGGCGACAGCGAGCGCTGGTCGGGCTGCGAAGTGCTGATGCGCTGGAATCATCCCAAGGAAGGCCTGGTGCGTCCGGATATGTTCATACCGTTCGCAGAACACTCCGGGCTGATCGTGCCGATGACCCGTTCATTGATGCAGCAGACCGCTGTGGTGCTCGGGCCGCTGTCTGCTTCATTCGAAGCCCCTTTTCATATCGGCATCAACATTACGGCCAGTCACTGCCACGATCTCGAGTTGCTGGAAGATTGCCGCGAGTTTCTGGCGGCTTTTGCCCCCGGCAGCATCAGCCTGGTCCTGGAGCTGACCGAACGCGAGCTGATCGAGCCCACCGACATCACCCATCAGTTATTTGCACAATTGCGCGCCATGGATGTGAAGATCGCCATCGACGACTTCGGCACCGGTCATTCGAGCCTGGGCTATTTGAGAACATTCAATGTCGACTTTTTGAAGATCGACCAGACATTCGTCGCCATGATTGATAAGGACGCCCTGTCCCGACACATTCTGGACAGCATCATCGAACTCTGCGCCAAACTGGATCTGGGCATTGTGGCCGAAGGCGTGGAAACACAGGTCCAGGCCGATTATCTGGCCGCGCATCACGTCAACTTTCTGCAAGGCTATCTGTTTGGCAAACCGATGCCGGCCGCAGACTTCATCGATGCATTAACTCACCATTAACTAAACGCGATAAAACCGACGGGCTCAGACCGTTCGCACCAAATTGATACAAGACATCGCTGTTTTTACATAAAGAAAACATCAGGATTTACTCTTGACGCATTAACTACTACAATTTTTCTTACCTGTTGCTAGATTGGCAGGTGAGCCACTATCACCGAGTCGCTTCAAGGCTCTTGGCTTATAGCTTTGTTTGCGGTTGGTATCAGCCAAACACACTATTGGAGTAAAGATATTGTCCAGACTCGCTGAATTTCGTGCAGCTGAAAAGGCCCTTCAGGAACAGCTCAAGCAGCTGGAATCGCTGAAGAACGATGCCGGGCTCAAGAAAGAAATCGAATTCGAAGAAAAGCTCCAGGGGCTGATGAAAACCTACGGCAAAGGCCTGAAAGACATCATCGCCATTCTCGATCCGAACCCGGCGAAATCCGGTCTGCAATCGACCGCCGCACCTAAAACCCGCCGCGCTCGCGTGGTCAAGGTCTATCAGAACCCGCACACCGGCGAGCTGATCGAGACCAAGGGAGGCAACCACCGCGGGCTGAAGGCCTGGAAGGAACAGTACGGTGCAGCCACCGTTGACTCCTGGTTGCGCAGTTAATCCCTCGCAAACATGAAAGCCCTGCATATGCAGGGCTTTTTTTTGGACAATACTTAACAAATACAACGACTTTTCTGGCAGGAAAGTTTAGTCTCAAACCCCTTTCGCGCTGAAACTATGCTTCTGAATGTTGCCTCATTGTCCAGCAATAACTTTATGCTTAATCAGTTCTGGTATCTAACATCACGCTGACCACGAACAGGCAGTTAGAATTTCAAGCTGTTTCGCGCAGCCACTATGTCATTGCCGCTGGCCTTATAAACCTCCGCCTGCCCGGCATACGAAAGTACGTAAGCCTTATTCGCCTCGACCGCTGCAACCAATGTTTGCGACAGCACGTGACGGCCGTTTTCAGTCACGGTACAAGTGGTCTCAAGTGCCGCAAGCGAGCCCAGCGTACTCGCGTGAACCTTGTTGCAGACACTCTGATAACCGCTCTGGAAAAAGTCTTTCTGCACCGACTTGCGCATCTCCAGCAACACGCCCTGCAAGTTGACCTGATGACCGCTTTCCACACGGGTCATCGTCAACTCCATCACCATCACCTGATTGCCATCGGCGTCAGTCTTCACCCCGCGCTGACGGGAGACGTCCGGGGATGTTTCGGGTAACGCCTCGACTTCCCACCCGGCCGGCCAGGTGATGCTCGGCGCCTCGGCAAAGGCCGGTAGCGCCAGCAGGGAAAAACCCAGGAAAACGAACAGCGATTTGAACGGTCGGATCATTACCAGAGGCACTCGCGGATTGAGCTGTAAAGTCTGAGGCTCGCCCGCCTGGAGGGCAAGCCCGCGCTTTCGGTTTGGCGATGCTGCCAGGCATGCGTATCATTGCGCCCATTCACTCGCCCCAATTTGTTACGGAGGGCTCATGAGCCTGCAAGAACTGAACACCTTCCCTGGCGTGACCGCCACCCCGGACAGCGCAACCCGCAACTTCGTGTTTAACCACACCATGCTGCGCGTCAAGGACATCACCAAATCGCTGGACTTCTACACCCGCGTACTGGGTTTCTCGCTGGTGGAAAAGCGTGACTTCCCGGAAGCCGAATTCAGCCTGTACTTCCTCGCCCTGGTCGACAAATCGCAGATCCCGACCGACGCCGCTGCCCGCACCGAGTGGATGAAGTCGATTCCCGGCATCCTGGAACTGACCCACAACCACGGCACCGAAAACGACGCAGACTTCGCCTATCACAACGGCAACACCGACCCGCGCGGTTTCGGCCACATCTGCATTTCGGTACCGGATATCGTTGCCGCTTGCGCACGCTTTGAAGAGCTGGGCTGCGATTTCCAGAAGCGCCTGACCGATGGCCGCATGAAGAGCCTGGCGTTCATCAAGGATCCGGATGGTTATTGGGTCGAAATCATCCAGCCAGCGCCGCTGTAAAGCTGAGTCTGGGTAGAAAGCACCCCGCAAAGAAAAAACCCCATCATCACTGATGGGGTTTTTCTTTTTCAGGCCCGGGATTTATGCCGGAGCCGAAGTGCGGATCAGGTGATCGAAAGCGCTGAGGGAGGCCTTGGCGCCCTCGCCCACCGCAATCACGATCTGCTTGTACGGCACGGTCGTCACGTCACCGGCAGCAAAGATGCCCGGGATCGAGGTTTCCCCCCGGTTGTCGACAATGATCTCGCCGCGCGGCGACAGCTCGATGGTGCCTTTGAGCCAATCGGTGTTAGGCAACAGACCGATCTGCACGAAGATCCCTTCCAGCTCGACCGTGCGCAGCTCGTCAGTGTTGCGATCCTTGTAACGCAGGCCGTTGACCTTCTGCCCGTCGCCGGTGACTTCAGTGGTCAACGCACTGGTGATCACGGTGACGTTCGGCAGGCTGTGCAGCTTGCGTTGCAATACGGCGTCGGCACGCAGCTGTACATCAAATTCCAGCAGCGTTACGTGGGACACGATACCGGCCAGGTCGATGGCCGCTTCGACGCCGGAGTTACCGCCGCCGATGACCGCGACACGCTTGCCCTTGAACAGCGGGCCGTCGCAGTGCGGGCAGTACGCCACTCCTTTGTTGCGGTATTCCTGCTCGCCCGGCACGTTCATTTCACGCCACCGCGCGCCGGTCGCCAGAATCACGCTCTTGGCCTTAAGGGTCGCGCCACTGGCGAAGCGGACTTCATGCAGCTCGCCATTCTTGCCCGGGATCAGCTTGTCGGCGCGCTGCAGGTTCATGATGTCGACGTCGTACTGCTTGACGTGTTCTTCCAGCGCGGTAGCCAGTTTCGGACCCTCGGTTTCCTGCACGGAAATGAAGTTCTCGATGGCCATGGTGTCCAGCACCTGGCCGCCGAAGCGTTCGGCCGCAACACCGGTACGAATGCCTTTACGTGCCGCATAGATGGCTGCCGAAGCGCCGGCCGGGCCACCGCCGACCACCAGTACATCGAAAGACTCTTTGGCGCTGATTTTCTCGGCCTGACGCTCGATGGCACCGGTGTCGAGTTTGGCGAGAATCTCTTCCAGGCCCATGCGGCCCTGGCCGAAGTTTTCGCCGTTCAGGTAAATGCTCGGCACGGCCATGATCTTGCGATCGTTGACTTCGTCCTGGAACAGCGCGCCGTCGATGGCGACGTGGCGGATGTTCGGGTTAAGTACGGCCATCAGGTTCAGCGCCTGGACTACGTCAGGGCAGTTCTGGCAGGACAGCGAGAAATAAGTCTCGAAGTTGAACTCGCCTTTGAGCGAGCGGATCTGTTCGATCACTTCAACACTGGCCTTCGATGGGTGGCCGCCGACTTGCAGCAGGGCCAGCACCAGCGAAGTGAATTCATGGCCCATCGGGATGCCGGCGAAACGCAGGCTGATGTCGGCACCTGGGCGGTTGATCGAGAACGACGGTTTGCGTGCATCGTCGCCGCTGTCGATCAAGGTAATCTGGTGCGAAAGACTGGCAACGTCTTTCAACAGGTCGAGCATTTCACGGGATTTCGCACCGTCGTCGAGTGAAGCAACGATCTCGATCGGCTGGGTGACCCGTTCCAGGTACGATTTCAACTGGGCTTTAAGATTGGCGTCCAACATACGGGCGATCTCCTGACTTTATTTGAGGCGAAAAAAAGCCCGAGCGAATCTCGCCCGGGCTTTTCTATTGGGCGGTGCAGCTTACTTAGGTAGGTGCGGAGTTCCGCCCTGCATTGCGTGTCACAGACTTAGATCTTGCCGACCAGGTCCAGGGACGGAGCCAGAGTGGCCTCGCCTTCTTTCCACTTGGCTGGGCAAACTTCGCCTGGGTGAGCAGCAACGTACTGAGCAGCCTTGATCTTGCGCAGCAGCTCGGAAGCGTCACGGCCAACGCCGCCATCGTTCAGTTCAACGATTTTGATCTGACCTTCAGGGTTGATCACGAAGGTGCCACGGTCAGCCAGGCCAGCTTCTTCGATCAGCACGTCGAAGTTGCGGGAGATGACGTGGGTCGGGTCGCCGATCATGGTGTATTCGATTTTGCCGATGGCTGGCGAAGTGTTGTGCCAGGCAGCGTGGGCAAAGTGGGTGTCGGTCGAAACGCTGTAGATTTCTACGCCCAGCTTCTGGAAGGCAGCGTAGTTGTCGGCCAGGTCTTCCAGCTCGGTTGGGCAAACGAAGGTGAAGTCGGCTGGGTAGAAGAACACTACGGACCATTTGCCTTTCAGGTCAGCGTCCGAGACTTGTACGAAGTCGCCGTTTTTGAACGCGGTAGCTTTGAACGGTTTTACTTGGCTGTTGATGATAGGCATTGATGACTCTCCGTCAGGGTTGTGAATTCGATGGGTGAATCCTACCCACTCACTCGACGGATGGCTCATTGGCAAACCTGATGCTGCTGATTTGTTTTCGCTATTAGCTGACTGTATTAATAGAAGAAAACGATATCTACGGCGACAGCGGGTTATCCGTAATCCGGGCCATCCCGTGAAAGGGGCTCGCTTCAACATAGCGCATGGCGGACTTCATATCCTTCCAGCCCACGTAACTCATCAGCGACTTGAGATCCCAACCGCTTTGATGCGCCCAAGTGGCAAAGCCGCGCCGCAATGAGTGACTGGTGTAGCGCTCGGCGGAGATCCCGGCTCGCTCGAGGGCCTGGCGCAGCAACGGAATCACACTGTTGGCGTGCAAGCCCTCCTCGCTCAGATTGCCCCAACGGTCGACGGCACGAAACACCGGGCCGCGTACAAGCGCCGCTTCGGTGATCCAGTCGATGTAGGCCTGCACCGGACAGAGCTTCAACAACGCCGGAGCCTGATAGGTCTGACCGAGGTTTTCCCGGTCGCCTTTACTTCGCGGCAGGTACAGGGTGATGCCACTGCCAGCGAGTGCCTGGACGTGTTCGATCTGCACCCGGCACAACTCATCACTGCGAAAGCCACGCCAGAACCCCAGAAGAATCAGCGCTCGATCACGGCAGGCCCTGAGTAACAATGGCCGGTCCTGTTTTTCTCGGGCCTCTTTCATTTCCTGTTCAAGCCAGGCCACGGTCTGTTCAAGGTCCTGCAGCTGTAATGGCTCGGCCTGTTTTTCCTGCGCAGGATGCAGCGCACGGATGCCCTTGAATACTTTGCGCACCACCGGAGTCTTGGTCGGATCGGCGAATCCCTGACTGTTATGCCACTGCGCGAGCGCCGACAAGCGCAACTTCAGTGTATTGACCGAAAGCACCCCCGCATGCGCCACCAGATACCGCGCGACACTGTCAGCCGTCGCGGGCAGGAACCCACCCCATACCGTTTCGAAATGCTCGACGGCCGCGCGATAGCTGCGGCGGGTGTTGTCACGGGTGGCGGCTTGCAGGTAGCGATCGATATCGCTCATGGGCTGATTTCTCGCAGATGTACTGATTTGAAGATTGAAAAGCGGATTCTGGCGCTTCACATTGGGTAATACCAGTATATCCCGTCCGTTTATCTTGAAACATTTAACTTTATTTTCAGCATGGTACACTGCGTACCTTAGTGGCATGTACCACAGTACATAATCGTAGGAGCACATATGGCCCGTGGCGGCGTTAACAAAGCAGTAGTCCAGATCGCGCGCTCAGCGATTCTCGCCCGTGGCGAACACCCAAGCATCGACGCGGTACGCATCGAGCTGGGGAATACCGGATCGAAAACCACAATCCATCGCTATCTGAAAGAGCTGGATGACGGCAGCGCACCGGCGGATCCTTCAGTAGAACCCATCGATGACGAGCTCCTGGCGCTTGTCACACGCCTGGCACAACGCCTGAAAGAACAGGCACAGGAGCCGATCGATCAGGCACGCGAACAGTACGAGCAACAACGCCAGGCGCTGGAAGCGGAATTGAATCAGCTGCGCCATGAGCATGCGCAGCTGGAGAAGAAGCACGACATCCAGGGCGCAGCGCTAGCGAAAGAGTCCGAAGCCTTGAGCGACACCCGCTCGATGCTGCAAACCGAACAGACGCGCAATGCCGGCCTGAATCAGGCGCTGGCAGATTTCGAATTGCGCTTGCAGGACAAAGACGAGCAGATCCGCTCGCTGGAAGAAAAGCACCTGCATGCTCGTGATGCGCTTGAGCACTACCGCAATGCCGTCAAGGAGCAGCGCGAACAGGAACAGAGCCGTCACGAAAGTCAGGTTCAGCAGTTGCAGATAGAGTTGCGTCAGGCGCAACAAAGCGCGCTGGTGCGCCAGGATGAAATCACTCAATTGCACCGCGACAACGAACGTTTGCTGACTGAAAACCGCGGAACGCTGCGCGAATTGAGCCTGCTGCAGGATCAGCTCAAGCACAGCAATCAGCGTCAGGATCAACTGCTGGAGCAAGCGACGCGCGTCGACAACGAGCGCACTCTCCTCCAGGAACGCTTGCGCGTGGCACTGCTGGACAGCCAGACACTCAAGCAGAGCGTCGACGAGCAGTCGCAGCTCAATCAGTCATTGGAGAAGGAATTGACCAAGGCGCAAGACAGTCTGCGCCTGGCCACCACCGTTGCGGCAGCGCCAGACGCAGCAGAACCGAAAAAGAATTAAGCGCCGACCGGCGTACGCATGGTGACAAACTCTTCGGCCGCCGTCGGGTGCACCCCGATGGTGTCGTCGAAGTCACGCTTGGTGGCGCCAGCCTTCAGCGCAATTGCCAGTCCCTGCACGATCTCGCCGGCATCCGGCCCGACCATGTGACAGCCCAGCACCTTGTCGGTTTTGCCATCGACCACCAGCTTCATCAGCGTGCGCTCCTGGCATTCGGTCAGGGTCAGCTTCATCGGGCGGAAGCGGCTTTCGAAGATCACCACATCGTGACCCGCTTCACGCGCCTCTTCTTCGGTCAAACCGACGGTGCCGATGTTCGGCAGACTGAATACCGCTGTCGGAATCATCTTGTAATCCACTGGGCGGTATTGCTCCGGCTTGAACAGCCGGCGCGCCACCGCCATGCCTTCAGCCAGCGCCACCGGCGTCAACTGCACGCGACCAATGACATCGCCCAGCGCCAGAATCGACGGCTCGGTGGTCTGGTACTGCTCGTCGACCTTGATGAAGCCCTTCTCATCCAGCTGCACCTCGGTATTCTCCAGGCCGAGATTGTCCAACATCGGGCGCCGGCCAGTGGCGTAGAACACGCAATCTGCTTCCAGCACGCGACCATCCTTGAGGGTCGCTTTCAGGCTGCCATCTGGTTGCTTGTCGATCCGCTCGATATCGGCATTGAACTGCAGATTCATGCCGCGCTTGATCAGCTCTTCCTGCAGATGTTTGCGCACCGAACCGTCGAAGCCGCGCAGGAACAGATCACCGCGATACAGCAACGTGGTATCCGCACCCAGACCATGGAAGATCCCGGCAAATTCGACGGCAATGTAACCACCACCGACGACCAGGACGCGCTTCGGAAGCTCTTTCAGGAAAAACGCCTGATTGGAGCTGATGGCATGCTCATGCCCAGGGATTTCCGGAATCTGCGGCCAGCCACCCGTGGCGATCAGAATGTTTTTCGCGGTGTAGCGCTCGCCGTTGACCTCCACTTCATGGGGACCAACGATCTTCGCGTGCGCTTCATGCAGGGTCACGCCACTGTTGACCAGCAGATTGCGATAAATGCCGTTCAGTCGATTGATCTCGCGATCCTTGTTGGCGATCAGGGTCGCCCAATCAAAGTCCGCTTCACCCAGGCTCCAGCCGAAACCGGACGACTGTTCAAAGTCTTCGGCGAAATGCGCGCCGTACACCAGCAGCTTTTTCGGCACGCAGCCGACATTGACGCAAGTGCCACCCAGATAACGGCTCTCGGCCACCGCCACTTTCGCACCGAAACCGGCAGCAAAACGCGCAGCCCGCACACCGCCGGAACCGGCACCAATCACATAAAGGTCAAAATCGTAGGCCATTTCTTTCTCCTCGGCAGGCGATCAGCATACCTGCCGTCGTCCTTTGGGCAAGCACTCCTGCCGATATAGGGGCGGAAAATGAAAAAGCCACCCGAAGGTGGCTTTTTCGTACAGGCAGGTCAGGCGCTATCAGTAGGCCTTGCCAGTCTTGTAGAAGTTTTCGAAGCAGAAGTTGGTTGCCTCGATGTAACCCTCGGCACCGCCGCAGTCGAAACGCTTGCCCTTGAACTTGTAGGCCATCACGCAGCCGTTCTGGGCCTGCTTCATCAGGGCGTCGGTAATCTGGATTTCGCCACCCTTGCCTGGCTCGGTCTGTTCAATCAGGTCGAAGATATCCGGAGTCAGGATGTAACGGCCGATGATCGCCAGGTTGGACGGCGCGTCTTCCGGCTTTGGCTTCTCGACCATGCTGTGTACGCGGTAGATGTCGTCGCGGATCATCTCGCCAGCAATGACGCCATACTTGCTGGTTTCTGCCGGATCGACTTCCTGAATGGCAATGATCGAGCAGCGGAACTGCTTGTACAGCTTGACCATCTGGGTCAGTACGCCGTCGCCTTCGAGGTTGACGCACAGGTCGTCCGCCAGCACCACGGCAAACGGTTCATCGCCGATCAGCGGACGACCGGTCAGGATCGCATGACCCAGGCCTTTCATTTCAGTCTGACGGGTGTAGGAGAACGAGCACTCGTCCAACAGCTTGCGGATACCGACCAGGTATTTCTCTTTGTCGGTGCCCTTGATCTGGTTTTCCAGCTCATAGCTGATGTCGAAGTGGTCTTCCAGGGCACGCTTGCCACGGCCGGTCACGATGGAGATCTCAGTCAGACCAGCATCCAGAGCTTCTTCGACGCCGTACTGGATCAGTGGCTTGTTTACCACCGGCAGCATTTCTTTGGGCATGGCTTTAGTCGCTGGAAGGAAGCGAGTACCGTAACCGGCTGCTGGGAACAAGCATTTCTTGATCATATAAGTCCTTGAAAGGGCTGTGTGTACGAGTTTCGGCGCAGTCTAATCAGGCGGCGTGCACCTTACAATGCCCCGCACTGGCTAACCGATGTCAACATAGAGAAATATTCTGGCGGATAGTTCAATCCGTACGCAGAAGCTGCGCATTCAGCTTAGCCCAATGATTAAGAAACACCGCATCGACCCGCGCCCGTTCGCCGGTTTCCCGTTATCATGACGCCTTTGAACCAGCCAACGAGGCCGCTAGATGTCCGCAGCAAAAATCATCAACGGGTACACCGTCGCCAAGGCGAAAGATGGCCAGTGGCATATCACCGCTACCAACGGCGAAGATGTGTCCGGTCCATTGCCCACTGAAGCGATGGCGATTGAGGTAGCCGCGGTGCTTGATTACACGCCTCCTGCACCGAAGCGTCGCGGCAAGGATCAGGACTGATCAACCGCAACGTATCCAGGGCCCTGCCATTGCGCAGGGCCTTTTTCAAACACGTGAAGATATGGCTAATCGCTATAACCTTTTCATGCCGGCGCTGTCAGAGCGTCTAGCCCTCTCCTTCTGAAGACGACATCGCCATGAACACCCATATATTGCACAGCATGCTGCCACTGATTGCGCTACTGGCCCTGGGCGGTTGCGCCACCTCTCAGCCCACTTACCTGGACAACGGCGAACAAGGGTTGAGCATCGACTGCTCTGGCGAGGCCAATTCCTGGGCCACCTGCTACGAGAAGGCAGACGCCTCCTGCGCTGGCACCGGCTATCGCATCGTCGGAACTGATGGCACACCAGCGCCCAAGGAAAGCGAAAAAACGCTGGGTATCGATGTCGGCAACTACAAGAACCGTAGTGTCGTGGTGGTCTGCAAGTAAGCTTTACATGTGAATTTCGGCGAACTTGATCCCCAGCCCACGAACGACCTCGATCAGGTCATCTAGGCGGGCAAACGATTCAACTTCGTCGTTTTCATCCACCAGAAAGTAACTGCGCCCGGCGCTCTTCTTGAAAAACACGATCCATTCCCCCGAATTCGCCGGGTTCTGAATCACATGGGTGGCCGCGATCAGCCCCTCTTTATGGCGCTCGCGCACCTGTTCTCGCTTCATGCACATCTCCAGAAATGACAATGCCGCCCAAGCGTGACCTGGACGGCATCTATACCGATGACTGATAGTTTATCAGCCGGAAATGCACACCGTGGCGGCATTGCGCACATCCCTTGGACGTATCGGCACGTTGGACATGCGCTCGTGCAATTTGATGCTGCTGCCGCCGGAGCGGTCCTCAATGTCAAACACTGCCGCTGGGCCGGACGACAACTTCCCAGGCACGATCACCCGAACCCCGTCCTTGTGCGGTTCCATTTGCAGGGCCCCGCGGCTTTGGGCCAGTTTGTCGGCCAGACACTGTGCGTACTCGTGGGGTTTCTTGCCGGAAATGACGTTCATGGTCGGCAACGTTTCATTGATTTCCGAAACGCTTGCACAACCACCCATCGCCAATGCCAACGGCACAAAGACCACACCCCACTTCATACAGAATCTCCTATAAAGACCCTCGGACAGCATGAATGCCGTTTTTCTCCGAGGCTCATTGCATTTAACGCACATGAAATCGCGAATAACTGTTTTTAATTGTCAAAGCAGCGCCCGACGGCCGGATAATAACCTGTCCGGGCTGATAAACTGCGCCAATCGATCCTGCTATCGTTTTGATTTTGTAGAAAAAGCCCTTCTGGAGGCGCCCATGAAATTTATTCACCAGCGCGAGCACCTCAACGAAGACGACATTGTCGTCATCCAGTGCTCACAAACCTGCAACATCCGTCTGATGAACGACGCCAACTTCCGCAGCTTCAAGAACGGCGGCCGTCACACCTATCACGGCGGCGCATTCGACACCTTCCCGGCCCGCATTACCGCGCCGAGCACCGGGTTCTGGAACATCACCATCGACACCGTCAACCGTCGTGCAATCAGCGTGACCCGCAAGCCGACCCTGACGCACTCGATCAAGATCATTCGCCGCTCCAGCTCGAAACTCAGCTGATCGGCTCCCTCAACGCAATCAGGTAAGCATGACCGTGGCCCAAACGACCAAATACGTCATCAAGTACAAACTGAACGGCGAACGCCGCTTCGAATTCGCCCAGCTGGAAAACGGCACGCCGGAAGAGGCCAAGGCTGTGCTGGATGCCCTGCACGGCCAGAGCGAAGACGTGATCAGCGACATCAGCGTCAGCAAGGCGTTGTAAGACGCGGGTGACCATTCGACCGCAAGCGCCGGAGTGTTCCGGCCTGGCGGGCTGCCTAGACTGATCACCTCGACGCAAGCCAAGGAATCAGTATGCCGATGTCACCCGACTCCCCCCTCGACACGCTCGACTGGGTCGCACTGGAACAACAGCTGGATCAGGATGGTTGCGCCATCATCCGTTCGCTGTTGCGACCACAAACCTGTGATCGTCTGAGTGCGCTGTACCCGCAAAGCGAACCGTTCCGCTCACAGGTGATCATGGCCCGCCACGGTTTCGGTCGCGGCGAATACAAGTATCTGCGCTACCCGCTTCCTCCATTGGTTGAACGCCTGCGCAGCGCGCTTTATCCACGCCTTGTTCACCTGGCCAACCGCTGGCATGAACGAATGGGCTTGCCACAACGTTTTCCAGCCCTGCACAGCGAGTTTCTTGCGCGCTGTCATGCCGCCGGTCAACTGCGGCCTACCCCGCTCTTGCTGCAATACGGCCCACAGGATTACAACTGTCTGCATCAGGACCTGTACGGCGAATACGTCTTCCCGCTGCAGGTAGCGATTCTTCTGTCAGAACCTGGCGAGGACTTCAGCGGCGGTGAGTTCGTCCTGACCGAACAACGCCCGAGAATGCAGTCTCGCCCACTGGTGATGGACCTGAAGAAAGGCGACGCGCTGATCTTTGCCGTCAACCAACGTCCGGTAAAAGGCGTACGCGGCGACTATCGGGTCACCATGCGCCACGGCGTCAGCCGCCTGCACAGCGGAAAACGGCATACTCTGGGCATCATTTTTCACGACGCTACCTGACATCATGCGCACCAACTTCGATCTGTTCGCCGACACCGAATCCGAGCAGCCCCGACGCGCTGAACAGATCGGCGAACAATCCTGGGTGCTGCGCGGCTTTGCCCTGCCCCGAATCGAGCAATTGCTGCCGGCTCTGAAATCGATCATCGAACGTGCCCCGTTACGACACATGATGACGCCCGGCGGGTTCAGCATGTCAGTGGCCACCAGCAGTTGCGGAGCACTTGGCTGGATCACCGACCGCAGCGGTTACCGTTATTCGGCCGAGACCCGCTCAGCCATCTGCCCTGGCCGGAAATGCCCGAAGTGTTTCGCGATTTGGCACAAGCGGCAGCGAAGGAAGTCGGCTTTTTCGACTTCGTACCGGACTCCTGCCTGATCAACCGTTATGTCCCCGGCGCGAAAATGTCTTTGCATCAAGACAAGGACGAACATTCCTACACCGCACCTATCGTGTCCCTGTCATTGGGATTGCCCGCCATGTTCCTGTTCGGAGGTTTCGCCCGCAACGACAAGAGTCAGCGCATTTCGCTGCTGCACGGCGACATGGTGATCTGGGGCGGCGTTGATCGGCTGCGCTACCACGGCGTCCTGCCGATCAAATACGGCCGGCATCCCCAACTGGGCGAACAGCGTTTCAATCTGACGTTTCGCACCGCCGGATGACCGTGCAAAGTTTGACCGCAAGGGCCGGAGTGTTAGGGTTGGCGGCACTGGTTAACCTGAAATTCAACAGGTCAACGGACTCTCCATCATGAAAACGCTTTCGCCCCCGCTGAACATTGAAGACGATCCACGCTGGTCCGCCGTTGTCGCCCGCGATCCACGGGCGGACGGTCAATTTGTCTACGCCGTGAAAACCACTGGCATCTATTGCCGTCCGAGCAGCCTGGCGCGCCTGCCTAAACCACAGAATGTCGAGTTCTTCGACACAGCCGAAGAGGCCGAGGCAGCGGGTTATCGCCCCAGCAAACGGGCGAGCAAGGATCAGAGCGACGTGGCCGCGCAACATGCCGCGACCGTAGCCGCTGCGTGCCGGCAGATCGAAACCGCCGAAACCCTGCCAGCGCTCAACGAGCTGGCGGACGCTGCAGGCTTGAGTCCCTTCCATTTCCATCGGGTATTCAAAGCCGCCACCGGCCTGACGCCCAAAGGGTACGCCGCCGCTCACCGCTCGCGCAGAGTGCGCCAACGGTTGGCGGATGGCGACTCGGTGACCGATGCGCTGTACGACGCCGGCTTCAACTCCAACAGCCGCTTCTATGAAGCTGCGGATCAGTTGCTGGGCATGAAACCTGGCGACTTCCGGGCTGCTGGGCAAAACAGCAATATTCGCTTTGCGGTTGGGCAATGTTCGCTCGGCGCCATTCTGGTGGCACAGAGTGACCGGGGGATCTGCGCGATTCTGTTGGGGGACGATCCCCATCAACTGGTCTGCGACCTGCAGGATCAGTTTCGCCGCGCCAACCTGATTGGTGCCGACGCCGGGTTCGAGCAACTGATTGCCCATGTCGTCGGCTTCATTGAAACGCCGGCAATCGGTCTTGATCTGCCACTGGATGTGCGGGGCACAGCGTTTCAGGAGCGGGTCTGGCAGGCGCTGCGCGAAATACCGGTTGGCAGCACCGCCAGTTACGCCGACATCGCCCAGCGCATCGGCTCGCCAAAAGCTGTACGTGCGGTGGCCCAGGCTTGCGGCGCCAACAGCCTCGCAGTGGCGATCCCTTGCCACCGCGTGGTCCGCAGCGACGGCAACCTTTCCGGCTATCGCTGGGGCGTGGAGCGCAAGCGTGAGCTGTTGTCCCGGGAAACGCAGCCTTAGCGGATGCCGATGTAAATCGCCACTGATTCGGGGCCAAGGTAGGCCTCGAAGTCAGTGGCGTAACGCCGCTGAATCTGCGGATTGGCTTCGAAGTGTTTCCAGATCCGGCCCCAAGTGGCAATGACCGCATCGGGCAATGCGCCCTGTCCCTGGAACACCAGATACTCGCCGCTTTCGATCCGAAGGGTTTCGAATTCAGTCTGCGGATTGGCAACCGCAACACCCGCCGTCACATCGAACGCACCCGAAGCATCCGATTCATAAGCCGAGTACACCCCGTAAATCGGTGACTCGCTCAGCTTGCCAGGAATGGCATCCGCCAGGTTCTTGCTGAAAAACTGCCTCCACATCGGGCCGATTTTCGCGGTCTCGGCCTTGTGTTCTGCGGCGTTGGTGGTTCGAACACGCAAGCCTGAAACCGTGAACGACTCAACGCGCTGTTGTTGTAGATCCATCGAAGTGCCACTCCCTTTTTTTGAAGTGCGACCCGGCAGGTCCGCGATGGCGCTTAATGTGTCAGCGATTGACGTCCACGACAACCCGTCCGCGCAACTGTCCGGCGAGCAATTTCGGAGCAGCTTCGATCGCCTCGCTGAGGCCGATTTCGTGACTGATCAGGGGCAACAGGGCGAAATCCAGATCCTTGGCCAGACGCTCCCAGGCCTCGATTCGACGCGCCTTGGGCTGAGTTACGCTGTTGATTCCAGCCAGCGTCACACCACGCAAGATGAACGGGGCCACCGACGCCGGGAAATCCATGCCCTGAGCCAGACCACACGCCGCGACGGTGCCTTCAGCGCGGGTGCTGGCACAGGCGTTGGCCAATGTGTGGCTGCCGACCGAATCAATGACCGCCGCCCAACGTTCCTTCGCCAGTGGCTTGCCGGGTTCGGACAAGGTCGCGCGATCCATGATTTCGCTGGCGCCCAACTGCTGCAGATACTCATGCTCCGACACCCGCCCGGTGGACGCCACCACGCGATAGCCCAGCTTGTGCAACAAGGCGATTGCAAAGCTGCCAACCCCGCCATTGGCGCCGGTAACCAGCACTTCGCCCTGTTCTGGCGTCACGCCATTTCGCTCGAGCGCCATGATGCACAGCATCGCCGTGTAGCCCGCCGTGCCGATGGCCATGGCTTGTGCGGCGGAAAACGCCTTGGGTAGCGGAATCAGCCAGTCGCCGTTGAGTCGGGCCTTTTGAGCCAGGCCGCCCCAGTGGTTTTCACCCACGCCCCAGCCGTTGAGCAACACCTGGTCGCCAGCCTTATAGTCGGGATGCGAACTGACCTCGACCGTACCGGCCAGATCGATCCCCGGCACCATCGGAAACTTGCGCACCACCGGGCTGCTGCCGGTAATCGCCAGCCCGTCCTTGAAGTTCAGCGTGCTGTACGCGACGCGAACAGACACATCGCCGTCGGGCAACTGCTGCTCGTCGATTTTCTGCAGGCTGGCGCGATAACCGCTGTCGTCTTTGTCGATCAGAATGCCGTTGAACATGATTGCCTCTCAGGAAATGAATTCAGGGTCTCGTGGCATTCAAATACCACATCGCAACATTTTGCCCCACTCGACTTTCCGCCAATCGCTGAAACCGGCGGGTGATTCCAGATCGGACGACTATGCTTTTCGACTGCTTCCAGTTATCCCCGAGAAGCCTTTGTCGATGGAGCTGACAATGTCCCGCGCCCGCCCTTTTTTTGCATGGCTGATGCTCTGTCTGTTGGCATTCAATACCGCTTGGGCGGCGCCTGCCGCCAAGACAGCAGAAGCGGCTGCCGTTGAGCCGACATGGCCGCAAGTCATCACCAGCGGCAAGTCAAAACTCACCGTGTATCAGCCGCAGCTCGACAACTGGGACGGCTACACCTTGCAGGCTCGCGCCGCCGTCGAGGCCACCGGCGCCGACGACAAGTCGACTTACGGCATCGTCCAGTTCAGCGCTCACACACTGGTCGACAAAGCCACCCGCTGGGTTATGCTCGACCAGTACAAAATCATCAAGGCGGATTTCCCTGCCGATGCAAGCCAGGCAGAGACGTGGATCACGACACTGCAAAACGATGCGGCCAAGCGCAAGAAAACCATTTCACTCGATCAACTGGAGGCCGCCGTCGGTGTACTGGCCGCCGAGCAGAAAGTCGACACGGCGCCACTGGAAAACGCGCCGCCGACCATCCTCAGCTCGGATGTGCCGGCCATGCTGGTCTATATCGACGGTGATGCCGTGTTTCGTCCGGTCAACGGCACCGAATTGCAACGGGTGATCAACACTCGCCCTCTGCTGCTCAAGGACGCCCAAGGCAAACATTATCTGCATGTGTTCGATGGCTGGATGGTTGCCGATCAATTGACGGGGCCCTACACCCTACTCTCATCACCTGCGACGAATCTGGAAAAAGCCAAGAAAGCGGCGATCGAGAGCCGGCAGGTAGATCTGCTCACCGGGCAAAGCGACCCGAAGGACAAAGTACCGAGCCTGGCCAAACCGCCGCAGCCGAAGATCTTCGTGGCCACGACCCCGACCGAGCTGATCGTCACTGACGGTGCGCCGCAGTGGCTGCCGATCCAGGGCACGCAACTGCTGTACGTCAGCAACACGACCGGGCACATCTTCAAGGAAATCGGCGATCAAAACAGTTATGTGCTGATATCCGGCCGCTGGTTCCGCGCCGGTGACATGAACGGCCCGTGGACATTTACCCCGGCGGACAAGCTGCCGGCAGACTTCGCCAACATTCCCGACGACAGTCCGAAGGAAAACGTCAAAGCCTCGGTCGCCGGGACGCCCCAGGCCAAGGAGGCGGCCATTGCCGCCAGCATCCCGCAGACGTCGGCGATCAAGAAAAGCGCGGTAAAAATGACTGCACCACAATTCGACGGCGAGCCTCAACTCAAAGCCATCAGTGGGACCCCGCTTCAATATGTGATCAACAGCGCCACGCCGATCATCCGGATCGACAACAACAGTTGGTACGCCGTGGAGAATGGCATCTGGTTCGTTGCCACGGCAGTCGGTGGTCCCTGGACCGTGGCCAGTTCGGTGCCGGCGGTGATCTATTCGATACCACCGAACTCACCGATGCACTACCTCACTTACGTCAAAGTCTATGAGTCCAGTGGCGACACGGTCGTCGTCGGCTACACGCCGGGCTATCAGGGATCGACGCTGGATCCGGCGACCGGTGTTGTGGTTTACGGTACCGGCTATCCGTACACACCATGGATCGGCAGTGTCTGGTACGGGCCGCCGGTGACTTACGGCTTTGGCGTCGCCATCCGCTACACGCCGTGGACTGGCTGGACGTTCGGCTTCGGGTTCGGCTGGAGCTGGGGCGGCAGCACTGCCGCCATGGGCTGGGGCTGGGGCGCCTATCCATGGTGGGGTAATTACGGTTGGGGCTACGCGTGGGGACCACACTTGTATCCGGCGCCATTGGCCTGGGGCGGCGCAGCCTACGGTTATCACGGCGGCGCCGTCGCATGGGGCCCGGGCGGGTGGGCCGGCACGACCGGCAACATTTACCGGCAATGGGGTGATCGGGCGACCGTCAGCCGCTATGGCGCAGGTTACAACGCCTGGACCGGCAACCGCTGGGCCGGTCAGGTCGGCTCCTCCTACAACTCACGGACCGGGATTGCGACCGCAGGTCAGCGTGGCGCGGTACACAATGTCTACACCGGCAACTATGCGGCCGGTCGCAGCGGTGAAGTGGTGGGGCCCAACGGCGGTGCGATTGCCGGGGGGCGGGTAACAGCGGGCAATGCCCGTAATGGCACTCAGGTCACTGCCAATCGTGGCGCCGTCTACAACCCGAACACCGGCAACACCACGCAGTACGGAGGGATTCACGGGCGTAACAGCGGCGCCGCACGGGTTGGCGACAACGTGTATGCCGGCCACGACGGCAACGTCTACAAGAAGACCGATGACGGCTGGCAGTCGATGGTCAAGGGCGGAGAAGCCCGCGCACCGGCCAACAACAATGCTCAGTTACAGAACCTCAACCGCGATTCTGCGGCGCGCAATGTGGGTAACCAGCGACTGAACAACTTCCACAACTCTTCGCAGTTCATGAACCATTCATTCGGTGGAGGGGGCGGTGGTGGATTTCATCGACGCTGATCCGAATCCCGCTCGGCTACAAATCTCGGCTGGCCCTGCACCCGGTTTTGCTGGTAAAAAAACCGGCTTCAGCTTCTCTGCCCTGCTTTGTCCTTCGGAGTCTTTTCCATGAACCAATGGCCAGATACGCGCATTCTTGACCTGCTCGGCATCGAACTGCCGATTATCCAGGGCCCTATGGCCGGTGCCACCAACTCGTCAATGGTCATTGCGGTGTGCAACGCGGGCGGCTTGGGTTCGATGCCGGCGGCGATGCTGAGCATCGAGCAATTACGCGAAGAACTGAAGGCCATCCGTCAGGGCACTGACAAACCGTTCAACGTCAATTTCTTCTGCCACCAGCCACCGGCCGCCGATGAACAGCGGGCACGGGACTGGAAGAATCTGCTGGAACCCTACTACCGCGAACTGGGTGCTGACTTCGATGCACCGACGCCGGTATCCAACCGCGCACCTTTTGATGCAGCCGCTTGCGAAGTACTTGAAGATTTTCGTCCTGAGGTGGTGAGTTTCCACTTTGGCCTGCCGGAAAAATCCCTGCTGGACCGGGTCAAGGCCACCGGGGCGAAAATCCTGTCCTCGGCAACCAACGTCGACGAAGCCGTCTGGCTGGAACAGAACGGTTGCGACGCAATCATCGCCATGGGCTACGAGGCCGGAGGGCATCGGGGCATGTTCCTCAGCGATGACCTGAGCAGCCAGGTGGGAACCTTTGCGCTCGTTCCGCAAATCGTCGACGCGGTCAAAGTGCCCGTGATTGCTGCCGGTGCGATCGCCGATGCACGAGGCGTTGCAGCGGCATTCATGCTCGGTGCATCTGCTGCTCAGGTCGGCACGGCTTATCTGTTTACACCGGAGGCCAAAGTCAGCGCTTCTCATCACAAGGCGCTGCGCACCGCGAAGGACAGTGAAACCGCTATCACCAACCTGTTCACCGGGCGCCCGGCACGGGGGATTCTGAATCGAGTGATGCGTGAAGTGGGACCGATGTCGGACAAAGCGCCAGCGTTTCCGTTGGCTGGCGGAGCTCTGATGCCGTTGCGCGCCAAGGATGAGGCTGATTTCAGCAACCTCTGGGCTGGTCAGGCGTTTACGCTGGGCAAGGAGTTGAGCAGCGCTGAACTGACTCGGCAACTGGCCGAGGGTGCACTGGCGAAACTGACCCGGTAATACATGAGGCATGGGTGAAGGGTTTCATCCCCTCACCTGCCCGCCCGAAACCAGGACTTTCCGTTTAGCGGCATTTCGCTATATATTCAACTATATAGCGATTCACCCCTCGCATCGGCGCAGTCTACCCTTCCAACAATAACTGCCCACTGCACTTGCCAACAACGGAGCCGTTACATGACCATTCGTGCCTCACGTTTTGCCCCTACCTGCCTGGCCTCCCTGCTTGCGGTATTCGCCGTCGGTGCTGTTCAGGCGGATGAAGTGCAAGTTGCCGTCGCGGCCAACTTCACCGGACCGATCCAGGCAATCGCCGCCGATTTCGAAAAAGACACCGGGCACAAACTGGTTGCAGCCTACGGTGCCACCGGGCAGTTCTACACCCAGATCAAAAACGGCGCGCCATTTGAAGTGTTCCTCTCGGCCGACGACACCACCCCTGAAAAACTGGAAAAAGAAGGCGACGCAGTCAAAGGTTCGCGCTTCACCTACGCCATCGGCACCCTGGCGCTGTGGTCGGCCAAAGAAGGTTACGTCGACGCCAAAGGCGACGCTCTGAAGAAAAACGAGTACCAACACCTGTCCATCGCCAACCCGAAAACTGCACCTTATGGCCTGGCTGCCACCCAGGTGCTGGAAAAGCTGAAACTGACTGATGCAACCAAAGCCAAGATCGTCGAAGGCCAGAACATCACCCAGGCCTACCAGTTCGTTTCCACCGGCAACGCTGAGCTGGGCTTCGTTGCCCTCTCGCAGATCTACAAGGACGGCAAAGTCAGCAGCGGCTCGGCATGGATCGTTCCGGCGAGCATGCACGACCCGATCAAACAGGACGCTGTCATCCTGAACAAAGGCAAGGACAACGCGGCGGCCAAGGCGCTGGTTGATTACCTCAAAGGCCCGAAAGCCGCTGCGGTCATCAAGTCCTACGGTTATCAGCTGTAAATGTCGCTGACGAGTGCCGATTTCGCGGCGATCTGGCTGACCCTGAAACTGGCGTCCCTGACCACCGCGATCCTGCTGGTGATTGGTACTCCAATTGCCCTGTGGTTGTCGCGCAGCCAATCCTGGTTGCGCGGCCCCATCGGGGCGATTGTCGCCCTGCCCCTAGTGTTGCCGCCGACCGTTATCGGCTTTTATCTGTTGCTCGCTCTCGGCCCCAATGGCTTTCTGGGTCATTTCACCCAATGGCTTGGGCTCGGTACGCTTACGTTCAGTTTCACCGGGCTGGTGATCGGTTCGATGCTCTATTCCATGCCCTTTGTGGTGCAGCCGTTGCAAAACGCCTTCTCCGCCATCGGCACTCGCCCACTGGAAGTGGCCGCGACATTGCGCGCCAATCCCTGGGACACTTTTTTCAGCGTCATCCTGCCGCTCGCACGTCCCGGCTTCATTACGGCGGCGATCCTGGGTTTCGCCCATACCGTCGGTGAGTTCGGCGTTGTACTGATGATCGGCGGCAACATTCCCGACAAGACCCGGGTGGTCTCGGTACAAATCTACGACCACGTCGAAGCCATGGAATACTCACAAGCGCATTGGCTTGCCGGTGCGATGCTGGTGTTTTCGTTTTTGGTGTTGCTGGCGCTCTATTCCAGCCGCAAGTCGCGCGCAGGCTGGGGTTGATCGATGATTGAAGCACGCTTGAAACTCGCTTACCCCGGCTTCGGCCTGGATGTCGACCTGCACTTGCCCGGTCGCGGCGTGACCGCGTTGTTCGGGCAATCGGGTTCCGGCAAGACCACCTGCCTGCGTTGCATTGCCGGACTTGAACAGGCTTCGCACGCCTTTGTGCAAATCAACGACGAAATCTGGCAGGACAGCGAGAAAGGCGTCTTTGTCCCGCCACATAAACGTGCACTCGGCTATGTTTTTCAGGAAGCGAGCCTGTTTCCGCACCTCTCGGTGCTGGCCAACCTGCAATTCGGACTCAAGCGGATTGCCAGGAATCAGCGCCGGGTCGACATGGCGCAAGCCACTGAACTGTTGGGAATCGGCCATTTGCTCGAGCGTAATCCGCAGCATCTGTCCGGCGGAGAGCGACAGCGCGTCGGCATCGCCCGGGCGCTTTTGACCAGTCCGAAACTGTTGCTGATGGACGAGCCGCTCGCGGCCCTCGACAGTCAACGTAAAAGCGAAATCCTGCCTTACCTGCAACGGCTTCACGACGAACTCGATATCCCGGTTCTGTATGTCAGTCACGCCCAGGACGAAGTCGCGCGCCTGGCCGATCATCTGGTACTGCTCGACGACGGCAAAGCGCTGGCGAGTGGTCCGATTGGTGAAACCCTGGCGCGCCTCGATTTGCCACTGGCAATGGGCGATGACGCAGGTGTGGTGATTGAGGGCCAGGTCATTTCCTACGATCACCACTACCAATTGCTATGCCTGCAATTGCCCGGCACGAAGTTGAGCATTCGCGTGACTCACTCCCCCATGGAGATTGGTCAGACGCTGCGCTGCAAAGTGCAGGCTCGCGATATCAGCCTGACCCTGCAAAACACCGAGCAGAGCAGCATCCTCAATCGACTGCCGGTAACGGTGGTCAGCGAAATGCCCGCCGACAATGCCGCTCATGTGCTGATTCGCCTCGATGCGGGTGGTATGCCGCTGCTGGCAAGAATCACCCGGTATTCGCGGGACCAGTTGGGCGTGCATGCCGGTCAACAATTATGGGCGCAGATCAAGGCCGTCGCGGTGCTGGCTTAAATCGGTCGGCACGACTGCCATGGCATGCGGTCAATCGCTGTAACAGCCCGATTGCCGCCCAGGAACCCCGCCATGCCCGATACAGCGCTGACCGATGTGTTGCCTTCGAACCTGCATTACGTCGATGACACCCAGCCGGGACTCACCCGCAAAAAGCTGCGCGGCAAGTTCTGCTACTTCGACGCAACTGGCCAGCGCATCCGCGATCCTGACGAAATCAAACGCATCAATGCGTTGGCTGTGCCGCCGGCCTACACCGATGTGTGGATCTGCGCGGACTCTCGCGGCCATCTGCAAGCCACCGGCCGCGATGCTCGCGGGCGCAAACAATACCGCTATCACCCACGCTGGCGCGAAGTCCGCGATGCCGACAAATACTCGCGACTGCGCGAGTTCGGCATGGCGCTGCCGAACCTGCGCAAACAACTGGAAGTGCTGCTGGACGCACCGGGGTTCAGCCGCGACAAAGTCATGGCCACGGTGATTACTTTGCTTGATGCCACGCTGATCCGCGTCGGCAATACTCAATACGCACGAGACAATAAATCCTATGGGCTGACTACTCTGCGCAATCGGCATGTCGAGATCAATGGCAGCGCGATCCTGTTCCAGTTTCGCGGAAAGAGCGGTATCGAGCATCAAATCACCGTGAAAGACCGGCGCCTGGCGCGGATTATCAAGCGCTGCCTGGAAATCCCGGGGCAGAACCTGTTCCAGTACGTGGATGAACACGGTGAGCGGCACACCGTCAGTTCCTCCGACGTCAACTCTTACCTGCAAACCCTGACCGGCGCGGACTTCACCGCCAAGGACTACCGGACCTGGGCTGGCAGCGCCCTCGCCCTGTCGGTGCTGCGGGAGTTGCAATGGGAATCGGAAGCCGAAGCCAAGCGGCATGTGGTGGAGATGGTCAAAGGTGTAGCGCGACAACTGGGCAATACGCCGGCGGTGTGCCGCAAATGCTATATCCACCCGGCCGTGGTGGAGCATTTCATGCTGGGCGCGCTGGCGGATCTGCCAAAGCCGAGGATCCGCAAAGGTCTGCGCAAGGAGGAAGTGGCCCTGGCGTTATTCCTTGAGCGCATGTCTGACATGGCTTGAAGCCGTCGGAGGTCTCGACTAGGCTAACGAGCTTCCCCTCCCAAGGACGACCGCAGAAGTGAACAACTAAGCCTTCAAAAATGTAATCGCGACACGCCTTCAAAGGCGCTTGTCAGTGTTCCCGACATTTTTTGGAGGTGCCGATGACTCACGTCTCGCGTACGCCTGCCCTCGTATCCCTGAATCAGCTGGGTTTCCAGTTCGCCGATGGCGAGACGATTTTCGATGCACTCAATTTGAAGTTCAATCAAACGCCAACCGCCATCGTCGGACGCAATGGTGTCGGCAAAAGCGTATTGGCGCGTTTGATTGCCGGGCATTTGCAGCCAACTGAAGGAACTGTGACCCGCACGGTGGCGACAACTTATGTGGCGCAAAACCGTGTCTCGGTGCGAGGCCAGACAGTCGCAGAGACCACGGGCAGTGCAGCCATTCTTCAGGCACTGGATCGATTGAATCAAGGTAACGGATCGGCCGAAGATTTCGACCTCATTGGCGAACAATGGGATTTGCCTGATCGCTTGGCGCGATTTCTCGATGAGGCCGGGCTGAGCGGCGTTGAGCCCTCTGACTTGACCGAAAAACTGAGTGAAGGCCAGCAAGCCCGTATCGCGCTGATTGGCGCCTTTTTGAGCCAGGCACCGTTGCTGATCCTTGATGAGCCGACCAATCACCTGGACAAAGGTGGGAGGCGATGGCTGATGACCGCACTGGAACGATGGAACAGCGGGCTGATCGTTGTCAGCCATGACCGCCAATTGCTCGATGGCATGCAACGGATTATCGAACTCAATGGAGCTGTGGCAAATGACTTCGGAGGCAATTACTCGGCATTCCGTGAGCATCAGCGGATCCATCAAGCGGCGGCACAAGCACGCCTTGATCAAGCCCGAAGCGAACGCCAGCGCGAACGCGGGCGGTTGCGGCACGAACACGACGCGATACAACGCCACGCATCCAACTCCCGACGCAAAGCCGAGACCGCCAACATTGCCAGTTTCGAATATGTTGCGATCAAAGGCGCCGCCCGGGAAATCATGGGGCATGTCCGACAGAGTCATCAGGCACGCAAGGCCGAGCTCGATTCCCGGGTTCGGGAGGCCTTCGCCAAGGTGCAGCCAGAAGACAGCGTGCTGGTCAACTTGCCCGGAAGCACCGTGCCGAGCAACCGCCAGGTCTGCACGCTAATTGAAGCCAGGCTGCCGTGGCTGCCGCACGAAGCGGCGACGAGCCGCCTGAGCTTGACGATCCATGGGCCGATGCGAATCGCTATCAGCGGCCCCAACGGGTGCGGGAAATCAACCCTGCTGAAGGTGCTCGCCGGCCAACTGGCGCCTGTCGACGGGGTCGCCGCGACTCACGTGTCATTCGCGTTTCTTGATCAACAATTGGCTCAACTGGACGATCCGCGCTCGATCATCGAACAGTTGATGATGCAGGGGGTGACCCTGGACGAAGGCACGCTGCGCAGCAACCTCGCTCACCTGCAACTGGATGCTCGTCGCGCCACAGGATGTTGCGCTTCATTGAGCGGTGGCGAACGTCTGAAAGCCGCACTGGCGCTGGCATTTTGGAGAGCAGACCCCGCGCAGTTGCTGTTGCTGGACGAACCGACCAATCATCTGGACATACCCTCGGTGGAAGCTTTCGAGCGAGCCTTGCAGACATTTCCAGGGGCAATAGTTGCCGTTTCGCACGACCAGGACTTCCTCAAGGCGCTGCAACCGACTCACTCTCTGAACTGGCATCGTTCGGGGTGGATACTTCAACCGACGAACTGACCTGACTATTTTTTGCACGATTTGTCAGGGCTTCTATAGTTGATCTGATATGAATCAGCTGCGGTGCGCCATGGA
Organism: Pseudomonas sp. R38(2017); assembly: GCF_002112395.1. NCBI lineage: Bacteria > Pseudomonadati > Pseudomonadota > Gammaproteobacteria > Pseudomonadales > Pseudomonadaceae > Pseudomonas > Pseudomonas sp. R38(2017). Next base: position 548,686 of record NZ_NEHN01000002.1, read on the forward strand.
AGACATATTCGTCGTGAAGTGTTGCAACAAGATCATCATTCACGGTCGCCGCGCAGGAGAAAGTCTCCACGAACCCGCCGAGGCCATCAGTTGGTATCGCATCAATGACACGCGAACCGGCGGTTTCATCGGAGATGGCTACGATCTGGAAGAGGATGCCCGGCGAGAATGCCAGCGACTGAATGCCGCCAGCTCGCGGGTGACGGCCAGCGAGTCTTCGGGCTGATAGCTGTCATTTACGGGTCTATACTCAAATCAGCTGAAGGAGCAGCGCCCCAACGGCAGAGAGCTCGCGCTTCGCGGGCTTTTTGCTGCCACAGAGCGGTTTGTTGAACGGAGGTGTTCCATGTCCGAAAGAGAGTCCATCACCACTCTCCTCACCTTGCTCGATGCCCGGGAGGCGCGCCTCGCGGCGGCCTGTAAAGAGATCGCCGACTGGGTCGATCATCAAGGCGGGCACCCGACCGCCCTGCGCATTCGCGATCGTTTGAACGACATCGAAAAAGATGCTCCGCTGATTCGCAGCACCCTGTCATCGCTCAAACCTGTAGACCGGCCGCTGCCACGCTTCAGGTGATCCGCTGACTTGTGCAAAGCTTGCATAAAAGAACGTCCTTGGCGGTGAGAGGTCAAACCCTTTGCACGTCACCAAGGAGGCGTCTCATGGTCATTCATCTCAAATTCGACGGACACCTGGGCTGTGGTCACTAGGGCAACAATCTCAGCTCCAGCCCCGAACTCAATCGCGTCAGATGCCGCAGCTGCCACAATACTGTAGTGGTCAACTAATCCCGGACACGACGTTAAGTTTTTTCTCGGCCTAGCTGGCGCCAGCCCACCGTTGAATTGATGAGGCCGCATCCAGTTGTACCGATGCATCAGGTAATGGCTGATGTCTCGGTGCGCTTCGTGAGCCGTCATGTAGCCCACCGTCGGTATCCATTCAGTTTTCAAACTGCGAAACACGCGCTCCATCGGCGCATTATCCCAATAGTTCCACGACGGCTCATGCTCTGGCGCATGCGGTAACGCCAGAGCCGTTGGCGAAACTGACGGCTGCCATATTGCGAGCCCTGATCCGAGTGAAACATTAGCCCTTGAGGCCTCCCTCGCTCATAAGCCATATCCAGCGCCTTGACCACCAGATCCGTATCTGGTTTGTTCGACAGCGCCCAGCCTACAATTCGGCGCGCGTAGAGATCCAGGACGACCGCCAGATAATGCCATTTCCCTTGAGCCCAGATGTAGGTGATATCGCCACACCAGACCTGATTGGGTGCTGGCACATCAAACTCTCGATTCAAGATGTTCGGAATATCAGGTCGCTCAACCGTCGCTTGTTTATAGGCATGCGATCCCGGTTGTTTGCTGACTAACGCCAGTTCCCGCATCAGACCACGCACCTTGAACCGCCCGATTTTCTCGCCGCCTTACCGCATTATCGACACGATGCTGCGGCTACCGGCGGCGCTTCGACTTTGCGTAAACAGTTCATTGACCCGACTGCGCAACCGAAGCCGTTCAACATCCGGAGTTCTGCGTCTGAGGCGGTGGGCGTAGTAGCACGAGCGCGTGACATCAAAGACTGCGCAAAACCAATCGACCGGCTCTCAGGCGCTCAACTGATCAATCAGCGTGTGCGCTCGTGCTCTTCCGACATCAAGAGCGCGGTAGCCTAATGAGATGATCACCCCCACACCCATTGAGGGACGCTTTGGACCTGTTCTACCTAACAGGCCAGAGGATCGCAGACACATTGAAAATGGATGAGCGAGATATAAAAGACAGAAAGCTCTCCGTTCAGCAAGGCAAGACTGGGGCTAAACGAAGGATCGAGATCATTGGTGAGCTCAAAGTCGTAATCGATCGAATCATGACACGAAAGGCTGGACACAAAATCAGATCAACACGTCTGGTAGTTACCGACTCTGGGCAGCCAATGACGACCAACATGCTCAGAAAGCCGTTTGATGACGCCAGGGAAGCAGCCGGAATTCCAAAAGCAGAATTTCAGATGCACGACCTAAGAGCAAAAGCGGCGACGGATAAGGAGGAGTCAACAGGGAGCATCCGAGAAGCTCGGGACCAGCCAGGGCATACAACCGTTGGGATGACAGAACAGTACATTCGAATGGGCAAGGGGATGAAGGTTACCCCTACGAATTGACTGACAGTCACGAATTGCGGAAAAATTTTTTTGATTGCGAAAAAAGAACTAAGGGCTTGCATGAGGTATGTCATGCAAGCCCTTGATATTTATGGTGCCCGAAGCCGGAATCGAACCGGCACGCCCTTACGAGCGGGGGATTTTAAGTCCCATGCGTCTACCAGTTTCGCCATTCGGGCGGTAGCGCGGTACTGCGTTGCCCTGATGCCGGTTCACAATCCTGACAGATTGGTGCCCGTACAGCAGAGGGGGAAATATATACATCACTCCCCTGTGAAGCAAGTTGGCAAAGGCGTTTTTAAAGACTAAATCTTTCAGCACAATGCAATAAAAAAAGCTCCGTAAATCATGGATCTACGGAGCTTATTTATAGTGGAGGCCGAGGTCGGAATCGAACCGGCGTAGGCGGATTTGCAATCCGCTGCATAACCATTTTGCTACTCGGCCTCAAAGCTTTTGTTGTCAGTAGCGCAACAACAAACGCTGTACAAACTTGGAGCGGGAAACGAGACTCGAACTCGCGACCCCGACCTTGGCAAGGTCGTGCTCTACCAACTGAGCTATTCCCGCTTGGTGTGGCGCATTCTATAGAAATCAGAAGCGCCGTCAACCCTTTGATTCAAAAAAGTTTTATTTCTTTTCAACATCGGTCTTCAGATGCGGCCAGGCAGCCCGAAGGTATTGAACCATCGACCACAAGGTCAGGCCTGCAGAAACCATCAGCAACGTGTAACCGATGAAAACCCAGAAGCTGAAAACCTTGGGGTTAGCCAGAAGGATCACCAGTGCAAGCATTTGCGCAGCGGTTTTCCATTTGCCCAGGTTCGATACAGCCACATGAGCCCGCGCACCAAGTTCGGCCATCCACTCACGCAACGCCGAAACGACGATCTCGCGACCGATGATGACGGCCGCCGGCAACGTGAGCCACAGATTGCCGTGTTCTTGCACCAGCAACACCAGTGCAACAGCAACCATCAGTTTGTCAGCGACAGGGTCCAGAAACGCCCCAAACGGAGTGCTTTGCTCCAGTCGGCGCGCCAGATAGCCATCCAGCCAGTCCGTTGCCGCCGCGAAGGCAAAGACCGAACTTGAGGCCAGATAACTCCACTGGTAAGGCAGATAGAACAGCAAAATGAAGATCGGGATGAGCAGGACACGGAGAACGGTAATCAGATTAGGGATATTCATCGGCACAACTGGCTACGAGGTGAATGGGCATTCTACTCACTATGCAGGTTTGCATAAATCGACTCTGCTAGCTTTTTGCTGATCCCCGGTGCTTTGGCGATCTCTTCGATGCTTGCACGAGACAGCTCCTGCAATCCACCAAAATGTTTCAGCAAGTCCCTGCGACGGGTCGGACCTACGCCCGCCACGCCTTCCAGCGTTGATGTACGACGGGTTTTGCCACGACGCGCACGGTGTCCGGTGATTGCAAAGCGGTGAGCTTCATCACGAATCTGCTGAATCAGGTGCAACGCAGGTGAGTCGCCACGCAACGTGAATTCATGCGCGGCATCATTCAGATACAAAGTCTCGAACCCCGCCTTGCGCGTCGCGCCTTTTGCAACGCCCAGCAGGATCAGGTCCGGCACAGCCAGTTCGTTGAGCACATCACGCGCCATCGACAACTGCCCTTTGCCGCCGTCCACCAACAGAATGTCCGGCAACTTGCCCTCACCGTCCTTCAGCTTGCTGAAGCGCCGGGTCAACGCCTGGTGCATGGCGGCATAATCATCACCCGCCGTCACGCCTTCAATGTTGTATCGGCGGTAATCCGATTTGATTGCCCCTTCCGGCCCGAACACAACACAGGACGCAACGGTCGCTTCGCCGCTGGAATGGCTGATGTCGTAGCACTCCAGGCGCTGCGGTGGCTCGTCCAGCTTCAACACCTCGGCCAACGCCTCGAAACGGGCCGCAACGTGCTGGCGGTTTGCTAGCCTCGCACCCAGCGCCTGTTCGGCATTGGTCACGGCCAGCTGTTGCCAGCGCGCCCTCGTACCGCGAACCCGATGACTGATGGACAGTTCGCGCCCGCGCAGCTCCTGAATCGCTTCGATCAATGTGGGAAAGTCTTCATGAACGACGTTGACGATCAGTTCACTTGGCAAATCCCGCTCGGGGCTGCTGATGAAATACTGGCCAAGAAACGCAGCCATGACTTCGGCAACATCTTCCTCGATCCCGACCTGCGGGAAAAAGTTCTTGCTGCCCAGAACCCGCCCTCCCCGCACGCTGATCAAATGCACGCAGGCGCCTCCGGGGTTGACAAAGGCTGCGACCACATCGATATCGCCAGTCCCGCCTTCCATGCTCTGCTGATCCTGGACCCGACGTAGCAATGCAATCTGATCGCGAAGCTCGGCAGCACGTTCGAACTCAAGGTTGATTGCAGCCTCTTCCATCGCCGTGGACAGTTCATTAGTCAGTGCATGACTGCGCCCCTCGAGGAACATCACCGAGTGCCGCACGTCTTCGGCGTACACCTCGGGCTCTACCAGCCCGACACAGGGAGCCTTGCAGCGCTTGATCTGGTACTGCAGGCACGGACGCGTCCGGTTCTTGTAGTAGCTGTCTTCGCACTGGCGCACGAAGAATGCCTTTTGCAGAAGGCTGAGGCTTTCGCGGATTGCCCCGGCACTCGGGTAAGGCCCGAAGTACTTGCCCTTGGCCTTCTTGGCACCGCGATGAATGCTCAGGCGAGGGAATTGTCCGTCAGACAGAAACACATACGGATAAGACTTGTCGTCGCGCAACAGGATGTTGTACGGCGGCCGCCACTCCTTGATCAGTGTTTGCTCAAGCAACAGGGCTTCTGTTTCATTGGCGGTAATGGTCGTTTCGACCTGGGCGATTCGCCCGACCAGCGCGGCGGTTTTGGGCGCCAGCCCGGTTTTCCGAAAGTAACTGGCCAGGCGCTTTTTCAGATTCTTGGCCTTGCCGACGTACAGCAGACGCGCATCGCTGTCGAACATGCGGTAAACGCCAGGCCGCCCACTGACAGTCGACAGGAAGGCGCCGGAATCGAATGTTTCAGTCATGGTCAGAGGCTGGCATCAACCATGCCGTGACGAACTGCCAGAAGCGTCAGCTCGACATCACTGCTGATCGAAAGCTTCTCGAAAATGCGGTAACGGTAGGTGTTTACGGTTTTTGGCGACAGGCACAATTTGTCGGAAATGATCTGCACCTTCTGGCACCCGACAATCATCAAGGCAATCTGGATTTCCCGCTCCGACAAGGCATCGAACGGAGAATCGTTGGTTGGCTGGAAGGACTTGATCGCCAGTTGCTGGGCAATTTGCGGACTGATGTAGCGCTGACCGGCAAAGACCAGGCGGATGGCCTGTACCATTTCCGGCAATCCGGCCCCCTTGGTCAGATAACCCGCGGCGCCCGCCTGCAGCAATCGGGTAGGAAACGGATCCTCTTCGCACACGGTGACTGCAACCACCTTGATGTCCGGATGGCTGCGCAACAGTTTGCGCGTGGCCTCCAGGCCGCCGATGCCAGGCATCTTGACGTCCATCAGCACCACGTCTGGCTTCAGCTCACGGGCCTTGATGAGGGATTCTTCCCCGGACTCGGCCTGGCCAACCACTTGCAGGCCATCGATATCGGCCAGCATCCGAGTAATGCCCGTACGAACGAGATCATGGTCATCGACCACTAGCACCCTAATCAAGCAGACACCTCGCGATATGGTCTTATTGGGATGCCGGACACCTTAGCAAAAAGTGCCAGACAGACCTAGCGGCAAGCAGCATATAAAAAGTTTCAATTCATCATTCAGGGCTTGCCGGCCGTGCGTTTCAGAGCACACGTGTACTGAATTCGAGATGCATCCTCAGGAAACACTCGTCCTCGCCCTGCACAACCATTCCCTTTCTGCGATACAGGTTTTGCGCCGGATTGTTCTTGAACACTGTCAGTCGCAATGCCGGGCGACACTCAAGGTGTGCAATTGCAACAACCTGATCGATCGCCCAGGAACCTGCACCTTGTCCCTGAAATCCCCCGCAGACCTGCAATTCGCGAATGTACAAAGCGCGGGCATCACGACTGAGGCTGAAATAGCCTACTGGCCTGCCATCGCATTCGATCATCCAGTTTTCGCGCCCGGCCCACGCGATATCGAAAGCTTCGTCCTGCCACAGCAGATCGTAGCTGATGTAATAGCGGAGCATGTTCTGGCAGGTAATTTCTCGCGTAAACGCCAGGTCATCGGGCGTCGCCGGTCGCAAATGAAACCTTGTTTGCACATCCATAACCTTCATGCCTTGCCCTCCCCTGATGCCAACCTCGACGCGACTCAACCTCGAACCGCTGAAAACGGCAGAGTGTGTCATAGCTTGCCGAAGGCTCAACCGATAGAGGACGTCTTGTACCTTCGATAGCATTTTCTGATTGCTGACGCGCATCGGGCTCTAGTAAGCTCGGCGCATTCATCGGAGACACATCATGTTCAACGCCCTTGCACAGCTTCTTGCCACCAGCGCCCAGCGCTCGGTTGCGGCTGCGCGCGTGAACGACATTTGCGCTCCAGCCAGCAGCTTTTATTTTGGGTATTGGTTTAGCCACTGGCGCGCCTGATACCCACACGGCGCCCATATAGACGGGTCGCCTACCAGAGAATTCTCACCCCCCGGTCGGCCTCCCGACCGGGGGTTTTGTTTTTTCAGGCCCAGAACTTTCAGCGACACACCAGACATTTGAGGAATCACGACATGAACTACGCCACCTATTACCGCTACGACAGTTTTACCGCCTGGCGATTTAGCAGCCTCCGCTCGGGACAACCTGCCGCCTCCGATCGGTCACCTACAGGTGGCAAGCCAACACACGTAGCCAATACGGCCAACTGTCGAACACCCCAATAGGGCCGAGTCGGCGGGAAAGACCCGCGACCAGCCCAGGAAGACCGAATATGAACTCGTCCGTTTCTGCTCTGCCACTGTCCACCCTGAATCCGGCCAACGAAGCATTGACCCTGCGTCTGCCCAGTTCGCTACAGCTCAAGCAGCAATTACCCCTGAGCAATGCCTTGAGCCAGCAGGTTGCCAATCACCGCCAGGCCATCCGCGCCATTCTCAACGGAGAAGACCACCGTTTGCTGGTAGTCGTCGGCCCTTGCTCCATTCACGATCCCGAATCAGCGCTCGAATACGCCGACAAACTTGCCCGCCTGGCCAATGACGTCAGTCAGGAAATGCTGCTCGTTATGCGTGCCTACGTCGAAAAACCCCGCACCACCGTCGGCTGGAAGGGTCTAGCGTACGATCCCCACCTGGACGGCAGCGATGACATGGCTGCCGGCCTGACGTTGTCACGCGAACTGATGCTGAAAATGATCCGCCTCGGCCTTCCCGTTGCCACCGAACTTCTGCAACCCATGGCTGCTGGCTACTTCGACGACCTGCTCAGCTGGGTTGCCATCGGTGCGCGAACAACTGAATCACAGATTCATCGCGAGATGGCGAGCGGACTGAGCATGCCAGTCGGCTTCAAGAACGGCACCGATGGCGGCGTCTCCATTGCCGTCGACGCAATGCGCTCGGCTGCTCATCCACATCGCCATTTTGGCGTAGACAGCCAAGGCCATCCGGCAATCATTCCGACTTCGGGCAACCCGGATACCCACCTGGTCCTGCGCGGCGGCCATCAAGGGCCGAACTACGATCGCGCGAGCGTATCCCGAATTCATACCGAACTGAGCCGACTGAAGATACCGAGCCGGATCATGGTCGATTGCAGCCACGCCAACAGCGGCAAGGACCCTCTTCGTCAGCCGGACGTTTTCAACGATGTGCTGGAGCAGCGCCTCCAGGGAGACCGTTCACTGGTCGGAATGATGATCGAGTCGCATCTGTTCGAAGGGTGCCAGCCATTGAGTGGGTCGTTGCGCTACGGCGTCTCGGTTACGGATGGCTGCCTGGGCTTCGCTGCCACGGAACGTCTGCTGCACGATGCTGCGGAGCGTCTTCGGAATCCGTCCCTGGTCTGAATATGAACCAGCCTTCCGGAGCATGCCTGCCCGGAAGGCCGCTTGATCAAGTCTGCACGTTCAGCAGTGCCACATCGGATAACTGACTGACATCATCCAGTCGCTCAACCGAATAGGACACTCGAACAGCCGTACCGACATGCTCGCGCCAAAAGCAATAGGGAACGATAAACACCAGGGGCTCAATCTCCATTCCGCTGGTTATTTTCCGATCATCGCGATGAAAGTAGTGCTCGCCATCGCACCTGAGATAAACCAGTTCACCAACCTCTACCTGCGCATCGCTGATCACTACGCTGACGCCATCAATGGTTTCACATACGTCCAGCATCCCTTCCCGTGCTTCAAGCACTTGTGGTGCAGCCAGTGCGCCGCGCACCAACGGAGCAACGATGATTTTCCTGGAGCCCGATTCGCGCAGCGCTCCAGTATTTTGTTCGATGACATATCGAACAAGCACTTCACTGCCAGAATGCGGGATGATGAATCGAGGATCGACACCGAACACCAGCGGCGTTCCGACAGCAAAGGATTCGACGATCAAGCTGTCCCGGAATGAGGCGTGCTCTGCAGCCCCCTGCCAGAACAACTGCACTCGATCACCCACCGACATCCCGGCATAAGGCTGGAAAGTGACAGTTGTGCCTCCGTTGACGCGCGCCGGATCAAGATGCCCGCCAACGGCATCGTCGACCATGGGCGGCAACAGACTGTATAGAACGTCCCCAACATTCAGCTGAGTCCTGACGGAGTTGACGGGCAACAACCATTTCATGCTGCTCAACGTCCAGAACACCTCCAGCGAACCGCCATCCAGCGCAGCGATGTGAGGACTTCTGATGACAAAAACGATATCCCTCCCCAGCTGAGCTTCGCTGATCGATCGCGCGAACTCCTGTCGATACGGTAAACCCTCGATATCGAGACCATGCCAGCTCAGTACCACTCTGTCACCGCATGCCATATCGGAATATGGCGCGATCCGGATGACGACCCGACTCAACGAAGGGTCAAGGACACCTCCTTCCACCGCTTCGAGGGTAACCGCGGGCATTAAATCCGACGGCTCGCGCAGACATTCGTGCCCCGATGAGCCGATCGTTGTTACGGCTAAAACATTGCCCCGTGTCGCTTCTTGCGCGCTCTGCCTGTTCATTCGTAGCTCCACTCCCTGGAAACGCCCTGCAGCTCGTTGCTGCGTCGAAGAGCCTCTATTCAATCAGTCAGACACGAAAAATGATGTCGTCCATCTACACCGTGCTCCGGCGGCAATCGCATCGCAATCGGTAGGCAATTACAGAACAAATACATTGGACGAGACAAAAGACGTCCAGATATTCCGATCCGGATTTCAAACTTTGAGGATATTTCCTGCGCACACCGACCCAGTTTCCGCCGCCCGAGACAGACGCTTCATACATCGAGAGCTCCGAGACTGATTTAGAGTGGCACCCGGCAAATATCGATGAACTTCTGCGATCAAGGATGAAAAATGCAACAAGACACCACCACCCGTTACCCCATCCTCCTGGTGCACGGCTTGTTCGGATTCGAGCGCATCGGCCCAGTTGAGCTGTTCCACGACGTCAGGCAGGCGCTGAAGGCTATTGGGGCGCAGGTTTTCGTGCCGCACTTGTCAGCCATTCACAACAACGAAGTACGCGGCAGACAACTGCTTTGCCAGATCGGCTCCGTGCTCAAGGGCACGGGTGCGGCGAAAGTCAACCTGATCGGCCATAGCCAGGGTGCACTGGCTGCTCGGTACGCGGCAGCGCTTGCCCCACACAAAGTTGCATCCGTGACATCGGTCAGCGGACCGAATCACGGTTCGGAACTGGCGGACTTCCTGCGCAAGGCACTGATCCCCGGAAACCTGCCGGAGATCGTCGCGCAAAACGTGGCCACACTGTTTTCTGACTTTCTGTGCCTCCTCAGCGGGACCACGGCGCTGCCGCAACATGCATTGGCCGCATTGAATGCCCTGACGACCGAAGGCGTCGGCGACTTCAATGACAAGTACCCGCAAGGCCTGCCGCAGAGCTGGGGCGGGCAAGGCGCCGAACAGGTCAATGACGTGCGCTACTACTCCTGGAGTGGTGTCGTACCGTCATTGAATCTGCAGAAACCCGACCCGGTGCAAGACATCTGCCGGGCTCTGTCGCAGTACTTCACGACCGAACCTCTGCAAAACGATGGCTTCGTCGGGCGCTACAGTTCTCATCTGGGCACCGTGATCCGCTCCGACTATCCGATTGATCATCTGCGCAGCCTCGGTCGAACCGCTGACAAGCACGCCGGAGCAGTCGATTCGATCAAGTTGTACGTCGAGCACGCCTTGCACTTGCAGGCGGCCAACCTCTGAGAGCCTGCATCAAACAACCGAACGGAACTTTGCCGAGAAATCGGCCACTGAATCCGGTAGGCTCCTCCCTTTACTGATTTGATTGGAGATTTTTCCCATGGCTAAAGCCACTGCCCGCCACATCCTGGTTTCGAGCGAAGACAAGTGCAACGAACTCAAGGCCCAGATCGAAGCCGGCGCCGATTTCGCTGAAGTCGCCAAAGCCAACTCCACTTGCCCGTCCAGCCGCCAGGGCGGTGATCTGGGCTCGTTCGGCCCGGGCCAGATGGTCAAGGAATTCGATACCGTAGTGTTCAGCGCACCGATCAACGTCGTGCAAGGCCCGGTCAAGACTCAGTTCGGCTATCACCTGCTGGAAGTCACCAGCCGTCAGGACTGATCCTTCGTCCGTTGCGCTGTGTAACGGCCCGCCTGATGGCGGGCCGTTGTGTTTTGGTTACACCACGCGGCTGGCGAACAACGCTGCGCTCGCGTACAAATTGCGCTTATCGATTACCCGGCTCTAAGGCTGACAATGCGACTGGCTTTCTCCTCCTTGATGTTCACTGCCGTGGCTCTGTTGATGAGCGCCGCCGGTGTGAGCGCTGCACCGCAGCATGCATTGACCGTTTACGGCGAACCAGCGAAGTACCCGGCCAATTTCAGTCACTTCGACTACACCAATCCCCAGGCCCCCAAGGGCGGAACGATGCGCCGTTCGGCGATCGAGATCGGTCACTTCGACCATGTCCTGCCCTACATCGACAAAGGCATCGGCGTCACCCAGATCGACGGCCTGCTGTATTCCCCGCTGGCCCAGCGCTCGATGGACGAGCCTTACACCGTCTACGGGCTGGTGGCACAGAAGATGGAGCGCTCCGAGGATGGTCTGTCCCTGCGCTTCTTCATCAATCCCAAGGCACGCTTCGCCGATGGTGAACCGATCACTGCCGAAGACGTGCGCTACACCTACGATTTGCTCATGACCCAGGGCAGCCTGCGCTATCGCACCCAGTTCGCCGACGTCAAAGGCGTCGAAGTCGAAGCGCCGCTCACCGTGCGCTTCGACTTCAAGAGCAATGAAAACCGCACCCTGCCGCTGGACATCGCAACCCTGCCGGTGTTTCCCGAGCATTGGTGGAAGACCCGGGATTTCGCCGGCGGTGGCGGTTATGAACCGCCGCTGGGCAGCGGCCCGTACCGGGTCGGCAAGGTCGATTCCGGACGCAGTATCACCTTCGAGCGTAATCCCGATTGGTGGGGCAAGGACTTGCCGGTCAGCCGCGGGCTCTACAACTTCGACCACTTCAGCATCGAGTACTTCGGCGACACCGACGTCGCCCGTCAGGTATTGCGCGGCGGTGCCTATGACTACAACCGCGAATTTTCCGCTACCGGCTACTCGATCGGCTACGACAGCCCGGCCCTGAGCGATGGGCGTCTGCAGAAGGCTCACCTGGCAACCGAAGCACCGCAATCGGCGCAAGGCTTCGTGTTCAACCTGCAGAAACCGATGTTTCAGGACCGCCGCGTACGCCAGGCATTGGCCATGCTCTGGGACTTCGAATGGAGCAACCGGCAGATGATGCGCAACATGTACATCCGCCAGCAGAGTTACTTTTCCAACAGCGCCCTCGCCGCCCGTGAACTGCCGGACGCTGCCGAACTGAAGATTCTTGAACCGTTGCGCGGGCAGATTCCCGACGAGGTCTTCACCCAGGTCTTCGAGGCGCCGAAAACTGATGGCAGCGGCCTGATCCGCGACAAACAGTTGCAAGCGCTGGAACTGCTGGAACAGGCCGGCTGGAAACCCGATGGCGATCAATTGGTCAACGCACAGGGCGAGCCATTGAGCTTCACCTTCCTGGTCAGCCAGAACGGCATGGACCGGCTGCTGCTGCCCTACAAGCGCACCCTGAAACAGATCGGCATCAACCTCGATATCCGCCGCATCGACTCTTCGCAGTACGTCAATCGCCTGATGAGCCGCGACTACGACATGATTGTCACCGGTTACCCGGTCACCACCTCACCCGGGGGCGAACTGCTCAACTACTTCGGTTCTGCCTCGGCCAACGATCCCGGCGCCAACAACTACATGGTCCTGAAGAATCCGGCGGTGGACACTTTGATCAACGGCCTCATTCGCGCCTCGACCCAGGCCGACATGCTGCATTACGCCCATGCGCTGGATCGAGTGCTGCAATGGAATTACTACTGGATTCCCAACTATTACCCGCCGGGCACCTCGACCGTGTGGTGGAACCGTTTCGGTATTCCGACCGTACAGGCGAGCAATGACGAAGCGATCGAAAGCTGGTGGGAAATCAGCAGCACGCCGCTGACCAACCAGCAGATGACGGCCGAGAAAATCAGCCGTGGCAGACCCGGAGGGCCGCACTGATGTGGGCTTACATACTGCGGCGCCTGCTGCTGATCATCCCGACGCTGGTGATCATTCTGCTGGTCAACTTCGTGATCATCCAGGCCGCGCCGGGTGGTCCGGTGGAACAGGCCATTGCCCACTTGCAGGGGATCGGCGGAGCCAGTGTCGGTGGCGGTGCGAGCGAGACCATGAGCGGCACCTCCCGCGCCAGCCGTGGCCTCGACCCGCAGCTGATCAAGGACATCGAAAAACAGTACGGCTTCGACAAACCGGCCCATGAACGCCTGTGGCTGATGCTCACGAACTATGCGCAGCTGGATTTCGGCAAGAGCTTCTTCCGCGGCGCCACGGTCACCGACCTGATCCTGCAGAAAATGCCGGTGACCATTTCCCTCGGGTTGTGGGCGACGCTGATCACCTATCTGGTGTCGATCCCGCTGGGCATCCGCAAAGCCGTGCACCACGGCAGTCATTTCGATATCTGGAGCAGTACGGCGATCATCATCGGTTACGCGATGCCGGCGTTCCTGTTCGCGATGTTCCTGATCGTGGTGTTTGCCGGCGGTACGTCGCTGAACTGGTTTCCGGTGCGCGGACTGGTCTCGGACAACTTCGAATCACTGTCGACACTGGGCAAGATTGCCGACTATTTCTGGCACCTTGTTCTACCGGTGACTGCGCTGGTGATCGGCGGCTTTGCGACCTTGACCATCCTCACCAAGAACTCGTTTCTCAATGAAATCACCCGTCAGTACGTGGTCACCGCTCGCGCCAAAGGCCTGAGCGAACGCCGGGTGCTGTATGGTCATGTGTTTCGCAACGCGATGTTACTGGTGGTGTCGGGCATTCCCCAAGCCTTCATCAGTGTGTTCTTTGCCGGTTCGTTGCTGATCGAGGTGATTTTCTCCCTCGACGGCCTCGGGCGGATGAGCTACGAAGCTGCCGTGTCCCGGGACTACCCGGTGGTGTTTGGTTCGCTGTTCATCTTCACCCTGTTCGGCCTCCTGATAAAACTGATCGGCGACCTGTGCTACACGCTCGTCGATCCGCGCATCGACTTCGCCGCGAGGAATGCCTGATGTTCAAGCTCTCGCCTCTGGGACGGCGTCGTTTAGAACGTTTCAAGAAAAACCGCCGAGGCTGGTGGTCGCTATGGTTGTTCATTGGCCTGTTCGTGATCAGTCTCGGTGGCGAGCTGATCGCCAACGACAAACCACTGGTCGTCAGCTATCAGGGCCAATGGTACTTCCCGGTGCTCAAGCGCCACACCGAACAGGAGTTCGGCGGCCAACTACCCTTTCAGGCTGATTACCGCAGCGACTACGTCCAGAATCTGATCCGCAAGGACGGTGGCTGGCTGCTGTTTCCGCCGATCCCGTTCAGTGAGGACACGCCGAACTACGACCTCAACAAACCGGCGCCGAGTCCACCGACTTCCGTCAACTGGCTGGGCACCGACGATCAGGCGCGGGACGTGCTGGCAAGGGTGATTTTCGGTGCGCGGGTATCGATCCTGTTCGCGCTGATGCTGACCTTCGTCAGCGCCCTGATCGGCATCGCGGCCGGCGCACTGCAAGGCTACTACGGTGGCTGGATCGACTTGCTCGGTCAGCGTCTGCTTGAAGTCTGGTCGGGGCTGCCGGTGCTGTACCTGCTGATCATTCTTTCGGGGTTCGTCGAACCGAATTTCTGGTGGCTTCTGGGAATCATGGCGTTGTTTTCCTGGCTGGCACTAGTGGACGTGGTACGCGCCGAGTTCCTGCGCGGGCGTAACCTGGAATACGTCAAGGCTGCACGGGCCCTGGGCCTGACCGACCGCAAGGTGATCTTCCGGCACATTCTGCCCAACGCAATGAATGCCACGCTGAGCTATCTGCCATTCATTCTGACCGGGGCGATTTCCACCCTGACTGCGCTGGATTTCCTCGGCTTCGGCATGCCCGCCGGCAGTGCATCGCTGGGCGAGTTGATCGGCCAGGGCAAACAGAACCTGCAGGCACCGTGGCTAGGATTGACGGCGTTTTTCACCCTCGCGCTGATTCTGTCCCTGCTGGTATTCATCGGCGAAGCATTGCGCGATGCCTTTGACCCGCGTTCATGAACGGATCCTTGATATGACTGACAACCTGATCGAAATCCGTGACCTCAGCGTCGCCTTCCATGGCCAGACCGTGGTGCGCAATCTGTGCCTGGACATCCGCCCCGGCGAGTGCCTGGCGCTGGTGGGCGAATCGGGCTCGGGCAAATCGGTAACGGCCCACTCGATCCTGCAACTGCTCCCGGATAGCGAAGCCCGAACCACCGGCAGCATTCGCTATCGCGGCAAGGAGTTGGTCGCTGCCGATCCCAAGACTTTGCGCGACCTGCGGGGCAACCGCATCGCCATGATCTTTCAGGAGCCGATGACCTCGCTCAACCCGCTGCATACCATTGAAAAGCAGATCGGCGAGACCCTGCTGCTGCATCGAGGCATGGGCGGTAAAGAAGCGCAGAAACGCATTCTTGAACTGCTTGAACTGGTGGGCATCCAGAAGCCGAAAGAACGACTGAAGGCTTACCCGCATCAGTTGTCCGGCGGCCAGCGACAGCGGGTCATGATCGCCATGGCCCTGGCCTGCGAACCGGAACTGTTGATCGCCGACGAGCCGACCACGGCCCTCGACGTCACCGTGCAGCGCAAGATCCTGGTGCTGCTCAAATCCCTGCAACAACGTCTCGGCATGTCGCTGCTGCTGATCAGCCATGACCTCAATCTGGTACGCAGCATTGCCCAGCGGGTTTGCGTGATGAAGGCCGGGGAAATCGTCGAGCAGGCACCTTGCGAAACGCTGTTTACCGAGCCGAAACACCCTTACAGCTGCGTGTTGCTCAATGCCGAACCGGAAGGCGAAGCGCTTCCCCGGGACGAACGAGAAAACGTGCTGGAAGTCGAAGACCTGCGGGTGGATTTCGTCGTCGGCGGCGGACTGTTCCAGCGCAAGCAATGCCTGCGCGCCGTGGACGGCATCAGCCTGAATATCCAGCGCGGCAAAACGTTGGGCATCGTCGGCGAGTCTGGCTCGGGCAAGTCAACGCTGGGTCAGGCGATCCTGCGCCTGCTCGACTCCGAAGGCAGCATCCGCTTTCAGGGCGAGTCCCTCGACGGCCTCAATCAGAAGCAATTGCGGCCGTGGCGCCGGCAGATGCAGGTGGTGTTTCAGGACCCGTTCGGCAGCCTCAGCCCGCGCATGTCGGTGGCGCAGATCATCAGCGAAGGGCTGGAGGTGCATTGCGAGTCCACCGCCGACGAGTGCGACACACAGGTGATCCGCGTGCTCAAGGAAGTCGGCCTCGACCCTGAAAGCCGTCATCGCTACCCCCACGAATTTTCCGGAGGCCAGCGTCAGCGCATCGCTATTGCCCGGGCACTGGTGCTCAAACCGGCGCTGATCCTGCTCGATGAGCCGACTTCGGCGCTGGATCGTACCGTGCAGAAGCAAGTGGTCGCCCTGCTCCGCCAGCTTCAGGAAAAACATGGCCTGACGTACCTGTTCATCAGCCACGACCTGGCGGTGGTACGGGCATTGGCCCACGACATTATCGTGATCAAGGACGGCAAAGTGGTCGAACACGGCGCCAGCCATGACGTGTTCGACTCACCGCAGCACCCCTATACCAAAGAGCTGTTGGCAGCGGCGCATCCGGGGTAGGCATAATCGCGCCACCTGACTTCCGCCAATGGACGCCGCCATGAACACCACTGAAAGCCTCAAGGATTACCAACGGGTCCGCACCCTGGCGATCCGTTCGCTGTTCGAGATCATCGAGCAATCCAGTGAAGGCACGGTGATTGTCGACCGCGATGCGAACATCGTCTGGATGAACGAGCGCTATGCCCGGCGCTTCGGGCTCGACTCTGCGGCCGGGGCCATCGGCAAGCCCTGTGAAAGCGTGATTCCTGGCAGTCTTCTGCGTGAAGTGGTGCGCACGGGGCGACCGATACTTCTGGACATGCAGGACACGCCAAAAGAACCGCTGGTGGTGATGCGCCTGCCGATCCATGACGATGCCGGCGCGGTGATCGGCGCCATCGGTTTTGCCCTGTTCGATGAACTGCGCAGCTTGTCGCCGATGCTCAAGCGCTACCTGAGCATGCAGGAAGAACTCGCCTCGACCCGCTCGCTGCTGCGCGCAAGGCAAACCAAATACAACTTCGCCCACTTCATCGGCACCAGCGCTGCCAGCCTGGAGGTCAAGCGCCGTGCCCGGCGCAGCGCGAGTGCAGAGTCACCGGTTCTGCTGCTGGGCGAGACCGGCAGCGGCAAGGAGTTGCTGGCGCAGGCGATTCACGGCGCCTCGCCCCGGGCGCACAAGGCGTTCGTCAGCATCAACAGTGCGGCAATTCCGGAAGCGCTGCTCGAAGCCGAGTTTTTCGGCACTGCGCCCGGCGCCTTCACCGGTGCCGACCGCAAGGGCCGCACCGGCAAGTTGCAGATCGCTCAGGGCGGGACACTGTTTCTCGATGAGATCGGCGACATGCCTCTGCCGCTGCAAAGCAAATTGCTGCGGGTGTTGCAGGAAAAGGAGTTCGAACCTGTCGGCTCCAACGACGTGATCCAAAGCGATGTGCGGGTGATTGCCGCAACGTCGACGGACCTGGAAGCGGCGATCAAGCGCGGCGAGTTCCGAGCGGACCTGTATTACCGGCTCAACGTGCTGCCGATTCAGGTACCGCCGCTGCGTGAACGGCTGGACGATCTACCGGCCCTCAGTGAAGCGATTCTTGAAGAGTTGCGTAGTCAGCATGAACTCAATCGCGAAGCCCTGGAGCTGTTGGGTCAGCATGCCTGGCCGGGGAACATTCGCGAGTTGCGCAACGTGCTGGAGCGAGCAGCGTTGCTCAGTGATGACTTGATGCTGACGGCGGATGACATTCGTGCCGCGATTGGCACGTTTACACCGGTTGAGCGAACCCTGGCGCCTCTGTCAGAACCGGCAACCAACGAGACCTTCAGTCAGGCTCGTGAGCGGTTTGACCGGCAGTTGATTCAATCCACTCTCGCGCAATGCGGGGGCAAGGTGATCGAGGCAGCTGAGCGGCTGGGACTGGGGCGCTCGACGCTATACAAGAAGATGATTGCGCTTGGAATCGTAGAGTCTCAATAAAGAGACAACATTCTCTAAATCAAGACTACATCGAAAGCTTCGCGAGCAAGCCCGCCCCCATAGGGGAATACGCTCAACTGTGTGAGCGGGCTTGCCCGCGAAAGCGTCCTCCCAGCTATAGAAATCTCTAAACAGAGACAAAACTTCGAAAAACCAGTGCCAAAACCAAACTAATTCCTTTTGTTTCAATCACTTAACCATTTGGCACAGTTCTCGCTATAGCCCCCTCCTGTACCCGTTCCACCCACAAAAATAACAATCGAAGGAGCACACCATGAGTGTGATCATCGCCTTGGCAGCCCTCTCGCTGCTGATGCTCGCGGCCTACCGTGGCTATAGCGTTATCCTTTTCGCCCCGATCGCCGCCCTCGGCGCCGTTCTGCTCACCGACCCGTCCGCCGTCGCCCCTGCTTTCACCGGGGTATTCATGGAGAAAATGGTCGGTTTCATCAAACTCTACTTTCCCGTGTTCCTGCTCGGCGCCGTGTTCGGCAAGCTGATCGAGCTGTCGGGCTTCTCCCGTTCGATTGTCGCAGCAGCGATTCGTCTGCTTGGCACGCGCCAGGCGATGCTGGTGATCGTTCTGGTCTGCGCCCTGCTTACCTACGGCGGCGTTTCGCTGTTCGTCGTCGTGTTCGCGGTCTACCCGTTCGCAGCGGAGATGTTCCGCCAGAGCAACATCCCCAAGCGCCTGATCCCGGCGACCATCGCCCTCGGCGCGTTTTCGTTCACCATGGACGCCTTGCCCGGCACACCACAGATCCAGAACATCATCCCCAGCACCTTCTTCAACACCACCGCATGGGCGGCGCCGTGGCTAGGTGTGATCGGCACGATTTTCGTGTTCTGCGCCGGCATGCTGTTCCTGCAGCGCCAACGCAACAAGGCTCAGCGTGCAGGCGAAGGCTACGGCACCGAACTGCGCAACGAACCGGAAACCGCCGAAGACCTGAAACTGCCAAATCCGTGGATCGCCCTGTCGCCGCTGCTGGCGGTGGGCATCATGAACCTGCTGTTCACCCAATGGATTCCGCAGTGGTACGGCAAGACCCACAGCCTCGCGCTGCCAGGCATGGCCGCACCGGTGACCACCGAAATCGCCAAGCTCACCGCGATCTGGGCGGTGCAAGCGGCTTTGCTGGTGGGCATCCTGATGGTGCTGGCATTCGGTTTTAAAGCGATCAAAAGCAAGCTCGCCGAGGGCAGTAAAAGCGCAGTCAGCGGCGCGCTGCTGGCGGCGATGAACACCGCGTCTGAATACGGTTTCGGCGCGGTCATCGCCTCTTTGCCGGGTTTTCTGGTGCTGGCCGACTGGCTCAAGAGCATTCCCAATCCGCTGGTCAACGAAGCGATCACCGTGACCCTGCTGGCCGGCATCACCGGCTCCGCCTCGGGCGGGATGAGCATCGCCCTCGCGGCAATGTCCGAACAGTTCATCAGCGCCGCCCACGCCGCCAACATTCCACTGGAAGTGCTCCACCGGGTGGCTGCGATGGCCAGCGGCGGCATGGACACCCTGCCGCACAATGGCGCGGTGATCACCCTGCTCGCCGTCACCGGCCTGACCCACCGTGAGGCCTACAAGGACATTTTCTGTATTACGCTGATCAAGACCCTGGCGGTTTTCGTGGTAATCGGCACTTTCTACGCCACTGGCATTGTGTGAGGTATTCATGACGACTCTTTCTGGCAAGACCGCACTGGTCACCGGCTCCACCAGCGGCATCGGACTGGGCATTGCGCTCACGCTGGCCAAAGCCGGCGCCAACCTGATCCTAAACGGTTTTGGCGATGCCTCGAAGGTGATTGCCGAAGTCGAACAGTTCGGTGGCAAGGTCGGCCATCACCCGGCGGACGTCAGCGACCCGGCGCAGATCGCCGACATGATCGCCTACGCCGAGCGCGAGTTCGGCGGCGTGGACATTCTGGTCAACAACGCCGGTATCCAGCATGTCGCGGCGGTTGAGGAATTTCCGGTGGAGCGTTGGGATTCGATCATCGCCATCAACCTGTCGTCGGTGTTTCACAGCACCCGCCTGAGCCTGCCGGGCATGCGCGCCAAGGGCTGGGGCCGGATCGTCAACATCGCCTCGGTGCACGGCCTGGTCGGTTCCACCGGCAAAGCGGCGTATGTGGCGGCCAAGCATGGCGTGATCGGCCTGACCAAAGTGGTCGGCCTGGAAACCGCCGCCAGCAATGTCACCTGCAATGCGATTTGCCCGGGCTGGGTGTTGACGCCGCTGGTGCAGAAACAGATCGACGATCGCGCGGCCAAGGGTGTCGACCCGCAGCAGGCACAACACGATCTGTTGGCCGAGAAACAGCCGTCGCTGGAGTTCGTCACGCCTGCGCACCTCGGTGAACTGGTGTTGTTCCTGTGCAGCGAGGCCGGCAGCCAGGTGCGCGGCGCCGCATGGAATATCGATGGCGGCTGGCTCGCTCAGTAAGCGTGCAACTGATCGCTCCCGCTTTGCGGTGGGAGCCTTCTGACAAACAATAAGAGGCAAACCATGTCCGATATTCTCTGGCAGCCCGATGCCAAACGTATTGCCCGGTCCCGCATGGACGGCTTTCGGCGCTTCATCAATCAGCGCCACCACCTGAAGCTCGATGACTACCCCGCCCTGCATCAATGGTCCATCGACCAGCGCGAAGCGTTCTGGCAGGCGATCGTGGATTTCTTCGGTATCAGCTTTCACACCCAGCCTGACGCGGTCCTGCGCAAAGGCATGAAAATGCCCGGTGCCGAGTGGTTTCCCGGCGCTACGTTAAACTTCGCCGAACACCTGCTGAGTCGACGGGACGAAGCCGTCGCTGTGATCGCCATCGCGGAAAACGGCCAGCGTGAACTGCTGACCTGGGCCGAACTGGCCCGGCAAGTCGCCGGGTTCCAGGCCAGCCTGCAAGCGGCCGGCGTCGTGCTCGGCGACCGGGTCGCAGCCTGCATGCCCAACACTTGGCAAACCCTGGTCGCGATGCTCGCAACCACCAGTCTTGGCGCAATCTGGTCGTGCTCGTCACCGGACTTCGGCACCCACGGCGTAATCGACCGCTTTGGTCAGATTGAACCGAAAGTGCTGATCACCTGCGCCAGTTACCGTTACGCCGGAAAAGAGATCGACCAGACCGTCAAGATCAACGAAATCCTCCAGCAGCTGCCGTCCTTGCAACAACTGATCATCGTGCCGTACGCACGCCCCCACGCCCATGCCACGGATTACCGGACACCCGCCAACGTCACGCTATGGGACGACTTCTATGAACCCGGCGATGAGCCGCAATTCGTCCCGGTGCCGTTCGACCATCCGCTGTATGTGCTGTATTCCAGCGGAACCACCGGCGTGCCGAAGTGCATCGTTCACAGTACGGGCGGCGTACTGCTGCAGCACGCCAAGGAGCACGGGTTGCATGTCGATTTGGGGCCCGGCGACCGCTTGTTCTACTACACCACCTGCGGCTGGATGATGTGGAACTGGCTGGTCTCGGCGCTGGCGGTCGGCAGCGCGGTGGTGCTCTATGACGGTTCACCGTTTTATCCGGACAACCAGCGATTGCTGGAGCTGCTCGATGACGAGCAGGTCAGCGTGTTCGGCACCAGCCCGAAATTTCTCGCGACCCTTGAAAGCAGCGGCATCAAGCCCCGTGAAAACCATGACCTGAGCCACCTGAAAACCTTGCTCTGCACAGGTTCTGCGTTGTCGCCGCAGAGTTATGATTTCGTCTATCGCGACTTCAAACCGGACGTTTGCCTGTCCTCAATGTCCGGCGGCACCGACATCGTGTCCTGCTTCGTCAACGGCAATCCGATGTCAGCGGTACGCCGTGGTGAAATCATGGGCAAGAGCCTGGGCATGGCGGTTGAAGTCTGGAACGACGCCGGGCAACCGGTTATCGGTGAGAAAGGCGAGCTGGTGTGTACCCGGCCATTTCCGGCGATGCCGATTGGACTGTGGAATGATCCGGACGGCGAGAAACTGCGCAAATCCTATTTCAGCCAGTTCCCCGGCGTCTGGGCCCAGGGTGACTACGCCGAACAACTGCCCCACGGCGGGATGCTGATTCACGGTCGCTCCGATGCCGTGCTCAACCCCGGCGGCGTTCGCATCGGCACAGCAGAAATTTACCGGCAAGTGGAGAAAGTCCCGCAAGTGCTGGACAGCGTCGCCATCGGCCAGCAGTGGCAGGACGATGTACGCGTGGTGCTGTTCGTGCGCCTAAAGGAAAGCGTAACCCTGGATGACGCACTGCAACAGCAGATCCGCCAAGTGATCCGCGCCAACACCACACCACGCCATGTACCGGCGAAGATCGTCGCCGTCACGGACATTCCGCGCACCATCAGCGGAAAGGTGGTGGAGCTGGCCGTGCGCAATGTGGTGCACGGTGAACCGGTGAAAAACACCGATGCGTTGGCCAATCCCGAGGCCCTGGAGCAATTTCGGGATCGGCCGGAGCTGATGACCTGATCGGAGGTCGTTTTGAATCAACCGAAAACCGACACGATCACACGGGTGTGTTCAACGTGATGATAACCGGGGCAACAATTGGCTTGCCGTCACTGGTGTCGACTGCACTGCCAAGAATCGCCATGTTGCGGTCATACGTAACTTTGTTGGAGTAAAGCTGACTGAATAACGACGTCGCCACAGCCAGAGAATCGGCATTTGCAAATGCCTTCTCAGGCTGATGGCATTCCGTGCCTTCCTCCGACACAGGCAAACAACCCAGGGCGATATTCAGCAATGGCGTCACGTCGAGTCGCTGCCCCCGGGTACTCTCGAACTCTGCATCGGTGGCATAGCCAATGTCATCGGTTTGGGCAGCCCCATGGAACAGCTCGTGAATCAGGTCATCAGCGACCACGTCATGGTTGAAGCCCAGACCTGTAAAGTGCCTGTTGAGGCTCTTGGTATAGATTTCAACAAAGGCAATACCCGCTTCATTACCTGAACCCGTGCTTTTCCAGCGTTTGTAACTGCCCACGTCGAACGCTGCAAGCACATCGTGTTCCTTCACCGCATCGAGCAAAATGTTACTCATCGAAAAACCGGCAAAGTCAAAGCGGATCAAGCGTAGATAGTTCACCAGACGATTAGTGGCAGCCGCCGAAGTATCGCCGAACATAATTTTCATTACCTTGCTGCAATCTTGTTTCAAGTCATGCCGCTGAAGGACTGCGATAGCATCGTCAATTTTCGCTCGGGCACGCGGCAGACTTTGTTCAATGAACCTGCGCGTGTAGCTCTCTGGCAAGGTTTTAGGTGAGTAAGGCAACCGCACAGGCGCTCGATACGAAAAACCAACCAGCGGCTTGCCCCATAAGTCGCCGCGACGATTCAAGGCAAACCAATTTTTATCTTCACGTGCGGCAAGCACTGCGATGTTGTCGCCAGTAGTGCCACGCGGCCGCCATGTGCCAAGCCCGAATTGCGTACTACGGGAGTTGTCGATCAAGTCAAAGGATTGTCGACTATCGCTCAGCGTGCGCAGTTGTTTCCGCGCTACGGTAATAAGCTCGTGGGTATTTTTATTGAACCGCAACAAGCCTTTGTGCACGAGTTTCCCACTTGACTGCAGGCCCGATGGCACACCGTCGAACGGATTGAAAAGGGAAATCGCCGAGGTGAAAGCCAACCTGGAAAAACGCGCCGCTTTTGATGTCGTGGAAATGGCCTTGGCAGAAATACTCAACGCTTTCGAACTGGCTCCCGCCACCGTTCCCACAAGACCGATACCGTCCATCAGACAACCGTAGACGCCATCTACCACCTTGTCATGTTCACCGGATGCGACGTCCTGAATACATTTCTTGAACGGTACAATCAGGTCGATGAAATAGGTGAGCAGTTGTTCCCCCTGCTCTTGAGAACTTTCAAGTGGCGTCGGAATGCGCACCAGTTCTCTAAGTTCACCGGCATCCAGGAATGGGCGGTTTTTGACGATGAAGTCGGCGATACGCGCAATGTTCGGATCGTTGAAGCGTTGATATAAACCCTGCTTGGGGTTTGCAGATGCAGCGGGCTCCGGCAGCAAACCAAAGTTATCGATGATCGCCAAGCTGGTGGTAATAGCAGAATCCGGAGCTGCTGCGTGGGTGTAGCATTTCACATTGAGCGGCAGGCTTTGCGGATAAGTCAGCGTCAGTTGTGTAGTCAAATCCGCCGGACGGCTAATCCGTGAACGCTGTTCGAGTTTTCGCTCGCGAATGATCAAGCTGCCCAGAGCGTCGTTTTTCCGGAACTCTCCACGTGAGGTAAACAGTTCATAGCAAATGAAGACACCGTTATGAGAAGCACACATCACGAGTCCGAAGCGCCCGGTTGCAGCGTCTCTGCTTTGCTGTGTTTCTCTTCCCTGAGTGAAATCGAATGGGCCACCGATACGACGGCTAACATAGTAAATCGATGATTCGCGTACTGTTAGAAAGCTTATCTGCGCATTCATGAATACTTTCAGATCCGGTGCGGGCATCTGCGCCAACGCCAGTTTCACTGTCGACAACATGGCGCTGTTGAGTTCCGTCAAATGCACGGCCAACTGACGATCCATCTCCTCGTCACAGGAAGTGAGTTTCAGCAATTTTGGGTAACGCGTATACAGACTGATACCCGACGGGTTGTAATTGATGGCCGGCTTGGGCACCCCGTTAGTCACCAGGCGTACGGTGCGCCTGTCCCACTTGCCAGTGACCAGATCGCCCGACTGATGCAGATCGACCATAGACATGACTTGCTGCCCCCCCAGCAACGAGAGCGCCTTTTCATCCAGGGTGTCACAACCCGGTGCCGCCACTTTCAAAGCCGCTCGGGCGATGTCTGCCCTGGAAGGTAATGGCGTCGAAAATGCACTAGCTATCTGGGCAAGTTGATCCGAGTGTTGTTCGAACGCTTCGATCGCACGTCGGGTAGTCGCCTCTTCTGCTTGATCGAATTCAGTGCTTGTCACAATCCGGTTAAGCAGTGCCCAATCGACGATCGGGTCAATCATGGCCAGATCCCATAGATGTTTTTGCGCCTCACTGACCGGTTCAAGGTCCACATAGGCCATGATCTGCGAGTAACTCAGTACTCGCGACGCACCGGTTTTCACCGCTTCCACCAGTGCTACGGCACGACATAGCTTCACCCATGCAATCGATCCGAGTGTGACTGAAGCCGGGACCTCACGAACCAGAAACTCCGGCGCCGTCCTCGACAGGAGCAAGTGCGTTACCAGCGGCCCCCAACGTCGATCAAGCCAGTCACTGCCCGCAAGATAATCGGTGAGCAACACGCGCACAGCCGACGGATGCCAATCAACAAAGGACGGCGCATACAAGTCAAACGATTGAATGTGCCTACGTTTATGGCTATGGCCGACCCACGGGGCTATATCGAGCAATATGGAGGTTATCAAGAACTGCTGCAGAACAGTGTCGGAGAAAGTCCCTTGTTCGTTCTCTTTAAACCAGCCCAATTCTCGCAAGCATTTCTCCGCAAACGCCCGGGGGAAGGCGTGACGAACATATTCGGCAATGCGCTGATTGGCATTTTCATTGGACACCGGAGCGCGTCCGGTCTCGATATAAAAGGCAGTCAACATTTTGTACGGTGGCAAGAATTTTGTTTTCGCCTGACGAATCTCCGCAAATTGCTCATCCGACAGTGTGACCAAGACCTGACCGTCGCTCTCGAAATGTTCCCAGTAGTTTTCAGGCTCTTCTACTTGCGGATCAAACTTCAATATTTCGATAAGATTCCTGACTTGCGCATTTTTTCTCGGCAAGTCGATTTCATGGAACCTGAACCACTGCTCAAGCGTGACATCGTGATTGGTCCATATATACCCCCCTGCCGTGCGGGCCACATCCGCAATCACTTTGATTGTTGATTGAATCTCTTCACTGTGATCGAAGTGGTCTGCCGCAACCAGATCCACCCAACCTCTATCTTCGTCGAAAACCTCCATCTTGCCGTCTGCAGTTACACAAAACAAACCCTCATGATCGCGTACGCCCTCCCGAATAAGTGCCCCGAATACCGCTCCGAGCTTCTCCAGATTATTGAACAAGAGCATGCCAGGGTTATAAATCTCGAACAGCGACGACCCTGCTTTTAACTTTACATCATAGTCAAACCAGTAAATATCCTGATCATCTGAAAAACTGTTCAGCACGACGTCCAGTTGTTGCAGTACTTCGCGGCATTCGTCTGCATCGCCCTGAGACCTTTTTTTCCACTCGGCAAGCGCAATGGTCGACGACCGGAACAACTTGTTTCTTTTAGCGACAGACATTAAAAAACCTCATCAAGTTAAGTGCTGAATCCTCAGCTCGATGATGTTTTACTGTTCCCCAGGCATACGATCCAGTGCAAAAATATTAAACACCATTACCAATGGCCACCCTTACACACAAACAGCATGCAAACTCACTCTATCAACCCCCACTCTCCCGGAGTTGCATCCGGATCATTATTCGGATCTGCGACAAGCTTGATTCGTAACTTTAGATTATTGGCTGAATCAGCGTTCTTCAATGCCTCCTGCTTACTTACAACCCCCTGCGAAACCAAATTGAACAAGGCACCATCAAAAGTTTGCATGCCAAGTTCCGTAGATTTTTCCATGATGGATTTGAGCTCTTCGAACTCGCCACGCCGGACAAAATCAGTGATCGTTGGCGTGCCCAGCAGCACCTCCACGACCGCGCGTCTTTGTCCATCAACCGTACGCACCAGACGTTGAGAAATGCATGCTTTCAAGTTGCCGCCCAGCGCCTGCAACAACTGCGATCGGCGTTCTTCCGAAAACATGTTGATGATCCGATCCAGTGCCTGATTGGCGTTATTGGCATGCAACGTGGACAACACCAGATGCCCCGTCTCGGCAAAGGCCAGCGCATGCTCCATGGTTTCGCGGTCGCGAATCTCGCCGATCAGTACGACGTCTGGCGCCTGGCGCAGGGTGTTCTTCAGCGCGGCATGAAAACTGCGGGTGTCGACACCGACTTCACGCTGATTGATGATTGATTGCTGATGTCGATGGATATATTCAATCGGATCTTCGATTGTGACGATGTGCCCGCGGCTATGACGATTGCGATGGTCGATCAGCGCCGCCAGCGACGTGGACTTGCCCGAGTCGGTAGCGCCGACGAACAGTATCAGCCCCTGCTTGAGCATGACCGTTTCGAGCAGTACCGGCGGCAGTTTCAGGTCTTCAAATCGCGGGATGTCGAGTTTGACGTTGCGGATCACGATCGACACGTCATTGCGCTGCTTGAAGATGTTGACCCGGAAACGACCGATCCCTGTTCGGGAAATCGCCAGGTTCATTTCCAGATCACGGTCGAACTCCCGGCGCTGTTCGGCGTCCATCAGGGACGCGGCGACGGTTGCCACTTCGCCGGGCTTGAACGACTGCTCGCTCAAAGGTGTCAGCACGCCGTCAAACCGCGCACTGGGCGGCGCCCCCGTGGACAGGAACAGATCCGAACCGTGGCGGCTCACCAGTTGTTTGAGCAGTGCGTCGATTTCCATGGCCAAAAACACCTGCGAAGCTTTCAAGGAACTTAAGACCGTGCGTCGTGACGCGACGGGCCTTACAGCGTCTACCGCACTAGGATAGTAGACGCCGCCTCACCGACCGATGCTCAGGACTGATGTGATGAACGCTGTACCGAACACCAACGACGCCCAGGCATTGATCGCCCGCACCGACTGGAGCCGCAGCCCGCTCGGCAGCGCCGATAGTTGGCCGCAGAGCCTGCGGACCGCGGTTGACATCGTGATTCATTCGCCGATGCCGATGCTGTTGCTGTGGGGCCCGCAGCTCACCCAGATCTACAACAACGGCTTCGCACTACTGGCCGGCAGCAAGCATCCCCACGCTTTCGGACAGCCGGCGCACCAGATATGGCCGGAACTTCGAGACTTTACCGACCCGATTTACAGCGCCGTCCTACAAGGCCAGGTGCGAACCTACAGCGAACGGCGCTTTACCCTGCAACGGGACGGTAAGGAATCCGACTTCTGGCTGGACCTGACCTACAGCCCGATACGTGACGAAAGCGCGCAAGTGTCCGGCATTCTGGTCACTGCAATCGAAACCAATGAGCGCCGACGCATCGCCCTGGAACTCCAGCAGCGTTCCGAAGACAGCCTCAAGGCCCAGCGCGAAAGCGAAGAGCGCCTGCAGCTGGCGCTGGCGGCTACCGATGCGGTTGGCACCTGGGACTGGGACATTGGTGAAGATCGCTTCATTGCCGATGCACATTTCGCCCAGTTGCATGGCGTCGACCCGGCGCGGGCCAGCCAGTTGCCCATCAGTGAATATCTGCACGGCGTGCACCCGGAAGACCGCGCGCTGATCGCCCGCAGCATCAAGCATTGCATCACCCATGGCACCGAATACGCCGAGGAATATCGTTTGTTGCAGGCCAATGGCGACGTGCGCTGGGTCTTCGCTCGCGGGCGCTGCTACAAGGATCACCACGGACGGCCGATGCGTTTTCTCGGCGCTGCGCTGGACCTGACCGAGCGCAAGCACACCGAGCAGGCCCTGCGCCAAAGCCAGACCGAGCTGCAACTGATCATCAACGCGATGCCGATCCTGATCAGCTATGTCGACCGCGAAGAACGCTTTCGCCTGAACAACGCCGCGTACCTGGACTGGTACGGGTTGACCCCGCAAGAGCTGTACGGTCGAACGATCCGCGAAGTGATCGGCGAAGAGTCCTACTTTCTGCGCGCTCCGTACATCGCCGAGGCCCTCGCCGGTCGGCCCTGTTCATTCAGCCTTTACACGCCCCATCGCGATGGCAGTCAGCGCCACGCCCTGATGAACTACCTGCCACGCCACGGCCCGGATGGCGCGGTGAACGGTTTCTACATCTTCGTGATCGACGAGACCGAACGCAAAAAGACCGAAGAAGCCTTGCGCAACCTCAATGAAACCCTTGAGGAACGCGTCAGCGCGCGTACCGAGCAACTGGCCCAGGCCAACCAGCGCCTGCAGAACGAAATGTTCGAACGCGAACGTGCCGAAGATGCCCTGCGCCATGCGCAGAAAATGGAAGCGGTCGGTCAGCTCACCGGCGGTATCGCCCATGACTTCAACAACATGCTGACCGGAATCATCGGCAGCCTCGACCTGATGCAGCGCTATATCGCCAGTGGCCGTACTGATGAAATCGGTCGATTCACCGATGCCGCGGTGTCATCAGCCAATCGCGCCGCTGCTTTGACTCACCGCTTGCTGGCGTTCTCCCGGCGCCAGTCGCTGGATCGCAAGACCCTCAACGTCAATGAACTGATCCATTCGCTGGAGGACCTGATCCGCCGCACCAAAGGCGACCCGATCGAACTGACCTTGCGCCTGGCCGACAACGTCTGGCCCGTCAGCACCGATGTGAGCCAATTGGAAAATGCCCTGCTCAACCTGGTGATCAACGCCCGCGACGCCATGCCGGATGGCGGCGAACTGCTGATCGAAACGGCCAACGTTTATCTCGATGGCAACGACATCACCACCCTCGAACCGGTCAAGGCCGGTGATTACCTGATGCTGGCGGTGAGCGACAACGGCACCGGCATGACGCCGTCGGTGCGTTCGAAAGCGTTCGACCCGTTCTTCACCACCAAACCGATCGGCCAGGGCACCGGGCTCGGGCTGTCGATGATTTACGGTTTTGCCCAACAAACCGGCGGGCACGTCAGCCTCGACAGCCTGCCGGGTCAGGGCACCTGTGTGCGCCTGTACTTGCCTCGCCTGCATTCTCTGGTGGCGGAGCCGGCCGTGGCCGAGACGGAAACGCAGGCCCCCGCTGTCGCCACCGGCGAAACCGTGGTGGTGGTCGAGGACGATCCGGCGGTGCGCATGTTGGTCATGGACCTGCTCAAGGAGCTGGGTTATCGCGCCCATGAAGCCGAAGACGCCAAGGGTGCTCTGCCATTGCTCGAATCAGATCTGCGGGTGGACCTGCTGGTGACCGACGTCGGCCTGCCAGGCATGAACGGCCGGCAAATGGCGGAGATCGCTCGCCAGCATCGTCCGGGGCTCAAAGTGTTGTTCATGACCGGTTATGCGCAGAAAGCCGCCGAGCGTCAGGGCTTTCTCGAGGACGGCATGGACATGGTTGCCAAGCCGTTTTCCATCGAACAGCTGGCCGGCAAGATCCGCGCGATGTTCAGCCAAACCCCGTGACTTGAGGCATAATCCGCGCCCCGCCGTCACCCCGCTACAGGTATTGCACGATGAAAGCCCAAGCCCGCCACATTCTGGTCAAGACTGCCGATGAGGCTGAAAAACTCAAACAACGCATCGCCAACGGTGAAGCGTTCGATGTGCTGGCGAAGAAGTTCTCGACCTGCCCGTCCGGCAAGCGCGGCGGCGATCTGGGTGAAGTGCGGCCGGGACAGATGGTCGGAGCGATCGACGCGGTGATCTTCAAGAAACCGCTGCGCACCGTGCACGGACCGATCAAGAGCAAGTTCGGCTATCACCTGGTGCAGGTGTTTTTCCGCGATTGATCCAGTGCCCCGAAGGTGCAGCTTCGGCAGCACCTTCGGGGATCGG
The DNA here is from genome assembly GCF_002112395.1 of Pseudomonas sp. R38(2017). Lineage (NCBI taxonomy): Bacteria > Pseudomonadati > Pseudomonadota > Gammaproteobacteria > Pseudomonadales > Pseudomonadaceae > Pseudomonas > Pseudomonas sp. R38(2017). Next base: position 579,290 of record NZ_NEHN01000002.1, read on the forward strand.
ATTCACTCCCTGGGGATCAGTGCTCCGGGCACTTGGATCACCCGACTCGCCAACCGGTGCCCTGCCTCTGCCGCTTGCGCAGGGCTTGCCCCCGACAAGCGACTGGCCAGATACGCCGCACTGAACGAATCCCCCGCCGCCGTGGTGTCCACCACCTTCTCGACCTTCTGTGCCGGAACTTCAAACGCTTCCCCGTCGCAACGGATCAGACAGGCTTCGGCACCACGCTTGAGCACCACTTCCGGTGTGCCGATCTGCGCATACGCCTCAAACACCGCCTCACAGTCCTCGAAATGGAACAGCGCCTGCTCGTCGTCCACTGTCAGCAACGCCAGATCGACATGCGGCAACACGCTGCGATACGCCACCCGTGCCTCTTCCACCGAGGCCCACAGCCGTGGCCGGTAATTGTTGTCGAAAACGATCCGTGCATCGCGCTGGCGGGCTTCGATCAAGGTCTGGATCAGTTTTTCCCGGCCCTGCGCGCCGAGCACTGCCAACGTGATACCGCTGAAATACAGCACGTCGTAGTCTGGCAACGCCCTCAGAATCGGTGCGGCGGCTGGTGTCGTGAAGCAATCGCGCACAGCGGCTTCGTTGCGCCAGTAAAGGAAGCGGCGCTCCCCGGTAGCGTCGGTCTGGATGCAATACAATCCCGGCAAACGACCGGGCAAGCGTTGGACGAGGTCCAGTCCAATATTTTCGGCGGCCCAACTGCGGCACATTGCATCACTGAAACTGTCGTCGCCCAGCGCAGTGACGTAATCGACCTGCGCCTTGTCACCCATGGCGCGGGACAGATAGACCGCCGTGTTCAGCGTGTCACCGCCAAAGCTCTGTTGCAGGCTGCCATCGGCACGTTGCTGGAGTTCGATCATGCATTCGCCGATCAGAGCGATGCGCGGTGTGTTCGGACCCAATGGACTGAGCGTGTTCATCAGAAACAGGTTTCCATGGTTTCGATCACCGACAGCTGCTCGTCCACCAGCAGCCCGACCCGCCACTTGTCGAAGGTCAGGCATGGGTGGGAAGTGCCAAAGGAAATGATGTCGCCGACACGCAATTCCACGCCCGGCGCCACGGTCATGAACGCGTGCTGGTCCATCACTGCCGTGACCTTGCAGGCACCGACATCCTCGCCTACCGCTGGCACCACACCGGCCTTGTAACGCTGCAACGGCACCGGCATCCCGGCATCGAACGCCACGTCACGCTTGCCCAAGGCAATCACGGCAAACCCCGGCTCCGGCATCGACTGCACGTGAGCCCAGACTTCCAGCGCCGGACGCAAGCCTTCGTGCAGGTCGCTGCGACGGTCGAGCACGCAGCACTGGGCCTCTTTGTAGATGCCATGGTCGTGAGCCACGTAGCTGCCGGGACGCAACACGCTGAGGAAACGCCCGCCAGCGTTCTGCGCTTCGAACGATTCGGCGATCAAGTCGTACCAGGCCGAACCCGATGCAGTGATGATCGGTTTGGCGATGACGAACGCGCCGCTGTCCTGCAACTGCACCGCCAGACGCACCAGCGAGGCGGCGAATTCACGGATGCCGCTGACGGCGTGATCGCCATGGATCACGCCTTCGTAACCCTCGATACCGGTCAGCGCCAGTGCCGGTTGCGCACCGATGGCCTTGGCCAGTTCGATGACTTCCTGCTCGCTACGGCAACCGCAACGGCCGCCGACCACGCCGTACTCGATCATCACGTTCAGGCGTACGCCGCGTGACGCGAAATAGGCGCCCAGATCGGCGACGTTGTCCGGGTGATCGACCATGCAATAGAAATCGAAGCCCGAATCGGCCGCCAGCAGGTCGGCAATCAACACCATGTTCGGCGTGCCGACCAGTTGGTTGGCCATCAGCACCCGGCGCACGCCGTGGGCGTAAGCGGCGCGAGTCTGGGTGGCGCTGGCCAGGGTGATACCCCAGGCGCCGGCGTCGAGCTGACGACGAAACAACGCCGGGGTCATGCTGGTCTTGCCGTGGGGCGCGAGTTCGGCGCCACTGTCGCTGACAAACTTTTGCATCCAGCGGATGTTGTGCTCCAACGCTTCGCGGTGCAGCACCAGCGCCGGCAGACTGATGTCACGCACCAGTTGCGCGCCAATGGCGGCATCACCCTTTTCCACGGCAGCAGTGTTGTTGGCAGTCGTCATGGTCGAACTCCTCACGATCGCGTCCGCTGGCGGGCGCAGTTATTCGTTGATACGCCGGGCGAGGCTGTTGGCGCTCTCGATCAGAACCCGGCGATAGTCGTTGTAGTTGGTCTTGGCATCGGCGCGCGGAGCGACGATACACAGGGTGCAGATGGCCACGCCGCTCGGGTCTTTGACCGGCGCGGCGAAGCAATGGGTAAAGGTGTCGGCAACACTGTCGAACGAGAAGAAACCGTCGATGCCGGCCTGACGGATTTCCGCCAGAAACGTCTCCATCGGCAGGCGTTCGCCATCGGGCAAAATGAAATCGTCGGGGTCGATCAGGTCGCTGATTTGCTGGTCACTCAAATGCGCCAGCAGCAAGCGCCCGGAGGCAGTCCACGGGATCGGCGCGTTTTCGCCGATATCGGAAGAAATGCGGAAATGCCGCTCGCCCTCCTTCATCAGCGCCACCGTGTATTTGCGCCCGTTGAGCAGGCACATCTGCGCGGTTTCCCGGGTCTGGCTGACGATCTCCTGCAACGCGTGATCGGCCTCGCGACTGAGGTCGAAATGCCGCAAGTGCGCCTGGCCGAGGAAATACAGCTGACGACCGAGATAGACGTGACCGTCCTTGCCCACCGGCTCCAGAATCCGCCGTTCGAGCAACGAGGCCACCAGTTCGTAGACCGTGGATTTCGGGCTGCCGATGCCGTTGGCGATGTCGTTCGGACGCAGTGGCTGGCCGATCTCCTTGAGGAAATCGAGGATATCGAACGCCCGGTCCAGACCGCGTGCCCGGCGCTTGATGGTGTCTTCGGTCATTTCAGTGGTTCCCATTCAAAGTGCCGGGAGTTTATCGCGAAAGATCGTTCCCATGCCTTGCGCGGGAACGGTCAATACTCAGGCCTTTTTCTTGTACGCGATGCAGTCGATCTCGACCTTGCAGTCCACCATCATGCTCGCCTGCACACAGGCCCGGGCCGGTGCGTGTTCAGGCTTGAAGTACTCGCCGAAGACCTTGTTGAAACTCGTGAAGTCCCGTGGATCGTCCAGCCACACCCCGGCACGTACCACATCCTCTAGCCCATAGCCGGCCTCTTCAAGAATCGCGATCAGGTTCTTCATGGTCTGGTGAGTCTGTTCGACGATGCCGCCCACGATGATCTCGCCATCCACCGCCGGCACCTGACCGGAAACGTGCAGCCAGCCATCCGCTTCAACGGCGCGGGCAAATGGGCGCGGCTGGCCGCCGGCGGCGGTGCTGCCGGTTCCGTAACGCGTAATGCTCATGGGTGTTTCTCCTGATTGAAAAAGTGAAAAGTCAGAACCGCGTGCTTTTGAGAAATTCCGCCAGCCGCGGCGATTGAGGACGCTCGAACAGTTCCTTGGGAGGCCCCTGCTCTTCGATGCGCCCCTGATTCATGAAAACGATCTTGTCCGAGACCTCGAACGCAAAACGCATTTCGTGGGTCACCAGCAACATGGTCATGCCGTCTTCGGCCAGGCCCTTGATCACGTTCAGCACTTCGCCGACCAGTTCCGGGTCAAGGGCCGAGGTGACTTCGTCGAACAGCATCAGGCTCGGGTTCATCGCAATCGCCCGGGCAATCGCCACGCGCTGTTGCTGACCACCGGACAACTGGCCGGGAAAGTGATTGCGCCGCTCCAGCAGGCCGACCCGCTCCAGCCATTTTTCGGCCAGGACCACGGCTTCGTCCTTGTGCATCTTTTTGACTTTCAGCAGGCCGAGCGTGACGTTCTGCAACGCGGTGAGGTGCGGGAACAGATTGAATTGCTGGAACGCCATGCCGGTCATCGCCCGATGGCGCGCGATGACTTTTTCCGGGTGGCGCACGCGTTTGCCGCTGACCTCGTCATAACCGATGGACTCGCCGTCGAGCAGGATCTGCCCGCCCTGGAACTCCTCCAGCATGTTCACGCAGCGCAGCAGCGTGGTCTTGCCCGAGCCGCTGGAGCCGATCAGGGTCACCACGTTGCCGCGCTGCATGCTCAGGTCGACGCCCTTGAGCACTTCGACCGCACCGTATTGTTTGTGCAGGCCTCGGATATCCAGCAGCGGCTGGCCGTTCTGGACGTTGGAAACTTGAGCTTGAGTCATGGCAGGGCCACCCGCTTTTCAATGTGCCGGCCGAGTAATTCGATGCCGTAGTTGATGACGAAGAACAGAAAACCGGCGAACAGATAAAACTCCAGGGTCATGAACGTCCGGGCGATGATCTGCTGGGTACTGAGCAACAGCTCGGCCACGCCGATCACCGACAGCAAGGTCGAGGCCTTGACGATTTCCGTGGACGAATTGACCCAGGTCGGCAGGATCTGCCGCAGCGCCTGAGGCAAGAGCACGTAACCGAGGGACTGATAGAACGTCAGACCGATCGCCTTACCCGCCTCCATCTGCCCACGTGGCAAAGCCTGCAACGCACCGCGCACGATCTCGGCAACGTGGGAGCCGCAAAACAGCGTCAGACCCAGGGCACCCGCCTGAAACGCGCTGATCTGCCAACCAAGCGCCGGCGCCATGTAGAAGCAGGCCAGCACCAGCACAAACACCGGGGTGCCGCGAATCAGGTCGACATAAAAGCGGAACGGCGCGCGCATCCAGAACTTGCCATAGGTCAGCACCAGCCCGGCAAATACGCCGATAACCGTGCCGAACAGAATGGCCAGCGCCGACACCTGCACGCTGGTCAGAAAGCCTTGCCACAAGGCTTCGCGGGCAATCCACAACTCATGCAACCAGCTGGGGGATTCGTACATCGCAGCCTCCTATCGGCGGATCGCCAGACGCTGCTCGAGGTAACGCAGCAGCATGGCAATGAGGTAACAGGCCGCGACATACAACGCCGTGGTCACCAGCCAGGTTTCAATCACCCGGTAGCTTTCGACGTTGATCTTGCGCGCGTAATAGGTCAGCTCCGGCACCGCGATCGCGGCAGCCAGCGAGGTGTCCTTGAACAGCGAAATGAAGTTGTTCGACAGGGCCGGCAGCACGTTGCGCAACATCACCGGCACGGTGACGTAGGCCTTCACCTGCCACTCGCCCAGACCAATCGCCAGCCCCGCTTCACGCTGGCCCTTGGGAATGCTCAACAAGCCGCCGCGGAACACTTCCGTCAGGTACGCCCCGGCATACAGCGACAGCGTGATGATGAACGAAGGGATCTTGTCCAGCCGGATCCCCAGACTCGGCAACGCAAAGTAGATCAACAGAATCAACACCAGAATCGGCGTGTTACGGATCACCGTCACATACACCGATGCGAGCACCCGCAAGGCGCGATGCTTCGATAGCAAGGCAAACGCCATCAGCAGGCCGATCACGCAGCCGATGGCGATCGACACCAGCGCCAGTTCGAGGCCCAGACCGAGCCCCGCCAGCAAGGTGTCGAAATCGCGCCACACGGCGGCAAAGTTCAACTGATAGTTCATGGTCGGCAGTACCTTGAGCGGGGCACGTCAGGGCGCCCCACTCTCACGGGATCATTTGAATTCGACAGGGAAACCGATGGCGGGCGATGGCAGATCCACGCCGAACCATTGCTTGAACGATGCCGCGTAAGTCGGGAATTCAACGCCGGTCATGGCTTCATGCAGGGTGGTGTTGACGAAGTTCAGCCAGTCTTGATCGCCACGTTTTACGGCACAGGCATAGGTCTGCGGACTCCAGGCATACGTCGGGCTGCGGTAGCGGCCAGGGTTCTGCACCATCAGGTATTTGACCGAAGACTGGTCGGTGGCGGCGGCATCGGCGCGGCCGGAGTTTACGGCCTGATACATCAGATCAACGCTGTCGTACTGATCGACCTTGGCCTTGGGCAGTGCCTGGTGCACCAGCTCTTCGGCGTACACGTTTTGCAGAACGGCCACGGTCACGCTGTCGCCCGCGGCCTGCAGATCTTCGATTTCCTTGTACTTGCTGTTGTTCGGCAACAGCAGGCCGACGCCTTCGCGGTAGTACGGCAGGGTGAACGCCACTTGCTGCGCACGGCTGGCGGTGACGGTGATGAACTGGCAGCTCATGTCGACCTTGTCGGTCAGCAGGTTGGGAATCCGCGCATCGGACGACTGCACCACGAACTCGACCTTGCTTGGGTCATTGAACAGACCTTTGGCCACCATCCTGGCGATGTCGATATCAAAGCCCTGCAACTTGCCGTCCGCGCCCTGGAAGTGCCACGGCGCGTTGGTGCTGCCGGTCCCCACGATCAGTTTTCCACGGGCCAGGACGCTGTCGAGCTTGCTGTCGGCCGCCTGGGCCATACCCATGACAGCGGACGAAGCCGCGAGAACAAAAACACACGCTTTCAACAAGGAAGGTCGGCGATGCATGGCAAGCACTCCAGAGGGTTGTTTATTCCGTTATACCGGAACTTGGTTTGTTACTACGGAATAGACAGCAGAAAGTGTGCCACAGGATTCGAGGGGAATCTGCAATGGAATGAAAAGTGTGCTGAATCAGAGGGATGCGAATAGTGCTGGAAACGGTGTTACGCCAAGTGACGTAGATGTCGCGCTACCGTTGGCTACACACACGGGTATTCGGGCCACATTTCAGTGCGCACGGCACAAAATGGCGCATACCACACCTGTCAACTCTGACAGTAGCTCGATCCCCTTTCCCTCCGATAACGTCTTTCAATCCCCGGAAAGAAAACGGAGGTTGTTATGAGCGCTTCAATATCCTTCTCGGAGCTGCCAGCCACCTACCGCAAAACCCTGAAGACCTGGCGCCCGGTGATCCTGTATTTCGCCAATGAACACTGCCCCGCCTGTGAGTGGGCTGGGCCGATCTTTCGCCATGTAGCCGAGCCCTATCGGCAACGGGGAAATATCTACATGCTCAATACCCGCGACTGCCCCCGCCACCCACTGGTCACAGGGACACCAACGGTACTGTTCTACAAGAACGGAAAACTCTTGAAAAAACTCAAGGGCATCGGCACCGAAGAAACTCTGGAGCGGGACTTTGCCCAACACATCGGCAAGGTCAAGGCGCCGGCCGTTCACAGCAAACCAAGGCACGATCTGCCATGGCTGCGCCATACCCTACGCACCTTGCGCACCATCCCCGACAGCCGCCAACGGAACTTTTCCTGAAAGTGCCACCTAAGAGCCATCAAGTAATGGCACTTTCGTTCCAATTGATCTGTAACAACTAGCCTCGAGGCCGGATTGGACAAGCTCCCATCCGGCTGCTTTCCTTTATTTCTCAGAAAGAGATAGGTGCTGTTGGCCATCGGCCGCGGCCTTGCTTCGTCCCAGGAGGGGTCAATGTCCTTTAACGTCATGATGGTTTTCGGTACTCGCCCGGAGGCCATCAAAATGGCCCCTTTGGCCCGGGTTCTGCGTCAGTGGCCCGACATCAAACTCAATATCTGCTCGACTGGCCAGCATCGGGAGATGCTCAAGCAAGTGCTCGACGCGTTCGAACTGACGGTCGATGAAGACCTGCAAGTCATGACCCAGGGCCAGACCCTCAACGGTCTCTCGCAACATCTTCTTGCACAACTCGATCAGGCCTACGAACGGGTCAAACCGGACATCGTGCTGGTGCATGGCGACACCACCACCAGTTTCATCGCCGCCCTCGCCGCGTTCAATCGCCAGTTGCCGATTGGCCACGTCGAGGCCGGTTTGCGCACTGGCAATTTGCGCGCGCCCTGGCCGGAAGAAGCCAACCGGCGTCTGACCGGAGTGATCGCCGACCTGCACTTTCCGCCGACCGGCAAGGCCGAAGCCAACCTGCTGCGCGAAGGCGTACCGCAGGACAACATCGAAATCACCGGCAATACCGTGATCGATGCGCTGCTGTGGATGCGCACGCACCAGCAGCAAAGCCAGTGGCGTCCGACAGCCGATTCCCCCTTGTCAGTGCTCGACGACAACCGTCGCATGGTGTTGATCACGGGGCATCGCCGGGAAAACCTCGGCGACGGTTTCCAAAACATCTGCCAGGCCCTGGCCGACCTCGCCCTGCGCTACCCGGATGTGCAATTTGTCTATCCGGTACACCTCAACCCGCAGGTGCAGAATGCGGTGTACGGCATGCTCGCCGACAAACCCAACATCTATCTGGTCGCCCCTCAGGATTACCCGAACTTCGTCTGGCTGATGGGTCGTGCGCACTTCATCCTGACCGACTCCGGCGGCGTCCAGGAGGAAGCGCCAGCCATCGGCAAACCGCTGCTGGTATTACGTGACGTCACCGAACGCCCCTCCGTGCTTGAGGGTGGCACCGTGTTGCTGGTGGGCACCGACACCGCGAAGATCGTCAAGGAAGCCAGTCAGTTGCTCGATGACGAAGCAACCTACCAACGCATGAGCCGCGTCCACAGCCCGTACGGTGACGGCCACGCCAGTGAACGCATTGCAAAACGCCTCCACGCCTGGCTGAGCGCACGCTCGGCGGCGGGTAACGGCGTATGAGTCTGGGTTGGGTCGACTTCTTTGCGTATGTGCTGTTTGGTCTGAAGTATGTGGCGATCATCCTCGCCCTGCTGATGTTCATACTCGGCCTCGATGACCTGTTCATCGACCTCGTGTACTGGAGCCGCAAGCTGATCCGGCGCTGGCGGATCTACGAGAAATTCAAGCGCGCCGACGAGGAACGCCTGTACTCGATTCCCGAGAAACCGCTGGCGATCATGGTGCCGGCGTGGAACGAAGTCGGCGTGGTCGGCGAGATGGCGCGCCTTGCCGCCTTGCCGCCTCGACCATCGACTATGAGAACTATCAGATTTTCGTCGGCACCTACCCCAACGACGCCGAAACCCAGGCCGACGTCGATGCGGTCTGCCAGCACTACCCCAACGTGCACAAAGTGGTCTGCGCCCGACCAGGCCCGACCAGCAAGGCCGACTGCCTGAACAACATCATCGACGCAATCCTGCGCTTCGAGAGCGAGGCGAAAATCCAGTTCGCCGGTTTCATCCTGCACGATGCCGAAGACGTGATCTCGCCGATGGAGTTGCGCCTTTACAACTACTTGTTGCCGAACAAGGACCTGATCCAGATTCCGGTCTACCCCTACGCACCGGAATGGAAAGGCTTCACCGCCGGCCACTACGTCGATGAGTTCGCGGAAAACCACGGCAAAGACGTCATCGTGCGCGAAGCCCTTACCGGCCAGGTACCCAGCGCCGGCGTTGGCACTTGCTTCAGCCGTAAGGCCATCAGCGCGCTGCTGGAAGACGGCGACGGGATTGCCTTCGATGTGCAGAGTCTCACCGAAGACTACGACATCGGTTTCCGCCTCAAGCAGAAAGGCATGAAGTGCATCTTCGCCCGCTATTCGGTCAGCGATCCGAAACTGGCGCTGGAGCAGCCGTGGGTGTTCGGCATGAACCGCGAATTCTCCCAGGTGATCTGTGTACGCGAGCACTTCCCTCGTGATCTGCAGCACGCGATCCGGCAGAAATCACGGTGGATCGTCGGCATCGTGTTCCAGGGCACCAAGAATCTCGGCTGGAGCCGCAAAGGTCTGCTCAATTACTTCCTGTGGCGTGACCGTCGCGGATTGATCGCCTACCTGCTGAGCTTTCTGGTCAACCTTTTGTTCCTGGTGCTGCTGGCGATGTGGGCGGTCACGGTGATTTCCCCTGACTCGTGGCGCTACCCATCGATCCTCGCCGACAGCTCGTTGCTCTCGGTGCTGCTGTGGCTCAACGGGCTGATGCTGTTCAACCGTCTGTTCCAGCGTGGCTGGTTCGTTACCCGTTACTACGGATTGGTGGAAGGCCTGCTGTCGGCACCGCGCATGATGTGGAGCAACTTCGTCAACTTCTTCGCCAACCTGCGCGCCCTGCGCCAGGTGATGGAGATGGGCGACTCGCGGCGCGTAGCCTGGGACAAGACCACCCACGAGTTCCCGGCTCTGACCAAGGCCCAACGTACCCCGCTCGGCCATCGACTGGTGGAAAAAGGCTTGCTGACCGAAGAGCAACTGGAAGCGGCGATCACCAGTCCTGTGCGCCGACGTCTTGGCCGTGAATTGCTGCTGCGCGAATACATCGACAGTACTCAGCTTGTACAAACCCTTGCCGAACAGCTCGATCTGGAATGGGCACCGCTCAACCCGTTCAAGCTCGACAAGCGCCTGATCGATGCCGTACCACGTCGGGTCGCATCGCACTACGGCGTGCTGCCGGTGGCCGAAGAAGGCGACACCCTGATTCTGGCCTCCGAAGGCCCGGTCAGCCAGGTCTCGCTCGGCGCAATCAGCCGTCAATTGAAGCGCCCGGTGCGTAGCCGACTGGCACCTCAGGGCCGTGTGACATTGGGGATTCGCTACTGGTACGCCAGTCCCCGCCAGAATGAGGAAGTGCGTCATATGCTCGAAGTACTTGAGCGCCATCAGGACGATGAAGCCTTGCTGGAGCGGGTCAGCCGCCATCAGGTGCTGCTGGGCAATCTGTTGCAGGTACGCGGCATGGTGCCGCCGACTCTTTTCAATCAGGCACTGATCGACTTTGACGCCGAACGGATGTCGCTCGGCGAACACCTGATTTCCCGGGGCATGATCACCCAGGAAGTCCTGGAGCAGGCCCTGGCCGATCAGGCCAGTGAACAACAAGCCGCCTACCGCATTGTCCGGGAGGTCGCATGAAGCCTGTGCATCGTCACACCCTGCTGATGGGCAGCCTGCTGCTGGGCCTGAGCACTGCGTATCCGCTACAGGCTGCGCCGCTGAGCGACTTCGAGCAGTTCCGCAGCTATCCCTACATGGACCGCAGCTATCGCGAAGCGAAAAAGGGCAACTGGAAAGAAGTCGAGCGACTGATGCGCCACTTGCTGGAAAAAGTCCCGAAAAACGACGAAGCCCGGGCGCTGCTCGTTGAGTCGCTAGCCAAACAACGCCGCTACAAAGATGCGATGCAAGCGCTACCGGACAACAGCGAAGCCCTCCTCGACCTGCGTCTGACCTGGATCGAACAGGATCCGCCGACCAGCAGCCAGGTCGAAAGCTGGATGGCCACCAGCAGCCTGAACGACCGCGTGCGCCTGTGGCAGGCTTACAGCTTGAGCCTGGCCAAGTTCGGCGGCGCGGCCAAGGCTCACGACTGGCTCGCACAACTGTCGCCCAAGGGAGATGACAACATCCTGCGTCTGGCGCGGGCCAACTGGTCGGAGCAACTGCGCGACTGGAGCGGCACCATCGATCAGCTCGCACCGCTGGCCGCCCGCAAACAGCTGGATGCCGAAGGCTGGCAACGTCTGGCCAATGCCTACGTGCAGCGCCTCGACGAAAAACCGCTGCAACAACTGTTGCAACAGGCCCCGAGTCCAGAGGCTGCCCGCAAGATCCGCCTGGCGATGGTCGACCGCGCCATTGCCATGGGCCACGAACAACAGGCGCAACGCTGGATTCAGTCGTTGCCGGACTCCGATCTGGCCGATCCGGCGCAACGTCAGCGCCTGTGGGAACTGGCGCGCAAGACCGAGGACGTGCCGACCGTGCAGCGCTTGAGCAACGACCTGCAGCGTCCTTGCCTGGAGACCGCCGAATGGTTGTCGCGCCACGATCCGGAAGCAGCGCTCAAGCAATTTCGCGGCTGCACACCTGACGACGCCCCACAAACCTGGCTGATACTCGCCCAACGCCTGCAAGCCACCGATCTGCTGCAAACCACCCGACTGCCGCAGCCGTGGGACAGTCGCCGCCAGGAGCAAATCTTGAATGTCTGGCAGGATCAGGGACGCAGCGACAAGGTCGATGCATGGCTGGCCGGCCAGACGCAAACACCTGAAATCGTCAAACGTCGGGCGGAACTGTCGCAACGCATGGGCCGCATGACCGAAGCGCAGACTTTGTGGGAGCTTCACTACCGGCAAACCGGCAACCTGAATTCGCTGAACCAGGCCACCTATCTGGCGGTAAACAATGGCGATCACGCACAGGCGCAACAGTTGCTGGAAACCGCGTTCGACCGTCATCAAGGACGCTTGCCGGCCACTGCACTCCAACGTCTGGCCGGACTTTATGCGGCTTCGAAAACCACGACACCGGAACAGCAACGGCGAATGGCTTCATTGCTCACCCATGTGGATGGCGCCACCCGTGGCCAGTTGCTCGCGCAGCTCGCGGAAAACGGTCAGTGCGACGCCGTTCAGCAAGCCATCGGTAACCATCCGCAAGCCGCCGGCGATTATCGCGCTCTGGGTCGTTGCGCGATGCCGGATCGGCCGGGCGAAGCTGTCGTCTACTACCAGCAAGCGGAAAAGCTCGGCGACCACAGCAGTCGTTTGCCATTAGCCTACGCCCTGGAAGCTGCCGGTGATTCGGCTGGCGCGCTGACTATCTGGCGCAGCCTCCCCGCAGCGGAACTGAGCGATAACGCACGCCTCACCGCCAGCCAAAGTGCACTGAATGCCGGTGACAGCCAGACAGCCGAACGATACTGGCAGCAAAGCACGACGCGTGGCGCCAATGAATGGGCCCTCGGTGCGGCAATCGCCGATGCTCGTGGCGATCATGTCCAGGCACTTGAACGTCAGCGTAAAGCCTTGCAACAAGCACCGGACGCCGGGCATTTCTACGCGGCGTCGGTCACTGCGCAAAAGGCTGGCGACCTGCCACAAAGCACCGCGTGGCTGGCCGAGGCTGTGCGCCGCGATCCTAAAAACCCGCGATATCGCGCCGACTACGGCATGCGTCTGGCCGGCGCCGAAACCCGCGAGGAGCGCGCCACCGCAATCCCCTATCTGCAACAAGCTGCCCGCGACTTCCCCGAGGATTACCGACTCGGTGAAACCCTGGCCTGGCGTTATGACGAAGTGGAGGACAGCGCCTCGGCCCGCAAGGAACTGCGCCGGGTGATCGACCTGGAACATAATCCGGTGGCCGCCGACGACGAGGATGGCAGCATGGAAGCGCGGCGCTACCGTCAGCGCCGCGCCCATGAAACCCTCTCCCGCCGCGACAGCCGGACGATTGCCAGCACCTGGTCACCGGCCGGGGTATCGACCAATGACTTCGTGCGCCCGGACGAAAGCAAAGGTTCGAACCGCCGCGCCGACTCGCAAAACGTACAACTGGCGATGTGGGACCACGCTCTGGGCGATGAACCAAGCCGCGCCGGCAGCACGCTGTCGGTGTACGGTCGCGTACTGCTGGGTGGACAAGGTCGCTCCCGTTACGCCGAATCCCTCGCCGCCGGCGTCGGCCTGCGCTACAAGCCGTGGGGCACGCAGAACATCAACTTCTACGGTGAGATCTACAAACAGAGCCAGTTCAACGATGACGACAACCACAGCCTGAGCCTCGGCCAGATGCTGGTGCCGGAAAAACTGCTGGATCAGATCAACGATCATCGCCAGGACGGCCACACCACCACCGACTATCTGTTGCGCGCCACTGCTTCGTTCCTCGATCAGGGCAAGTACCGCAACGACTGGCGCGTCGACGAAAACGACTGGGACGAGCGTTTCCTCTACCTCGATGCCGCCTGGTGGACCAAGGCCGGCGATCACCAGTGGCTGTCGCGGTTCCAGCAGGGGCATGCCTGGAAGCTGCCGAATAGTGGAGCCCAGACGATCATGCCTTATGGCTTCCTCGAATTTGCCAGCCAGGATCCGAGCAACGACTGGCGCCAGGACCTGCGTACCGGTGTCGGTCTGCGCTGGCAATGGTGGTACGACGAAGATCGCTACAACGCCTACCGTTCGAAACTGACGGTACGCACCGAATATCAACAGTCGCTGGGCGGCAATCTGTACGAAGGCGGTAATGGTGTGCTGCTGGGCGTGGAGTGGAATTTCTGATGGCTCGATGGATGTTGTTTTTCTGCCTGCTGCTGGGCGCCACGCTTGCCCGGGCCGATGAGCGGGTGTTCTATCAGCCGCTGAATGTCGATGCGGGCCTGACCCAGGCGCAGTGGCAGAAAGTCTGGCAGGACACGGCCCGGCAAGGTGCGCGGACTGTGATCGTGCAGTGGACCGCTTACGGCGACTCGAACTTTGGCGGTGCCAATGGCTGGCTCGCCAACAGCCTGAAACTCGCCCGACAACAAGGCCTGCATCTGGTACTTGGGCTGTCGATGGACCCGGCGTACTACAAACGCATCGATGAACTGGACAGCGCAGGCCTCGGCGCCTACTGGCAGGCGCAACTGGGACAATCGCTGGCCCAGCAACAGAAGTTGCGCCTGGAGTGGAAGCTGCCGGTCAGCGGTTGGTATCTGCCACTGGAGCTGGACGACTTGCACTTTCTGGCAGCCGACCGTCGAGCAACGCTCCAGCGTCAGTTGAAGGATTTCGCTTCAAAACTGGACGCACCGCTGCATGTCAGCGCCTTCAGCGCCGGCAAGCTGGCTCCGACGGTCAACGCCCAATGGCTGGGGGATCTGACGGTGGCCGGCGCGCAGGTCTGGTGGCAGGACGGCGCAGGTACCGGACGCCTGCCAGTGCTGGTGCGCAACGGCTATGCCAGCGCACTGCCCTGCTCTGTCGGCATCGTGCGTGAAGCATTCCGTCAGGTCAGCCGTGAAGGCGAGGCTTTCCGCGCCGAGCCGGCAACCCCGGACGCCACCTCCACCGGCTGTCATCAAAGTGCCGTGTTTTCCCTGCGATACCGGCCGTGGGGACAGGTGATTCTCGACAACCAACGCAAGCATCCGGGCAGCAATGTACAAAACCATTGAAGACGAAGTACTGAAGCGAACCGCACCCGCCGAGTTATGGGACGAGTTCATCCAGCATGAGTTCGAACGGCTGCATTCGTTCTGCCTGCTGATCTATCTGGCCAGCATGGGTATCTGGCTGGCCTTCGACCTGATCGTCAGCTTCCTTGGCAATCAGGGTTTCACCTGGCTCTCGATGGTGTTCATCGCAGCGTTCGCCGTGCTCGCCGTGGTGTTGATGTTCACGCGCAAAGCCCGTCATTTCGACTGGCTGAACCTGACCTTCGTGTTCCTCATCACCCTCGGCATACGGTTGGTGATCAACGGCTTGCCGCCGACGTTTCACGGCATCTGGCTGGTGCTCGCTGCCGCTACCACGCTTTACAGTGCCTCCGTGCTCCCACTCAGCCGATGGTCGTTCTTCGCTGCACAGGTCGTCACCTGGCTGATGCTCAATCCGTTCATGGGGACCGGTATCGGCCTGCTGGAACTCAAAGGGGTCATGACCATCGCCTACAGCGTGTTTCTCTGTGCGCTTACGATCTATACGTTTTTGAAACTGCGCGAGACCAAGCTCTACAACTACATCATGTCCAAGCTGTTGCTGGATCAGGCCTACAACGACACGCTGACTGAAATCCCCAACCGCCGTTCGTTCATGACTCGTGCCGAAAAGAGCCTGCAAGCGCTGCCCCGCGAAGACGACCATTACCTGGCGATGATCGACATCGACAACTTCAAGAAAGTGAATGATGTGTACGGCCACGACATCGGCGATGAAGTGCTCAAGCGGATCGCGGCAGATATCAAAGCGGTAATGGCACCGTTCGAGTACGCGCGACTGGGTGGCGAGGAATTTGCGATTTATCTGGCGGGCGTACGCCGCGAGGACGTCGAGGCATTGGCCGGTGAGTTATGCCGGGTGGTGCGTGAGCAAACCACCCGGCATCCGGTGACCATCAGCATCGGTGTGGCCCGGGTCGAAGATGGCGATACCCTCAACCAAGCCCTGATCAAGGCTGACGAAGCGTTGTATGAGTCAAAGCACACCGGTAAAGACCGATACACCTTTCATCAATGAGGCCGTCAGGCCTCACGCTTGAGCAACACTCGCGTTACCCGTCGCTCCTCGACCGCCATCACGGTCATCCCCCAACCGGCATGCTCCAGGCGATCGCCCTTCATCGGCAGCCGATCCAGAAGACTCATCACCAACCCGGCGAGGGTCTGGTAATCCTCGGTCGGTTCGGCCGTGAAACCGGTGCGCTGGCGGATCTGCGTCAGATTCAACGCACCGTTCACCACAAACCCGCCCTGCTCCTCGACCACGTCCGGGCCAGCGATTTCACTGGCGTCCGGCAACTCACCGGCGATCGACTCGAGGATGTCGGTCATGGTCAACACGCCGACAAAATCACCGAACTCGTTTACAACGAACGCAATGTGGGTCGACGCAGCGCGCATCTGTTCCAGTGCGTTGAGGATCGAATAGCTGTCGAGCAGGTTCAGCGTCTTGCGCGCCAAGTGTTCAAGGTTCGGCTCGTTACCGGCCAGATACTCCTTGAGCAGCTCCTTCTTGTGTACGAAGCCCAACGGTTCATCCACCGCACCGTTGCGAATCAGCGGCAGACGCGAATAGGAGGAGTGCATCAGTCGCGTACGAATCGCCGCTGCGTCGTCCGCCAGATCAATATGATCGACATCTGCGCGCACGGTCATCAGGGTGCGGATCGGGCGCTCGGCCAGTTGCAGCACGCCGCTGATCATCACCCGTTCGCGACGGTCGAACAGCTCCGCACTGGGTGCTTCGCCATCGTCCAGCAAGTCGGAGATCTCCTCGCCCACTTCTTCCACCGCCAGTTTACGGCCACCCAACAGGCGCATCACTGCATGGGCCGTACGCTCACGCATCGGGCGCAAGCCCTGCATCGAGCGCTTGCGACGGGCCCGGGCAATCTGGTTGAACACTTCGATCAGGATCGAGAAACCAATGGCCGCGTACAGATAGCCTTTCGGGATGTGAAAGCCCAGGCCTTCGGCAGTCAGGGCAAAACCGATCATCATCAGGAAGCCCAGGCACAGCATGATCACCGTCGGGTGCGCGTTGACGAAACGGGTCAGCGGCTTGCTGGCAACGATCATCACACCGATGGACACGACCACCGCGATCATCATCACCGCCAGTTCATCGACCATGCCCACAGCCGTAATCACCGCATCCAGGGAGAACACGGCATCAAGCACGACAATCTGCGCCACGATCGGCCAGAACAACGCATAAGCGGTGTTGGTCGAACGCTCGCCGACGTGGCCCTCCAGCCGTTCGTGCAGTTCCATGGTGGCCTTGAACAACAGGAACACACCACCAAACAACATGATCAGGTCACGGCCGGAGAAGCTCTTGCCGAACACCTCGAACAACGGTGTCGTGAGGGTAACCAGCCAGGAAATACTCGCCAGCAGGCCAAGACGCATGATCAGCGCCAGGCTCAAGCCGATGATTCGTGCGCGGTCGCGCTGATGCGGCGGCAGTTTGTCCGCCAGGATCGCAATGAACACCAGGTTGTCGATACCCAGCACCAGTTCCAGCACGATCAGTGTCAACAAGCCCAGCCATGCCGTGGGATCCGCTAACCATTCCATAATCTGTCTCTATCTCTCTTCAGTGAATTCAGGCTGCCGGACACGGCAAAGTGCGGCGCGAAAGCTCGGAGGCTGCGCCATCAACGATAGTCGGGAGTCGGAAGACTGGATGCTGCGAGTGCGTCAAGACCGCGCCGTGGCGCGAGGGGAACGGGGTTCTTTGAATAGAACTGGGAGGCTCCGAGAGGGTATTCATGCAAATCCTGAATGAAAAAAGGCCTTGAAGCGTACAGGCTCAGATGACTTTTCCTACAGTTGGAAATCATTTCAAAATCTGTACGCCTTCGCCGTCGCGTCAGGATTCCGGGTAGATCGAGGCCAGCACCCGTTCGGCGTTAGCGCCGCAGCTCATGCCTTCGGGTTTGGATTGAATGCTGTCGATCACCTCCAGCAACCGCGCCTTGCTCTGGGCCAGATGCTGTTGCATGACTTCGATCTGCTCGACCTTGCGTGTCAGCCCGTCCACCAGTTCATCGTGCTTGAACTCGCCGGTCCCGGCAGCCGGCAGCAATTGCTTGAGCTCTTCAAGGGAAAACCCGGCCTGTTGGGCACTGCGGATGATGTTCAGGGTTTGCAGCACTTGCGGCGGGTAGCGCCGATAGCCATTACCCAAGCGTTCCACTTTGGGAATCAGACCCTGAGCCTCGTAGAAGCGAATGCTCGAAGCGCTCAGCCCGCTCTGTTGCGCCAGTTCACCAATTTTCATTTCAGCCTCGAATTGCCTGCTTGACATTAAAGTTAACTTTAAGCTTAGCCTCTCTCCATCACTGATGAGGAGTCAAGCAATGTCGCCCTTCCAGATTTTGAAACTACCCAACGGTCAAACCGTCGGCAACCGTATCGCCAAAGCCGCCATGGAAGAAAACCTTGCGGATCGTGACCAGGCACCGTCCCGCGAATTGTTTCGCTTGTATCAAGCCTGGGCCGACGGCGGCGCCGGTTTGTTGCTGACCGGTAACGTCATGATCGACCGCCGCGCCATGACCGGCCCCGGTGGCGTGGTGCTGGAAGACGAACGGCATCTGGACCGTTTCCGTCAGTGGGCCGAAATCGCCCGCAGTGGCGGTGCGCAGGTCTGGGTGCAGCTCAACCATCCTGGCCGCCAGACCTTCGCCAACATGGGCCAGCAAGCGTTGGCGCCGTCAGCCGTGGCGCTGGAAATGGGTTCGTTCTCGAAATTGTTCGCCGAGCCAAAACCGATGACCGAGGACGACATCGAAGATGTGATTCAGCGTTTCGCCAAGAGCGCCGCGCTTGCCGAGAAAGCCGGGTTCACCGGCATCCAGATCCACGCGGCCCACGGTTATCTGCTCAGCCAGTTTCTCTCGCCGCTGACCAATCGTCGCACCGACCGCTGGGGCGGTTCGCTGGAAAACCGTGCACGCCTGTTGCTGTCGGTGATCGAGGCTGTGCGTCAGGCCGTTTCACCGCAGTTCTGCGTTGCAGTGAAACTGAATTCGGCGGACTTCCAGCGCGGCGGTTTCGACACGGACGATGCCCGTCAGGTAATCGAATGGCTCAATGAACAGCCAATCGACCTGCTCGAGCTTTCCGGCGGCAGCTACGAGGCGCCGGCGATGCAAGGCGAAGCCCGCGACGGACGCACCCTGGCCCGTGAGGCATTCTTTCTGGAAATGGCCAGCGAACTGGCCAGCGTCGCCCGCATGCCGGTGATGGTCACCGGCGGTATCCGACGCTTGCCCATCGTCGAACAAGTGCTCGACAGCGGCATCGACATGGCCGGTATCGCCACCGCGCTGGCCATCGAGCCGAGCCTGGTCAAACACTGGCGCGAAGGTCGCCACAGTGAGCCGCAACTGCCGCCGATCCGCTGGAAACGCAAACCGCTGGCCGCGCTGGCGAACATGGCCGTGGTGCGCTTCCAGATGGCGCGCCTGAGCCGGGGCCGCCAGCCGCATCCCGAAGTATCGGCACTCTGGGCACTGATCCGCGACCGGTTGTACCTCAGTCGCCGAACCCGTCAGTACCGTCAGGCGATGGATGTATAAGCGCTAGCGCCCGGCAAACCGCAGACGAGACAGCTGGCGTAAATCCCCTTCGACGTAATAGTCGTTGGTCCAGCTGTCATCCGCCGCCAACGGCTGCACCTGCTTCAACGCCAGTTTCTTCACGAAATAGCGGAAGCGGTAATGCTCGTAGAACCGCAACAGTTCCAGGCCATAGCGATCCGCCAGTTCGGTGTCGCCACGAATGATCAGGAAGTTCTCGTCGTTGCCGTTGCTGGCCGCGGTGCTGAGGTTGTGACTGCCGCTGATAATCGTCGGGCTGTCACTGGTGAAGTCGGTGACGATCGCTTTGGTGTGCACCAGCAGGTTGCCCTTCTGGCCTTTCATGTTCTCTTTCAGCCAGCCTTCCAGCCCGGTGTTGAGCAGCGCGGTGGCAGCGAACTCGGCTGTGCGATCGGCGTGGAATCCGGTGATGCGACTGGCGGTGTTCTGCAGGCCGTAACGCAGGATGTCGTCATGGGGCTGACCGAGCAGCGCGTTGAGAATGGCATCGGGCAAGGTGAACGCGGTGACGAACAGCACGTCCTTCTTCGCCGCGTTGATGATGTCGACGAACTCGCGCAGATCGGCACCACCACTGCGCGGCGAAAACCCCGCAAACAGCGGTTGCGCCGGGTTCATCGGGTTGTGCTGGGTGATCCAGTCCCGGGTGGCGCTGACGTCTGCCGGCGTCGCCCAGACCTGTTCGAAGGTCTGCAAGTAACTGGCCGCGATGGCCGTGTCATCCAGCACATGCACCACGTTAGCCTGGCGATACACGCCGTTGGCGGTGAAGTTGGTACTGCCGCACAGCACGGCCTGGGGCTGCCGCTCACCCCCAGCGATACGGCTGAGGACGATGAACTTGTCGTGGAAAATATCGTGGGTCACCCGCCCGCGTTTGCTGGTTTCCGGCAACTTGGCGAGGCTGGTCTCGTTCATCGTGGTGTCTTCATCGCCGGGCTTGGCGTGATACAAAACCCGCACCTGTACGCCGCGATCGAATGCCGCGTTCACCGTGTCGATGATGGCTTGCAGTTGATATTCGTAGATCGCAATGTCTAGCGCCCACTCGCCATCGGGCGCACGTTCGATGAACCCCTGCAAGCGTCCGAGCAGGCCGTTCTCCAGCCATTGCCGTGCAGCGTCTGGCCAGGCTTCGATGGGCATGTTCTTGTTGGCGCTGATCTGTGCGTCCAGGTCGGGAAACTTGCGCTGGAACGCCTGACTGGCGGCCACGGCGCGGTTGAAGATCACACTCTGATTGCTGGGATGACCGTCGTCGGAGGTAATGCTCAACTCCAGCGACTCCCCCAGCACCGGCGCATCGGCCGTGCCGTAGGCCAGATGTACGCGGTAATGCATGGTCGTCCCGGGATTGACCGCGTAATCGGCCCAGCGAAACTTCTGCAGCGGTGCGATATCACTCGGCGTGGCGTGAAACTGCGGGAAGGTGTGAGCCTTGCCGGGAAAGGTCAGGCTATTGAACAGGAACTGCCACGGTTTGTCGCCCTGCTGCTTCTCGATGGCAAACCCCAGCAGGCCTTTGCGGCGGGGTTCGGCGAGGTCCATCGCCAGTAGCACGCCGTTGGTGCCGGCGTAAGCCTTTACGCGAAAATCGTCCTGAGGATTGGCAACCAGTACGCGCATGATTCACTCCTTGTGATGTGGGCTGGATGCAGCATAGACCTCAGACAGACAATAAATCGTCGATATGCCGGTAATCCGCTTCCAGCGCAGTCGCCAACTGCTTGGCCCGGCCCAGCCGGATCGGCCCGCGCTCGATATCGATCAACAGGCCCGGACAGCCCAGTGCCGGTAATCCCGGCCACTCTTTCAAGCGCCCATCGGTGAGCACCAGCAGACGCTGTTGCTCGGCGGGAAATCGCTTGCGACGCACCGTCAGCCAGTGTCCCGCCTCGTTCAGCGCCGCCAGCAGTGGCGTGCCGCCGCCCGCACCCAAATCATCGAGCCACGTTCGCAATCCGCTGGAAGCCTTCAAACCCTGCACCTGCCATTTCGGCGCTGCCCCACTGGCGGTCAGCAAGGCAAGTCGCGCCCGTTGCCGATAAGCGTCATCGAACAATTGCGCAAGCACGCCTTTGGCATCGCTCAACGCTTGATGACGACGGGTAGAAGCCGAGGCATCGACGATCACCAGCCACAGTTCATGAGGTGTGCGGGTGCGCAGTTGAAACAGCAGATCGGCGCGCACTTTCGGGCATCCATTGAGCAACGTCCCCAGCCAGTTCACCGAGCCACTGCGAGCGGCGTGACGTTTGCCTTGTCGGCCATTGTCCAGGCGTCCGGCGCGGGGTCTGGCATTCGCCCCCGCGTCGGATCGGGGGCGAATGCCTATGGCTTTTTTGGCCAGGCAGGGACTTCGCGGCGCGTGCCAGTGGCGAGTGCCGGCGCCGGCATTTCGCCCCATTGCCCCTGACCTTCACTGGGCTCGGTCTGGGTGCCGGACGGCGATTGCCCCGGAGGTTGGGCACTGGTCGAAGACTGTTCGCGGCGACGATGACGCAAGGCAAATTCAGCCACCGCATCGATGTCTTGCTCGGCGATGGCTTCGGCGCCGCGCCAGGCCGCATGGGCCCGCGCAGCACGCAGCCAGACCAGATCGGCACGCAGGCCATCGACACGGGCCGCAAAGCAACGATCGGTAATCTGCGCCAGCGCCTCATCGTCGAGGGGGATATTCGCCAAGGCATTGCGGGCGTTTTCACAGCGCTCACGCAGGGCTTGTTGCTCGGTTTCCCACTGCCCACAGAAGGCCTGCGGATCGCTGTCGAAGTCCAGCCGACGACGAATGATCTGCCCGCGCTCGACCGGCGCCGTGTGACCGCTCAGGGCGACGTTCAGGCCAAAGCGATCGAGCAGTTGTGGACGCAATTCACCCTCTTCCGGGTTCATCGTACCGATCAGGACAAACTTCGCCGAATGCCGATGGGAAATGCCGTCGCGCTCGATCAGGTTGGTGCCGCTGGCGGCCACGTCGAGCAACAGATCCACCAGATGATCGGGCAGCAGATTCACTTCATCGACATACAACACGCCGCCGTCAGCCTTGGCCAACACACCTGGAGAAAACTGCGCACGACCGTCACTGAGTGCCGCATCCAGATCCAGCGTGCCGACCAGCCGTTCCTCAGTCGCGCCCAATGGCAAGGTGACGAACTGACCGCTGGCCAGCAAATCCGCCAGGCCCCGGGCCAGGGTCGACTTGGCCATGCCACGCGGGCCTTCGATCAGCACGCCGCCGATCTTCGGGTCGATGGCCGTGAGATACAACGCCAGTTTCAGATCATCGGCGCCGACCACCGCAGAGAGCGGGAAATGTGGGATATCGGTCATGTTCAGCTCTCTTCGTCTATATCCAGCAGCAGGTTCTCGAGTGCTTCTTTATAGACACCCGGCTCCTGCCACATCCCGCGCTGCTGCGCTTCGAGCATACGCTCGGTCATGTCGCGCAGCGCGTGGGGATTATGCTCGCGCACGAACTCTCGGGTCGCCGGGTCCAGCAGATAGGCATCGGCCAACAACGCGTACTGGTGATCGTCGATCAGTTGGGTGGTGGCATCGAAGGCAAACAGGTTATCGATGGTCGCCGCCAGTTCGAACGCGCCTTTATAGCCATGGCGTTTGACGCCGTCGATCCATTTCGGATTGGCCGCCCGGGAGCGGATCACCCGGTTCAGCTCTTCTTTCAGGGTGCGGATCTTCGGCAAGTCCGGCTGGCTGTGATCGCCGTGATAACTGGCCGCCGTTTCGCCACGCAGGCTTTCCACGGCGGCGAGCATGCCGCCCTGGAATTGGTAGTAATCATTGGAATCGAGCAAGTCATGCTCGCGGTTGTCCTGGTTTTGCAGTACGGCCTGCACCTGGCTCAGGCGCTGGACGAACTGCTCGCGGGCGGCGGTGCCTTCATCAGAACCGCCGTAAGCGTAGGCGCCCCAGTTCAGGTAGACCTCGGCCAGATCCTCGCGGCTTTGCCACAGACGACCATCGATGGCGCCCTGCACGCCCGCGCCGTAGGCTCCGGGTTTGGCACCGAAGATCCGCCAGCCGGCCTGACGTCGCGCAGCGTCCTCATCCAGACCCGATTGCCGCAACGCCTCGCGCTCGGCACGCACTTTGGCGGCCAATGGGTTGAGATCGTCCGGTTCGTCCAGCTCCGCCACGGCTTGTACGGCGGCGTCGAACAGGCGGATCAGGTTGGCGAACGCGTCGCGGAAAAATCCGGAGACCCGCAGCGTGACATCGACCCGAGGCCGGTCGAGCAGGCTCAGCGGCAGAATCTCGAAATCATCGACCCGCTGACTGCCCGTGGCCCACACCGGTCGCACGCCCATCAGCGCCATGGCCTGGGCGATGTCATCGCCGCCGGTGCGCATGGTTGCGGTACCCCAGACCGACAGCCCGAGCTGGCGTAGATGGTCGCCGTGATCCTGCAGGTGTCGCTCCAGAATCAACGTGGCCGACTGGAAGCCAATCCGCCATGCGGTGGTAGTCGGCAGGTTGCGCACGTCCACCGAATAAAAATTGCGCCCGGTTGGCAGCACATCAAGACGACCGCGGCTCGGTGCGCCGCTCGGGCCGGCCGGGACGAAACGGCCGCTCAGAGCGTCGAGCAAGCCGCGCATTTCGGCCGGGCCGCAGGCGTCCAGACGCGGGGCGATCACCTCGCGCAGCGCTTGGATGATCGCCTGCACATCTGACCAGCCTGCAGCGTCCAGTTGCGCCACATCACCCACCAGCGACTGCTCGATCAAATGCGCCGCGAACAACTCAAGACGCTCGCGAGTGTCTCCTGCGGTGCGCCAGACCTCATCGCTAACCGACAGCAGCTCAATTGGACGCGGGCCGGCCCAGGGATCAGCCAGTGCGCAATCCAGCGGATCGAAC
The DNA here is from genome assembly GCF_002112395.1 of Pseudomonas sp. R38(2017). NCBI lineage: Bacteria > Pseudomonadati > Pseudomonadota > Gammaproteobacteria > Pseudomonadales > Pseudomonadaceae > Pseudomonas > Pseudomonas sp. R38(2017). The sequence continues at coordinate 603,625 of NZ_NEHN01000002.1, forward strand.
CCCAACTCAAACGCCTTCGCCACCGCCCGCAGCAGACTCGATTGTGCACCCTTGCCATCGCCACGAGGAATCCGCAGCAGCGCAAGCAGAGTGTCGATGCGCAGCCGCCCACTCGGCGACTCGCCAAAAATGTGCAGACCATCGCGAATTTGCGATTCCTTCAGATCACACAGATAAGTGTCCAGACGCGGCAGCCAGATCGCCGCATCGGCATCGCTGTCGAGGCCTTCGTCCAGTTGCAGTTCGCGATCGATCTGCGTGTCACGCACCAGTTGCAGGATGTCGCGCTGCAACTCACGGGCGCGGCGCGGATCAAGCAATTGCGCTTCGTAATACTCGTCGGCGAGCAGTTCGAGATTGCGCAATGGGCCGTAGGTTTCGGCACGGGTCAGCGGCGGCATCAAGTGATCGATGATCACCGCCTGAGTGCGGCGTTTGGCCTGGGCGCCCTCGCCCGGGTCGTTGACGATGAACGGATAGATGTTCGGCAGCGGCCCGAGCAGTGCATCCGGCCAGCAGTTCTCCGACAAGCCCACGCCTTTGCCCGGCAGCCATTCGAGGTTGCCATGCTTGCCAACGTGGATCACGCCATGAGCGCCGTAGGTCTGGCGCAGCCAGAAATAGAACGCGAGGTACGCGTGCGGCGGCACCAGATCCGGGTCGTGATACACCGCGCTCGGATCGACCTGATAACCCCGCGCCGGTTGAATACCGACGAAGGTCAGGCCAAAACGCAGGCCGGCGATCATCATCCGCCCGTCACGGCACATCGGATCGTTTTGCGGCGCCCCCCAACGCTCCAGAACCGCCGTGCGATTGGCTTCGGGCAGCGCGTTGAACATCGTCAGGTAGTCGCCCATCGCCAGGCTCTGCTGGCACGGGCGCTGATCGAGGGTGTCGAGGTCGTTGCTGACCCCGCCGAGCAGTTGTCGGATCAACTCGGTGCCGCTGTCCGGCAGTTCGGCCGGCAATGGATAACCCTCAACTTGCAACGCCCGCAGAATATTCAGCGCGGCGGCCGGCGTATCAAGGCCGACGCCGTTACCGATGCGTCCATCCCGAGTCGGGTAATTGGCAAGGATCAGGGCGATCCGCTTTTCAGTGTTAGGCACCCGAGCCAGATCGACCCAGCGCCGCGCCAGTTCGGCGACGAAATCCATGCGCTCAGGCTGCGCCCGATAACACACCACGTCGGACTGACTGCGCTCGCTGCGCCACGCCAGGTCCTTGAAGCTGATCGGCCGACTGATAATCCGGCCGTCCAGCTCCGGCAAGGCGATGTGCATCGCCAGATCTCGCGGACCGAGGCCTTGCTCGCTCTCGCGCCATCCGGGCTCATTGTCCTGCGCACAAATCGCCTGAATCACCGGAATGTTGCGACGGAACGGCCGCAGATGCGGCGCTTCGGGGCTGGACTGGGCGAAACCGGTGGTGTTCAGAATCACCCCCGCCTCGACCTCATCCAGCCAGTCCTCGACCGCCGACAGGCAGCCGGGCTCTTTCAGACTGGCCACGGCAATCGGCAGCGGATTGAGTCCGGCAGCCTGCAACCGTTGGCAGAACACGTCGATAAACGCCGTGTTGGCCGCTTGCAAATGCGAGCGGTAAAACAACACCGCCGCGGCCGGTTGAGCGGGCAGCCAATCGGCTTGCCAGTCACTCAGTTCGGCGGTGTTTTTGTTCGGGTGGTAAATCGCCGTGCGCGGCAGCGTTTGCGGCTCGCCCCACACGTAATCCCGCTCCAGCCAGCGATTGGCCAGACAGTGGAAGAAGTCCAGCGCATTGCCCATGCCGCCCTGACGCAGGAACTGCCAGAGCCGGTCACGATCCTCGGCGCCTACGGTGCTCAAGCCGCTAAGCTCCGGGTCGGGCCGATCATCGCCCGGCACCAGAATCACCTGCACGCCACGCTCGGACAATTCCACCAGCCGCTCGACGCCATAACGCCAATAAGCGATGCCGCCGTGCAGCGAAATCAGAATGACCTTGGCGTGACGCAGCACTTCGTCGACGTACAGGTCGACCGACGCATGGTTCTGCACCTGCATCGGATTGGCCAGGCGCACGCTAGGGTAATCGTCAGGCAGTTGCTGCGCCGCTTCGGCGAGCAGCGCCAGGCTGGAATCGCCGCTGCACAGGATCACCAGCTCGGCGGGGGTTTGTCCAAGGTCGGCAATGTTGTCATCCGACACGAAACCGCCGGGCTGGGTCCTGAGCAGGTGCATGGCTTAAACGCTGAGCGCGGCGCGCAGTTGCGCTTCGAGCTTGGCCGCGTCCAGTTCCTGGCCGATCAATACCAGACGCGTCACGCGCGATTCATCGCCCCCCCACTGACGGTCGAAGTGCTTGTCGAAACGCGTGCCCACGCCTTGAATCAGCAGGCGCATCGGCTTGTTCGGGATCGCCGCGAAGCCTTTGACCCGCAGGATGCCGTGCTGAACAACCAGTTGCGTCAGCGCATCGAGCAGCAGGCTTTCATCGGCTTGCGGCAGTTCGATGGAGATCGAGTCGAAGGCGTCGTGATCGTGGTCGTCGTGATCGTCATCGCCTTCACCGTGGTGGTGATCGTGATGGCTGTGGCGGCTGTCGATGTGTTCTTCGGAGCCTGCGCCGAGGCCGATCAGAACGTCCAGCGGCAGACGACCGTTGCTGGCTTCGATGATTTTCACGGCTGGCGGCAGCTCTTCGGCGACTTCCAGACGCACACGAGCGAGGTCTTCAGGGCTGGTCTGGTCGGCCTTGTTGAGAATCACCAGGTCGGCGCTGGCCAGTTGATCGGCGAACAGTTCGTGCAGGGGCGATTCGTGGTCCAGGTTCGGGTCGAGTTTGCGCTGTGCATCGACCTGATCCGGGAACGCGGCGAAGGTGCCAGCGGCCACGGCCGGGCTGTCGACCACGGTGATCACCGCGTCAACCGTGCAGGCGCTGCGGATTTCCGGCCACTGGAAGGCTTGCACCAGTGGTTTCGGCAGGGCCAGGCCCGAAGTTTCGATCAGGATGTGGTCGAGGTCGCCGCGACGGGCTACCAACTCGCGCATCACCGGGAAGAACTCTTCCTGAACGGTGCAGCACAGGCAGCCGTTAGCCAGTTCATAGACTCGGCCGGTGGCTTCTTCTTCAGTGCAGCCGATGGTGCACTGCTTGAGGATTTCACCGTCGATGCCCAACTCGCCAAATTCGTTGACGATCACCGCGATGCGGCGGCCCTGAGCGTTGTCGAGCATGTGCCGCAGCAAAGTGGTTTTACCCGAGCCGAGGAAACCGGTGACGATGGTGACGGGGAGTTTGGCCAGTGTTTTCATCGGATGCCCTTTGGCAAGGTGGCGGGCATACGGGACGAGGCCGGCAACGCGTGTGCGTGCCTGGAGAGTTCGCCACCGGATCACCCCGCCCGGTTGAAAGTGAGAATCTGTGACGAGGCAGGTCTCCTGGCTGACGGTGTTCGGGCCTTGGCCCGGTATTCGCTGCGCCTTCCCGCTGGCTCTGGATTGAGTTGGCAGTGGCGTAGCAGCGAACGGCACCGTTCACAGTTGCGGGGGCAGCCGCGGCTTGGACCGCGTTCCCTTCTTAGCTTCGGCGTGGGCCGAAGAACCTCGAAAGCGCAAGGCTACGCAGGGTGTGGGGATGGGTCAATGGTTCGTGGAGTTTGGGAACGAGAGCATATCCGTTGCTTCGGGTGCTGCCGCTGGCGGTTTCGCTCTTACAGCGAGTCCCTTTTTCAAACGCCAAAAAGGAACCAAAAGGCTTTTGCCCCGGCGTACGGCACTTCGCTTAGGCTCAGTGTTCCCTCGCTACGGTGTCCATCAGGGGGCATCGCCTACGGTTTGCTTCGCTGCACCTCCTCTCGATGTATGCGGCTTCGCCGCACGGCGCTACGCGCCTACCCCCTGATGAACACCTCCGCTCGGCCTGCCGAAGGGGCAAAAAATCAAAAGCCAGAGCCAGAGCAGAAGCCAGATCAAAAGCCCCTCACCACGATGAGCGTTAGCTCAAGTACCGCTTTTGATCTCAAGGCCCATCGGCAGGCTGAGTGGAGGGATTGATTCGGGGTGGGAGCGCAGCGACCGTTTGGCGAAGCCAAACACATCGAGAGGAGGTGCAGCGAAGCAAACCGTAGGCGATGCCCCCGGATCGATCCCGGAGCGAAGGAACCCCGAGCCTCAGCGAGGGGCCGTACGTCAGGGTGAAGCCTTTTGGGTTACCTTTTCGGCGTTTGGAAAAGGTGACCCGCCGTAAGGGCGGAACCCTAAGTGGCCATAACCGCAGCAACGGATATGCCCACAAAAACGGATATGCCCACAAAATTGACTAAATTCCCCAACCCATGCTCTCCTACACAACTTGTTACGGGTGCCCTTCACAGGGTGAAACGGGAAACCGGTGAATCATGTGCTTTACTCTAAAGCCATGTCAGTCCGGTGCTGCCCCCGCAACGGTAAGCGAGCGAAGCGTCAGATCCACTGTGCCCACGGGCATGGGAAGGTGACGCTTGTGCAGGTCGGCAGACAGCCACCCCTCGTGAGCCCGGAGACCGGCCCGCAACACACAGTGCGCATCCTGCGTCACTGAACATAACAAACCCGCGGTGGGCGGGCGCTGTTCGAACCCCTGCGTGCCCGACTCGCAGGGGTTTTCATGCGCACCGTTCACCCGCTGACACACCAGAGGGAAGCGCCATGTCGATCATCAGCAGCACCGGCAGCAACACGGACAAAATCTCCAGCACCACCACCCTGAGCCAACGCCTGACCGCTGCGATCTTCGCGTCGATCCTGGGTGCCAGCCTGGTCTACTTCGCCGGTTTCTCGCACATCGAAGCGGTTCACAACGCCGCGCACGATACCCGCCACAGCGCTGCGTTCCCGTGCCACTGAGACCTGACGACATGATCAAGCGTATTGCGCAGACCGCAGGTTTCACCGGCCTTCTGGCTGCCCTGCTTCTGACGTTGCTGCAAAGCTTCTGGGTATCGCCGCTGATTCTTCAGGCCGAGACCTTCGAGAAAGCCGAACCGGTGGCCGAAGTCCACGAACACGCCTCCGGTACCGCCGCCCACACCCACGATGCCGAAGCCTGGGAGCCGAAAGACGGCTGGCAGCGAGTGGTTTCCACCACCGGCGGCAATCTGGTCGTTGCCGTGGGTTTCGCCCTGATGCTGGCCGGTCTGTACACCCTGCGTGCGCCGACCAAGACCTCGCAAGGCCTGCTCTGGGGGCTGGCCGGTTATGCGACTTTCGTGCTCGCCCCGACACTGGGCCTGCCGCCCGAGCTGCCGGGCACCGCCGCCGCCGACCTGGCATCGCGCCAGATGTGGTGGATCGGCACCGCCGCGTCAACCGCTGTCGGCCTGGCGTTGATCGCGTTCGGTGGCAACTGGCTGCTGAAGATCCTCGGCGTAGCGATCCTTGCTGTGCCGCACGTGATCGGCGCTCCGCAACCGGAAGTGCACTCGATGCTTGCTCCGGTAGCACTGGAAGCCCAGTTCAAAATCGCTTCGCAGCTGACCAACGTGGCGTTCTGGCTGGCCCTCGGCCTGATCAGCGCCTGGTTGTTCCGCCGCAAAAGCGATGGTCAATACCACGCATGACCGATGACAGCGCAGCGCCGACCCTGGTGGTCGGCCTGGGCTGCCAGCGCGGCTGCCCGGCCAGTACGCTGCGCGCCTTGCTCGACCAGGCCTTACAGGCCCATCGCATCGAACTCGAAGCGGTCAAGGCTTTGGCCAGCATCGACTTGAAACGCGACGAACCCGGCCTGCAGGAACTGGCGGCTCAACTGGCGCTGCCGTTGCTGTACTTCAGCAGCGAAGAACTGGCCAGTTATCAGCAACGACTGAGTCACCATTCACAGATCGCCTTCGAACGCACCGGTTGCTACGGCGTGGCGGAAAGCGCTGCATTGGCGCTCGCCGAACAGCTGATTCAAGCCCCGGCAAAACTGCTGATATCCCGGCAAAAATACGCCCAGGCCACACTGGCATTGGCCGGCGCAGCGTAAATTTCCGATAATCCCCGCTTTCGATCATGAGCGTTCTTCATCTGAAGCGCTCTTGAAGCCTCGACCTACCCTACTTTCACAGGATCCAACGATGACCGTTTACTTCATCGGCGCCGGCCCCGGCGATCCGGAATTGATCACCGTCAAAGGCCAGCGGCTGATCCGCAGCTGCCCGGTGATCATCTACGCTGGTTCACTGGTGCCGGCGGCGGTGCTGGAAGGTCATTCGGCTGAAACCGTAGTCAACAGCGCCGAACTGCATCTGGAACAGATCATCGACCTGATCAAGACCGCCCACACCAAGGGCCAGGATGTGGCGCGAGTACATTCGGGCGATCCGGGCCTGTATGGTGCCATCGGCGAGCAGATTCGTTATCTGCGCGAGCTGCAAATCCCGTTCGAAATCATCCCCGGTGTAACGGCAACCGCCGCCTGCGCCGCGCTACTGGGCGCCGAACTCACCCTGCCGGACATCTCGCAAAGCGTGATCCTGACCCGTTATGCGGACAAGACTGCGATGCCTGCCGGCGAAGAACTGGGCAACCTGGCGCAGCACGCGGCGACCATGGCGATTCATCTGGGGGTCAATCATCTGGAGAAGATCCTCGCCGAGTTGCTGCCGCACTATGGCGCGGACTGCCCGATCGCCGTGATCCACCGGGCGACCTGGCCGGATCAGGATTGGGTCGTCGGGACGCTGGAGGACATTGCCGAAAAGGTTGCCGACAAGGGCTTTCGGCGTACAGCACTGATTCTGGTCGGCCGGGTGTTGGGCAGCGATCACTTCAGTGAATCGTCACTGTATCGCGCGGGGCATGCACATTTGTATCGACCATAAAAAACGGCGCTCACGGGGCGCCGTTTTTTATGCCGCAGCGAACGCCTTAGTAGTAGGCGTTTTCTTTCTGCGTGTGGTCGGTCACGTCGCGAACGCCCTTGAGCTCCGGAATGCGCTCGAGCAAGGTGCGTTCGATGCCTTCCTTCAGGGTCACGTCCGCCTGGCCGCAGCCTTGGCAACCGCCGCCGAACTGCAGCACGGCAATGCCGTCTTCAACCACATCGATCAGGCTGACCTGACCGCCGTGGCTGGCGAGCCCCGGGTTGATTTCGGTTTGCAGGTAATAGTTGATGCGCTCGTTGATCGGGCTGTCGGCGTTGACCATCGGAACCTTGGCGTTTGGTGCCTTGATGGTCAGCTGGCCGCCCATGCGGTCGGTGGCGTAGTCGACGACGGCATCGTCGAGGAACGCTTCGCTGAACGAGTCGATGTAGGCAGTGAAGCTTTTCAGCCCCAGCGCTGTGTCTTCAGGTTTCTCTTCGCCCGGCTTGCAATAGGCAATGCAGGTTTCGGCGTACTGGGTGCCAGGCTGGGTGATGAAAACGCGGATGCCGATGCCCGGGGTGTTCTGCTTGGACAGCAGATCGGCCAGGTAATCATGGGCGGCGTCGGTAATGGTAATAGCGGTCATGGAAACTCCTCGCAGGCTTGGGCGGAGTTTACGCCAATCGGCGCGCGGCACAAAGTCCCAGTATTTACGTAGGAATAGTTCGCAATCGCCTAATCCGCTGGTTTGCCGTCGATTCGCGTTCTAAGCCATTGATAACTGCGCTTTTCTACCCATTGATAACTCAACCAGGAGCCCACGCCAATCGCCACGGCACACAGGAGGAACATCAAATATGGATTGATCCCATAGCGATGTGCCAGAAATCCGCCAGCAGATAACACCAGAACATGCATCAGATAAACCGAGTAGGAACAGTCGCCCAGCAGCTTGAGCACACGGTTGCGTTCGACATGCCGCTCCAGCGCCATACACGCCATGACCAGCACCGCACTTGGAACGCCCCAGTTCAGCAACCGGGGCGATGGCGGCAGATAATAGATAGCCAGTAACGCCGCGCCGATCACCGTCAGCGCCATCCACAAACCCTGTCCGATCCAGCCCCTGCGATACAGCATGCCGATACCGATGCCGAGCAGAAATTCATAGACGATATCCGAACGATAGAACTCACTGACCCAGCCAAACCCGGTCCAGGCCTGGCACACGGTGAACAGCAACGCACCAACCACCAGCAAGCGGACGTTCAACCGGAACAGCAATGCCCATGCAAACAGCACGTAGAACAACATTTCATAATTGAGTGTCCAGCCGACATTCAGGGTCGGATAGATCCCGTAGCCGCCGGGGTTTTCCGTCGGGATAAACAGCAACGACAGGAGCAAATGACGCCAGTCCACCGTCTGATCCGGCAGCAGCGGTTGGGTAAACACCACCAGTAATGCCATCAGCACGGTGTAGAGCCAATACGCCGGGACAATGCGAAACAGTCGATACAGCAGAAACCGCGCCGGTGGCAGCGCCTTCCCTTCGGTGGACAGAAAAATCACCAGCCCACTGATCACGAAAAAGATATCGACGCCCACCGCGCCTTTGTCGATGAACAGCTGCCCTATCGGCCCGCGCGCCTTGAAGTCGAAGAAAATCTGCATGAAGTGATGGCAGACCACCGCCCACGCGGCGAGCGCTCGCAGGGCCTGCACTGAAATCAACATCGATGGCGCTCCCGATCCCGTCCTACACAGGATTGGGACAGCGGCCGTCGATCAAACGATCAAAGATTCTCGTACCGGTTCATATCCAGCACGCCCTCTTCCACCGGGTCGGTTTCGTGGATGTACTGGCTCAGGTCATGGAAATAGAACCAGAACTGCGGATGGCTGCGACGAATGCCCCAGCGTTCGACGATCTTCTCGAACTGCGGTGCATCCTTGGCGCTTTCCATGGCATCGACAAACGCCGGAACCTGATCCGCCGGGATGTTGAACATGAAGTTCGGATAACTGCTGAGCACGCCCGGATAAATGGTCAGGGTATCGAGCCCCGGCTGATAGCGCAGCGATTCACCGAGCAGGAACGCCACGTTGCTGTGGGCGCGGTTGCGCAGCAGGCTGTAGACCTCACGCTTGCCGCTGCGGGTTTCGATGCGCAGCATCGTCGCTTCCGGCAATTGATCGATCACCTTCAGACCGGCTGCAGGACGCGCCGTCAGGCGGCTCAGGGCCTGTTCGGCGTTTTGCAGCGCCGGGTCGATGTTCGGCCGCGAGCAGTAGGCATCCACGCAGCGGTTGATCGGATCGGGCCGCGCGTTGAGGTCGCCGTAGCGAGCGAGCAACTGCATGGCGAAATCGTGTTTCGGGTCTTTTTCGTCGAGTTTCAGCGCGGTTGGCTTGTCGTCGTCGATGGACTCGTAATCCAGCCACATCTTGAACTGGCCGCTGCTCTGATACCAATCGTCGAGGTAATCCTCGCGGGAATCGGCCGGCATCAGGCGCAGGAAGTTCTGTTCGGCGCCATTGCGGATCAAGTCGAAGTACAGCCGTGTCTGCGCCTGATGGGAGACGTTGCCGAACACATCGAAGTTGACTGCCAACTGGTAGTAAGTGCGTTCCAAAAGCGGATAGTCGAACAGCCACATGGTTTGTGGCACTTCACCGATCAGGCCTTTGGTCACCGAGGCGCTGTCGAAGTGGCGGAAGATACTCAGCAGCGCATTGTCGTTACCCGCCCACAGGGTCGACCAGCTCGGCGCCGGCAGTTCGGCGTAGCTGTCCCGGCGCAGGGCTTCGTACTTGTTGCGCTTGTTGCGATAGTCGTGCCACAGGCTCAGGACGCTGCCGACATCGTCGTTCTGCCCCGGCATCGCCAGCAACGGTGTGGCCTGGCCGCGATAATTCGGGTCGGTGATGTACAGGTCATGTTCCGGCGCCTGGAACAGCGCCCAGAAGTTGTCGCGGATCACGTCGGTTGCGATCTGCCCACGGCACACCGGGCCGCGAATAAATGTACGCACGAAGTATTCGGCGTTATCGAGCATGAACTGATACCGCGCCTGCGCCGGAATCGCCTCGAAGGTCGCGAACGGATTGGCCCGGCTCTGCGGCCCGTAACCCGGCAACGCATGCACCTGCCAATTGCCGTTGTAGAACAGGCTTTTGACCCGCGCCATCTTCGCCGCACTCAGCGGATAAGTGATGTGGGTCTTGTGCACGATCACGCCCTGCACCGGCCACAGGCGGTAATACACCTGGGTGCCCGGGTCGTCATTCGGACGGCGGGTAGCAATCAGATCGATCGGCTGGCCGGTCGGCGTGCGCGAACGCACCCACTGGAAGAAATGCCCCGGCTCACCGTCCTTGAAGTAGATGTGCGCCAGAAACCAGTGTTCGAACAACCAGCGCCCGACCAGACTTTCCCGCGCCCCTGGCTGGTTGAGCAGGTTTTCCCACTGCACGATCTGCAGCGCTTCCTTGGCGCTCGGCGCCAGGCCTTGCTCATCGATCGGCGCGCCGGACGCCAGCCAGCGCTGCAACGTCTGATATTGCTGATCGGACAGGCCGGTCACCGCCAGCGGCATGCCCTCTTTCGGGTGAGCACCGGCATAGCCGTCAAATTCGACAGGCATCGCGCACATGTTTTCCCGCTGCAGACCGAGGACGATGTCTTCCGGCAGTTTGGCATTGGGAGTCAGTGGCGTTTTGTGCCCCAGCTCCAGCATGCGCGCCATCAGCGCCGCCTGACTGCCCTGGGCGTCGAGCACAGAATAGAAGTCTTTCTGCTGCCAGGCACGCTTGCCAAAAGCGTCGTAGAACAGCCGCGTGGTCGGCGCCGCCTGAGTGCGCTCGCCGTCGTAGACCGGCATTTTGCTTGCGCCCCGGGCCGCGCCCTCACCGCTGCCCAGGTTCAATTGGCAGGCGGAGTCGTAGCACGCGTGGCAGGCCACGCACTTCTCGGTGAAGATCGGCTGGATGTCGCGAGTGTAAGAAATGGAAGGCGAGATCGCAGGACTTTGCGCCGCCGCGCCAAAGCTCAAAAACAGCAACACCATGCTGACGACGCGGTACGACATTTCCCTGATCCTGATCCTGAATAAAAAACGCCGCGATTCTACCGTTATGACGCCCGTGCCAACATGAGCGATATTCATGCAAAAGCGCCACATGCTCTAAATCCGCACAGGTTTGTTATGATCCCGCTCCTTCGTCATGGTCTTTTCGAGTAGTCCCAATGTCCGATCGCAGCGTCCGCCTTCAAGCTCTCAAGCAAGCCCTCAAAGAGCGCATCCTGATACTCGATGGCGGTATGGGCACGATGATCCAGAGCTACAAGCTCGAAGAGCAGGATTATCGCGGCAAGCGTTTCGCCGACTGGCCGACCGACGTCAAGGGTAACAACGACCTGTTGGTCATTACCCGTCCCGACGTGATCGGCGGTATCGAGAAAGCCTACCTGGATGCCGGTGCCGACATCCTGGAGACCAACACCTTCAACGCCACCCGCATTTCCATGGCCGACTACGGCATGGAAGAGCTGGCCTACGAACTCAACGTAGAAGGCGCACGACTGGCGCGCAAGGTCGCCGACGCCAAGACCGCCGAGAACCCGGACAAGCCGCGCTTCGTCGCCGGCGTGCTCGGTCCTACAAGTCGCACCTGCTCGTTGTCGCCGGACGTCAACAACCCGGGCTACCGCAACGTCACCTTCGATGAGCTGGTGGAGAACTACACCGAAGCCACCAAAGGCCTGATCGAAGGCGGCGCCGACCTGATCCTGATCGAAACCATCTTCGACACCCTCAACGCCAAGGCTGCGATCTTCGCCGTGCAAGGCGTGTTCGAAGAGCTGCACATCGAATTGCCGATCATGATCTCCGGCACCATCACCGACGCTTCCGGCCGGACCCTCTCGGGCCAGACCACCGAAGCGTTCTGGAACTCCGTGGCTCACGCCAAGCCGATTTCGGTCGGTCTGAACTGCGCCCTCGGCGCCCGTGAACTGCGTCCGTACCTGGAAGAGCTGTCGGACAAGGCCAGCACCCACGTCTCGGCGCACCCGAACGCTGGCCTGCCAAACGAATTCGGCGAGTACGACGAACTGCCGGTGGACACCGCCAAGGTCATCGAAGAATTCGCCCAGAGCGGTTTTCTCAATATTGTCGGCGGTTGCTGCGGCACCACCCCGGGCCACATCGAAGCCATCGCCAAAGCCGTCGCCGGTTACGCGCCACGGCAGATTCCGGACATTCCAAAGGCCTGCCGCCTGTCGGGTCTGGAACCGTTCACCATCGATCGCAGCTCGTTGTTCGTCAACGTCGGCGAGCGGACCAACATCACCGGTTCCGCGAAATTCGCCCGCCTGATCCGTGAAGACAACTACACCGAAGCCCTGGAAGTCGCCCTGCAGCAGGTCGAGGCCGGCGCCCAGGTGATCGATATCAACATGGACGAAGGGATGCTCGATTCGAAGAAGGCCATGGTGACCTTCCTCAATCTGATTGCCGGTGAACCGGACATCTCCCGCGTACCGATCATGATCGACTCCTCGAAATGGGACGTGATCGAAGCCGGCCTCAAATGCATTCAGGGCAAGGGCATCGTCAACTCGATCAGCATGAAAGAAGGCGTCGAGCAGTTCATCCATCACGCCAAGCTGTGCAAGCGTTACGGCGCGGCAGTTGTAGTGATGGCGTTCGACGAAGCCGGCCAGGCCGACACCGAAGCGCGCAAGAAAGAGATCTGCAAACGCTCCTACGATATTCTGGTCAACGAAGTCGGCTTCCCGCCTGAAGACATCATCTTCGACCCGAACATCTTCGCCGTGGCCACCGGTATCGAAGAACACAACAACTACGCTGTGGACTTCATCAACGCCTGCGCCTACATCCGCGACGAGCTGCCGTATGCCCTGAGCTCCGGCGGCGTGTCCAACGTGTCGTTCTCGTTCCGCGGCAACAACCCGGTGCGTGAGGCGATCCACTCGGTGTTCCTGCTGTACGCGATCCGCGCCGGCCTGACCATGGGTATCGTCAACGCCGGTCAGCTGGAAATCTACGACCAGATCCCGCAAGAACTGCGCGACGCCGTTGAAGACGTGATCCTCAACCGCACGCCGGAAGGCACCGACGCCCTCCTCGCCATCGCCGACAAGTACAAGGGCGACGGCAGCGTCAAGGAAGCCGAGACCGAAGAATGGCGCAGCTGGGACGTCAACAAGCGTCTGGAGCACGCACTGGTCAAGGGCATCACTACCCATATCGTCGAAGACACCGAAGAATCCCGCCAGTCCTTCGCTCGCCCGATCGAAGTGATCGAGGGCCCGTTGATGGCGGGCATGAACATTGTCGGCGACCTGTTCGGCGCCGGCAAAATGTTCCTGCCGCAGGTGGTGAAGTCCGCCCGCGTGATGAAACAGGCCGTGGCCCACCTGATTCCATTCATCGAGCTGGAAAAAGGCGACAAGCCGGAAGCCAAGGGCAAGATCCTGATGGCCACCGTGAAAGGCGACGTGCACGACATCGGCAAGAACATCGTCGGCGTGGTGCTGGGCTGCAACGGCTACGACATCGTCGACCTCGGCGTGATGGTGCCGGCGGAGAAGATCCTGCAGGTGGCCCGCGAAGAGAAATGCGACATCATCGGCCTGTCCGGCCTGATCACTCCGTCGCTGGATGAGATGGTCCACGTGGCCCGCGAGATGCAGCGCCAGGACTTCCACTTGCCGCTGATGATCGGCGGCGCGACCACCTCCAAGGCACACACGGCGGTGAAGATCGAGCCAAAGTACAGCAACGATGCCGTGGTCTACGTCACCGACGCTTCCCGCGCCGTAGGCGTGGCGACGCAGTTGCTGTCCAAGGAACTCAAGGCTGGTTTCGTCGAGAAGACCCGCGAAGAGTACATCGACGTGCGTGAACGCACCTCCAATCGCAGCGCCCGTACCGAACGGCTGAGCTACGCCGCCTCGATCGCGAAAAAACCGCAGTTCGACTGGGCGTCCTACACACCGGTCAAACCAACCTTCACCGGCACCCGTGTGCTGGACAACATCGACCTCAACGTCCTGGCCGAGTACATCGACTGGACGCCGTTCTTCATCTCCTGGGACCTGGCCGGCAAGTTCCCGCGCATCCTCGAGGACGAAGTCGTCGGTGAAGCGGCAACCTCGCTGTACAAGGACGCCCGCGAGATGCTGACCAAGCTGATCGACGAGAAGCTGATCAGCGCCCGTGCGGTGTTCGGTTTCTGGCCGGCCAATCAGGTGCACGACGACGATATCGAACTGTACGGCGATGACGGCAAGCCACTGGCCCGCCTGCATCACCTGCGTCAGCAGATCATCAAGACCGACGGCAAGCCGAACTTCTCCCTGGCCGACTTCGTCGCGCCGAAGGACAGCGAAGTGACCGACTACGTCGGTGGTTTCATCACCACCGCCGGGATCGGCGCCGAAGAAGTGGCCAAGGCTTATCAGGACGCTGGCGACGATTACAACTCGATCATGGTCAAGGCCCTGGCTGACCGCTTGGCCGAAGCCTGCGCCGAATGGCTGCACCAGCAGGTGCGTAAAGAGCACTGGGGTTACGCCAAGGATGAAGCCCTCGACAACGAAGCGTTGATCAAAGAGCAGTATTCCGGCATTCGCCCTGCCCCGGGCTACCCGGCGTGCCCGGATCATACCGAGAAGGCCACCCTGTTCGCCCTGCTCGATCCCGAAGCCCAGGAAATGCGCGCCGGCCGCAGCGGCGTGTTCCTCACCGAGCACTACGCGATGTTCCCGGCGGCAGCGGTCAGCGGCTGGTACTTTGCCCATCCGCAGGCGCAGTACTTCGCCGTGGGCAAGATCGACAAGGATCAGGTCCAGAGCTACACCTCACGCAAAGGCCAGGAACTGAGCCTGACCGAGCGCTGGCTGGCGCCGAACCTGGGTTACGACAACTAACCCAGAGCCGGAACAAAAGACCGCAGCCTGCCCCGCAGGCTGCGGTCTTTTTTCATGGGTTGACTATGCTTGTCTGACACACACGGCAGACGAGGGATTTATGGACGATCCAGTCGACAACAAGCCTCCGACCTTCTGGCAAATGCTGCACAGCGTCATGGCGGCAGCATTCGGGGTTCAGAGCGGCAAGAACCGGGCAAGGGATTTCACCCATGGAAAGCCCAGCCACTTCATCTTCCTGGGCATTGCGTTCACGGCCGTGTTCGCCCTGACACTGTTCGGCATCGTGCAATTGGTGGTGCATCTGGCGGGCGCCTGAACAGCCTCAGTGCATCAGGGTTTGCAGGTTGAACGGATAGCGGTACGAGGCCGGGCGGCCCTTCGCCGAGAGCTTGCGAAAGTGCACGCCGTAGTCCGGTGACGCCCCCATGTCGAGCATTTGCTGCGCGTGCTTTTTATCGATCAGTTGCAGCAAAGGGACCTGCCGGTCACGGCCTCCGTACTGATTCAGATCGACGCCCTGCTCATAATCGTGCAGTTCCACCAAAGCCCAGCCGCCCAGCGTGAAGTGTCCGCCAAGCAAGGCGCTCAAACGGCCGTCCACCACCGCCTGCAAAGCGGCCGGCGACGTGTTGACCGCACTGAACAACACATCCTTGCCGGGCACCTTGCCGGCCTCGGTAAAGGCCCGCATCGCACCGAACGCCATTTCATCATTGGCCGCCCACACCAGCGATACGTCGGGATACCGAACCAGCAATTGCCTGGCCTGCTCGTAGGCACGTTGCTGCTTCCAGCCGCCGTAAACCAGTTGCCGCAGACGCACTTGAGGATGTTCGGCCAGCGCCCGTTGCATGCCTTTCTCTCGCAATTGCGACGACGGCGTGATTTTCAGGCCGGAGAACGCCAGCAACTCAATGGTGTCGCCGGGCGCCACCGCGGGATGAAGGCGAATCAGCTCCTTCATCATCAGATAACCACCCTCTTCGTCATTGGGCACCAGACTGCCGATGCGGTCAGCCCGTTCACCGACCAGCGCTTGCTGGTTAGGCGTGAGCGCAGCATTGACGATGAACAGCTTCACACCGCTGTTGTAGGCCATACGCATGATCTGAGGGGCGACGTACTGCTCATTGACGAAGACCAGATAATCGGGTCGGCTTGGCCCCTGCAACGCCAGTCGCGCCTGGGCCAGCGTCAATTCCGGCTGGCGCTGGGCATAAAGAATTTGCAGATCGATGCCCAGATCCCGGGCCGCCGCCTGCATGAATTGCGAATAACTGACCCAGAACGCTTCCTGCGTCGAACCCGGGTTGAGGAACAGGACAGACTCTGCACGCACGCATGATCCGAAAACCGCGCCGAACAGCAGCAGGATCAGTTGCAAAATCTTCAACATGAATCATCCGGGCCCAAGGAAAAATGGCCACGCATTATAGCCATCGAACCAGTGGCCATTGGCGCTTGATCCCGTTTTTTGTCGGACAGTCGTCGCAAACGGGGCCCGGACAAGTCGTTTATTGATGACTGACCCAGAATACCGCTGTCCCGACGACCAGAATGATCAGGAACAGAATGGCCCAGGCATCGACGCTGCTATCGCTTTTCCTTGCTTTGGTTGGGTTGCTCATTGCATCGCCTCTTGTCGGTTTTATCGGTGATTGCAGAAAGACTCGACCACAGTTAAGACGATGATTGTCCGCACGACAAATGTGGGTTAGCTGACACTGATTCTCGTTAGTCAATTTGGTTCTTTACATATACTCAAACATCACTTTTGCGCATAACTGCAAACGGGTATATTGCCCCGGCTCCATTAGGGAGTGCGCGGCCGTGCGCGCGTAATTGCCGAGGCACCATCGGACTCCAGCAAGCGAAAACGCAGCGTTTTCCGAGTAGCCCAAAGCCTGAGAACAGGACTTATATGTACGTATACGACGAGTACGATCAGCGGATCATCGAGGACCGCGTCAAGCAGTTCCGTGATCAGACCCGACGCTATCTGGCAGGTGAGCTGAGCGAAGAAGAATTCCGCCCCCTGCGCCTGCAAAATGGCCTGTACATCCAGCGCTTCGCGCCGATGCTGCGGGTGGCGGTGCCTTACGGCCAACTGACCTCGCGTCAGATGCGCATGATGGCGAAGATTGCCCGCGACTACGACAAGGGCTACGCCCACATCAGTACTCGCCAGAACGTGCAGTTCAACTGGCCGGCGGTCGAAGACATCCCGGACATCCTCGCGGAACTGGCCACCGTGCAGATGCACGCGATCCAGACCAGCGGCAACTGCCTGCGCAACGTCACCACCGACCAGTTCGCCGGTGTCGCGGCCGACGAGTTGATCGACCCACGTCCGTGGTGCGAAATCGTCCGTCAGTGGACGACCTTCCACCCGGAGTTTGCTTACCTGCCGCGTAAGTTCAAGATTGCCGTCAATGGCTCGACGTCTGACCGTGCGGCCATCGAAGTTCACGACATCGGCCTTGAACCCGTCCACAACGCCGCGGGCGAGCTTGGTTTCCGCGTGCTGGTCGGCGGCGGCCTGGGCCGTACTCCGGTGGTCGGCGCGTTCATCAACGAATTCCTGCCGTGGCAGGACCTGTTGAGCTACCTCGACGCGATTCTGCGGGTTTACAACCGCTACGGCCGTCGTGACAACAAATACAAGGCGCGGATCAAGATCCTCGTCAAGGCGCTGACACCGGAAGTATTCGCCCAGAAAGTCGACGCCGAAATGGAACACCTGCGAGGCGGCCAGACCACCCTGACCGAAGCTGAAGTGCATCGTGTCGCCAAACATTTCGTCGATCCGGACTACAAGGCGCTGAGCAATCAAGACGCCGAACTGGCAGCCCTCGACAAGGAACACCCGGGTTTCGCCCGCTGGCGCGCCCGCAACACCCTGGCGCACAAAAAACCGGGCTACGTGGCCGTGACCCTGTCCCTGAAGCCGACCGGTGTTGCTCCGGGCGATATCACCGACAAACAGCTCGACGCCGTCGCCGATCTGGCCGACCGCTACAGCTTCGGTCAACTGCGCACCTCCCACGAGCAGAACATCATTCTGGCCGACGTCGAGCAGAGCCAGCTGTTCACCCTGTGGGGCGAACTGCGTGAAGGTGGTTTCGCCACGCCGAACATCGGCTTGCTGACCGACATCATCTGCTGCCCCGGTGGCGACTTCTGCTCTCTGGCCAACGCCAAGTCGATCCCGATCGCCGAATCGATCCAGCGCCGTTTCGACGACCTGGACTATCTGTTCGACATCGGCGAACTGGACCTGAACATCTCGGGCTGCATGAACGCCTGCGGTCACCACCACGTCGGCCATATCGGCATTCTCGGCGTGGACAAGAAAGGTGAAGAGTTCTACCAGGTCTCGCTCGGTGGCAGCGCCAGTCGTGACGCCAGCCTGGGCAAGATCCTCGGCCCGTCGTTCGCTCAGGAAGACATGCCGGACGTGATCTCGAAGCTGATCGACGTGTACGTGGAACAACGGACCGAAGACGAACGCTTCATCGACACTTATCAGCGTATTGGCATCGACCTCTTCAAGGAACGCGTCTATGCAGCGAATCATTAAAAACAACGAGGTCGTCGACGAAACCTGGCACCTGCTGCCCAAAGATTTCAACATCGACGAAATCAGCAACTGCGACGACCTGATCGTCCCGTTGCAGCTGTGGCGTGAGCACGCCCGCATGCTCAAGGCCCGCGATGGCGGTCTGGGTGTGTGGCTGGACGCTGACGAAGAAGCCGAGGAAATCGGCGATGACGTGGACCAGTTCCAGGTGATTGCCCTGAACTTCCCGGCATTCACTGATGGCCGCAACTACTCCAACGCCCGCCTGCTGCGTGACCGCTATGGTTTCAAAGGCGAGTTGCGAGCGATTGGCGACGTGCTGCGCGACCAGCTGTTCTACATGCGCCGTTGCGGCTTCGATGCCTTCGCCCTGCGCGCAGACAAAGACCCTTACGATGCACTGGAAAGCCTCAAGGACTTCTCGGTGACCTATCAGGCCGCCACCGACGAACCGCTGCCGCTGTTCCGTCGCCGCTGACGATCATGCCCCCGGACCTGCAACAGCAGGTCCGGGGGCATGCACTTAATGCCTAGCGCCCCCCAATCGGCCATTCCCCTCACCGTCCAGCAATGACAGGCCCGGGTTTCGGGTCAATGCTTCGTGGGTCAAGCGTAACCGCACCTGCTGATTTTCATTTCTCAGATTGTCCATTATCGCCATCACTTGCCGCGACGCGACTTCACGGGACAGTTCATTGTGCCGTTCCAGTTGTGCCATGGACGCCGCACAGCGTTCAAGGGCAACGGAAAACTCCTCTTCATGGGTCGTCATCAAGTATTCAGACCAGAATTCCTCGCTGCTCATCGACTGCGGCAGTTGCGAAGTCTGTTCAGCCGTGGCGACCTTGCGATACACCCGATTGATCTGCGCGTCAGAGACCTCGACCTCAAGTTGCACATTCAAAGCATCGGGCTGAGCCGGCAGCTCCAGGCGGTTCGCCAGCCGCACCCGGTAAAGCAGACTCAGTTCCATTGCCTGCTCGCGTGTGAACGAACCCGACCGGGCTCGATGAGCAGCGTCCATCGAGGCTTGTCGTTCGACCTCCTGTAATCGAAACCGCCCTCGCAGCAGTCGGATCAGGCGCCCTTCCAGCGACTCGGCAGCGGTATGATCCGCTGCCGCCCTTGAACACAGGACTCT
Source organism: Pseudomonas sp. R38(2017) (assembly GCF_002112395.1). Taxonomy (NCBI): domain Bacteria; kingdom Pseudomonadati; phylum Pseudomonadota; class Gammaproteobacteria; order Pseudomonadales; family Pseudomonadaceae; genus Pseudomonas; species Pseudomonas sp. R38(2017). The sequence goes on from NZ_NEHN01000002.1 coordinate 623,129, forward strand.
GACTTCGAGATCGCTGAAAACCTCAGCAGCATTGGCCGTGCTTACTCGGCCAGACCTGGCCATACGAAAGAGCGTACGACGAAGCCTGTCGTCCTCGCACGCAGCCTCCAGCACTGACCAGACTCGCTGAGTCAGCTGACCCAGTGAGCGTGAATAATCGGCAGTGCCACGCAATAGCAACAGGGCCTCGAAAAAAGGCCTGGATTGCGGATCGGCGGACAGCGCCGACCAGACCTCTTTCACCCGGGAAACCTTTACTGCAGGCAAGCCGGTCACCCAATCCGAGCTTGTGCCTTCGGACGGCGAGCGCGCTGCACTCACATACTCAGAAGTGATGACCCCCAGGTTGATTCCCCGGGATTGCTGATAGGCGGCAATCGCCTGCAGGCTCGTGGCCGATAACGGATTGCCATCGGCGTTGGTTCCTCTGTTCAACACCTCAGGCGCATTGAACACGGCCCCGGGAATGTCGACGATTCGATTGTCGCGCAGATCGAGGGTCTCCAGAGCCGTCAGCCCCTCCATGTCGGCCGGCCACTCGCTGATGCCGGTTTCTCGCAACCCCAAGTGACGCAGTCTGCGCAGCGAAGCGATCCGCGGCGGGCGGCCCAGCATCGGATTGAAACTTAGATCCAGCGACTGCAAATGGTCAAGAGGGGCCAGAGCATTCGGGGACTGATCAATCAACCGGATCCGGTTGTCACTCAGATCCAGCACCCTCAGCCCGGGCATTGTTTCAATCGCACGGGGAATGCGCGTCAGTTCATTGCCGGCCAGGCTCAACATGCGCAAACCCGGAAAACTGTGCAGGAAGCTGTTCAGCCCGGCACCGGCTCCCACGGCACGCATGTGCAACGCGTCGACATGGCTGAAGTCGCCAATCATGACCGGCATGTCGCCCAAAGGCATCGCGTCGAATGCCAAGCGATGTGAAACGAGGCCGGTGGCCGTGGACACGCATGATTCCCGGCGCCAGGCGCGCAATATCGCACGTGTCGCCCGTGCCTTGTTCCGGGTGGGCACCTGTTGCCTGGGTCCATCGCCCACCTGGTAATAGGAGTTGCGGTGAGTCCAGCGCTCCAGCGCTTGGAGCAACGCCTGGTATTGTTCTCGCACGTGCTCCAGTGTCCTGATGGCTACCACCTCATCGCTGTCCAGAGTCGCCAGAAACTGATCGATCTGTACGGACGAAAATGAGGGATACAGCTCACGAGCGCGTTGCAGCAGGACGGCAGACCGGCGCGTTACCGTCGCTGAGTCCGCCGTCAGCGGACGGGAGAGCTCGATTCGTCGATCCGCCAACCCCATGGGCGAGCGATAACGCACGGCGACCCTTGTGCTCCCCGACACGGTGTTGACTTGCGTGCGCCGCTCCAGCGCCAGAGAGGTGATCTTGCGGCGCAATTCATCAGCTCCCGCCTCGGCCCCCAATGCACGACGACTGTGCACAGGGAGACTTTCCCAAAGAACCCGAAAAAAATCTGTACGGGTGCGTGTCAATGAGCTGGATACGAGATTCTCCTCAGTGCCCAGACCCTCATATCGGTCTGCACAGGTTTCGATAAAAACCTTGTAACGTGCATCACGCGGGCCAACACACGCGTTTTCCTCGCCATGTACAGCCCAATCGCGAATCTCTATGAATACATCAGCAGGCCAGCCCGGCAGATGAGTCAAGGTATCAAGGATCAACTGGTTCACGTCCCGACCACTGGCGGCGTCGAGGTACAACCCTTCGCAGGCACGATTCAGACGCAAAATCTGTTGATACCGTCGCGCCTCTTCGGCCAGTCGCAGCGGCACCTTGCCAGACTCAAGCTGCTGCCATTCGCTGGCATCAGCGTGGCGTACCAATTCATCGGCGACACTGGCCGGCAGCTTCGCGAATGCCTTGCGGATCGGCTCGGCCTGTGGCCGTTCGATAAGGTCCGCCCGACGATACAGGCGGTCCATCAGCGCCATTCGCTGAAACAGCGCCAGTTCGCCAATGTGCGAGGTCAGCAATGTGGCCTGAACGCCCGGGTCTTCGCTCGCCTCCCCCAACAGATGCAAGCGTTCGCTCTCGTTCAGTGCCGCCAGCAACGGAACATGGAACGCCCCTTTTTGCACGTCCTCCTGCGTGATCGCCACGGTTCGAGAAGCATTGAGCGCACCGTACCGTGCGACTTCGATTGCCTGGGTATCCCTGACAACGATCATGAGATCCTGCGGCCATTCTCCCTCGGATGTCAGCAGATACAATTGCAGGTCCGCGTCTGCCAGCCGTGTGGGCGAAGATGACGCCACAGACGCCATGAATCGCCCTGCATCAGCGTCCGCCTGAAAGCGCCGAACGGCGTCCGTCAGTATCGCCGGGGGTCTGCTGCAGTTAATGATCACCTGACGCATCACGGGCTCGTCGACATTGCTGGCGGCGAGGATTTGCAAGACGCGCTCATCCGGCAGGGTTTCTTCGCGATACCCCATGCGACGAAACAGCGTGAGCGAATCCCAATCCTGTGGCGATTCGCTTTGATGTCGCCATGCTCCGAACCCATTGGTCTCGAGCTGCGGCCTGTATCGGGCCGAGCGGAACGGACTGCCGACCTCCCACAAGCCGCTGCCCGGCACCGGATGGACCGCCATTACGTCATTCCCCAATCTGAGAAACTGATCGTTGCCGTGCAGGATCAAGCCTCGCTGATCGGGCGAAAACAGGCCTGGTGCAGTTTGCGGCAGACGAAATGCCGACAGGTCACGGCTCCAGAGCCGCCGGGCATTCCATGCAACCGGCACATGCTGAAGCCTCTGTACGAAACTTGATGAGCGCACGGCCCGGTAGGTTCTGCCTGCGGCAGCACCACCAGCGGAAAGCGTCGCCATGACTATCAGATTTTCAAGGGTATCGAACAGGTAGTCGGTCGCACTCTCCTGATCGCCATGCGCCCAGCTGTCAATGCCCTCGTAGACTTCATTGAGCAACTGTAGTCCGGCCACGCCACACATGAGCTCTCCCAGAAGCGGTACGAACGAAACCAGAAACAACAATGCATTGATTCCGATGGACTCGTAGAGCTCCAGCCTTTCCTGACGTGTTTTTTCATCCTCATCGTCCGTAGCGACCACCATCATTCTGGCATCGGCACGTACTTGCGCGGCGCGATGCTCGAAGAGCGCCAGAAAGAGATCTGTTTTCGCACGGCCTTCAGGACTCACAACCGTCAGTGGCAGATACGGGGTCTCAAACGGGAGATGCAAAGGCGTGACGTTCAACAACCGTACCTCCACGCCGTTGAAAAAGGTCGGACGATCCCGCAACGTGACAAAGCGCATGAATGACTTCAGGAAGTCGGCGCTCCTCAAGCGCTTGCTCAATTCGATCTCGACGTCATGAAAGGACGCATACTCCCTCAGCGGCTGATCCGGGTCTTGCGGCAGGTAAACGACGCAACGATCAGCATCGCCGGAATCCGCCATGACCGAACCAATGACCATGGGCCCTCTCAGTTTGACACCCAGCATTTCGAGACTCTGATAATCGAGCGTCTTGCTGCCAGGCTGCGAAACGGCAACCGAACCGAGCGCTTGATAAACATTGGCGCTGATGTGCCCGCGCAAATAGGCGATATGCCTGTCGACTTCAAACCGGTCACGCCAATACGTGATCGAAGTAGCCTGAAGCGTTGCAGGCCGAGATCCATCACCAAACAATGCTTCGACATGTTTACGGTATTGCTTCCCGAGATCCAGTTCGCGACACAATATTGCGAACTCATGGGGTTCGATGGCCAATAGGCGATTGGCGTCCCCGGTCACTCGCTGCGGAATGTAAAGCAAGGAGCGTTCGTGATAACTGTCAGCCCGTGTTTCGGACAGTTCGAAGTTCTCGCAAGCGGCGCTCAACAGATCTCTGCCTATAGGCAATATCAGTTTCTTGCGCAGCCCCAGCAGGCTTGATGTCGAGCGCACATGCTGGAATAGCGCACCGGCGACATTGATCGGCTCCCCCAACCGTGCTGACATGGCCTGGCTCAGCAATGGCGCACAAAAGCTTTCCGGGGATTTCAATGCCTGTAATTGTTCGAGCGAGTTCTTACGGGACTTGTAGCTGGACCTCAGGCTGTTATAGAGGTTTTCTCGATCATTGGCTGATGCATTAAGCAGCCAGGCCGGCATTTGTTGTTTCATCAACTCAAAAAAAATGCCCTGTTCGACTGACGTCATCTCAGGCATTTCTTCAATACGATCTTTAACATCCATGTCCGACAACCGTCATCTGAAAAATGAATAATCAGATTAAGGACTACGCGACCTCGAAAACAGCAGGATTAATTGATGTTTTCACATCCAATAAAACAACAATGCAAGACAATACAAGAAATATATACGACAGAAGTATACGTTGAAGTTGATATACGCTCGTATGGCAGATTCCACACGAGCGTAGAACCCGTTACCAGAACCGTTGCTGAGTCAGCCGGCTCCACCAGTTCAGCAACACGCGATCCACCGAACCGCTGGCCGCCATGCCGATCCGCTCCTGCAGGCTTTTGCGCTCGGCATAGTGCAGGTGGTAGACCTCGGCGTTTTTCGCCCGGTCCGCCAGGTACTCGTCACTGGTCTTGAGTTCGTCCACCAGTTGTTTTTCCAGCGCCGCGAGGCCGAGCCAGACTTCACCGGTGGCGACTTCGTCGATCGCCAGTTGCGGGCGATAACGAGCGACGAAGTTCTTGAACAGCTTATGGGTGATGTCCAGGTCTTCCTGGAACTTTTCCCGGCCCTTCTCGGTGTTTTCGCCAAATACCGTCAGGGTGCGCTTGTATTCGCCAGCGGTGAGTACTTCGAAATCGATGTCATGTTTTTTCAGCAGCCGGTTGACGTTGGGCAACTGCGCAACCACGCCGATGGAACCAAGAATCGCGAATGGCGCACTGATGATCTTCTCGCCGATGCACGCCATCATGTAGCCGCCGCTGGCCGCCACCTTGTCGATGCATACGGTCAACGGCACGCCGGCTTCACGGATACGCGCCAGTTGCGACGACGCCAGACCATAGCTGTGCACCATACCGCCACCGCTTTCAAGACGCAGGACGACTTCGTCCTTCGGTGTGGCCAGGGTCAGCAAGGCAGTGATTTCATGGCGCAGGCTCTCGGTAGCGGAGGCCTTGATGTCGCCATCGAAATCCAGCACGAACACCCGGGGTTTGCTTTCGGGGTGCTTCTTCTGTTTCTTCTCGGATTTGGCCTCGCCCTTGCGCAGGGCCTTGAGCTGCTCCTTGTCGAGCAGGGTCTGCTCCAGGCGTTCACGCAAACCTTTATAGAAATCGTTGAGCTTGCTGACCTGCAACTGGCCTGCGGCTTTACGCCGGCCCTTGCTGCGCAACGCAGCGAAACTGGCCAGCACCACCAGAATGGCGATGACCAGTGTGACGGTCTTGGCCAGGAAACTGGCGTATTCAGTCAAAAACTCCACAGTGACTCCTTCAAACGATGCGCCGTTGAAAAACGCGCGCGGGGATTGGCTCCAGCATACTCATGCACTCGCCCGGCGGCCAGCCGTGAAACCTCTGGAAACAGCCCTGTAACGGGCATTTCAAACAAGCGTATGTTTTTTCATTGACAGCTCTACGCCATCCCCATAACCTCGCCACAACCTTCAACGTACCGGGATGACGCGGACGTGGGCAGCATCTACTTGATTCGACATGGCCAGGCCTCCTTCGGTGCAGACGACTATGACGTCCTGTCGCCGACCGGTGTACGCCAGGCAGAGATCCTCGGCCGCCACCTCGCCGAACTCGGCGTCAGCTTCGACCGTTGTCTGTCCGGTGACCTGCGCCGTCAGCAGCACACGGCCAACAGCGCGCTGGAACAGTTCGCCGCTTTCGGTCTGCCGGTCCCCGCCGTGGAAATCGATTCGGCCTTCAACGAGTTCGACGCCGACGCAGTGATTCGCGCCCTGCTCCCGGCCATGCTGCCCGAAGAACCCGAAGCACTGGAAATCCTGCGCAATGCCGCTCAGAACCGTGGTGAGTTTCAGCGCATCTTCGCCCTGATCATCGAGCGCTGGCTGGCCGGCACCTACGACACACCGGGGCTGGAAAGCTGGCTTGGTTTTGTCGAGCGGGTCCAGGCCGGCCTGAACCGCATACTCGATCAAGCCGATAACACCCAGAAAATCGCGGTCTTCACCTCGGGCGGCACCATCACCGCCCTGCTCCACCTGATTACGCAAATGCCTGCACGCCAGGCCTTTGAGCTGAACTGGCAAATCGTCAACACCTCGCTCAACCAGCTGAAGTACCGCGGTCGCGAGGTGGCTCTGGCTTCCTTCAACAGTCATGCACACCTGCAACTGCTGAAGGCCCCGGAACTCATCACTTTTCGCTGAGTCCGGATTACTGTGACCCTGCTGCAATCAACCAAAAAGGATCGAACCATGACCTCCGTAGCTGATGCCGTAAAAGCAATGCAAGCCAAGTTCAACCCAGCCGCTGCTGCCGGTCTGGATCTGATCTTCGGTTTCAACATCACTGACGAAGACAAGCACTACGCCCTGATCGTCAAAGACGGCACTTGCGACATCCAGGAAGGCGAAAACGCCGACGCCAACTGCACGCTCGTGCTGGACAGCGAAACCCTGAAAGGCATCGTCAGCGGCGAAACCGACGGCATGCAAGCCTTCATGGGCGGCAAGCTGCGCGTTGAAGGCGACATGATGCTGTCGATGAAACTGTCCGAGCTGTTCCCGGCGTAAGACTGCAGCCAGTCTGCAAACAAATCCCGCCCCTGTGGCGGGATTTGTCGTTTCAGGCGTTCGAACCGGCAAACGATGCCGCCAGCAACTCCCGCGTATATGGATGTTTCGCCGAGCCGAACAACTCGTCCGTCTCCCCTCGCTCCACCACCTCGCCATCCTTCATCACGATCAGGTCGTGGGCCAGCGCCCGCACTACTGCCAGGTCATGGCTTATGAACAAATACGTCAGCCCGTGTTCCTGCTGTAACCGACGCAACAGCGCAACGATCTGTTTCTGCACCGTGCGATCCAGTGCCGAAGTGGGTTCGTCCAGCAGAATCAAATCCGGCTTGAGCACCAGCGCCCGAGCGATGGCTATGCGTTGCCGCTGCCCCCCGGAAAACTCGTGGGGATAGCGATGACGTGTCGCCGGGTCGAGTCCTACGTCCCGTAACACATCGATCACGGCCTGCTCGCGCTCCTGCGCGTTCAAGTCACTGTGAACCTGCAAACCTTCGGCGATGATCTGCTCCACGCACAAGCGCGGACTGAGGCTGCCGAACGGGTCCTGAAACACCACTTGCAGGCGCTTGCGCAGCGGCCGCAGTTGTTTGCCGCTCAAATGTTCCAGCGCTTCACCCTCGAAGCGGATACTGCCCTCGGCATCGATCAGGCGCAGGATCGCCTGCCCGAGGGTGGATTTTCCCGAACCGGATTCACCGACGATTCCCAGGGTCCGGCCACGTTGCAGGCTCAGATCAATGCCATTGACCGCGTGCAGCCAAGACTTGCGGCGCAGCCAGCCACCACCGAGCCGGAAGCGCACATTGAGATCGCGCACTTGCAGCAGATCCTCCGCACCGCCCCTTTGCAGCGCCTCGCCGCCGGGTTCGGCGTTGAGCAGTTCGATGCTGTAGGGATGCTGCGGCGCCCGGAATAACTGCTCGCAAGTTGCTTGTTCGACGATCTCGCCGGCGCGCATCACTGCCACCCGCTGGGCGATGGTGCGCACCAGATTCAAGTCATGACTGATGATCAGCAGCGCCATGCCCAGTCGTTGTTGCAGATACTTGAGTAACAGCAGGATCTTGCGTTGCACGGTAACGTCGAGGGCAGTGGTCGGCTCGTCGGCGATCAGCAGCTGCGGCTCGCAGGCCAGCGCCATGGCGATCATCACCCGTTGCCGTTGCCCGCCTGAGAGCTGATGGGGGTAAGCCTTCAAGCGTTCGTGGGGGCGTTGAATGCCCACAAGGTCCAAAAGCTCCAGAATCCGTCTGCGCGCCGCCGCGCCCGCAAGCCCCTTGTGCAATGCAAGGCTTTCGCCCAGTTGCCGCTCGATGCTGTGCAGCGGGTTCAGCGAACTCATCGGTTCCTGAAAGATCATCGCGATCCGGTTGCCGCGCAATTGCCGCAGATAGCGCTCATGCACGCCAAGCAACTCTTCACCCTCATAGCGGATGCTGCCATCAATCTGCGTAATGTTCGGATCAAGCAATTGCAGGATGCTGTGGGCCGTCACCGACTTGCCGGAACCGGACTCGCCCACCAGCGCCAGGCACTCACCCGGGCGGATGTCGAGGTCGATGCCGTGGACCACTTCCTGGCCTTTGAACGCCACGCGCAGGTCGCGTATTTCGATCAGATGTTCACGCATATCAAGTCCTCGGGTCGAAGGCATCACGGCAGGCTTCGCCGATGAACACGAGCAATGAAAGAATCAGCGCAAGCGCAAAGAACGCCGTCAGGCCCAGCCATGGCGCTTGCAGATTGGTCTTGCCCTGACCGATCAACTCACCCAGCGAAGCGCTGCCCGCCGGCATGCCGAAGCCGAGAAAGTCCAGTGCCGACAAGGTCGCAATCGCCCCGGTAAGAATGAACGGCAGGTACGTCAGCGTCGCACTCATGGCGTTGGGCAGAATGTGCCGCACGATCACCTGCGCATTGCCGACACCCAGCGCCCGCGCGGCTTTCACATACTCCAGACCTCGACTGCGCAGGAACTCGGCACGCACCACGTCCACCAGGCTCAGCCAGGAAAACAGCGCCATGATCCCCAGCAGCCACCAGAAATTCGGCTCGACGAACCCGGACAGAATGATCAGCAGATACAGCACCGGCAGCCCCGACCAGACCTCCAGCAAACGCTGCCCGAGCAGATCGACCCAACCGCCGTAATAGCCTTGCAACGCGCCGGCGGCGATGCCGATAAGCGCACTGGTGGCGGTCAGTGCCAAGGCAAACAGCAGCGACACCCGCGTGCCGAAAATCACCCGCGCCAGTACATCCCGCGCCTGATCATCGGTACCCAGCCAGTTCTCGCCAGAGGGCGGGCTCGGTGCCGGTTCCGTGAGGTCGTAATTGACCGTGTCGAAACCGAACGGGATAGGCGCAAACCACATTCGCCCGCCCTGCCCCTTGATCAGCTCGCGCACCTGGGCGCTGCGATAGTCCGGTTGAAATGACAGCTCGCCGCCGAAATCCTGCTCGGTGTAACGCTTGAAGGCCGGGAAATACCATTCACCTTGAAACGTCACCAGCAGCGGTTTGTCGTTGGCGACCAGTTCACCTCCAAGGCTCAATCCGAAGAGTGCGAGAAACAGCCACAATGACCACCAGCCGCGACGATGAGCCTTGAAGCGCGCCCAACGGCGCTGCCCGATGGGAGAAAGTGTCAGCATCAGGCAGCCCTCGCCGTAAAGTCGATACGCGGATCGACCAGCGTGTAGCACAGGTCGCCCAGCAGTTTTATCAAGAGCCCGAACAGGGTGAAGATGAACAGCGAACCGAACACCACCGGGTAATCCCGCGACACCGCCGCTTCGTAGCTCAGGCGTCCGAGGCCGTCGAGGGAGAAGATCACCTCGATCAGCAGCGAGCCGCCGAAAAACACCGTCACCAGTGCCTGGGGCAACCCGGCGACCACCAGCAGCATCGCATTGCGAAACACATGGCCGTACAACACCTGCCGCTCGCTCAGCCCCTTGGCTCGGGCCGTGACCACATACAGCCGCGAGATTTCGTTGAGAAAACTGTTCTTGGTCAGGATCGTCAGGGTCGCGAACCCGCCGATCACCAGCGCACTGACCGGCAATACCAGATGCCAGAAGTAATCCGCCACCTTGCCCCACAGCGTCAGCTCGGCGAAGTTGTCCGAAACCAGACCTCGCACCGGAAACCAGTCCAGCGCGGTGCCGCCGGCAAACACCACGATCAACAGCAGGGCGAACAGAAAACCGGGCATCGCATAACCGATGATGATCGCCGCGCTGCTCCAGACATCGAACGCCGATCCGTTGTGCACAGCCTTGCGAATGCCCAGCGGGATCGACACCAGATAGGTGATCAACGTCGCCCACAGCCCCAGCGACAAGGTCACCGGGAGTTTCCGCCAGATCAGTTCAGTGACCGTCGCACCTCGGAAGAAACTCTTGCCGAAGTCCAGTTGCGCGTAGCTTTTGAGCATCAGCCACAGGCGCTCGCTGGCGGGCTTGTCGAAACCGTACTGGCGCTCGATATCGGCCACCAGTTTCGGGTCCAGGCCACGGCTCGCGCGGGACTCGCCGCCGATGGTTTCGACATGGCTTGCGCCTACCGCCCCGCCGACACCGATTCCCTGCAGACGGGCGATGGCCTGCTCCACGGGACCTCCGGGCGCAGCCTGTACGATCACGAAGTTCACCAGCAGAATCGCCAACAGGGTCGGCACGATCAGCAGCAGGCGCCGCAAGCTATAACCCCACATGGGCGAACTCCTTTTGCTGTTTTTGCGCCTGAGTGGCGGTCAACGCCGTGGAACTGATTTCCCACCAGGTGTCGAGGCCGGCGTCATACAGCGGTGCAATTGCCGGCCGGCCGAAACGGTTCCACCACACAGTGGAAATGCCCGGCGGGTAATAGTTGGGAATCCAGTAGTAGCCCCACTGCAGCACCCGATCCAGCGCACGGGCATGGCGCAAGAGACTTTCACGGCTGTCGGCCTGCACCACGCCTTCGAGCAACGCATCCACCGCCGGATCGCGCAGCACCATATAGTTGTTGGAGCCCGGATCATCGGCACCGTCGGAACCGAAGTAATTGAACATTTCACGGCCCGGCGCCTGACTCACCGGGTAACCGACGACGATCATGTCGTAGTCGCGACTGCGCACGCGGTTGGTGTATTGCGCGGTGTCGACCTGACGGATATCGAAACCGATGCCGATCTGCGCAAGGTTGCGTTTGAACGGCAACAGCAAACGCTCGAAGCCTTTCTGGCCGTTGAGAAAAGTGAATTGCAGCGGCTCGCCGGCAGCGTTGACCAGTTGATCGCCATGGGGTTTCCAGCCGGCGGCCTCCAGCAGTTTCAACGCCTGCAACTGTTGCGCGCGAATGTTGCCGCTACCGTCGGTACGCGGCGCTTCGAATACCTGGCTGAACACTTCATCGGGGATCTTGCCGCGCCAGGGTTCGAGGATCTTCAACTCTTCGGCGTCCGGCAATTGCGTGGCCGACAGCGCGCTATGGGAAAAAAAACTGCGCTGGCGCAGGTACATGCTGCGCATCATCTGCCGGTTGCTCCATTCGAAATCCCAGAGCATGGCAATCGCCTGCCGCACACGGCGATCCTGAAACATCGGTTTCTGCAGGTTGAAGACGAAACCCTGAGTCCCTTGAGCCGCGCCGGGTGCGAGGTGTTCACGCAACAACTTGCCCTGCTCCAGCGCTGCGCCGGCATAACCGATAGTGTAACTGGTGGCGGAGAATTCGCGGTTGTAATCGAAGCCGCCAGCCTTGAGTACTTGTCGCGACACGTCGGTGTCGGCGAAGAACTCCACACTCAACTGATCGAAGTTATAGAGCCCGCGGCTGACCGGCAGATCCTTGCCCCACCAGTCCTGAACCCGCTGGAATTTCACACTGCGACCGGCATCCACCGCACTGACCCTATAAGGGCCGCTGCCGGGCGGAATCTCGAAACCGGCGCCTTCGGCAAAGTCCCGCGTGCGCCACCAGTGCTCGGGCAGCACGGGCAGCACCGCCAGATCCAGCGGCAAGGTGCGGGTTTCGTTATTCTTGAAGACGAAGCGCACCTGGGTTGGCGATTCGACCTGCACCTCGGCGACATCGCGAAACTGCTGTCGGTACTTCAGGCTGCCCTGAGTGGTAAACAGTTCGAAGGTGTAGCGCACGTCCTCGGCGGTGATTGGCGTACTGTCTTCAAAACGCGCCTCTGGATTGAGATAGAAACGTACCCAGCGTCGATCCGCATCCAGCTCCATCCGCTGCGCCACCAGACCGTAGACGCTGTAGGGTTCATCCTTGCTGCGATAAGCCAGCGGCGCATAAAGCCAACCGTCGATTTCCGCGACCCCGGTGCCTTTGTCGATGTAGGGAATCAGGTGATCGAACGGACCGCTTTCCAGCGAAGAACGCCGCAAGCTGCCGCCCTTGGGCGCATCGGGATTGGCGTAGGCCAGGTGCTGAAAGTCCGGGGCGTACTTCGGGGCTTCGCCGTAGACCGTGAGGGCATGCTGAGGCTGAGCAAATATCGCCGGGCTCAGCAGAAGACATACGCCCAGTAAAGTGAGTCTGGAAAACATGGGCAGATCCTTTAACCGCGTGCCTGCCTGATTGTTTTGTGCAACAGGCCGGCATTTTTTATAGGGCCGGTTTTAGAACGATGGGTTACTAAAACCGGCCATGTCTGGTCGTTCTCAGAACTTGTAGTTGAGCCGCGTGTACAGCGTTCGCCCGAACGGGTCGCCGTATTTCGGGTCGTAGCCGCTCTGAAACGTGTAGGTCTGGTTACTGAATGGCGGCTCGCGATCGAACAGGTTTTTCACCCCCAGCGTCACCGCCAGGGTCTTGCGCCAGGTGTAGGTGCCGGCCATGTCCCAGACGTTGTAGGAGCCAACGTAATCGTGGCTCTCGCGGTCCGAGTCGTGATAACCGCTGGTGTAGCGGTTGGTCAGACTCGCGCCAAACGGGCCGTAGTTCCAACTGCCAGTCAGGCTGTGGCGCCAGCGGGCCACTGCGCCGGCCGACGCGAAGTCCCCCCCGCGAAAATCTCCAAGCTTGTCGATGAAATCGCCCTTGAGCTGCTGCTGATACTCATAACGGCTGACATAGGTCCCTTGCAGGCCGATGCCGAAATCACCGAAGGAAGTGCTCGGCAGGCGATAGTCGAAGCTCACGTCGACGCCGTTGGTCTTGATCTTGCCAAGGTTGGCCAAGCCGGTAACGACGTGATCGATGGAGCCGTCAGGCTTGCGGATCAAACGTTCCGGATACAGTTCCGGGTTCTCGAAAACCGCCGATTCGGGGAATTCGGCGATCTGGTTGGCGATGCTGATCCACCAGAAATCCAGCCCGGTGGTCAGGCGATCGAACGGCTGATAAACAAAACCGACGGTGACGTTGCGCGCGGTTTCCGGGCTCAGGTCCGTGTTGCCGCCCGTGGTCCGGTTGAACTGCTGGGCACAGTCGCGGTTGGCAATGCCGCCGTTGCTCGGATTGCCACCGGCACACAGGCGCGGGTCGTTGTAGTTGGCGTTGGTGAAGGTGGTGAAATTCGGGTTATAGAGTTCATACAGCGACGGTGCGCGGAAACCTTCGCTGTACGCGCCGCGTACCACCAGTTCCTTGAACGGCTGGAAACGGAACGAGTATTTCGGGTTGGTCGTGCTTCCGAAATCGCTGTACTTGTCGTGTCGCACGGCGGCGGACAATTCCAGGCTATCGAGTACCGGGACATTGACCTCGGCATATTGCGCCGAGACGCTGCGATCCCCTGACACGCTGCCGTTGGGGTCCACGCCGAGACTCTGCACATCACCGGCAAACGCAGCGAAGTCCTGATGGAAGTCTTCCTTGCGGTATTCGCCGCCCAGCGCCAATGCCGATGGACCGGCGCCGAACCAGTCGCCGATCTCGCGGCTGACACGGCCGTCAATCGCCTTCACCCGACCCACGGCAGTTGCGTAATCGCCGTCCACCGCGTTGGCCGCCAGCAATGCCGAACCGGCAGCCGTCTGCGGCCCGAACGGGTTAATCACGCCATTGGCGATCCCTTGGCTTACGGCGCGGTCGTTCACGTAGCCACTGCGGATCGTGTTGACCACTTTGTTCTGGTTGTACGAAGCGCCAAGGTTGTAATCCCACCCAACCAGCGTGCCGTCGAAACTCAACAGCAGGCGCTGACCGGTGTTGTCGTCTTCGTGACGGCGGGCACCGACCGCAGTTTCGCGCCAGTTCACGTCCACCGGTTGCGTTGAATCAAGGGCAAAACCGCTCGGCCCGGGGGTGATGCCATTGCCCGGATAAAATGCCGTACCAGGATTGACCTGATTACCCATCAGGGTGCCGGGTCCGATCTGTGTGCGGTTTTCATTGCGCGCCCAGAAGTATTCGAGGCTGACGTTGTGATCGTCCGACAGCTTGCCGGTGGCTTTGGCGAAGGCCGAGGTCTTTTCGGTTTCCGGGACCAGATCGAGGTAATTCCACAGACTCTGGCGGCAGATACCGTTACGTGACAGCAGACCCGGTGCATTGCAACCGGAACCGGCCAATGGATTGGTAGCGTTGCTGCCCTGGCTCCAGTTGGCGGGCGACGCCGTGCCGGAGGTGTAATCGAGCCCTCGCCCCGGCTGATAGTTGTAGGTATAGGCACGATCTTCGGCGGCCAGGCGTTGCTGCTTGTCGTAACTCACAACGCCGAAGACGTTGAAGCGATCGTCCTGCAAATCACCGAAGCCCCAACTGCCGCTGAAGTTACGGCTTTCACCGCCGCCGGAATGAGTCGGCGTGTCGTAACTCGTGCTGATCTGACCTTCGGTGAGGCTGGTCTTGGTGATGAAGTTGATCACCCCACCGATGGCATCGGTGCCATACAACGCTGAAGCCCCATCGCGCAGCACTTCGACCCGGTCGATGGCGGCGAACGGGATGGTGTTGAGGTCCACACCGGAGCCATTGATGGCGTTGGTCGCGTTGTTGCTCAAGCGGCGCCCGTTGAGCAGCACCAGCGTCTTGTTCGGGCCAATGCCTCGCAAGTCGGCATAAGACGCCCCGCCACTGCTCGACCCCACCGAACGCCCGGAACCTACGGACGACTGGTTGGCAGAGATCCGGTTGACCAGTTCTTCAGTCGTCGTCACACCTTGCTTCTGCAGTTCCTCCACCCGAAGGATCGTGACCGGTACCGCCGTTTCGGCATCGACCCGGCGGATCGCGGTGCCGGTGACTTCGACCCGTTGCAATTGGGTCGTCGGTTCTGTGGCACTGCTTTCGGCAGCGATGGTCGGCAACGTGTTGATTGCCAGCAGCAAGGCCAGGCTCAAAGGGGATTTAACGGGTGAAAAATGAATCATGAAAAGCCATCCCTGCGTTTTGGTTTATGCAGGGATGTGCGATGGCATGAAGGGATTTATAGGGCGCGGTTTAGACCGTTGGGTGATGAGGTTATGCAAATAGACAAGCCAGCTCATCAGCTCAAAACCATTTCCTTCAGTAACCGGGTATCCAGTCCAAATCGTTCCTGAGAAACCATCCTGAACTGCCCCTCCGCCAGATCGCAGCTCACCAGCAAGTTCCACGAATGCCGGGTTGCCACCGAGGGAATCAGTACAAACGGATGTTCAGCCAGTAAAGCGTCGGCAAACAATCGCTGATTGGGTGACGGCCGTGCAGGGCTGAGCCAGTAAGGGTTCGGCACCTCTTCAGGCTGCACGATTTTTACCTTCGCATTGTTGATGACTTCGAAACACGTCAAAACATAAGGCTCGCGGTCCAGAGCATCGAAACTGCGGTTGGCTGCCACCTCCAGAATGGCCGACGACGGATCGACTGACGCGTAGACGACGCGTCGTCCGGGTATATTCCATCGACCGCCTTTCAGCCTCGATCCGATCCCGCTGTCCCACGTACCTCCGTAAACCTCGCGATCAAGCCGCCATGCATACCAATGTTTGTCCCACGGCAAGGGGTTCATGGGTAAACCCCATAGATCAGTTGCCCCAGATACTGCTCCACCATCTGAAAACCCAATGGATGCAGGGTCAATTCCAGCGGCACGCGACCGTTAAAATAGGTAGAGGGTTTCTGCATCCAGTCCTCCGCCCGTGATTGCCCTCCGAAGGCCCGAATGCCCAACTCCAGCACCAATGCATATTGGTAGGCGATGACACTCTGCTGCGGGTCAAGCCGTACCGGTTTTCCTTCCTTCAGCAGCCGCCGTACCGTTCTGACCGACATACCAGTGATGAGTTTGACCACGTCACCTTGCTGATAAAGCTCAGACGTTGAAAGCATGTCGACGACGTCGTTCAACTCAAAGCCTTCATCCGTGAGGTGAACGATCAGCATGGCGTCATCACCAATGTTCCGGCCATGCACGAGCAATTCGACAGGCTTGCCCACAACCTTCTTCAAGCCCGTCAACCGGGGTACTTTTGCACTGGGCAACACGACGTCCTCCATGGGACATCTGGCACGATCAACGCGCCATTGATGGCAGGTGGAATAAGCAGGCGTTTCGTATTCGAGGTGTGCAGTACGCATGATCCATCCATTATCAGAGGCCTGAACGTCCAGGCCGTGTACGACTTCAATGTCACAGCCGATGCTATAGATCACGCTTCCGACGACCAACCTGAAAAAGTCGTCGGAAATATCCCCGTTTTCACGCAAAACCAGCTTGTTTCCGTAGGACGTTCCCGAGGAAAAGTCTCATCCCCCGAAGTGATAACTCACATCCAGCCACCACTGCCGCCCATACGGGTCGTAGTTGCCGGTGGGGTAATACGGCCAGCCGGCCGAGTCGTCATGTTTGACCTGATTGAGCAGGTTGTTGACGGTCAGTCCGACACTCGCCCGGTCGTTCAAGCGATAGCGCGCACTGGCATTGAACACTGTCCACGGTGACAGACGCCCGTCGCCCGCGCCGTTGGTGACGGAGCCATAACGGATGCCCATCAGGGTCGCCGTGGCCTTCTGGTAATCCCAGGTCAGGCTGGCATTGACCTTGCTGCGCCAGTCGTAGTTGCTGCGCGAAGTGCGCAAGTCCTGGGTCGGAGCTTCGTCCGATTCCTTGTAGAAATGCGATAGCACCAGGGTGTAGCCCAGCGCCGAACTGAACGCACCGTACTGCCCGGCGCCCCAGCGAATGTTGCTCTTGAAGTCCAGACCGCTGACCCGCTCGCTGGCGGCGTTGATCGCATTGACCCGTACTCGCTGCAACTGATTGGGATCGATGGCGGCATTGCCGGGATTACGATCGACGCGTGCCAGAGTGGACTGACAGTTGGCCGAGTTGATGTCCTGAGTGCCGTTGCGGCATTCGTTCTCTTCCTGCAACAGGCGGTTTTCGTCGACGGTGGTCAGCAGGTCATCGATTTCCACGCGCCAGAAGTCGGTGGAGAAGTCGAAGTTGCGCGACGGCGACCAGACAAAGCCGTAGGTCCAGGACTTTCCGCGTTCGGATGCCAGATCCGCCGTGCCGCTCTGGGTGTAATCGACACGCCCGCGATCACAGGCGCCTTCCACGCCCTGGCTGCAACCGTAGTAATCAATCTGCGCCGGGTAGTAGCCGTTGCTGTCGGACTGGTAGATGTAGTTCAGGTCGGGCGCTCGGAAACTGGTGCCGTAGCTGCCGCGCAACAACAGGCTGGTGATCGGCCGCCATTCCAGGCCAAGGTTGTAGGTTTTCTGCTGCTCGGTGCGGCCACTGAACTTGTATTGGTCCCAGCGCCCCGCCGCTGTCGCCAGCACCGTGTCAGTGACTGGAATGCTGAACTCGCCACCCGCCGCGTATCGCTTGCGCGAACCGCCGGAGCTTTGCGCCGGGGTCACGCCATAAAAACTGCCATCGTTGAGGCTGTCGTCCGGATCGATGCGGTATTGCTGTTTGCCTGCTTCCAGTACGCCAGCAAATCCAACCGGGCCGGCCGGCAGGTCAAACAGATCGCCATTGACCGAGGCGTTGTAGCTGGTGGACACCGACTTGCTGCTCTGCGTCAGGTTGCCGCGAAACTGCTCCCATTCCTGTGGCGTCAACGGCCGGTCGAGACGCGAGGCGTCTGGGGAAAATACCGGGTAGCCGCCGCGTGTACCGAGCTGCGGGCCGAGGTAAAAGTCCTGGATCGACGACAGCGGCGTATAGCGTGTGGTGCGCACGCTTTTGTATTCCGAGCGGTTGGCCGCCAAGTCATACCGCCAGCCAGTGTCGGCGATCTTGTCCGACAGCCCGAGGGTTCCTGTCCATGACGTATCGCGCCACTTGCTGTTGTTGCTGGTGCGCCCGCCGATTTCCTCTTCGCCGAAACGCCGATACCAACGTTCCAGATTGCCGCTGTTCTGGTTGATGAAGTCCGGCGACGTGAAGGACGGGCCACGGGTGTTGTTCTGGATGTGATCGAGGCCATACATCAGATCGGCGAACACCTGACCGCTGTCGCTGAAATGCCAGGTGCCGCGGGTGTAGCCGTCGTAGTTTTCCTTTTGCGTCTGGATCGTCCAGTAATCGTTGTACATCTGGTCGGTGCGGCAGCGCCCGCCGCTGTTGAACAACTTGTTGTCGAACGTGCCTTGGTAGGCGCCGCAGCCCGGTCCCAGATAACGGTTGTTGCTCAGGTCGCGACGGTAACCGACATCTGCCAGCGGCCCGCTCTGCATGAAACCTCGGTCATCAGCCCAGATCGGATCACGATTGGTCAGCTCAAGTCCGAACAAACCATCGAAGTCGCCCCAACTGCCGCCGCCGCTGATCTGCAAGCGTTGGTTGTCACCGCCGCCGCGCTCGCTGGTGCCGCCCTTGAGGTTGACGTCGACGCCATTCATTTTGTCCTTGAGGATGATGTTCACCACCCCGGCAATCGCATCCGAACCGTAGATCGCCGAGGCGCCGCTGCTGAGGATTTCGATGCGGTCGATGATCGCCGACGGAATGTTCGCAAGGTTGGTGAAGTTGACCTTGCCGTCGTACGGCGTCGGGTAATCGGCGACCCGCCGGCCATTGATCAGCACCAGCGTGTGGTTGGGGCCAAGTCCGCGCAGGTTGAGGGCGCTGGCGGCCGGCTGCCAGGTGTTGCCGTAGTCTTCGCCCTGGGTCATGCCGGTGTTCTGGGTTTGCGTGGCGAGCGCGTCATAGACGTTCTTGTAGCCCCGCGCTTCCATTTCTTCGTGGGTGATGACGTTGACCGGTGTCGCCCCATCGGACTGGGCGCGGGCGATGCGCGAGCCGGTGACCGTGACCTTTTCCATGCGGTAATCGGCACTGTTGGCGGGCACCACGACGGCGGCCTTGACCGGTGCGGCGCCTGGCGCATCGGCCTGGCGAATGCTCAACCCTTGAGTGCCCTGATCGACTTGCAGACCGCTGCCGAGCAACGCCTTCTCCACCGCCTGCCGGCCACCCAACGCACCGCGCACCGCATTGCTGCGCTTGCCCTGGACCAGATTCTGGCTGAAGGAAATCGGTACGCCGGTCTGCCGCGAAATGTCCAACAGCACCTCATCGAGTGGACCCGCAGCAATGTCGAAGGTGAAGACCTGAGCCGCCGTGTCTTGCGCCAGAACGGCCGAAGGAACGATGCCCATCGCCAGCGCGGCGGCCAGCGTCAGGCGGGTTGATTGTTGTTTGAATGAGAACATCGAGGGGCTTCCCTGTTGAAGGCGTCTGCAGGGAATGAGCAGCGGGCCGGCGCTTTTTATAGGGTCGCGGATAGACCAGGAAGTTATGGTTTTATAACCGTGCTTCGATGCTCACCCAGTAGGAGTTGTGCCAGGTCACGCGAATCGGCAGCGAGCGTTCGAGCAACTGCAATGTTCGGTCACTGTCGTCCAGCGGATAGAGGCCGCTGAGGCGCAGACCGGCGACGTCGGGGCTCAGGTACAGAATCCCGCGACGGTAACTGCGCAGGCTGTCGATGACTTCGCTCAAGGGGCGGTCGCGCACTTCGAGTCGCCCTTGTACCCAGGCGCTTTCCTGTCCTTTGCTGCGTTCCAGAGCGAGGATTTCCCGTTCGTTGAACAGCAGACTTTCGCCCGCCCCCACCACTTGCCGCGCGCCGCTGGCAGTGACCACTTCGACTTGCGAGTGCAGCATCACCAGCCGCGTCGAATCTTCACCACGCTGCACCAGGAATTTCGTACCGAGGGCGCGCATCCGCCCGTGTTCGGTTTCGACCACAAACGGCCGGGCCGGATTTCTCGCCACATCGATCAGCAGTTCACCGCTGCGCAAGGCCAGCAGACGCTCTGCACTGTCGAATCGCGGCACCACGCGGCTGCGGGCGTTCAGCGTCAGGGTGCTGCCATCCTCCAAGGCGAATTCACGTCGCTCGCCTGTTCCGGTCGACAACTCGCCGGCCTCGGGCAACCAGCCAAAACGTCGCCCGAGCAACCCGGCCAGCACCGCGAGGCCGAGCACGCTCAGGCTGCCGCTGATGAATCGGCGGCGACTGCTGGAAGGCGCATTCAGGCTGTGCAGCACACTCTCACGGGGCAAGCCGCGCAGATTCGAATGATGCAACAGACTCAGCCCGCCGCCCATCTGCTCGATGATCTGCTGATGCCGTGGATCCGCCGCACGCCAGGCGTCGAAAGCTGCGCGCTCCTGTAGGCTGACATCCCCCGATTGCAACAGCGCCATCCATTGAGCTGCTTCGTCGATCAGCGTTTCGTCCGGTCTCATACCTGCATCGCCTGATAGCAACGTTTGAAGGCTTCGACCATGTACTGCTGCACGCGACTGGTGGAGACGCCAAGGCGTTCGCCGATTTCGCTATAGGTCAGGCCATCGAGCTGGTGATAGAGAAACGCAGCCTTGGCCTTGGCCGACAGACCGCTGAGCAAGCGATCCACCGCCAGCAACGTTTCGATCACCAACGCCCGTTCTTCGGGTGACGGATGCACCGGCTCTGGCGCCAGGGCCAGGCTTTGCAGATAGGCGCGCTCGAGATCCTGTCGGCGCCAGCCTTCATAGACCAACCGCCGCGCTATCGTAGTCAACAGCGCGCGGGGTTCGCGAATCGCCAGCGGGTCAGGCAATGCCAGCACCCGCAGAAAGGTTTCCGAAGCAATGTCCTGTGCGCTGTGCGGGCAGCCGAGGGTACGGCTGACTGCGGAGCATAACCATCGGTAGTCCTTTTGGAACATTTGCCCGATGACCTGGTAATGCGGGTTGTGACTCCCCATGCCTTACTCCCTGAAAACGGGCTCCACCCGCTGCGAAAATCCATGGATACGCCGGGATCGTCCGGCGTTGATCAGGGCTGCGACTGTGCAATAGCGTCGCGGACATTTGAAGTAATAAAAAAACAGGAGATGCAAACCATTGAGCATAAGACGCTTTGTCGCCACGGCAACATTGGCTGACACAACGTTGATCTCGATCAGTGGCGCCGGCCACGCCAGTCTCTAACCTTGCGCCTCCATCGATAGCCACGGACGGCTCACCGAGAGCCTGCGGCTGACCCTTCAAGGAAGAGCAATCATGCGATCACTCAACATCATTCTTTTGTCGTCGGCGTTCAACGGTCTGACTCAACGTGCCTGGCTGGACCTGCGTCAAGCGGGTCATTCGCCCAGCGTCGTATTGTTCACCGACGAAACCGCCGTCTGCGAACAGATCGAAAACAGCGGCGCCGACCTGGTGATCTGCCCGTTCCTCAAGGATCGTGTTCCCCATGCGCTGTGGAGCAATCCGCAACGTCCTGTGGTGATCATTCACCCCGGCATCGTCGGTGATCGCGGCGCCAGCGCGCTGGACTGGGCGATCATGCGTGAACTGCCGTCCTGGGGCGTGACCGCCCTGCAAGCGGTGGAAGAAATGGATGCCGGCCCGGTCTGGGCCACCTGCGAATTCAACCTGCCGACGGGCCTGCGCAAATCCGAGCTGTACAACGGCCGGGTCAGCGACGCGGCGATCCGTTGCATCCGCGAAGTGGTGGAGAAATTCATCGACGGCTTCGTCCCGGTGCCCCTGGACTACACCGATCCCAAGGTTCGCGGCTGCCTGCAACCGAACATGAAACAGGACGATCGCACCTTCAGCTGGCACGACTGCTCGCGATTCATCAAACGCTGCATAGACGCGGCGGACGGCCAGCCTGGCGTGCTCGCCAGTCTCGCCGGCGGTCAGTATTACGTCTACGACGCGCACCTCGATCAGCGCACCGGCATCCCCGGCGAGATCCTCGCGGTACACGACGATGCGGTGCTGGTGGCCACCGGTGATCACAGCCTGTGGATCGGCTCGCTGCGACGCAAACCGCAACCGGGTGAAGAAACCTTCAAGCGTCCGGCGCGGCATGTGCTGGCCGGACAACTGGCGAACGTGCCGGTGCTGGACTGGTCGATCGCCAACGCGCCGTTCAGCGATGAGGCATATCAGCCGATCCGCTATCGTGAGTCCGGGCAGGTCGGTGAGCTGACGCTGGAGTTCTACAACGGCGCCATGAGCACCGAGCAGTGCCAACGCATGGTCGAAGCCCTGCGCTGGGCCAAATCCCGCGACACTCAAGTGCTGTTGATCAAGGGTGGACGCGGCAGTTTCTCCAACGGTGTGCACCTGAACGTGATTCAAGCCGCCGAAGATCCGGGCGCCGAAGCCTGGGCCAATATCCAGGCCATCGATGATGTCTGCGCAGAATTGCTCAGTGCGCGGCAACTGGTGGTCAGCGGCGTTACCGGTAATGCCGGCGCCGGCGGTGTGATGCTCGCCCTGGCGGCTGACATCGTGTTCGCCCGCGCCGATATCGTGCTCAACCCGCATTACAAAAGCATGGGCCTGTACGGCTCGGAATACTGGACCTACAGCCTGCCCCGCGCCGTCGGCCCCGCCATGGCCGAACAACTGACTCAGGCCTGCCTGCCGGTCAGCGCCACTCAGGCATTGCAACTGGGCATGGTTCAGGAAATCGGCCCGCGCTGCCCGGACGAGTTTGGTTTGTGGCTGCTGCAACGAGCCAATTCGGTGCTGACCGATCCGACGTATGCGCCGGTGCGTAAACGCAAGCTGCAGGTTGATCATGAGCTGATCCGCCAATGTCGCGAAACCGAGTTGCAAGAGATGCAGGAAGACATGCTGTACAACCGCAATCAGTTCTCCGAGAAGTGCCGGAATTTTGTTTACAAGCGCAAGACGTGCTGCACGCCGGCGCGGTTGGTGGAGGATTGGGCGCGGATGCGTGAGGCAGAGTTGGCCGGTTGAGTCCCGATGCAAGCTCGCGATTGCACGATGACGCGATCGCGAGCCTGCGCCTACAATGCCGGCACCTCAACCGCCGGCCCGCCCATGGACATCGACCTCGCCCGCACCTTTCTGGAAATCGTCCGCCACGGCAGCCTCGCTGCGGCGGCCGAGAAGCTGTTCGTCACCCAGACCGCCATCACCGCCCGGGTGCAAAAGCTCGAAAGCCAGTTGGGCAGCACGCTGTTCGTGCGCAATCGCGCCGGTGCGCGCCTGACTGCCAATGGCGAGGCCTTCGTGGTCTACGCCAATCAACTGGTGCAGACCTGGGAAGCCGCCCGCCGCGACCTGCCGCTGCCCGAAGGCTACGACAACGTGCTGCACATCGGTGGCGAGGTCAGCCTGTGCAACCCCCTGATGCTCAGTTGGGCCGCCGAACTGCGCGAGAAAATCCCCAGCCATGCCCTGCGCATGGACATCCGCGACGGCGAGAACCTGCTGCGTCAGCTCGAACTCGGCGTACTTGATGCCGCGCTCGTCTACCAACCGGAATACTGGCCGGGGTTGCAGGTCGAACAAGTGCTGGAAGAGAAACTCATTCTGGTCCGAACGCCCAACCGCCCCACTCCTTACGTGTACATCGATTGGGGCACCGACTTCCGCCGGCAGCACGACGCCGCGCTGCCGGAAAA
The DNA here is from genome assembly GCF_002112395.1 of Pseudomonas sp. R38(2017). Classification (NCBI taxonomy): domain Bacteria; kingdom Pseudomonadati; phylum Pseudomonadota; class Gammaproteobacteria; order Pseudomonadales; family Pseudomonadaceae; genus Pseudomonas; species Pseudomonas sp. R38(2017). Next base: position 646,710 of record NZ_NEHN01000002.1, read on the forward strand.
GGCCAAGGCAGCCCTGAGCTTCAACCTCGGCCCGCTGGCCTTGCAATACATTCTGGAAAACGGCGGCAGCGGCTACTTCCGCACCCGCGTCGTTCGCACCTATCTGGAAAGCGGCGCGCTGGAAGTCGTCACCAAAGCCCCGGAATTCGGTTATCCGACCTATCTCGTCTATTCCCGCGACCGCGATTCGGCAACCTTGCAACAGGCGTTCGATCTGCTGCGCGAAGTGATCAAGGCCGATGATGACTGGTCGCAGCGCTGGAACCCGTTGAGCTGACGACCGCTATGCACCGGAGCATGGCAGTTGTGACCTCAAGGTAGACCCTGCACAAACGGCGGGATCGGCTAATCTGCCGGGATAACAACAATCTCCGCAGGTGACCGCAGTGAGGCAGACCACCGAGGCTTTTCGCAGCCGCTATCGCGCGGCGATTCATCCTCTGTACAACCCGTGGCTGCACGGCGTCTTCGTGCTGCTGTTCGGCGTGCTGGCGATCGGCGCGTTCTGGAGCAGCGCGCATCAGGTGCGTCCACTGGAATGGCTGGCCGTGCCGCTGACCCTGCTGTTCTTCAACTTCGGCGTGTACGTGGTACACCGCCACCTCGGGCATCACAAGAAAGCCTTCGCCAAGATGTTTTACGCCCGCCATGCCGGCGACCATCACAGCTTCTTCACCCCCGGCCACATGACTTGGGACAGCGCCCGCGACTGGCGGGTGATCCTGTTTCCGGCGTGGCTGATCGTGGTGCACACACTGGTGATCACCCTGCCCCTGTGGTGGCTGTTCTCACAGGTCAACGCCAACGTCGCCGGACTGTTCGGCGGCAGCATGGTGCTGGGTTACCTGGCCTATGAAGTGTTTCACGCCTGCGAGCACTTGCCGGCGCAAAACCCGCTGAGCCGCCTGCCGTGGATCCGCCAGATGCGCCGCCTGCACGAGTTGCATCATCGGCGCGAGCGCATGCAGGAGCGCAATTTCAACATTGTCCTGCCGTTGATGGATTACCTGTTCGGCACCCTCTACTGGGAACCGGAACCCGCCCCTCTGACCGATTCGAGAACGTCCATGACCCGCATGCAGCATCCGATCGACATCGCCGGCGAGCCGATTGCCGTGCTCGCCTACGCCGCCACCGTCAGCCGCTGGCCGGAATGGCATCCGTCTTCGCTGAAAATCGACGGCCCTGCCGGCCCGTTGCATGCCGGTGCGCGTTTCGAGGAAGACATTCATGCCGGTGGCCGCGAAGGGCATTTGAGCTGGGAAGTCACCGAATACCTGCCGGGTCGGCGCTGGTGTGCCCGGGCCCAGGGCGATCATGGGCTGTCGTTGCATTTGACTTACGAATGCTCGGCCGCAGGGGAAGGAACGGCCTTCGTGCGCACTCTCGATTACCGCTTCGAAAGTCTGGGCATGCGCATCGCCAATCAGTTGCTGCTCAAGCGCCGCATCGAACGTGAATCGGCGGCCTCGATGCTGGCCCTGCGCGACAGGGCGACCCGGCATCTGGCACTCGCGGGAGCTCACGTGTGAAATTGCGCCATTTGATTTTGCTGCTGATCGTCGTGATTCTGGCCTTTCTGCTGCTGATGCCGACCAAGGTCGAACCGGTGGCGTGGACACCGCAACCGGCACCGCCGCTGACCGAAGGCATCTATGCCGAAAATCAGCGTCTGAAAAGCGCAGCACAGGTCGGTCCCAGCGACATTGAAGGCCCGGAAGCCCTGCTGCTGGAGGACGGCGCATTGATTACCGGGCTGCACGATGGGCGCCTGATCCGTACCAGCCTCGACGGTCAGCAACGCAAAGTGCTGGCCGATACCGGCGGCCGGCCGTTGGGACTGGCGCGGCATCCGAATGGCTTGCTGGTGATCGCCGACGGGGTCAAGGGTTTGCTGTCCCTCGATGCTCAGGGCCGACTGACCGCGCTGACCACCGAAGCCAATGGCCTGAAGTTCGGTTTTACAGATGACGTGGCCATCGACAAGTCCGGGCATTACGCCTACTTCAGCGATGCCTCCAGTCGCTGGGGTTACGGCCATGACGGCGAAGCGATCATCGAGCACGGCGGTGACGGGCGTCTGCTGCGCTATGACTTCCAGACCGGCAAGACCAGCGTCCTGCTCGACAAGCTTGAGTTCGCCAACGGCGTGACCCTCGGCCCGGATGACGCCTATGTGCTGGTCAACGAAACCGGTGCCTACCGCATCAGCCGCTACTGGCTGACCGGGCCGAAGGCCGGCACCCATGACCTGTTCATCGACAACCTGCCCGGCCTGCCCGACAACCTCGCGTTCAATGGTCGGGATCGTTTCTGGGTGGCGCTGTACACGCCGCGCAATCCGCTGCTGGATCGCACCGCCGGGCATCCGTTCGTGCGCAAGATGCTCGTGCGGGCGATGACCGTCCTGCCCAAACCGCTGGAAAAACGCGGGTTTGTGCTGGGACTGGATCTGGACGGCAAGGTGATTGCCAATCTGCAGGATGCCAGCGCCGGCAATTACTCGCCGATCACCACGGCGCGCGAGTATGGCGACTGGTTGTATTTCGGTTCACTGAAGGCCACGCACATGGTGCGGATGCCGCTGGATGCAGCCTTGAAATGAAGGCCTGAAATTCGTATTGAATCGGCGGGCGCCATCGCTGCGATGCGGCGGGCCGACGAGCCAGCGATGGCGGACGGTCAGTTGTTGGATCGATCAAATTTTTCCGGGTCCTCATCTTCCGGCACATCCGCAATCTTGCGTTCCTCCTCAGGATGGCGGACGGTATGTGCCGGACTGTTGGGCTCGGGATGCGTGGGAACCGGGTCGAATGCACCCTGCTCCTCACTGGGGAATTTGGGATTCATAAGGCACCTCGCAAAGAGTCGCTAAGTGAAGACTCTGTACATTCGAGGTGCCGTCGTGGCTGTCGTTCCAGTCGTGCACCATCGAAGATCAATGGCGCGACTGACGGTCAGGTTCGCGCCTGCAACTGCTCGACGATCTTGTCTTTGACCTGCAAACGTTTCTCTTTGAGTTTCTTCAACGTGTCATCGCTGGGCGCATCCGAGGTCGCCGTCTCGGCCTTGACGACTTCGGCGTCCGCCTGAGAATACTTGTTGATCAGTGCATCCAGATGTGGATCCGCGGTGCGTCGTTGCTGGATCTCTTCCTTTGTAAGTTTCAAGTCCTGTAACAGATCATGAGTCACCGGCATGGAACACCTCCGTCAGTTGATCGGCAGCCAACGCGACCGATTGCGCTGGCCAGTTATCAGAATGGCCTCGGTTGACCGGTTCTGTCGACCACCTGTCAGACCAGCGGTGCCCGTTCGTCGCCCTTTCGCAAATGCAATAAAACCTTCGCCCGCCGGCGCATCTCCATTGAGTACCCCCCAAAATACCTGTGTGGAGAAACACCAATGGACGGATTCAATCTGCGTCATCTTTTTCTGGCCGTGGTTTTGAGCACCGGCATGGGCCCGGCCTTTGCCGCCACCGACAATGACTTCGTCGATAACGCGGCTGCCGGCGGCATCGCTGAAATCGAAACCAGTCGCCTGGCGCTCGAGAAAAGCCAATCGGCCGACATCAAGGCCTTCGCCAACATGATGATCACCGACCATGGCAAGGCCAACGATGAATTGGCCACAATCGCCCAGGCCCACGACATCAAGGTCCCGGACTCCACGACGCTGGTCAAACAAGCCAAGGAAAAGATCCTCGACATGCGCGATGAGTCCTTCGATGCCGCCTACGCCAACAATCAGGTCAAGGCCCACGAAGAAGCCATCAAACTGTTCGAGAAACAGGCGAACACCGTGACCGACGACCAGGTCAAGGGCGCCGCAGAACTCAAGGGTTTTGCCCAGAAAATGCTGCCCGGCCTGGAAAAACACCTGGCCGCCGCCAAGGAACTGCAAGCCAAACACCCAAGCAAATAAACGCCAACCGCGCAAAAGGGCCGCATCCAGAGGATGCGCCCTTTCATTTCTGCCCCCCCGAAACCCGCCAAAAAACCTCCGCCGCCACCCATGCCGACTAGAGTTACCGGAACGCTCCTTGCGGAAGGTCAAAAATATCCGCGCAGGAACGAACAACTATTTCATACGGCAAATGTCATTCATTTCGCGCCGGTCGTTTTCCTGCAAACCGGCCCCTCATTCGCGACGGAGCAACAGGCACATGGCAGCACTGCAGAACAGCACACTTGGTGCGATGAAAAACAAACAGGCACAACTGCTGGATGAATGGACTCGAGGGCTGGTCGACAGCGGTGCCACCCGCAACCTCAAAGACCACGACGTGCAGCAACAGACCAGCGAATTCCTGCAACTGGTGGTCACGGGGCTGGAAAACGACAGCGGTACCAACATTGCCGCACCGGGTTGGGAGGCTACCCGCCAGTTCCTCGAAAAGCTCTCCTACAGCCGCGCCCTGCTTGGTCAGGACTCGCAACAAACCGCCAGTTTCATTTTCTCGCTCAAACGCCCGCTGTTTGCCTTGTTGCAAAACCATTACCAGGATCAACCCGCCCTGCTCGCCGAACAGCTCTGGGAAATCTCCGAACTGCTCGATGCCTTCGGCATGCACACCATCCGCACCTTCCAGAAGTCCCGTGAAGCGGTGATCAAGCGTCAGCAGGAAGAACTGCTGGAGCTGTCCACACCGGTGGTCAAACTCTGGGACGGCGTCCTCGCGCTGCCGATGATCGGCACCCTCGATTCGCAACGCACCCAGGTCGTGATGGAATCGCTACTGCAACGCATCGTCGACACCGGCTCGGAAATAGCCATCATCGACATTACCGGCGTGCCGACCGTCGATACTCTCGTCGCCCAGCACCTGCTCAAGACCGTCACCGCGATCCGCCTGATGGGCGCCGATTGCATCATCAGCGGCGTGCGTCCGCAGATTGCCCAGACCATCGTGCACCTTGGCCTCGACCTGCAAGGCGTGGTGACCAAGGCCAACCTGGCCGATGCGTTGAAACTGGCCCTGACCCGCCTGGGCATCACTCTCGCCAAGACGGTTTAAGCGATGGAACGTATCCCGATTCTCCAAATGGGCGACTTCCTGCTGGTGACCATCCAGGTCGACATGCATGACCAACTCGCCCTCACCCTGCAGGACGATCTGTCCGAGCGCATCAGCAAAACTTCGGCGCGCGGGGTGTTGATCGATATCTCGGCACTGGACATGGTCGATTCGTTCATCGGCCGGATGATCGGCACGATCTCTGGCCTTTCGAAAATCATGGACGCCGAAACCATGCTGGTCGGCATGCAGCCGGCGGTGGCGATCACGCTTGTCGAACTTGGTCTGAACCTGCCCGGCGTCAGCACCGCGTTGAACGTCGAGCGCGGCATGAAACTGCTTCAGGAACGGGTACGCCAGCAATGACGGTGCGCAGCAGCGGTACGCAACCGATCAACATCGAACAAGACGTGGTGCTCGCCCGGCAACTGGCGCGCAAACTGGCCACCGAATGTGGCATGCGCCTGATCGACCTGACCAAACTGGTGACCGCCGTCAGCGAGCTGGCGCGCAACACCATGGTGTATGGCGGGGGTGGCGACATGGACTGGCAGATCCTCGACGACAACCACAAGGTCGGTCTGCGCCTGACCTTCCGCGATGAAGGCCCGGGCATTGCCGACATCAAACTGGCAATGACCGATGGCTGGACTTCCGGCAGCGGTCTGGGCTTGGGCCTGACCGGTGCCAAGCGGCTGGTGGACGAGTTCGAGCTGGACACCGCGCCTGGCCAAGGCACGCGCATAACGATCACACGATGGACATGAATATCAGCGGGTCACTGACCCAGGTGTTGTTGATCGAAGAGAACAGTCAGATCGGTCACGCCCGGCGCATCGCGCAGAAACTTGCCGAGCAGCACGGCTTCGACGAGCACGACGCCGGACGCGTAGCGCTGGTGGCCACGGAACTCGCCAGCAATGTGCTCAAGCACGCCGGGCGCGGCGAACTGCACCTGCGTGCCCTGCCCCGAGCTGGCGGGTCCGGCATCGAGATGCTGGCGGTCGACAGGGCCAATGGCTTCGATCTGCAGGACTGTCTGACCGACGGTTTTTCCACGGGAGGCACCCACGGTATCGGCCTCGGCACAATATCCCGACAGGCTGAAGTCTTCGATGCCTACTCCGACGCTCGGGGCGCCGTGTTGCTGGCACGCCTCTACTCGCGCTATGACAGCCTGCCCGACATGCGCTTCGGAGTCAGTCAGCATTCACTGCACAACGATCCCGCGTGCGGTGATGTCTGGCATCTGGCGTTCAACGGGCAAGACTTCAGCGCACTGATCGTCGATGGTCTAGGCCACGGCGAAGATGCGGAACGGGCTGGACGGGCCGGAGAAAAAGCCTTTGCCCTGACCCCGTTCGCCGCCCCGGTGCAGTTGATGGAAGACCTGCACCGGGAAATGATCGGCACCCGTGGTGGTGCCGTCGCATTTGCGCAGTTCCATGGCGCGCGCGACAGCCTGACCTTTGCCGGTGTCGGCAACATCAGCGCCAGTCTGGTGACCGCCGACAAGTCCCGCGGACTGGCCTCGCACCCGGGGATCGTCGGCGGCCAATACCGAAAAGCCCAGCCCTTTGACTATGCTCACGTGAATGGACATCTATTGATCATGTACAGCGACGGCTTGCAGTCCCGTTGGAACCTACAAGACTACCCCGGCCTGGTGCACCGCCATCCCGCCGTGATAGCCAGCATCCTGCACCGCGACTTCAGTCGCGGGCGTGACGATGTAACGGTGCTGGTCGTTGCCCTGGAGGCCGCCCATGGCTGAGTCCCCGACCTTGAACAGTGCCGAGCAATCAGCGCTGATCGCCCAATTGCAGAGCGAAACCGCCGCGCTGCGCGAAGAACTCGACGAAACCAATCAGGGCGTACTGGCCCTGTACGCCGAACTCGACATCCAGGCCGAGCAATTGCGCCAGGCGTCGGACCTGAAAAGCCGCTTCCTGTCGTACATGAGCCACGAATTCCGTACGCCGCTGGGTTCAATCCTGAGCATCAACAGCCTGCTGGCCGATGAACTCGACGGCCCGCTCAGTCCCGAACAGCACAAGCAGGTTGCGTTCGTCAGCAGCGCCGCCCGCGAACTCAGCGACATGGTCGATGACCTGCTCGATCTGGCGAAGATCGAGGCCGGGCGCATCACCATTTCCCCGGCATGGTTCGACATGTTCGACCTGTTCGCGGCGTTGCGCGGGATGTTCCGGCCGATTGTCGACGCTACAGCCGTGGACCTGATTTTCGAAGAGCCGGTGGGCCTGCCGCGCCTGTACACCGATGACAAAAAGCTGGCGCAGATCCTGCGCAACTTCATCTCCAACTCGCTGAAATTCACCACTCGTGGCGAAGTCCGGGTTTCGGCACGGCTTGAAGGTCAGGACAAGGTGCGTTTCGCAGTTAGCGACACCGGCATCGGCATTGCCCCGGAGTTGCACGGCGCCCTGTTCGAAGACTTTTCACAGGTCGATTCACCGCTGCAAAAACGCCTGCGCGGCACCGGGCTCGGGTTGTCCCTGTGCAAGCGCTTTGCGGCGCTGCTGGGTGGCGAAGTCGGCATGGACAGCGCACCGGGCATCGGCTCGACCTTTTTCGTGATCATCCCGCTGGCGATCGCTTTGGAGAACGTCGATGAAACATGACATCCGCCTGCTGATCGTCGACGACAACGTCGCCACCCGCTATGCCTTGCGCCGACGACTGGAGCGCCATGGCTACGAAGTGCTGGAGGCCGGCACCGGTGGCGAAGGTCTGGCGCTGATCGCCAGCGAAGCACTGGATGCGTTGATTCTCGATGTCAACCTGCCGGACATGAGCGGTTTCGACATCGTCCGTGAACTGCGCGCCGACTCTCGCACTGCCCTGCTCCCGGTGATCCATGTGTCGGCGGCGTCGATCCAGACCGGCGACATCATCACCGGTCTCGACGCCGGGGCTGACGCCTACCTGATTCACCCGGTCGATCCCGATGTTTTGCTCGCGACCCTGCGCACCCTACTGCGGGTGCGTGACACGGAGAACGCCCTGCGCGAAAGCGAGGCACGCTTCCGGGAAATCTTCGTCAATGTCTCGGCGCCGATTGCGGTCATCGATGCAACCCTGAAAGTCCACGAGTGCAACCACGCCTTCGCCCAACTGATCCAGGACAACCGCGACGCGCAGATCCTCGACGAGTGCTTTGCCGAAGATCAGGGCGCCATCCTCAAGGAATTGCGTCTGCGGCTGGTGGACGGAGAACGCTGGAAAGGCACGCTGAACATGCGCGTGCAGGGCGAAATCCGCGAAACCCAGTGGCAGATTTCCCCGTACCGTACGCCGGAACTGAGCCTGGTGTTCGTCGAAGACGTCACCGAACACCGTCACCGTGAACGCTCGCACCTGGCACAGCTGGACGACACCACCACGCAACTGGCCAAGGAAGTCGCCGACCGGGTACGGGCCGAAGCTCAATTGCTGCAAGTGCAGAAAATGGACGCGCTGGGCAAGCTCACCGGCGGCATCGCCCATGACTTCAATAACCTCCTGACCGGGATCATCGCCAGCCTGGAACTGATCCAGAAACGTGTCGCCGACGCCCGTCTCGACAAGGTGCAGTTCTACGCCGACGCCGCGCTGAATTCGGCGATGAGCGCCGCGTCACTCACCCATCGCCTGCTGGCCTTTGCCCGGCAACAGCCACTGGACACCCGGCCGGTGGACATCAACGATCACGTGCGCTCGCTCGAAGAGTTGCTGGTGCGCACCATCGGCGAACGCATCGCCCTCAAGCTTGAGCTGACCAGCAAACCGGCCATCGCCCTGGTCGATCCGATTCAACTGGAAAGCGCCGTGCTCAACCTGATCATCAATGCTCGGGATGCGTTGCCGCAAGGCGGCAATATCTGGGTCAGCACCTATGCGGCGTACTCCCACGGCGACCCGAACCTGACCGATGGCTCCTACGTGGCGCTGTCGGTACGCGACGACGGCACCGGCATCGAGCACAGCTTGATCGACAAGGTGTTCGACCCGTTTTTCACCACCAAGCCATTGGGCCAGGGCACCGGTCTGGGGTTGTCGATGATTTACGGTTTCGCCCGTCAGTCCGGCGGCGATGCACACATCCGCAGCGTCGCCCGGCGCGGCACCGAAGTGACCATCATGCTGCCGGCCACCAGCGACCCGACGGCCGTCGATCTGGTGCCGCCAGCCGTCGACCCGCAAGGTTCCGGCGAGCATGTGCTGATCGTCGAGGACATGCCGTCGGTGCGGCTGTTCGTCACCGAAGTGCTGGAAGACGCCGGTTACCGCTGCACCCAGGCCGGCGATGTCGAAACCGCGCTGGAACGCCTGCAGAATGAGCCATCGATCAACCTGCTGCTGACCGACGTTGGCCTGCCACGCATGAGCGGCCGCGAACTGGCAGACGTTGCCCGCGGCTGGCGCGAAGGGTTGCCGATCCTGTTCATGACCGGTTACGCGGAAACCGCGATCAACCGTCAGGTGTTTCTCGGTGCCGGCATGGACATGCTGGTCAAGCCGTTCCAGATCAGTGAATTGCTGGACAAGGTGCGCCGTACGCTCGACGGCGCCTGATACGCCGCACAAAACGCCTCCCCCTTTGGAAGCGGGCTTGCCCGCGATCAGGCCGGCCAAGGCGCTGCAATCAGCAGCTCAACGCCCGGGCAAGAAACGGCGCAGTCCGGCTCTTCTTGTTCGCGGCGACTTTCTGCGGCGTACCGGCCACGACGATTTTGCCGCCCTGATCTCCAGCACCCGGACCGATATCGATCACCCAGTCGCTCTGCGCCACCACGCGCATTTCGTGCTCGACCACAATCACCGTGTGCCCTGCGCTCACCAGATTGTCCAGTTGCTCCAGCAAACGGTCGACGTCTCGCGGGTGCAGCCCGGTAGTGGGCTCGTCCAGCACATACAACGTTGCACCACGGGCATTGCGCTGCAGCTCGGTGGCCAGTTTGATCCGCTGCGCCTCGCCTCCGGACAACTCGGTCGCCGGTTGACCGAGGCGCAGGTAATCGAGTCCGATATCGCGCAGCACTTCCAGTGAGCGGCGGATCGCCGGTTGCTCGGCAAACACCGTCACCGCCTCGTCCACGGTCAATTGAAGCACCTGAGCAATGCTCAACCCCTGCCACTGAACCGCAAGCGTCTCGGGGTTGTAACGTGCGCCATGGCAGGTTGGGCACGGCGCATAAACGCTCGGCATGAACAGCAACTCGACACTGACAAACCCCTCGCCCTCGCAAGTCGGGCAACGGCCCTTGGCGACGTTGAAGGAAAACTGCCCGGCGTCGTAGCCCGCCTCTTGCGCCTGAGGGGTGGCGGCGAACAGCTTGCGCACGTTGTCGAACAGCCCTGTGTAGGTCGCCAGATTGGAGCGTGGCGTGCGGCCGATGGGCTTCTGATCGACCTGCACCAGACGCTTGATCGACTCCAGCCCGGCGCTGACCTGGCCGGTGCTGGCGGTCGGCGTATCGTCTTCCAGATTGAGTTCTTCCGGTTCAGCGTCACTGGCGCTGCGCCCGAGCTGCACGCCGACCAGTTCCAGCAGCGCCTGGCTGACCAGGCTCGACTTGCCGGAACCGGAGACCCCGGTGACCGAAGTGAAACAGCCCAACGGAAATTCGGCGCTGAGGTTGTTGAGGTTGTTGCGCGTGACGCCATCGAGCTTCAGCCAGCCCGACGGTTTGCGCGCGGTGCGGGTCGGCCGTTGCTGTTCGGCGAACAGATAGGCGCGGGTCTGCGACTGCTCGATGGCTGAAAGCCCGGCAGGCGGACCGCTGTAGAGAATCTGCCCGCCCTTCTCACCCGCCGCCGGGCCGACATCGATCAACCAGTCAGCGCGGCGCATGGTGTCCAGATCGTGCTCGACCACAAACACACTGTTGCCGTCGGCCTTGAGCCGCTGCAAGGCATCGAACAACGCCTCGCCGTCGGCCGGATGCAGACCGGCGGAGGGTTCATCAAGCACGTAAATCACACCAAACAGTTGCGAGCCCAGTTGCGTGGCCAGGCGCAGGCGCTGCAACTCCCCGGACGAGAGAGTCGGCGTACTGCGTTCCAGCGCCAGATAACCGAGACCGAGATCGGTCAGGGTGCTGACCCGCTCCAGCAGGTCCTCGGCGATGCGCTGTGCCGCCAGGCGTTTTTCCAGCGACAGGTTGGGCGTATGGCGCACGTCTGGCGCGTTGGCGTGGCCACTGGCGCCATGGGCGACACGCTGCTGGCGGGCTTCGCGGGTCTGGCCGTGGGTCAGGGTTTCGCCGGTTTCATCGGCGTGTTCCAGCCAGCTCGCGTCCGCCACCGGTTTCAAGACCTCGGCGACTTGCAGCAGCGGCATCCGCGACAACTCGCCGATGTCGTGGCCGGCAAACGTTACCGATAGCGCCTCGCGTTTCAGGCGTTTGCCATCGCACAACGGGCACAGGCTGCCGAGCATGAACTGCGAAACGCGCTTCTTCATCAGCGCACTTTGCGAATGGGTAAACGTATGCAGGATGTAGCGTCGGGCGCCGGTGAAGGTGCCTTGATAGCTCGGCTCCATCTTGCGTTCCAGAGCCACACGGGTTTCTTCCGGCGTCAGCCCGGCATATACCGGAACCGTTGGCGTCTCTTCGGTGAACAGAATCCAGTCGCGCTGTTTTTTCGGCAGTTTGCGCCAGGGGATGTCGACATCAATGCCCATGGTCACCAGGATGTCGCGCAGGTTCTGCCCCTGCCAGGCCAGCGGCCAGGACGCCACGGCGCGCTGGCGGATGGTCAGCTCCGGATCGGGCACCATCAAGGCTTCGGTCACTTCATAGACCCGACCCAATCCGTGGCATTCCGGGCAGGCACCTTGCGGCGTGTTCGGTGAAAAATCCTCGGCGTACAGCATCGGCTGGCCTGGCGGGTAACTCCCGGCGCGGGAATACAGCATGCGGATCAGGCTCGACAGCGTGGTCACGCTGCCCACCGACGAGCGTGTACTGGGCGTGCCGCGTTGCTGTTGCAGCGCCACCGCCGGTGGCAGACCGTCGATGGAGTCGACGTCCGGCACGCCGACCTGGTCGATCAGCCGCCGCGCGTAGGGCGCTACCGATTCAAAATAGCGGCGCTGCGCTTCGGCATACAAGGTGGAGAACGCCAGCGACGACTTGCCCGACCCGGACACGCCAGTGAACACCACCAGCGCATCCCGGGGAATATCGACGTCGACGTTCTGCAGATTGTGTTCGCGGGCACCGCGCACCCGGACCATGCCGGCGGCGGAACTGGAGCTGCGCTTGGAAGTCATTGGCCAACCTTGGTCTGAAGAAGAATTGCTCAGGCACTCAGCACCGCACGGATCATCTGCAACAACGCTTCCGGCCCGTAGGGCTTGCCGAGCAAATGAGTGTCGGGGCTGAGCTGGTGATTGCGCGAGATGATGTCGCGGGTGTGGCCGGAGGTGAACAGCACGGCCACCGGCGGCATTTGCACCTTGGCCCAGGCGGCGAGATCGGAGCTTTTGATCAGCCCGGGCATGACCACGTCGGTGAAGATCAGGTCGACTCGGGCGCCTTCCAGCAGCATCTGCATGGCCGCATCGCCATTACCGGCGATCAATACCCGATAGCCTTCTTCGCGCAACAGCTCCACCGCCGAAGTGCGTACGGCTTCGTTGTCCTCGACCACCAGAATCGTTTCATTGCCACCGGCCTGCTGACGGCGCACGTCAGGCGTCTCATCGATCAGCGGCCGCAAACTGCGCGGGAAATACAACTGAACCCGCGTACCCTCGCCGATCTGGCTGTCGATCTCGACATGCCCGCCGCTCTGTTTGACAAAACCGAACACCATGCTTAATCCGAGGCCCGTGCCCTGCCCGTCGGCCTTGGTGGTGAAGAACGGCTCGAACACCTGTTCCAGCATGTGCGGGGCAATGCCCACGCCGCTGTCGCTGACCGAGACCCGCACGAAATCCCCCGGCACGATGCCCTTGCCGGCGCAGAACGCCCGATCCAGTGAAGTATTGGTGGCGCCGAGGACGATGGTGCCCTCGCCCTTCATGGCATCCCGGGCGTTGATCGCCAGATTGAGAATCGCGTTTTCCAGTTGATTACGATCGACGTTGATGTGCCACGGTTCTACGGGCAACTGCACGTCGATCTGAATGGTTTCCCCCAGTGCCCGTTGCAGCAATTCGCCGACACCTTCGAAGATTTGCCGTGGATCGCACACCGCCGGCGACAGCGGCTGACGCCGGGCGAACGCCAGCAGTTGCGAGGACAGCTTGGCGCCGCGCTCCACCGCCGCCAGCGACGCGCTGACCCGGCGTTGCACATTGGCGTTGTTGGGCTCGTGCCGCGCCAGCAGGTGCAGGTTGCCAGCGATCACCTGCAGCAGGTTGTTGAAGTCGTGAGCCACGCCGCCGGTGAGGCCGCCGATGGCTTCGAGCTTCTGCGACTGGCGCAATTGCTCTTCGGCGTTGAGGCGTGCTTCCACTTCATCAGCCACGCGCTGCTCAAGGTTTCGGGTGAATTTAAGCAGGGATTCTTCAGCGGTCTTGCGTTCATGGATGTCGATCAGTACCCCGGGGAAACGGAACGGCTGGCCCTGTTCATCGAACTCACAACAGCCGCTTGCCAGCACCCATGAATGGCTGCCGTCAGCGCGGATCACTCGGTATTCGGCGTTGTAGGGCTCGCCGGTGCGTACCGAGTTTTCGACGCACTCCTGCACCCAGACGCGGTCATCGGGATGAATGTGCGCTTCGGCAATGTGCTGCGGCAGGTTGGTCAGGTCCTGATCTGGCGGGAAGGAAAAGGTCCGGGCAAAGCGCTCGTCCGCCGACAGCACGTTGTTTCTCACGTCCCAGACAAATGAACCGAGCAATGCCCCGGCATTCAGCGCCAGACGCACTCGCTCATTGTCGGCGCGATAGGCGTCTTCGGCAGCCTGGCGCAGGCGTTCTGACAGCACCAGTTCGGTGGTTTCCACCACCATCGCCATCACGCCGGAAGGTACTCCCGCATCGTCAGCGACCGGACTGTAATAAAGGTCCATCCAGACATCTTCGGGAACGCCGGCGCGTAGCAGGACCAGTTCTTTGTTGCGATAGGACAGCGTACCGCCAGCCAGGCATGTGTCGACCACATGCCGATTGAAGTCGGCGACTTCCGGCCAGCCCAGTTCCACCGGCACACCCAGCAGATACGGGTGCCGGCCGCCGGCGAACCGCGAGTAGGCGTCGTTGTAGATCATGTAACCGGCATGGCCCCAGAGCATGACCATCGGCAACGGCGAGGCGAGCATCAACTGCACCGTGCTGCACAGGCTGGCCGGCCATGTTTCGAGGGGGCCCAGATCCGTACCGCTCCAGTCGAACGCACGGATGCGTCCGGCCATCTCGCCTTGCCAGCCGTCACATCCGTGGCTATCGGATAAGAACTGCATCGTTTGATCCAACGCCTTATGGTTTGTCCGATATGTCGCTACGTCCAGTGACGTCACGCCCGTCTGTTTCGAGCCTTGCGGGGGGCAATGGTTTCATTAGAGGTATAGCTGATTTCACTGGCGACCGGAATTCACACCTCGATCAAGTGCTTGAGCGGGTGATAACCGGTTTTCAGCTTGGCAGCGACATCAAGAATCGCCTTCTGAATGCCATCCAGATGCATACAGGTCAGCTCGATCGCCGCGCTCTGGTTGCCGGCCTCGATGTATTCGATCAGGCGCAAGTGTTCGTCGTCGCGGCAAGCTTCGTGGCTGTCGTCATCCAGCGCGGCGGCGTACAGCGAGGCGCGGGATATCAGCTTCTGGAACCAGTCGAGCAACACCGGGTTGTTCAGGCTGCGGGCCAGTTTGAGGTGGAACTCGCCGAGCAGGTGAATCAGCCGCTCGTGGTCGCCGGCTGCGTGGGCTTCATCTTCCAGCAATAGATGCTCGCGCAGATCCTGCATCGCGGCGGAGTCCTTGCGCCGGCACAGCTCGGTGACGATGCCGATCTCGATCAGACGCCGGGTTTCGAACAGCGAACGGATCTCTTCATCGCTGGGTAGCGACACCGACGCACCTTTATTGGGCTCGGTGGTGACCAGTCCGTCGGCCTCCAGTTGCTTGAGCGCGGCGCGAACCGACGTGCGGCTGACATTGAACAATTCCGCCAGCGACGCCTCGCCCAGTTTCATTCCCGGACGCAGCGAGCGCTTGCTGATCGCCTCGTAAACCCCTTGGTAGACGCGGTCGACCGTGGTTTCCGTTTTCTTCTCGGTCATTCAAAAGCTCCTTCAATGCTGGCAACGCTGCCCGACGAGAGACTCAGTCTGGGAAATGGGGGGTTGCGCGAGCAGATTAATCCGGGTATTTCTAAATTGCATTCATATATTGCATACAATAATTAGAGGATTGCACCATTATGGGTCAACCAATAGCAATTGAAGTGCGTAATGTCTCCAAACGGTACTCCGACGATCCCGGCCTCGCGCCAGCCCTCGACAATGTCTCGGTGAACATCGCCGACAATGAATTCTTCACCCTGCTCGGCCCCTCGGGCTGCGGCAAAACCACCTTGCTGCGCACCATCGCCGGATTCGAACACGTCAGCGACGGCGAGATCCGTCTGGCGGGTGAAACGGTCAATCACCTGCCGCCGTTCAAGCGTCGGGTCAACACGGTATTCCAGAGTTACGCGCTGTTTCCGCACATGAGTGTCGCGCAGAATATCGCCTTCGGCCTCGAGATGCAGGGTCTTGATCGCAAGACGATCCCCGGACGGGTCGACGAGATGCTCGCGCTGGTGCAGATGGAGCACCTGGCCGGGCGCAAACCGGCGGAACTGTCCGGCGGCCAGCAGCAGCGCGTGGCTCTGGCCCGGGCCCTGGCGCCGAAACCGAAAGTACTGTTGCTCGACGAGCCGCTGTCGGCGCTGGACCTGAAGCTGCGCAAGGAAATGCAGGTCGAACTCAAGCGTGTGCAACAGGAAGCCGGGATCACCTTCATCTTTGTCACCCACGATCAGGAAGAAGCCCTGACCCTGTCCGACCGGATTGCGGTGATGTCCGCCGGCAAGATCCTGCAGATCGGCACCCCGACCGACATCTACGAGCGCCCGCAGCACCGCTTCGTCGCCCAGTTCATCGGCGACATCAACTTCCTCCCCGGCCAGCTCAAGCGCGGCGAGCACAACCAGAACCTCTTCGTGCCCAACGGCATGCCGGTGGAAATCCCCTGCCCGCCACAAGGCGTCAATGGCAGCAGCGTGCAACTGGCGTTTCGTCCCGAGCGTTCGCAACTGGTCGCGGCGGATCAACCCCATCATCTGCGCGGGGTGATCGAGGCCGTGCTGTATGTCGGCACTGCAACGCTGTACCAGTGCCGCTTGAACAACGACATAAAAGTCATGCTGCGGGAAAACAACGAAGGCCTGAGCGCTTGTCGTGCGGTCGGCGAGCCCGTGGCGGTGCGCCTGCCACCCCAGGCCTGCCTGTTGATGGAGGCCTGAGATGAGCGTCAGCAGCACTTCCCCCTCTCTCAATCGGGCGCTGTTGCTCAGCCCGGTGGTGTTGACCCTGCTCGCCCTGATCGCCATTCCGCTGGGGATCATGGGCTACATCAGCTTGCTGCCACGCAACACCTACGGCGGTGTCGACTGGCAGGCCCAATGGCAACTGCAGAGTTACGTGCAGCTGTTTTTCCAGGAAGGTTTCGACGGTGAACTGGAGCTGAACTGGGTCTACGCCCAGGCCCTGTTGCGCTCGGTATTCCAGGCCGGTGGCACCACGGTGCTGTGCTTTGTGTTCGGGTTTCCGGTGGCATTGTGGATGTCGAGCCTGACCCCGGGCCGGCGCAACCTGATGGTGTTGCTCATCACTATTCCGTTCTGGACCAACCTGCTGATCCGCAACTACGCGTGGCTGATCATCCTGCGCGAACAGGGCTGGGTCGCCCAGAGCCTCAACGCGCTGTTCCCGAGCGCCGGCGGCATCACCCTGCTCTACAACGACTTCGCGGTCAGCGTCGGTCTGGTCTACAGCTTCCTGCCGTTCATGATTCTGCCGATCTACTCGACCCTGGAAAAACTCGACTGGCGTCTGGTCGAAGCCGCCTATGACCTGGGCGCCAACCGCTGGCACGCGCTGCGCCGGATCATCCTGCCGCTGTCGATGCCCGGGGTGATTGCCGGCGCGTTGCTGGTGTTCGTACCGAGCCTCGGCGCTTTCATCACTCCGGCGATTCTCGGCGGCGGCAAGACCCTGATGATCGGCAACCTGATCCAGCAGCAATTCGGCACTGCGCGCAACTGGCCGCTGGGCAGTTCGCTTTCGTTCCTGCTGCTGGGGATTCTGCTGTTGTCATTGGTGCTCTACGCCCTCTATAGCCGCAGCGCGGTGAAAACCCTGAACCGGGGAGCGAAAGCATGATCTCTCTGCACCTGAAAAAACTCCCGGCGACCCGGGAAATCAGCCTGCTGATCCTCGCCTATCTGTACGTGCCGATCCTGGTGTTGATCGTCTACAGCTTCAACGCCAACCGCTCGGCGACGGTGTGGACCGAGTTCTCGTTCGCCTGGTACGGACGGATCCTGGCCAACCCTTCGATCCAGACCGCCGCGCTGAACTCGATCATCGTCGCGACCATCGCCACCGTGTGCGCCACGGCGATTGCGCTGCTCGCAGCGCTGGCGACGTACCGGCCGTTCTACGGGCAGAAAATGGTCGAAGGCGGGATCAACCTGCCGCTGATCCTGCCGGAGATCGTCACCGCCGTGGCCACCCTGCTGCTGTTCATGGCGCTGGGGATCAAGCTCGGCCTGATGACGGTGATTGTCGCGCACATCGGCTTCTGCATTCCGTTCGCCTACCTGCCAATTCGCGCACGCCTGAACGATCTGGACAAGAGCCTGCTGGAGGCCGCCAACGACCTGTACGCCAACCCATGGCAAGTGTTCCGCCGCGTGACGCTGCCGCTGTTGTGGCCGGCGGTGTTGTCCGGTTCGGTGCTGGCGTTCGTGGTCAGCCTCGACGATTTCATCATGACCTTCTTCGTCGCCGGCCCTGGTTCGACCACGTTGCCGGTGTACATCTTTTCGGCGATCAAGGCCGGCGTGACGCCCGAGATCAACGCGATCTCAACCCTGATGCTGGTGATCTCCATCGTTCTCGTGGTGCTGGCCTTCTGGCTCGGCCAACGCGGCAAACAACAATAAACCTGGAGCGTTCTCATGAAAGTGAAAAACATGCGTCTGGCAGTATCCGGTCTGGCCTTGAGTTGTTTCACCGCGTTCAGCGCCCATGCCGCCGAGCCCAAGGAATTGTTCTTCTACAACTGGACCGATTACTACCCGGTAGACCTGCTAGCCAAGTTCGAAAAGGAGACCGGGATCAAGGTCACCATGGACGGCTATGACAGCAACGAAACCCTGCTGGCCAAGTTGCAGGCCGGCGGCGCGGCGTATGACGTGATCGTGCCGTCGCAGTCGATCATGCAGACGCTGATCAAACAGGACCTGCTGCTGGAAATCGACGCTCCGACCCTGAACAACTTCCAGTACGTCAAAGGGCCGTTCCGCGATCCGAGCTTCGATCCGGGCCGCAAATATTCGGCGCCGTACCTGTGGGGCACCACCGGTTTCTCCTATGACAGCGCCCGGGTGCCGGGCGGCAAGCTCGACGACTCGTGGAAAGAATTCTTCGAGCCGCGCAAGGAACTGCAAGGCCAGCTCGCCGCCCTCGACACCTCCAGCAGCGTGATCAATGCCGCCAGCCATTACCTGAACGTCGACGAATGCACGGAAAACCCGCAGGACGCCAAGCGCATCCTCGAACTGCTGCAAAAGCAGAAACCGTTTTTGAAGATGTACAGCTCCGACAACACCGTCGACCGTATGGCTTCGGGCGAAGTGATCATGATGCAGAACTGGAACGGCTCGACAGCCCGCGCCACCTTGCAGAAGAGCACGATCAAATACGTGTACCCGAAAGAAGGCCTGGCGATGTTCCAGGACAACTTCGCCGTACCGAAAAGCGCCCCGCATCCGGGTAACGCGAAGATCTTTATCGACTGGATGATGAAACCCGAGAACGCGGCGGCCGTGTCCAACGCGATTGCCTATGCCAACGGGATTCAGAGTGATCAGTTGCTGGATGCGAAATGGAAGGTCATGGACGCGATCAACATGCCCGAGGAATACGCCTCCCGGCTGCGGCCGGAAAAGGAATGCAGCAACAAGGCGCGGGAGCTGCAGGATCGGATCTGGTCGAAGCTCAAAGGTTGATCGCCTGACTTGAGACCGCGTCGCGGCCATCGCTGGCTTGCCAGCGATGAGGCCCGCCCAGACAACATGGAAACAGAGGTATGAAATGTCCCACCCCCGCTGGCTCAGAAACATCCGCGCCTACGGCGCCCCCGCCGAAGACCTGCTGATCGAAAACGGCAAGTTCACCCAACGCCGCCCGGCCTCCAATGCTCCACTGGCCGCCACCGACATCGACGGCCAGAACCAGCTCCTGACCGCCCCGCTGGTGGAAAGCCACGTCCACCTCGACAAGACCCTGTACGGCCAGCCCTGGCGCCCGAACAGCGCGGGCCCGACGCTCAAGGATTACATCAGCAACGAGCGCCGCGTCCTGCGCGAAGTCAAAGCGCCGATCGCCGAACGGGCCGGTGCGCTGTTGGAAAACTGCATCGCCCGAGGTTCACTGACGATGCGTTGCCACGTCGACATCGATCCGGAATTCGGCCTGCGTCACGTCGAAGCCATGCAACAGCTGCGCGAACGCTACAACGACCTGATCGACCTGCAACTGGTGGTGTTCCCGCAAACCGGCCTGATCAGTCGCCCCGGCACCGCCGAACTGATGCGCGAAGCCATGGCCCTGGGCGTGGAAAACGTCGGCGGACTCGATCCCTGCGGCATCGACAACGACCCGATTGCGCAACTGGATTTCGTGTTCAACCTGGCCCGCGACTTTCAGCGTGGCGTCGATATTCACCTGCACGACAAAGGTGAACTGGGCCTGTGGCAGATCGCCCGGATCGCCGATTACACCGAGCGCTTCAACCTGCAAAACCGGGTGATGATCAGCCATGCCTATTGCCTCGGCATGTTGCCGTGGAGCCAGGTCAAGCCGGTCGCCGAACGCCTTGCCGCGCTGGGGATTTCGCTGATGAGTTCGGCACCGGCCGACTGCGCGGTGCCGCCGTTTCTGTCGCTGCGCGAGACGGGCGTCAACGTGTGCCTCGGCTCCGACGGCATCCGCGATGCGTGGTCGCCAATGGGCAATGGCGACATGCTCGAACGAGCGATGTTGCTGGCGTTCCGTTTTGACCTGGGCAAGGACGATGAACTGGCGGCGGCGTTCGACGCGGCAACGGTCAACGGTGCGCGCGCATTGGGGATCAAGGATTACGGCTTCGACATCGGCCGGCCGGCGGACTTTCTGCTGATGCCGGTCGAAACCCTTGGCGAAGCCGTGGTCGCGCGGCCGATGCGTCAGGTCTATCGCGGCGGTGAACTGATTGCCAGTGGCGGTCGTTTGCTGGGCAGTCGTCTGTGAAACGGATCGGCCTGAAGGCCAGTTGCGTGGTCGGTTTCGACGGCACGCAGCATGTGCTGTGGCGTGACGGCGAAGTGGTGTTTTCCGGCTCGCACATCGAGTTTGTCGGGCGTGGTTATCCGGGGCCGGTGGATCAGTGGATCGACTATGGCAACGCGCTGATCGGTCCCGGCTTCATAGACCTCGACGCCCTCGGCGATCTCGATTCCACCGTGCTGACCCTGGACAACGGCGACGAACGCGCCATGGGCCGCATGTGGTCGGCGGAGTATCTGGCGAGCGGCCCGCGTGAGTCGTTCAGCCGGGAAGAAGAGGTCTTCAAGTACCGCTACGCCTTTACCCAGTTGATCCGCAACGGCATCACCACGGCGATGCCGATCACCTCGATGTATTACCGCGAATGGGCGGAGACCTACGACGAGTTCGCCGCTGTGGCCAATGTGGCGGGCGAACTGGGGCTGCGCACGTATCTCGGCCCTTGCTACATGAGCGGCATGAGTTACTGGCGCGCCGACGGCACCCTCGCCCATCACTGGGATGAGGCGCGCGGTCTGGATGGACTGGATGCGGCCGAACGGTTTTTCAAGGATTTCGATGGCGCACACGCGGGGCTGATTCGCGGTGCGCTGC
The DNA here is from genome assembly GCF_002112395.1 of Pseudomonas sp. R38(2017). Classification (NCBI taxonomy): domain Bacteria; kingdom Pseudomonadati; phylum Pseudomonadota; class Gammaproteobacteria; order Pseudomonadales; family Pseudomonadaceae; genus Pseudomonas; species Pseudomonas sp. R38(2017). Next base: position 667,880 of record NZ_NEHN01000002.1, read on the forward strand.
TGCCGGATCGCATCCAGACCTGCACCCCGGCGCTGCTTCAGCGTACGTCTGCATTGAGCCGCGAGCTGAATGCACCGATGCGTCTGCACTGCTGTCAGGCGCTTGGCGAAGTGGCGATGGTCGAACAGTTGCGCGGCACCTCGCCGCTGGGCTGGTTGCAGCAACTCGACCTGCTCACCCCGCACAGCCTGTTGCCCCACGGCATCTACACCTCGGGGGAAGATGATCTGCAACGGGTCATCGACGGTGGCGCCAGTCTGGTGCACTGCCCGCTGGTGTTTGCCCGCGACGGCGAGGCGCTGAATTCATTCGGCCGCTATCGCGCCCAAGGCATCAACTTCGCCCTCGGCACCGACACCTGGCCGGCGGACTTGCTGGCAAACATGCGCCACGGTCTGAACATCGCTCGATTGAAGGAGGGCGGCTCGGCGCTGACCAGCAGCCTCGATCTGTACAACGCCGCCACCCTCGGCGGTGCCAAGGCGCTGGGTCGTGACGACCTCGGTCGCCTGGCACCCGGCGCCAAAGCCGACATCACCATATTCAGCCTGCGCGGCCTGCATCTGGGCCCGCTGTTCGACCCACTTAAAAACCTGCTGCTGGCCGGGCGCGGCGACGACTGCATCGCCAGTTACATCGACGGTCGCTGCGTGATGCACGACGGTCAGGTCAACGGCGTCGACTACCCGGCCCTGCAACGCCAGGCCCAACGCCAATACGAAAAACTGATGCGCAGCCACAGCGACCGCGCCCCTGGCCGACCGGACTGGAAAACCCTGTTCCGGCCAGCCATTCCATTCGCCGATGACTACAGCGCCGAGGCGCCGTTGAGCGCCATCGATCCACTTCCTTAGAGAACACTGCCATGCACAGCTTCGACTTCAGCCAACTGAGCCCACGGGAAAAATACAAGATCCTGATCGGCAGCGTGGTGCCGCGCCCGATTGCCCTGGTCACCACCATCGACGGCGAAGGCCGGGTCAACGCGGCGCCGTTCAGCTTCTTCAATGCACTGTCGGCGGACCCGCCCATTCTCGCGCTCGGTGTCGAGAACTACGGCGACCAGAGCCCCAAGGACACCACCCGCAATATCCAGATGAACCAGGAATTCACCGTCAACATCGTCAACGATGCACTGGTGGAAGCCATGAACGTCTGCGCCGTGCCGTTCGCGCCGGGCTTCGATGAGTTGACGGCTGCCGGCCTGACGGCGATCCCCGGCACTTCGGTCAAATGTCCGCGAATCGGCGAGGCACCGGTGGCACTGGAGTGTCGGCGGATGATGGCGCTGAACATCGGCCAGTCGCGTGAAATCATCTTTGGCGAGGTGTTGATGGCGCATGTGCGCGACGAGTTGATCGACCCGAAAACCCTGTACATCGATCAATTGGGGCTGGATGCGATTGGGCGCATGGGTGGGCATGGTTATGCGCGGACCCGGGATTACTTCGATTTGCCGACCCGCTCGTTGCAAGCGTGGACGGAGGCGCCGGGGGGTGGCGAGCGGTTCTGGCCTGCCAAATAAAAAGCAGCCCACCGAGGTGGGCTGCCGTGACAGGTCAATCAGTCAGTGCCGTACTTCGGCGACCGTGGCCCATACAGCAGGCCTGCCGGATGTCCGGCCGACAGCAGTCGATTGCTGGCCACACCGGCAATCGGGTAGCCGGCATCGGTGGAGCTGTTGACGATCTGTTTTACCGCAGCAGTGATCAGCGCGCCGATCAGGCCGCCGCCACTGTTGTTGCCGCCCTCTTCGCTCGACGCCCGGGCTGCACCGGTCCACAAAGTGGCGCCGGTTTTCAGGTCCACCAGTTTGGCGCTGGCGGTCACTGCGGTTTCGCTGCTGATCACCATGTAGCGCGTGCCGTACTCGCTGACGGTGATGTACAGCGCCGCGTCGGCACCGAAGATTTCGTGCAGTTTGTTGACCGGCGCCTGATGGATGTCATCCGGCGTGGTCAGGCCGTTCTGGCGGAACGTCTCGTCGACCAGGGTAATCGGCAGCACGTAGTAACCGGCCTCGGCCAGCGGGAACGTCACTTGCGACAACAGGCTGTAGGACGCCTTGACGTCCGGCGAGGTGTTCAGCGGCGGCAGCACCAGAATGGACTTCGGACGCGCTTGCTTGTACGCCGAATAGTCCACGGTTTTCGGTGCGACGCAGCCACCCAGAACGGTCAGCGCCAGGCCGGCGGCCAGCAGTTTCAAGGCACGGGAGATCATTTGGCGTCTCCGGTCTTGGCGTTCTTGAGCAAGAAGTCCATGTAGGTGCCGGACTCGGGGAACAGAGTCTTCTCGGTGCGCAATTGCTGCACCATCTGATCGTCCTTGCCCATGCTCAGGTACAGCAGACCGAGGTGTGCGTGGTAACCCGGCGGTACGGGCTTGCCACTGGCGCGGATTTTTTGCAGATCGGCTTCCAGCGCTTCGGCCTGGGCCTCTTTCGGCGTTTCGCTTTTGAAGTATTCGTAGACTTGTGGCTGGTAGCCTTCCCACTGGTACAGGGTTTGCGGGCTGCTGCAACCGGCCAGCAAGGCGCTGGCGGTCAGGGCCATCAGCGACCGAGACAGGGACAGATTCATGGTGTGTTGCTCCTTGCGATGGGCGTCTATCAGTTGCCCGGTTTCCAGGCGCCGGCGTTCATGGCATCGACCAGGCGATTGATCGCCTCGCGCATGGCAAGATCGAGGACTTTGCCGTTGAGGGTGGAGTCGTAGGCAGCAGTGCCGCCAAAGCCGATGATTTCGCGGTTGGACAAGGCGTATTCGCCGGCGCCCTGGGTCGAATACACCACTTCGGAAGTGCTGATGTTGACGATGTTCAGGTTGACCTTGGCGTAGGCGACCTGGGTCTTGCCACGGCCGAGAATACCGAACAGCTGATGATCGCCGGTCTCTTTGCGGCCGAACTCGGTGACGTCACCGGTGACCACGTAATCGGCGCCTTTCAGACGCTGGGCCTGGCCCTTGATCGCCGCCTCCTGCTGGATCTCGCCCATGTTGTCGCGGTCGAGCACGGAAAAACGGTTGGTCTGCTGCAGGTGAGTGATCAGGATGGTCTTGGCCTGGCCGCCGAGACGGTCGACGCCGTCGGAGAAGATCCCGCGCATGTAGCTCGAACGGTTGTCGAATTTGCCCACGGCCATCGGGATACGGACACCGGTCCAGGCCTGAGTGGCGCTTTCCACCTTGGCCACCGGCAGTGCGCGGGAGCTTTCGGTGGCGCAGCCGGAAAGCGAGCCGGCCAGGGTGCCGAGGACGGCAATCGCAACGCCCGAGACCAACATCCGGGAGATCATTCTCACTGTGCATTCCTTCTGAAAAATGATGTGTCCCGGCACGGCAAAAATCGTGGGGGATCGGGAAAGGGCCGGCATTATGCCAAAGTGCCATCAGTGAGGACAGGTTTTTTTGACGCCAGTGAATTGGCTTTCGAATCAGCAGTTTTGTCAGTGGAAATCGCGGCTTTGCACCCGAATCCCGTTGAGCAACGGGCTGAGATCGCTCAAGCGTCCGGCAATCAAGTGCCGCACCTCGCCTTCGCGCTCCCAGCGACCATCGACCTTGAGTAATTGTGAGCCCACCAGCACCTGACGCTGGCGCTCGGCCAGATCACGCCAGACCACCACGTTGACGTTGCCGAACTCGTCTTCCAGGGTCACGAAGGTCACGCCGCTGGCAGTGGCCGGGCGCTGGCGTCCGGTCACCAGCCCTGCGACGCTGACCGGCCGGCCGTGTTCGACCTCCAGCAACTCCCGGGAGCTGCGACAGCGCCGCGCACGCAACTCATCGCGCAACAGCGTCAGCGGATGCGGCCCCAGTGTGGTGCCCAGGGTGGCGTAGTCGGTGAACAGGTCCTCGCTGACACTCGGCGTCGGCAGCAGCACATCCGGCTCCTCCTGACTCGGCAACCCGGCAAACAACCCGAGCTGTTTCTGCACCCCGGCCACCTCCCAGCGCGCCCGATGGCGGTGGCCGGCCAGCCCACGTAACGCTCCAGAATCCGCCAGCAACGCCTGGGCCCGGCTGTCGAGGCCGGCGCGTTCGCCCAGATCGGCGACATCGGCAAACGCGCCCCTCGCCCGAGCCTTTTCAATGCACCGGGCATCTTCCTCGCGAAAGCCTTTGATCATCCGCAACCCCATACGAATGGCCGGTTGCTCGCCGGTGATCGGCTCCAGGCTGCAATCCCAGTCACTGGCGCGCACGTCTACCGGGCGGATTTGCAAATGATGGCGGCGTGCATCCTGGAGAATCTGATCCGGGCTGTAGAAACCCATCGGCCAGCTGTTGATCAGCGCACAGGCGAACGCCGCCGGTTCATGGCATTTGAGCCAGCAACTGGCATAGGTCAGCAAGGCAAAACTGGCGGCGTGGGACTCGGGGAAACCGTAACTGCCGAAACCCTTGATCTGCTCGAAAATCTGCGCGGCGAATTCCGGGCTGTAGCCGTTTTTCTTCATGCCGGCGGCCAGCCGTTCCTTGTGCGGTTCCAGCCCGCCGTGGCGTTTCCACGCGGCCATGGAGCGGCGCAACTGGTCGGCCTCGCCGGGGCTGTAATCGGCGGCGACGATGGCGATCTGCATCACCTGTTCCTGAAACAGCGGCACGCCAAGGGTGCGTTTGAGCACCACTTCCAATTCCGGTGACGGATAGGTTTCCTTTTCCTCCTTGTTTCGCCGGCGCAGGTATGGATGCACCATCCCGCCCTGGATCGGCCCCGGCCGGACGATGGCCACTTCAATCACCAGATCGTAGAAGTTTTGCGGGCGCAGACGCGGCAGCATCGACATCTGCGCCCGGGATTCAATCTGGAACACGCCGATGGTGTCGGCGCGGCTGATCATGTCGTAGGTCGGGCGGTCGTCAGGCGGGATCGTGGCCAGGCTCAGATTCTGGTTGCGATGACGGCGCAGCAGGTCGAAACAGCGGCGAATCGCACTGAGCATGCCGAGGGCAAGGATATCCACCTTGAGCAGCCCGACCGCATCGAGGTCATCCTTGTCCCACTGAATGATGGTGCGGTCTGCCATCGCGGCGTTTTCCACCGGCACCAGGGTGTCCAGCGGTTGCTCGGAAATCACGAAACCACCGGGGTGCTGCGACAGGTGCCGGGGGAAGCCGATCAGTTGCCCGGTCAGGCTCAGCACCCGGTGCAGGATCGGGCTGTCCGGGTCGAAGCCGTTTTCGCGCAGGCGTTCCACGGGCGGTGTTTCATCGCTCCAGTGGCCGCAGCAATCGGCCAGCGCGTTGATCTGGTCTGGCGGCAAACCGAGGGCCTTGGCCACATCGCGTACCGCACCGGCAGCGTGATAGGTGCTGACCACCGCCGTCAGCGCCGCACGACGGCGGCCATAACGACGAAACACGTATTGCAGGACTTCTTCTCGGCGTTCGTGCTCGAAATCCACGTCGATGTCCGGCGGCTCGTTGCGCTCCCTCGACATGAAGCGCTCGAACAGCAGCGTGGTGCGATCCGGGTCGATCTCGGTGATGCCCAGAGCAAAACAAACCGCCGAGTTGGCCGCCGAACCCCGGCCCTGGCAAAGGATTTTCTGCTGCCGGGCGAAGCGCACCACGTCGTGCACGGTGAGGAAGTAGCTTTCGTAGCCAAGTTCGGCGATCAGCTTCAGTTCCTTGTTGATCTGCCTCAGCACCTTGAAGGGCGCGCCGTTTTCCCAGCGCCAGGCGATGCCCTGTTTAGTCAACTGTCGCAGCCAGGAACGACCCGAGTGTCCATCGGGCACCAGCTCTTTCGGATACTGATAACGCAATTGGCTTAAATCGAACGTGCAGCGCCGGGCCAGTTTCACCGATTCGTCCAGCAAGGCCTGCGGATACAACTCGCTCAACACATCAAGGCTGCGCAAGTGCCGCTCGCCATTGGGGTGCAGGCGCATCCCCGCTTCGGCCACCGGAACGTGATGGCGGATCGCGGTCATGGTGTCCTGCAAGGCCCGGCGGCCACGGGCGTGCATGTGCACATCGCCGCTGGCCACGGCTGGAATTTGCAGTTCATCCGCCAGACTCAGCAGTGCGGCCAGCCGTTGCTGATCGTTCTGCCCGCGATGCAACTGCACGGCCAGCCACAGCCGTTCACCGAAGGTCTGCTTCAGCCAGCGGCCCTCTTCCACGTCATCGACCGTATCCGGCACCCACAGCACCAGCAATCCCGGCAATGGCTCGCTGAAGTCCTCGCGCAGCACTTGATACTGGCCTTTCTGCGTGCGCCTTCGGGCCTGAGTGATCAAGCCGCACAGCGCCTGATAACCCTCGATGCTTTCTACCAGCAGCACCAGTTTCGGGCCGTTTTCGATACGGATTTCGCTACCGATGATCAGCGGCAGCTCCACGGATTTTGCCGCCTGCCAGGCACGGACGATCCCGGCGAGGGTGCACTCATCGGTGATCGCCAACGCCTGATAGCCGTGTTTTTTCGCGCGCTGAAACAGCTCCAGCGCACTGGACGCACCGCGCTGAAAACTGAAATTCGACAGGCAGTGCAGCTCGGCATAACCCTGGTTCACGCGAACCAGCCCTGCAGCCACAACGGACCGCCCTCACCCACTGCCCGGTACGCCCAGCCTTGCTGGCCGGCGCGGTTCTGGATCAGGTAATAGTCGCGGCGCACGTCGTCACCGTCCCACCAGCCGGACTCGATCCGTTCCGGGCCCATGAGGATGCGCGCCGAACCTTCGGGTACTGACTGCGGCTCACTCAGCAACCAGCCCGGACGCTGCACGCCGGGTAATGCAGCACAAGGCTGCTTGTCATCGGCGTTCTGCCACGCGCACTCAGGTCGGTGATCGGCCTGGAAGCGCAGGCCCTGGACCGCCTCATCCCCCAGCCGTGCGCGCAAGCGTTCACGCAGTTGCTCCCAGGGCAAGGTCTGCTGCGGACGGTCGTCGAACAGTTCCTGAAACTGCGGCACGAAACTCGGCAGATCCTCGGCGCGCAGACGAAAACCGCGCACCGGGGCCTCGACCTGCACCTGCTCCAGTCGGCCACGGGCCAGTTCGAAGAGCATCGCCGGGTCGCGTTCGGCGCTGAGCAGACCGACCTTGATCAATGTGTCCGGCAACCCGGCGTGTTCCAGGTGCAGATCGAAGCGCTGCACGCCGCTGTCGCGCCCGCACAAGAACGCCGACAGATCGGACGTCAGGCGGCGCAATGGAAACAGCAGCGCCTGATGGGATTGCACGTCGAAATTGAGTTCGATGCGCACATCGAAACGGTCCGGCGGCAGGTAGAACGCCAGCGCCAGCGGCCGTGCGCCGAACAGCGTGTCCAGATGCTTGAGCATCGGCGCCTCGAAACGCCGGGCCAGGGCCTGACGCGGCAGGTTCTGCACCTGATGAAGGTTGCGCAGGCCCATGCGCGACAGCGCCGTGGCCACGCTCGGTTCAAGCCCAATACGATCGACCGGCAGTTGCCCGAGGTGATGGCGCAAGGCTTCACCGTCGGGCACCACCAATCCGTCGTAGGCGTTGGCCAGTATTCGCGCCGCTACCGGGTTGGGCGCGGCGACGATGCGGTGACGAAAACCCAGCTCCGTCAGTTCCGTGCGTAATCGCGCCTCGAACTGCGTCCAGGAACCGAACAGCCCGAGGCTCGATTCGATTTCGAACACCACGGTGCGCGGGTAATGCACGCTGACCTGGGCGCTGAAACGATAGGCCCAGGCGGCGAGAAACTGCTGCCAGTGCTCGACCTCAGCCGCGTCGTAATCGACGGTGGTGAACCCTTTGCTCATGGCCTGCGCGGCGGTCATCGATTGCCCGGGACGCAAGCCCAGTGCCCGCGCCGCCGGGTTGACCGCTTGCAGCACCCGGCGCTGGGCCGGGCCGCTGAGCAGCGCCAACGGTTGTTCGGGATCGGGGCGCTGACGCAGCACGGCATCGAGGGCCAATTGCGGGAACAGAATGCAAACCCAGCGCATGGCGACCTCAATGCCCCACGGCGAAGGCGATCGGTGCGCTGCGCGCCAGACCGCCCCGGCACTTGAGCACGCGCAATTGCGCCGGGCGGGCATCGATGGCAATGCGCAGCGCGGCCGGCGACGGGTTGACCGCTTCGCTCAATGGCCGCCACGCGAACGCCAGGGTCTGGCCGGTTTCCGCCGCCACCTGCAAACGGCGCAAGGCGCGGTCATCGGCCTTGTGCGGCCAGCACAGCACCGCGCCACAACTGCCCGAACGCAGGCATTGTTCCGCCGCCCACAAGGCATCACGTTCGCTGGCCTGGATCACCGACAACTGGCGCAGATCGACTCCGGCATTGGCCCACGCCTGCGGGTACGGCACGAATGGCGGCGCCACCAGCACGATGCGCTCGCCCGCCGCCGACAGACGCGCCAACGTCGGCCACACCAGTTGCAGTTCGCCAACGCCGGGCCCGGCCAGGAGGATTTCACTCAGCGCCGCTTCCGGCCAGCCGCCACTGGGCAAGGCCGCATCCAGCGCCGCGTGCCCGGTGGGTTGCGGGCTGGTGGTGGGTGGCGCAGGCCGGCCCTTCCAGATCTGGCCGCCATTGAACAGCGTATCCAGCGCAACGACGGCACCCATCAGCCTTGCCTCACCAGACCGCAGAACACCCCTTCGATGGCCAGGTCCTGATCGTCACGCACCACAATCGGCTGGTACGCCGGGTTGCGGGGCAACAGGCGAACCTCATCGCCGACCCGCTCGAAGCGTTTGATGGTGACCTCGCCGTCGAGCCGCGCCACCACGATCTGGCCGTTGAGCGCCTCGGAGTTGCGGCGTACGCCGACCAGATCGCCGTCGAGAATGCCGTCCTCGATCATCGAGTCGCCCTGCACCCGCAGCATGTAGTCGGGCGTGCGGGAGAACAGTGCGGGGTCGAGCATCAGCCGATTGTGCAGGTCGGCATCGGCGCCGATGGGCGCACCGGCAGCTACCCGGCCGAGTACCGGGACTTCGAGCAGTTCCGGCCGCGCCGGCTGCCCGAGCAGGCGAATGCCCCGGGCCTGATGCGGGTTGACCTCGATAAACCCGGCTTCGGTGAGCGCCAGCACATGCTTGCGCGCCACGCTGCGGGAGGCAAAACCAAAAGCCTCGCTGATTTCAGCGAGGCTTGGGGGCTGACCGTGTTCGGCGATACGTTCGCGGATAAAGGTCAGGATGGCGGTACGGCGGGGAGTCAGATTTGTCATGGAGTACATTTGTACTCTTGCGGGAATTTCCTGACAAGCACCGCCAGTCAGCTCAAACCACGCTCCGCCAGAAACTCTGCGATGTAGTCGATAAACGCCATAACCTTGGCCGTCGCCCGCCGATGGCTCGGGTACACCGCCAGAATGTGCGGGCCAAAGCTGTCCGGGTCGATCTCGTAATCGGCCATGACCCGCACCAGTCGCCCGTCGGCGATGTACGGCGCGGCGCTCCACAGCGGCGTGTGCAACAAGCCGCGCCCGGCCAAAGCGCTGGCCAGCAGCAAATCGTAATTGTCACTGCGCAACAGCGGCGCCGCCGGTTGCGCCAGGCTCAGGCGCTGGCCGTCGCGTTCGGCCCACCAGAATTCGCGGCTGAGCAACGGATGCCGGTACAGCAGCCACTCATGCTGGTCGAGGGTTTGAGGCGTCACCGGCAAGCCCTTGCGCGCCAGGTATTCGGGGCTTCCGCAAAGTGCCAGACGATTGCTGCCAACCACCCGGGCAATCAGCCCCGGCAAATCATCGTGCCCTTCGCGCAGCGCCAGGTCGTAGCCGCTTTCCAGCAGATTGACGAATTCATCGCACAAATCCACTTGCAGGCTGATCTGCGGGTATTGCTGCAAAAAGCCGTCGCACACCTGATCGAGAAACGCCCGCCCGTAAGCCAGCGGCGCAGTGATTTTCAGGCTGCCGCGCAGGCCGTGCTGCAACTGCTCGATTTCCTCGCCGGCCTCGTCCAGCCGTTGCAGCACCTGGCGTGCGGTTTCCAGATAGAGCCGGCCGATTTCAGTCAGCAGTATCCGCCGCGTGCTGCGCTCGAACAGCCGCGCGCCGAGCTCGGATTCCAGATGGTTGACCGCTTTGGTCAGGGCCGACGGGGTCTTGCCCAGTTGCTCGGCAGCGCGGCTGAAACTGCCGAGCTGCGCGGTGACCACAAACATTTTCAGTGCACCCAGCTTGTCCATGCTTTTTCCATTCAGGCAAAAACGTTTTTCGTGAGGGAGGCGTTCTGTCGGGCGTTGGCAGCCACTAATCTGGCCATCAGACGCAATAACAAGGAAATGTTCAATGAAAAGATTCATCCCGCATTTCGCAAAAAATGTGCTGATCGCCGCTGTGAGTTTTGCCTCGATGGAAGCCATGGCCGCTACCGATCTGGTGCTGCTCAATGGCAAGATTTTCACCGCCGACCGCGCTCAACCGCAGGTTCAGGCGCTGGCCGTGGAGAACGGCAAGGTGTTGAAAGTCGGCACCGATGCACAGATCAAAGCCATGATCGAACCCGGCACCCAAGTGATCGACCTTCAAGGCAAGGCCATGATGCCCGGCTTGATCGACAGCCATTCCCACGCGATTTTCGGCGGGCTGGAAATGGTCTCGGCCAACATGGAAGACGATGTGATCGGTCTGGATGAACTGGAAAAACGCCTGCGCGACTGGCGTGACGACGGCAAGGCCCGGCATGGCGATGTGTTGAGCGTGGCCGGAATGAGTTCGGCGTACTGGGCCAAGGCTGAGGCCCTAGGCAAGATCTTCAACCACGGCGAATGGGCCGACGTGCCGGTGGTGTTCACCGGCAGCGATCATCACACCGCATGGGCCAACAACGTGATGCTCAAGCGTGCGGGCATCGACGCCGCGCTGCTCAAAAACCTGCCGGAAGCGGAAAAAGACACCATCGGCAAACTGCCCAGCGGTGAGCCGAACGGCTTTGTGGTCGATGCCGGTTGGGATCGCGTCGCCTCGAAAATGCCGGTGCCGAGCCCGGCCGACCTGCTCAAGGCTGCGCAATCGGCGGTGCGTTTCAACAACAGCCTCGGCATCACCGCGTGGATGGACCCCGCCGCCAACGCCGCGCCTGGCGAACCGGTGTTCGCCCTCAAGCCCACCGAGAAAACCGTCGGCGTGTTGCCGGCCTACAAGGCCCTGTCGGAACGCGGCGGCATGACCGCCCACGTCGCCGCACTGCTGGTGGCCAACCCGAAAAGCGTGCCGGCCGATCTCGATACCCTCGACAAGGTTCGCCGGCAGTTTCAGGGCATCCCCAACCTGACCCTGCCGGGGATCAAGATCTTCGCTGACGGTGTGATCGAATACCCGGCCCAGAGCGCGGCGATGATCGATCCCTACAGCAACTCGCACAAACAGGGCGAACTGCTGATCGATCCACAGCACTTCGGCGAACTGGTCAGCGCCATCGACCAGCGCGGTTGGCTGGTGCACATCCACGCCATCGGTGACCGCGCCGTGCGTGAATCACTGAACGGCATCGCCCAGGCACGCAAGGATCGACAAAGCGGCGTGACGCACTCGATCACCCACCTGCAAATGGTCAATCCCAAGGAATTCGCCCGCTTCAAGCCGCTGAACGTGATTGCCTCGATGCAACTGCTGTGGGCCAGCGCCGACGACTACACCACCGACATGATCAAGCCTTACGTCAGCGCCCTCGCCTTCCGCTATCAATACCCGGCACATTCGCTGCTCAAGCAGGGCGCGACGATTGCTGGCGCCAGCGACTGGCCGGTGTCCTCGCCGAATCCGTGGAACGCCATGGCCCAGGCCATCACCCGCACCGGGCCGTTGGGCGTGCTCAACGCCGACGAACGCCTGGACCGCGAAACCATGTTCTACGCCTACACCGTCAACGCCGCGCGCACCATCGGCCTGGAGCAACAAATCGGCTCGCTGAGCCCGGGCAAGCAGGCCGATTTCATCGTGCTCGATCGCGACGTGTTCAGCGTCGACGACAAGGCCCTGCATGACACCCAGGTCCTGCAAACCTGGTTCGCCGGCCGTCAGGTCTACGCCCCTACCCTCTAATAACAATCGCTGTATCCCCTGCCCGCCCCCGCGCCAGCCGCCGGGGTTCGGCGCAGCCTTGCCCGCTTCCTGCCCATAACAATCACAACATCGGGACTTCACATGAAAGCCATGCCCCTGCTCGCCCTCACATCCTTGAGCCTGCTGCCTTTAAGCAGCCACGCGATTCCCTTGAACGATGATTTTGCGGTGCTGGTCGACCTGACTCTGGCCAGCGACTACCGCACCCGCGGCATCTCCCAGACCCAGAACGATCCGGCGGTGCAGGCCGGTTTGACCCTGGCCCACAGCAGCGGCCTGTACCTCGGCGCGTGGAGTTCGAACGTTGATTTCGGCGGTGGCCTGAAAACCCGTCAGGAAGTTGATTACTACGCCGGCTGGCTGTGGCAGGCGACCGAAGCCGTGAGTCTGGATCTGGGCTACATCAAATACGCGTATCCCAAGGAGAGCCAGTTCAACCAGAGCGAGGTGTACTCGATTCTCAGCGCCTACGGCGTGAAACTCGCGGCGTACTACTCCAGTGATGCGCCAGGCATCGACAGCAAACAGAGTTCGCTCTACAGCTACATCGGCTATGAAACCGAATTGCCGTTGGATTCCGGGCTGAAGCTGCGCTACGGCAACATGGACTTCAAGGACCCGCATCTGTACTCGGCGTCCGGACATGGCGAAGAATCCTACCGGGAGTGGGAAGTCAAACTGACCCACAACCTGGCCGGCATGGTGCTGGGCCTGAGCTACATCGACACCGACCTGTCGCAGAGCCAGTGCCTGAGCAACTGGGGCTTCAAGGATGTGTGCACGGCGACGGTGGTGGCCAGCATCAGCAAATCCTTCTGAGCCACGGTTGAATGCGGCGAACCTACGGTGTCAGTTGCGCCAGGAACTGCCATGGATAGATCCCGCGTTGATGGCCGTCGCTGAACACCAGTTGCAGGCCGTAACCCTGCGGGTTGAGTTCGATTACACGCACTCGATCATCCACTAGCGGAGCCGAGCCCCGCAGGCGGAACGCCCGGCATTGCGAGCACGGGCACTGGCGGCGCAGTTCGGCATGGTCAAGCAGCTGCTCGCGGCCATCCGGCCAGCTCAGCCGCAACCGGTGCTCACTTTGGGAGTTGCCGATCGCCAGCGGATTCATTGCAACTGACTCAAGGCAATTCGCACCGCTTTGCGCACTTCCGGGTCGCCGTCGTCCTGCGCGGCCTGCAACGCGGCCACGGCGCCGCGATCATTCAACTCGCCCAGCGCCAGCGCAGCTTCCTTGCGCAGGTTGCTGATGCGATGACCGAGGGTGTCGATCAGGGCGTCGAGTGCCGGCACGTAACGCAAACGGCCAAGGCTGCGGGTTGCGCGCAGACGAACCTGCCAGTAATCGTCGCTTAAGGCTTCGATCAGAGCCGGCCCGGCGTCGGTGTGGCCGACCTTGCCGAGCGTTGTCGCGGCTTCTTCGCGCACTTGCCAGGCGTCGTCCTGCAAGGCCTGACTCAAGGCGGGCAGCACATCTGCGCCACTCGCCAGGCCCAAGGCGCCGGTAGCGGCGCGGCGTACTTCGGTGTCTGGGTCAGCACTGGCCAAGCGTGCCAGCGCCGGCAAGGCATCCAGCTGTTTGAGCCAGCCGAGCACACCAACGGCTTCGCGACGCACACTCGCATCAGCATCGTTCAACGCCTGAATCGCGGCAGGCGCGGCGCCGGGGAAACGCAATTCGCGCAAGGCCCGAAACGCGGCAATTCGCACGCTGGTTTCGGCATGAGCGGTCCACGGCAAAATCACCCTTCCCGCCGCTTCGGTCTTGAGCAGGCTCAGGCTCTGCGCCGCAGCAGCCTGCACCGCCGGCGACGGATCCGTCAGCGCCTGACACAGCGCTTCAACCACCGGTTCGTCTTCCCAGGCTTCCAATAGACGCGCTGCTTCGGCACGCACCTCTTCGGCAGGGTCTTCGGCCAACCGCTCAACCAGCCAGAGCAAGCCATCCGGCTCTTCAAGGTCGGCCAGATCGATCAGGGCAATCCGGCGCACTCCGGCGTCATCAGCGGTCAGTCGCGGTTGCAGGGCGAGAATGTCTTCGTTATCGGTCACAGCAAAAAATGAGGTCACAGGGCAAATCTCGGCAAGGCGTTTTCAGGAGGCAAACCGAGCGGGTTCAGGCGCGGCAGCGGTCGGTCGTTGTCATGGCGCAGCAGATCGAGGCAGTGGCGCTTGAGGCGCGAGAACGCGTGGCTGGTCACCAGTTCGGTGGTGCGTGGCCGTGGGAAGTCCAGGCGCAGGTCTTCGATGATCCGCCCCGGCCGTGCGCTCATCACCAGCAAGCGGTCGGCGAGGAACAGCGCTTCGTCGATGTCATGGGTGACGAACACCACGGTGGTGCGAATCCGCGTCCAGATGTCCAGCAACAGTTCCTGCATGTTCAGGCGGGTCAACGCGTCCAGCGCACCGAAGGGTTCGTCCATCAGCAACAGCCGTGGCCGGTTGACCAGCACCCGGGCGATTTCTACCCGTTGCTGCATGCCGCCGGAGAGCTGATCCGGCCAGCGTTCGGCGAATCCTTCGAGGCCAACCAGTTTGAGGATGTCATCGGCGGCACGATGGCGTTCGCTTTTACCGATGCCACGCATCTTCAGGCCGAAAGCGACGTTGTCACGCACCGTGCGCCACGGGAACAGGGTGTGATGCTGGAACACCATGCCGCGCTGCGGTGACGGGCCGGACACTTCGGCGCCGTCGACTTTCAACTGCCCGCCGTGAGGTTGCAGATGCCCGGCCAGCGCGCCGAGCAAAGTCGATTTGCCGCAACCGGACGGCCCGAGAATGCACACGAACTGGCCCGGCTCGATCTGGCAATCCAGCCCCTGCACCGCTTCGAACGCGTGCCGGCCCTCGCCGAGGACGATGGATAACTGGCGGATGTCGATCCGCCCTTCCGGGGCTTGCATCACGCTCATCAGGCTTTTCCTCGTGGTCGGTGCCAGGGCGTGAACAGACCGCCAAGGCGTTTGATCAGCAGGCTGCTGCCCATGCCCAACACGCCGATCAGCAACATGCCGACCACGATGTCGGCGTAGTTCTGAATCGTGTAGGACTCCCAGGTGTAGTAACCGATGCCGAACTGGCCGGAGATCATTTCGGCGGTCACCAGACAGAACCACGACGTGCCCATGCCGATGGCGAGGCCCGTGATGATGCTGGGCGCGGCGCCCGGCAGGATCACTTCCAGCAGGATCGCCCGGCGCCCGGCCCCGAGGCTTTTGGCCGAGGCAATCAGGCGCGGGTCGACGCCTTCGACACCGTGCACGGTGTTGAGCAGGATCGGGAACAGCGCACCGGTGAAGGTGATGAACACCATCGACAATTCCGACGACGGGAACATCAGAATGGCCAGTGGAATCCACGCCACGGCCGGGATTGGACGCAGCACTTCCAGTGGCGGCAGCAGCAGGTCTTCAGCCCATTTTGAACGGCCGATGGCCAGGCCCAGGGCGATGCCTATGATCAGCGCTGCGAGGTAACCGGCGAAGACCCGGCCGAGGCTCGCGCTAAGGTGCTGGATGAGCTTGCCGGAGTCGCCCAGGCCCAATGCGGCTTCGATCACGGCCAATGGGGTCGGAACGTTGGCGAAGGTGACCAGGCCGAGGTTCCAGTGGTGGCTGGCGGCTAGTTGCCAGAAGAGCAGGCAGAGCAGCAGCGAGGCTGCTCTTGATATCCAGCGTTTTTTTGAGATTTTCATGATTAGCGACTGGCCACGGCCTGCGCGGTGGCATCGGTGAAATCAAACACCTTGCCTCCCTGTTCCGACGCAAATTGCTGCGCCTGCCCCTTCAACAAAAACGCGCTGAGGTGCCCCTTCCCATCACTGGCAAACCACGCCTGCTCCGCCAGCAACTTGATCCCGCTGTCACTCGCCTGGGCATACACCGCCCGGATGTTCTTGCCTTCCGACTTCAGGCCGGCCAACGCCGTGAACGCCTCTTCAGCCGAGGAATAACGCCGGACCTTGTCCTCACCGCGCACCCAGATTTCGGCGACATGGCTGAAATCCGAAATGGCCTTTCCGGTCACCGCATCGACAGACTTCAACGGCGTCTGCGCGTAATTGGCCAGTTGCGCGGTGTAATCCAGATTCGAGGCCTTGAACGCCGCGCGGATGTACTGATCGTCGATAAAGGTATTCAGATCGAGCCCGCGATCGGCCTTCTTCAGCAGCTTCAGCGTGTCGATGGCGGTGCCCACGGCCTGGCGATATTCCGGTTTCCAGCTCAGGTCACGGGTCTGCACGCCGAGCGGGCCGTGGAACAGGTAATTGACCTCGGCATCGACACCGGTGACCTTGGCGATCAGTTCGCTGTACTTCTCCGGTTCGGCGGCCAGCAGCTGATTGGCTTCGATGCTTGCGCGCAAATAGGCGACAACGATTTCCGGGTACTTTTTCGCGTAGGCCTGATCCACCAGCGCACCGTGGAAGGTCGGCGCATTGGCCTGGGCGCCGTCGTAGATCTTGCGGGCGAAACCACGGCTCGGGAACAGTTCGGCGAACGGCACAAAGTCAGCGTGGGCGTCGATCTTGCCGGCCTGCAACGCGGAACCTGCGACCTCCGGCGGCTGGGCGATGATGTTCACATCCTTGAGCGGATCCCAACCCTGCTCCGCCACAGCGCGCAGCAACATGCCGTGGGCGGTGGAGGCGAACGGTACGGAAATGGTCTTGCTCTTGAGTTCGCTCAAAGACTGAACGCCCGACGCGCTCGGCACCACGATGCCGTTGCCGCTGCCCTTGATGCTGCCCGACAACACGCTGATGAACAGGCTGTGTTTGCCGGCGGTTTCGAACGCCACGCCGTTGAACGCACCGGGGAAATCGGCCATGGCGCCGAAGTCGAGTTTGCCGGCGACCATCTCGTTGGTAAGTGGTGCGCCGCTGGTGAAGTTCTTCCACTGTACGTCGTACTTGGCGTCCTTGTAGGCGCCGTCGTGAGGCAGGTATTTGTCGAGCAGGCCCAGCTCGCGAATCAACAGCCCGCCGGCGGCGCAGTTGATGGTGGTGTCCTGGGTTCCGATGGCGATGCGGATGGTTTCGGCCGAAGCAGACAAGGTGAACGAAGCCAGTACCAGACCGGCGATTGCTGCACGCAACATGGTTGAATCCCCTCGAATCATTTATAGGATGTTCGTCTCCGCCGCGATCAGGGCGCGGTGGGAAACGAGGGGTGTCTTGAAGCAGGCGTCCGGTGTTGCCGGATAGCGTTTTAGCGAAGCAGATACGGGATTTCGACTTTCACCGCGCCGGTCGGGCAGTCCTTTTCGCAGGGCATGCAGTACCAGCACTCATCGAAAGCCATGTAGGCCTTTTGCGTGGCCGGGTTGATCGCCAGCAGGTCCATCGGGCAAACGTCGACGCACACGGTGCAGCCCTTTTCGGCGATGCATTTGTCCTCGTCCACGGTGACGGGAGCATTGGAGCGGAAGAAGATTTCCTGGGCTTGATAGGCCATGGTCCGGACTCTCTCTAGTGATGCTTCAAGCGGCGAAAGCGCCGACCCGAAGTCGGTCGTAAGCCTGCATTTCCTCGGCATCGAGGGGGATGATGTAAGGCTCGACGGCTTTCTTGAAACTGATCATGCGCCCGTCTTCGCCCTTCTTCAGGTGGCAGTGGCAGAACCATTCGCGGTCGTCCCGTTGCGGGTGATCGACGCGGTAGTGGTACAGGCCCCAGCGGCTTTCGGCGCGGAACAGCGAGGCGCGCGCAGCCATTTCGGCGCAGTCGCGGATCACGCTGGTTTCCATGGCGCGCATCAGTTCGTGGGCGTTGTTGGCCTTCATCTCGTTGAGATCGCGTTCGATGTCGCTGAAGCGTTGCAGGCCGATCTCCATCTTCTTCGTCACTTTCGGCGGTTGCAGGTAGTCGTTGACGAAGCGCCGCAGCTTGTACTCGACCTGGGCCGGCGGCAGACCGTGCTCGCGGTCCAGTGGTGCGTAGACCCGGGTCTTTTCCTTCTCGATCTGCTCGACATCCAAAGCGGAGAACTCGCGCCCGGCGACAAAGTCCGCTGCGTTATGTCCGGCGAACCAGCCGTAGGTGAACGCGCCGAGCATGTAGTTGTGCGGCACGGCGGCCATGTCACCGGCCGAGTACAAACCTTTCACCGACGTTTCCGCCCGTTCGTTGACCCACACCCCGGACGCCGAGTGGCCGCTGCAAAAACCGATTTCCGAGATGTGCATCTCGACCATCTGCGTGCGGTAATCGGTGCCGCGATTGGCGTGGAACTGGCCGCGGCTCGGGCGCTCGTTGCTGTGGAGGATTTCCTCGATGTTCTGGATGGTTTCCTCGGCCAGGTGATCGAGTTTGAGGAATACCGGACCGTTACCGCTTTCCAGCTCCTGGTGGAACTCCCACATCATCTGCCCGCTCCAGTAGTCGCATTCGATGAAGCGTTCGCCCTTGTTGTTGGCGGTGTAGCCACCGAGCGGGCCAGTGACGTAGGCGCAGGCCGGGCCGTTGTAGTCCTTGATCAGCGGGTTGATCTGAAAGCACTCGAGGTTCGCCAGCTCGGCCCCGGCGTGGTACGCCATCGCATAGCCGTCGCCGGCATTGGTCGGGTTTTCATAGGTGCCCATCAGGTAACCCGAGGACGGCAGACCGAGTCGCCCGGCCGCGCCGCAAGCGAGGATCACCGCCTTGGCCTTGATCACATGGAAGTCGGCGGTGCGGCAGTCAAACCCCATCACGCCGTTGACGGCGCCCTCCTCGTCGGTCAGCAAACGGGTGCAGACCAGTCGGTTGGTGATGCTCACCCGCGCCCGTTTTAACTGCCGATACAGAACTTTCTTGATGTCGTGCCCTTCCGGCATCGGCAGCACGTAGGCGCCCATGTGGTGGACTTTCTTCACCGCGTAATCGCCGGTTTCGTCCTTCTCGAACTTCACACCCCAGCGGTCGAGCTGTTCGATGGTTTCGAAACTGTGGGTCGCGTAGGCGTACACCGCCGCCTGATTGACGATGCCGTCGTTGGCAATGGTGATTTCCTTGGTGTACTGCTCCGGCGTCGAGTGACCGGGAATGATTGCGTTGTTCAGGCCGTCCATGCCCATGCTGATCGCGCCGCTGCGCTTGACGTTGGCCTTGTCGACCAACAACACGCGCAGTTCCTTGTTCTTTTCCTTGGCCTTGATCGCGGCCATCGGGCCGGCGGTGCCGCCGCCTATCACGACGATGTCGTATTCCTGTTCGAGAGTATTGCGGGTCATGTTCAGGCCCCTTTTTGCCGGTCGATCCGCAGGCGGTACTGGAACGCATCGCCACGGTAGTAAAGGTGTTCGAAGTCCAGCGGCTGGCCGTTGGCGTCGTGGGTCAGGCGCTCGATGCGCATGATCGGCGAGCCGGCCTCGACGTTCAGCGCCTGGGTCAGGTCGCTGTCGGCCAGCACCGCGTCGATGGCCAGATCGGCGTGGCCGAGAGCAATGCCGCAGTCGTTTTCGAGGATCAGGAAGATGTCGCGGGTGACCAGATCGGCCTTCTCCAACCGCTCGCCTATGGCTTTGGGCAGGTAGGTGATTTCCAGCGAGATCGGCTCGCGGTTGATCAGGCGCACGCGTTTGATCTGCGCGACGATTTCGCCTTCGGCAACCTGCAAACGCTCGGCGACCAGTTTGTCGGCGGCGATGAATTTGAAACTGCGCAGGCGGTTGATCACCTCATAGCCACGACCGGTCATGGACTCGGCGAGGCCTTGCAAGGTGCTGACATTCTGGAAGGTCTTGGGTTTGGCGACGAAGGTGCCTTTGCCATGGATCTTGAAGATCAGCCCTTCTTTCTGCAGATCGCCCAGGGCCTGGCGCACGGTGATGCGGCTGACCTTGAACAGCGTGCCGAGCTCGCTTTCAGACGGCATCTGGCTGTCTTGCGGGTATTCGCCGTCGAGAATGCGGGCGCGCAGCACGTCGCGCAGTTGGGTGTGCAACGGGACACTGCCCAGAGAGAGAACGTTATCGGTCATCACGAGATCACTTGTTATAACGAGTTATGACGTGATCTTAGAGACGTTATGACAAGCTTGAGAAATACCGAATCAGCATAAGGTTAGATGCGCCTTCAGTGGCGCTTGAGGATTTGATCCATGACCCAATCGGTCTTCAGGGCCTCTGCCCCTGTCGCCGGATGCAGTGATTCGCCGCGAATCTGCGCGTTCATGCCCAGCACGTGGTGCCACTGGATGTGTTCGTGATGGGGGATTTCCAGGCTGATGCCCTCATCGGCGCGCAGCTCGACCGGATGCTCGTCGAACACCGAAAAGCCGATCCGCCCTTGGCTGCCGATGATCTCGACCCGATCCTCACGGCGATCCGCGACAAAACTCCAGCAGCCCATGCCGAGCGCGCCCGAGGCAAACCGCCAACTGGCGCTGACCGCATCTTCCGCCGCGTACAACCCGGCCTGACGCGCCGTGAACCCGGCCACCTCGACAATATCGCCGAGCAGGTACTGGAACAGGTCAAAACCATGGCTGGCCAGATCCGCGAAATAGCCGCCACCGGCCACCGCCGGATCGGTGCGCCAGTTGGCGCTGCCATCCAGATCCCTGGGCGACGGCGCCTTGGTCAGCGTCCAGCTCAGGTGCCGGACTTCCCCTATGCGACCCTGTTCCAGCCATTGCCGCACCTGCTGGAAACGCGGCAACGAACGGCGGTAATAGGAGACGAACAAGTGCAGACCGGCATCGGCAAACACTTGCTGCATCTCGCGGCTTTGCCTGGCGTTGAGGGCCATGGGTTTTTCCACGCAGCAATGCTTGCCGGCGGCGGCGACTTTCAGGCTGTAAGCGTGGTGGCTGTCGGGTGGCGTGGCGATATACACCGCGTCCACCTCGGGGTCATTGATCAGGGCATCGACGTCGGTGTAAGTCCGGGCGATGCCGTGACGCGCGGCGTAATCGGACACGGCTTCGAGGCGTCGCCCCATCACCGCCACCAACGCCGAGCCGGGGGCTTTGTAGAAGGCCGGCCCGCTCTTGCGTTCGGCGACACTGCCGCAACCGATCATGCCCCAGCGCACCACTTTCATCGTCACGCCTTAGCCGATGCGCAACGCGCGCAGGTCGAGGTGGCCGTTTTGCAGCGGCGGGCACCAGTAGTAGCCACCGGTGATCGGCCGGCTGATGCGGTACAGACCGTCGGTGATGCCGTCTTCCAGACCGCTCATGCGGCGCAGTTGCGCTTCGAAGGCATCGAGGGAGAAACCGAACGCCAGGAACATCAGGCCGGCGCGGTCGCCTTCGATCCACGGCATCGAACGGCGCACGACGAAGGCCTCCGGGGCGAAGCTTTCCTGGGCGGTACGCTTGACGTGGGCGGACACCGGCGCGTCGTCGATCTCTTCGTTGTCGCTCAGGCGACGGCCCATGATGTTGTCCTTGTCTTCGGCGGACAGTGCATGGAAACCCTTGAGGTCGTGCTGCCATTGCTGGATCGCAGCAAAGCTGCCACCGACCAGACCGTCCGCGCCTTCACTTTGCAGTGCGGCGGCGATGGCGGCTTCGTCATGCGGGTTTTCGGTGCCGTCTTCATAACCGGTGAGGTCATGGCCGTCCTTGTGGCGGAAGGCTTCCTGCATCTGCACCAGACGCAACGCCGGGGCCAGCGCGGCCTCAAGTGCGTTGCTGCGGTTGAGCAGCTCGCCGCGGTCGACACCGTGCAGCCAGACCCACAGGGCGTGCTGGGTCGACGGGTTTTCCACGCCAACGCCGGTCAGCGCCGGAAAGCTGCGCAGGCCATCGATGTTCACATTCAGGGCCTTGACCAAGGATTCACCGAAACCGACTACCGCCGACTTGCCGTCCACCAGGTTCAGCAGGTTGTCGATCGCCTGCGGCAGCGCTTCAACCGACTCGAGGGCGAAAAACAGGTGACGTGCTTGCGGCGGAACTGGGGTGGCGAGAATGCCCGGCTGGTAGTAACTCATGTCGACTCCTTGGAAAGAGCGCGGAGTTTAACTGTAGCCGGAGGATTTGTGTGGGATCAGATGACGCACTCGCTGCGCCACGCACTCGGGCTCTTCCCTGTCCAGCGCTTGAACGCGCGGCGAAAACTGCGCACGTCGCTGTAGCCGACTTCCTCGGTAATACGCTCGATCGGCATGTCGGGATTGGCCAGCAGGCTCATGGTTCGCGCCTGGCGCACTTGCTCCAGCAACGCTTCGAAGGTCAGTGAGTGTTCGGTCAGCCGCCGGCGCAAGGTGCGGCTGCTCATGTTCAGGTCGCCGGCGATCTTTTCGATGTGGCTGCCCCGGCTCAGGTCCCGGGCAATGGCGCGTTCCACGGCCTGAATCAGATCGAGCTTCTGATGCACCTGCGCCGCTTCCAGCTCCAGCAATTTGACTGCCTGACGCAACGCCAGCGAATGGTGATTGGGCAGGTTCACATCCAGCCATTGCACGTCGATCAGCATGCGGTTGTGCAGACAGCCGAAGCGCACGTCCGGCCCCAGCAGGCGCCGGTATTCATCGACGTAATCCGGCGCGGCATGCACAAACTCCACGGCAATCGGCTTGAACGTCTCACCCACCAGCGCCCGACCGTAGACCAGCAGGCTGGCGTAAAACTCTTCGACGGCGAATATCTGCACCTCAGCGAACGGCAAGCGGCACTCCACGTCGACGTACACCTGCTCGCCCACCACATCCACGCTGATCACCACGATCCCGCCTGACGTGTGTTGATGGCGAATCCCCAGTTCGAACGCATCGCGCAAGTTTTTGCACAGCGACAGCACGTGCCCGAGCAACCCCAGGGTGCCGAGCACGTTCTGCGCACCGACCCACAGGCCCAACCCCTGATTGGGCAAGGCCTTGAGCGCCCGCTGGATCATGGCCACGGCCTGGCGATAGGAAATCCGCTGCGACGGATCCTGCAGATCCTCGACGTCAAAGCCCAAGCCACGGCACAGGCTTTGCGGCTCCAGGCCCTTGCTGGCGGCGACTTCGGCCAGGGTCTGCAGCAGAAATGGCGACACCAGCGCCAAATCGAAGGTGGGGTCTTGGAGTTTTGCGTTCATGGGGGCTGACATTCCGGATCACGCTGAATTGTTATTTTTGTTACCGGTTATGTCGAAGGAAGTTAGCACAGGGTTGACGAAGTGTCCGCAGAAGCCCCCTTCCGTGTCCGCCAATACCCTGCCCCGTCGTGCGCCAAGGGCTTATTTCTATAGTGGCCGGGCGCCCTGCGTGCCGGCGTTGCGCCCAAACACAATAATAATGAGGACGGACATGACCCCGAACCGCGCGACATTCCCTGTACGACTGGCGCTGAGCCTGCTCGGCTGCGCCGCGACCCTGCCGGCGCTGGCCACCGAAGCCGGCGTCGACAACATCGGCCCCGGCACCGACGGATTCTTCATGCTGCCGCTGGAAGTCGACAGCCTTCCCGAGAACATGGTCGCCTTCAATCTTTACTACAACCACTACAAATCGACGAAGCTCAACATCAGTTCGCTGGGCGGCGAGGTGCCAAACGTCGAGATCGAATCCACGGCCGTGATCCCGCGTCTCGACTACCTGAGCCCGGTGCGGATTTTCGGCGGACGTCTGGCCGGTTACATCGCCCAGCCGTGGCTCAAGCAGGAAGTCTCGGTGTTCGGCTTGAGCGACACCCGCGAAGGCATGGGCGATACCACCATCGCGCCAATCATCCTGTGGGACATGGGCAAGAACCTGACTCTCGGCGCCGCCGTGGAAATCACCGTGCCCACCGGCGAGTACAGCGTCGACCGCCTGGCCAACACCAGCAACAATTTCTACACCTACAAACCGCTGTTTTCCTTCACCTGGCTGCCGACCGAGCGCACCGAGGTGTCGATGAAAACCACCTACAGCTTCAACGAGAAAAACAAGGACACCGACTACAAGTCCGGGCAGATCTTCCACTTCGATTACTCGGCCAGCTACAAGATCACCGACGACCTGATGCTCGGCGTCAACGGCTACTACCTCAAGCAGACCACCGACGACAAACAGTTCGGCCACACCGTGCAGTTCGCCGGCGAAGACGTGAACGACGGCGTACGCGGCAAAGTATTTGCCATCGGCCCGGCGCTGCACTTCACCTTCCTCAAGTACGCCAGCGCCGAGATTCGCTGGGCCAAGGAGTTCGACGTGGAGAACCGGCCAGAGGGGGAAATGCTATGGGCGAAGGTGAGTATTCCGTATGCGTTCTGAGTGCATTTGTAGGAAAGCGTGCGCGGATTTGTGGGCTGAGAACCTGAAAAACTGAGAGCGGGAATAGGCCTACAGCGGTGATCGAGATTGCCGGACAACGGAGGGAAACGTCCGGCAGATTTAACGGGGGGGCTTGCAGATACTGGGCTTCGTTATCCCATGGTTCCTCTAGGGCTCATGGGGTACATCGTCTGCCAGTGACGACAATGGGCCATTCCCCCTTAGACTGCCGAGATTGATCACGGAGATCACTATGAGCATATTGCATTCCCCGTTTTACGCTGACTTCGAATCCGAAGAAGAGGCCGAGAGCTACGATCGCTGGTTTCGCGCTAAGGTGCAGGCTGTACTGGATGACCCTCGCCCGGGCATTCCCCACAAGGAAGCCATGGTGCGGCTCGATCAGCTATTAGAAGAGAGACGCAAGAATCGACGCGCTGCCGCTTGAATGGAGCGATCAAGCTCTGGACGATCTGGCTGACATTATCGATTACATTGAACAATACAACTCAAACGCTTCAACGGCTCTGCAGCACAAGGTGGGTGTAGCAACGCAAAGGCTTTCATCAATTCCCTACGGTTACCGATCCGGTCGAGCGCCAGGCACTCGGGAAATGGTGGTCAATCCAAACTATCTGCTGGTCTATCGAGTGAACGGGCGCATCAAAATACTGACGTTAGTCCACACCCGACGACAATACCCACGAACCTCATCAACCTAAAAAAAGGGCGGCCAAACGGCCGCCCGAAGCGTACTACACGAGAGTCCTTTACAACGTCAGCTGTCCCCGCTCCTCCTCGGTCAACTGCTGTTTCGCCTGTTCATCCAGCGCCCCGGCGCCCAGCACCTGCACCGGACTGTTGGGGTTGTAGCCCGGTGCCGGTGCGCGGCTGGCGCCGTCGCGGGTCGGGGCCAGTTGTTCGTTGCCGAAGCTGAGTACCTGCACGGTGAACACCGAGGCCTGGTTCTGGCGTGATGCGGCTTGTTGCTGACGGGCGACGTCTTCCGCCGCCTGGGTCGCCGACGACGCAGCGGAACTGGCCGAGGTGATGGCCCCGGTGTTGACCGCCGAGACCACCGGCACACCGGTTGCCTTGCCCTGCACCGAGATGTTGGCGGCGTTGACCACCGTCAGCGCGGCGATGTTGACGTTGCCCGAGACGCGAATCCCCGCCTCGCCCGCATCGATGGTGCCCAGTGGTGCGATCAGGTCGATATCCCCCGGTGCCACTTCGGCAATCGGGTTGAGCGTGGCGATACCGGCGCCGGTGCTTGGCACCGATGGCGACAGTGTCACGTTGCCCCAAGTGTCGTACACGCGTTTCGGCGGGGTGTAGACCACGGTGGTTTTCGAGCCACGACCGGCGTTGATGTCGCCTTCGGCCGACCAGCCGAGGATCGAGCCACCAAACGTCGTCATGATCCGGCTCTGCCCCAGCAGAATGCTGCCCTGGGAATAGAGCTGAATATTGCCCGAACCCTGGGTGATGATCCCCGCCGTCGAGGGCGGCGCCGAGCCTTCGATGCCGAACACCTGACCACCGCCGGGTGTGAGCATCTGGATATCGCCGCCGAACAGGGTCTTGACCCCGGCGCCTCCGTAAAGAGTGATGTCGCCGTCATAACGGATCGGGTTGCCGGCCACATCGGTGGTCGGAAAAAGCGCAGCAATGGCATTACGACCGCGCAAGTAACTGCCTTTGCGTGGACCATCGACATCGTTGTATTCCAGGCCACCGGCACGCAATTCGGCGAAGTACACCTGACGGGCGAAGATCGCTTGCTCGGTACCCGGCAATGCGGCGAAGAACGCTTGCGCCTGCTCTTCGCTACCGCTGAAACCATATCCCAGGGTCAGCCAGCTTTGCAGTTCGCCGAGGTAGTTTTTCACCACTTTGCCCGGTTGTGCAGCAAGGGACAGATTCGCGTCAGCGAGATTGTCCCGGTTCAGATAGCGGGCGATGAAACGTCCGTAATCCGCACCTTGTGCACCGATGCCAGCCTGCAACACCACGCTGGCACCGGGCCGACCATCGCCCTGCACAATCGGCCCGAGGCTGGTGATGCTCGCGCGATCTTCCATAAGGATATTGCGCCCGGCATTGACGTCGAGCAGGCCGGGACCGGCAATGTCGAAGCTGCTGTAGAGAATGTCGCGCCCCGCCGAGACCCGCGAAACATCACGCGCACCGTTATGAACAAACAGATTGCCCGAAGAGGCAATGGCATCGGAGCTCCAGCCCAGATCCGACGGCGCAGCAGTCGGTTTGCCGAGGTCGGTGCCGGCCGCGACGATATCGCGCCCGGCCAGCATCCACACTGGAGCAGCCGCGACATACCAGGTGCGCAGTGAGTTGCTGAAGCGCAAGGTTTCACCACTGCGCACGCCGACCAGATCACCGGCCAATGCGTAGAAACGTGCCGGCGCCTGCACACCGCTGGTGCCCGAATACGTGTCGGCGCCGAACGCAAACAACGGATAACGCAGGTTCTGACTCGGTGCCACGCCATCAACGCTGTAATTGCTCAGGAGCGGCTTGCTGCTGCCGTATTGTGCATAACCGCTGAACGCCGGCGCGAACGGCGTGGCGATGGCGGCCCGGCTGGCACCGGACTGATCGATGGCATAGCCGCCGGCGTAAATCGAGTCGCCGGCGAGCATTTCCAGTTGGCCAGCGGCTGAAGGTGCCAGCACCAGCGAATAAGCCGGTGCAGCAGGAAACGCGCTGGAGACGGACACCGCTGACGTGCCGGCATAGATCGAACCTTGAGCGGCCACGGCGCGCAAGATCGACGGATAGACAAACCGCAGGTCGCTCGGCGAGCTGTTGCGATTCGTCAACGGCCCTGCCGTGCTGGTCTCGGCCAATTGGGTGCTTGGGGTCAGATTGCCCCCGGCTGAAAACAGATCGATAGCGGTGTGATCGGTCCACAGCGAGAAGCCCGCCAGCCCGCCACCGCCATGCACGACGCCAGCGGCATCGGTGAACGGCGTGCTGTTTTGCAGACGCACGCGCCCCGGGTCCGCCGCGCCACCGAGCACCAGATCGCCACGCGTGCTCAGACGCATGCCAGAGTCACCGGGGATCAGGACCAGACCACCGGAGGCAATGCCCAGGGTCGAGGTGAACGGGTCGAAGGCACGGGTTTCGCGCGCATCCTGCAACGCCGGTGCCGCACCGTATTGCAGATTGATTGCGCCGAGCGCCCCGCCCGACAGCTGCGCCGCGCCGCGCAGGTTGATCAAGGCGCCCTGCAAGTCATGGTTCGGTGAGGCGTTGCCACTGCGCCCGACGCTCGCTTGCAGCGACGGGTTGAGCGAGCCACCGATGCGGATGTCCATGTCGCCACCGCCGGTCAATTGCAGGCTGCCGTCGCTGCCGACCCGTCCGGTGCTGCCGACCGCGACGATCAAGCCCTGGCTGCGCGGGTTCAACCCGCTGTCGCCCAATGGCCGAAGCATGCCGCCGTCGCCGCCGGCGCGCAGGCTGACGTTGCCGCCGCCCAGCGCACCAAAACCGGTGAAGCCAACCAGATAAGGGCCACTATCGGTGCCTTGATCCGGCAGGGGTTGGGTTGCATAGCTGCCAAAGTTGATCCACCAGGCGGTCGGCACATCGCTGTTGCCGGTGCCCTGGCGCCAGAGCCAGTTGCCCACAGAGACGCTGGCAACTTGCTCGCGAAGCTTGGCCAGGGGGTTGAGGCCTCGACGACCCACGGCGTCGCCGGACACCGAGCCGCCGGCATTGATCGTCAGGTTGCCGCCTCCCTGCGGATACCAGGCCTGATACAGGCTGTCGCTACCGCCATTGACCCATTTTTCGTAATCGGCGCCCTGGCTGCCCAGCACCGAACCGTTGTCGGTCAAGGTGCCACGGCGCAGGTTGTAGCGCGGATCGACGTCGCTCGATTGGGTGCCGGCGGTGTAGACCCCGAACGCCGAATCCATGCTCAGGTTGCCAGCTGCCAACAGGTCGAGATCGCCGGTGCCGGTGCGCAACACGCTGAACATCTGCGAGTGGGTCGTGGTGCTGATCCCGCCCTTGTTCGGCGCACAGGAAAACGGGTCCGCATCACACCACCACAGATCGGCCTCGAGCACCGGGGTGCCCGCCGGCATCCCGGCAATGTTGCCCTCAACCCAGAGGAATTTGGCCGGCGCCAGGCAGGCGCCGGGGAACACGTCACACAGATACAGCTCATCATCGCTGACCACCGTGCCTTCCGGATAACCCATCGGGTTGCCGTCGACCCAGGTCGTGTCGAGTTTTTTCTCGGTCACTTTCAAGCCGTAGTGGGTATCGGCCAGGCGCAGGTTGCCGTCGCTGGTCAGCGGTTTCAGCGCACGGTTGTCAGCGGCATCCAGATCGGAGCCGGCCACCAGACGCATCGACCACGACGTACTGCCCGCCGGCAACATGCTCGCCACGGCCCAGTTACGACCCTGCTGAGTGGTGTTGGTGTAACCGCGCAGTTCAATGAAAGCCGTACCGTCAGCCAGCACCACATCCGTCATCGACGGAATCAGCGAGCCACGCAGCAGCGCCAGCGCACCGCTCAATTTGACCCCGGCAAGCACGTTATCCGCACCGAGCGTGCCCGGCAGCGGCACGCCTTTCGGCCAGCTCATGGCCTGCAGCGCGGTGGCAGTCTCCAGACGGGTACCGGCGCCCAGGCGACTGCCGATCGGCAAGGTCACGTTCTGTGTGAGCAGCGTGCCGGCGGCGTACAGCAAGTTGCCCGCCGAATCGTGTACGGCAGCGGACAACACGCTGCCGGCATTCAAGGTGTACTCACCGGCCAGCACCGCCTGGGTTGGCAACAACGTGCCGCTGGCGAAGGTGGCCGCCTGGATCGGCAAGTCGTAGTTCAAGGTCGTGCCGCTCGGGAACAGCGTACCCTCGGCCAGCGTCACGCCACTGCCCGGCACGATCAGATCGCCACCGAACGGCTGCACGCCCGGCAGCAGTTTCCAGCCGGCGTCATCCACGGTTTCCGGTGGCGGCGCGAAACCGTCGTTGATACTGCCGTAGATATCGAGGTTGCCACCGGCCCGCATCACCAGACTCGCCGACTCACCGGAGCCATACAACGCAGTTTTCTGCGTGTGCGGGTTGAGGCTCGCGTAGCGATAGCGCGACAGGTCGATATCGCCTTCTACCAGCAGATCGCCGTCGGCGGTCTTGCTGGCGATTTCCACGCCCGGGCGCAGATGGAAGGCATCGCGGTAAGTCGCGTTGTTCAACCCCGCCAGTTTTCGTTGCACCAGGTCACTGTTGCTCAGTGCCGCGTTGATGAAGGTGTCGCTGTCGCCATGAATCCGATCGAACAGCGCCTGATCGATCACCTGATACGGCCGGCCGCTCGCTGCCGGATCAACGCCGTCGCGAGCGTCCGTGTAACGGCGCACGGCGTTGAGGCCAATGGAACGCGCGCCTTGAATGTTCAGTGCGCCATTGGCATCGATCGCAATATCACCGGCGCCCAGACGTGGCGCGTTCAGCTCCAGGGTGCCCCGTGCCCGCCCATCGTTTTGTCCGGGCAGACTGCCCAACGCGGCATCGGTGCCGTGGCGCAGATCAATCCTCGCGCCGGAGGCCAGCGTCAGCACCCCGGCCCCGGAATCGAGCTCGACCATCGCCCGGTTCGGCGCATCGATGATCTTGCCGTAGCTGTCGACCCGCAGCACACGACCGTGAGCGTCGAGCACGGAACTGCCGCCCAGGGTCAAACCGTTTTTGCCGGACAGACGAATGCTGCCGACCCGCTCGCCACTGGCGTCGATAGTGCCGGCCACACTCAGGTGACCATTGTCGAGCGAGAGATTGACCTCGCCGGCGCGCAGACCGTCGCCGATCAACAGATCGCCCTGTTTGAACTGGAAGCTGCGGCTGCCGAACACCTGGCCGTCGTTCAGGCGCTGGTTGAGTGCGGCGAATTGTTGATTCAG
Source organism: Pseudomonas sp. R38(2017) (assembly GCF_002112395.1). Lineage (NCBI taxonomy): Bacteria > Pseudomonadati > Pseudomonadota > Gammaproteobacteria > Pseudomonadales > Pseudomonadaceae > Pseudomonas > Pseudomonas sp. R38(2017). Next base: position 698,030 of record NZ_NEHN01000002.1, read on the forward strand.
ATCACCACCCAGTTGCTGCGCACGAATCTCCACGCCCCCGGCCTTGTACGGCACCCAGGTGCCGCCGGCATCGTAATGACCGCTGCTGGCGCCGAGGATCCGGCCTTGCAGATCGACCACCCCGGCGCCCGCAGCGAGCGCCACTACGCTGAGATTGCCGGCCTGATTGTTCTGCGCCGACAGGTCGATGCGCGAGCCGGCCGCCTGACGGATATTGCCGCTGTTGCTGAACAGCGATACATCGCCGCCCCAGCTGTATTTGTTGACGTCGTTGAACGGCAAGGTGCGTCCGGCCAGATCCAGCTGCGCATTGCCGGTCAGGGCCAGTTCATTTTCGGCCTTGACCACAAGGTTGCCGCTGGCCAGCGCGATCCGGCTGTCGAGGACGACATTGCGGGCATCCAGGGTCAGTTCCGCGCCCAGCGCATCGGCTGCCGCGCCGGTAGCGCTGCCGGTCAGGGTCAGGTTATTGCCCGCCTTGAACGTGTTGATCGACGCGGCTTCACCCGTCAGCAACGGCGTGCGCAGCGTGAGGCTGCCGCCGCTGTAGGCGTAACCCTTGACCGGGTCGTACGCGCCCTGCTCCTGATACACCGCAAGACTGCCCTTGTGGTTGGCGGTGATGCGCTCGCTGGCGCTGAGATTGACGTTGGCAAAACCCAGCGCCAGACGGTCATTCTGATCCAGACCGCTGGGCTGCGGATTCGGCCCGTAGCCGAATTCGATGCGCTGCGCCTCGATCTGCAGGGTGCCGCGTCCGGTGCCCGCGCCACCGCTGACCAATGCTCCCGGCGCCTGGGTGGCACCGTTCCAGATCAGGTTGGCGGTACGCAAGGTGGCTACGTCGTCGCTGCCGCCCTGGCCGTAGATCGCCGGGGTCGTCAGAATCAGATTCTGCAGTTTGCTCTGGCCGGTTTGCGGATCCAGCGTGTCGAGTGTGGTGGTGCCAAAGAAGTTGAACGAGTCGCGAGCGGTCAGGTTCAGCGACTCCAGGGCCGGTGCCCCGAACCGGGTGTCGCCTTGCAGCAAACGGTTGAGCACGTTCTGGCTCAGAGTCAGGCCGACTGGCACCCGGCCCGCCACGTCGCTCAGGGCCTGTGTATTGCCGACATTGACCGCGCCGACCGCCAGGGTCAGATGGCGGGTGCCGAAACGCACTGCCTCATCGAGTTCGAAGTGGTTGTCGGTGGCGGCGGTGATACTGCCGTTGGAATACAGGATCGCCGGGTTGCTGCACGGCGCCAGCGTGCAAGTGCCGATATGGATACTGCCGGCACCGGTACGGTCGACGGCTTTCTCTGGTGCCAGCACACTGTTCCAGCCATTGGAAACCAGCAACAGGCTGGCCTGTCCCGGCTGATAGACAAAGCCGTCGGTGGAGTCGAACGAGACCTCGCCGCGCCCCAGAGTGTTGATCCCTGCCCCCGCCTCGACGGTGATGCCGCCACCGATGTTATGGGTGTGCAGCAGCACTTCCGGCGCCGAGAGGATCGCCCCCTCACGCAAGAAGATGTCGTTGCCCGAGCCGCCGCTGGTGAAGGTCACGATATTACCGCCGGCGCCGTAGTCCACGGTCGGCGCAGCGCCGATGGCCAGACGTCCGGCATTCAGGCGATTGAGGCTGTCGGCGTAAAGTGAGACACCGCGAAAACCCGGCGTCGGCTCATGGCCGGCGCCCAGCACTTCGAGAATGCCCGAAGACGGATCGCGCACAACGGCCGTGCCCGTCACGCCTCCCTCGGCGGGCTTGAACAGCACCTGCCCGTTGAAATCCAGGGCAATGGCATGTTCTTCACCATGCTGCAGGTTCAGTTCGAGGGTTTTGCCATCCATCGGTGCCAGTGCGCGTGGTACTCCCCGCCGCACCGCGTCGCTGGTGATGAACTGGCTGTAGCTGGTTTCGTTGTATTGCGAATAGCGGCGCAGTACATCAGCTGACGTCAGTGTCAGCGTGCTCGGCAGACTGTCACGCACACCGGTATTGGCAATCGACATCCGGCCGCTGCTGGTCCATGAACCATTGCGCATTTGCAGCGCGCCACCCATGGCCGCCGGCGCCGCCTGGCCGTTGACCTCGACCCGGAACGCCCCGGGCAGCAAGGCAAACGTCGAAGGCAGCAAGGTATAGGTGCCGGCTGGCAAACCCGGCACGCCCGCACCGATCGTGACCTGTTGACCGATGCGCGGATCGACCGCGCCAGCCTCGGCGACCAACGGGGCATAGACACTCTGATTGCCCGGCAAGATTGCGTAGACCGGATTGCTCGCCAGGCCCGGCAGGCTGAACGTGCCGTCAGCGGCATTGCGCACCAGCGGGTTGTAGCGGGCATCGGTGGAGCCGCCACGCCCGGAGACGAAGCCGGCACCGCGCAGATCGCCCCCGCCCGACAGGTCAATCACCGCGCCTTGCGCGACATCCAGATACTGCGACTGCACGGCCACCCCGGTCGTGGCGCCGACGATGCCCCTCAACAGCACCGGACTGCCGTTATAGAGGTAGTCGATGCCGTCAGTCGTGCCGCCGTAAGGCATGACCAGTCCGGCGGCGCTGACTGACGTGAGACTGCCGGGCAACAACGCAACCTCGCGGGTCTGCACCGACTTGCTGCTCTCACCCAGAGTGATCAGGCCGAGCGGTGCCCGCACCACCCCGCCTTGCTCAATGTGGCTGGCGGCGAGGATCAACTCGCCGAACACCGAGTAAGGCAATGCCGTCGGCGCGCCGCCCTGAGCGAAAATGCGCAAGGTGCCGTCGCCAGGATCGGTCTGCTGCTGGAAGCCGGCGCGCACCCGGGCGTGGATCCCGCTCACTGGATAAATCTGCGCGGCGCCAAGGTTCAAGTCACCCGCCGTCCACAGGTCGGCATAGGTTTGCGTGGTAGAGCCGATGAACCGCAGGTCGCCCTGACTGGCCAGCGTGACGTCGGCGAAGCTGCGGCGACCGACCTCAAGGGCCGGCGCATTGAGTTGCAGGATATTTCCCTTGGTGCCGAACGACAGGCTGTTACCGATATCCAGCAGGTTGGCGCTGGCGGTGAACTGCGCCGCCGAGATATCGGGCGTCGGCGCGTGCATGACCCGAGGCCGGATAAAGGCGCTGGAGTCGTAATACGCGCCCGGCCCCAGCAACCGCAGGTAAGGCGCAGACAGATTGATCCGTGCATTACCGCTCGAACCTTCGGCCAGGGAAATCGCGCCGGCATACAGGCTCAGGCTCTGATTCAAATGCAGGTTGACGTCGCCATCGAACGAAACCAGGCCATTGCTCAGCAGCCCCAGATGATCGAAGCCGCCGGCCATCAAGGCATCGGCGCTCAGCCGGGCACTGCCGTAAGTCAGCATGGGCGCGGCTTCGCCTGGCTCAAGGTCGGCCGCCAGGGTGGTCTTGCCGACACCCTGGCCGATGATGATTTCCCGGGGTCGACGGACCTCGTTGCTGGCGGTGTTGAGGCGGTACAGCGGCGTTTCCAGGGCGATGTCCAGCCGCCCGCCGCCAGCGCCGGCACCACCGGCTGCGGCACGCAGGTCGCCATCGATGAACAGGCCGTTGTAGGAACTCAGGGAAATACGCCCGCCGTCGGTGGCAACCGTGGTCGGGCCCTGCCCGGCAATGTCCAGCACCGCCTGGGTGCCCGAAGCGTCAAGCCGCGCGCCCTGGCGCACGATGACATAAGCGTCGGCCGAAGTTGCCGTGGCTTTCTTCGAATCGATTTCACCGCCAATGATGATGCTGCCACCCTTGCCGACTTGGCCATACACCCTTCCCAAGGCATCGACCGCCGTGGCGGCGCGCCCCGCCACATCGAGCACCGCGTGTTCACCGATCCAGATTGACCGGTTGTGCGCCTGCGTCGGCGCTTCCTGCTGGCTCTGAGCCGGGTCAATGCTGCCGAACTGCTGCTGGCGAATATCAATCGTGCCGCCCCAGGCCTGCAGCGCACCGTCGACGGTGATCTGCCCCGCCCCGCGCAGGTTGATGCGTTGCCCAGGATCGACGCTCAGGCGTGAACCCGTGCCGAGGGTCAGTGTGGCGTTGCGCGGGTCGATCAGCCCCACGAGGCTCGGACCGGCCTGCAGCGACAGGCTGGCGCCAGCACGTTGGGTCAACAGCGCTTTGGTCGGGCTCTCTTGGAATAACGTCGGTGTCCATAACTCCAGCGCCGTGCGCGGATCGCCGCCACTGACCTGGTTCGCGGCATCGTCGGTAAAACGGTAGACCGGCGTGGTCACATTAATCTGCGTTTCACGGGCCACTTCGAGGCCGTTCAAGCCAATCACGCTGTAGGCCGAAAAACCTTTGCTGAAAAGGCTCGGCGCCAGTTGCAGCGTCGATTTCGCCCGCGCTTCGTCAGCCGCGTCAATCATCACCTTGTTGGCTTGCACCAACAACGTACCGCCGCCCGTCACGCCGTAACCGCGCAGCTCGCCATCCAAGGTGAGTTGCGAAGTGCCGGCGGCACTGTTGGCTGCCGATTCCAGCGTGACATTGCCACCCTTGGCGCCACGGGTCTTGCCGTTGGCCAGTATCGCCGCGCCGGAAGACACATCGAGCAGGCTGTCGCTCTGGATATTGATATCGCCGCTGCTGCGGATCGAAATCGACCCTCCGTCCAGCCAGGCCAGACTGGCCGCGTCGTCGGGGTTGGTGCGTTGATTGGTCCACAGCCCGCGAGTATCGAGTTGCACGCCCTGGGCCACAGTGACCCGTTCCGGATTGCCAGCGACCGGGGTGATTCGGGTGTCGGTGACGTTGCTGGTCTGCAATTGATTGAGCACGTTGCCCAGACGGATACTGCCGCCACGGGCACTCAGGTCAGCATTGACCTGGACATCCGGCCCGTACAGGGTGATCTCGCCACCGGCATCGACCTGCAACGCGGCATCCAGGGTAATGCGATCCTTGGCCGCGACCTTCAACGCTCCGAGCCTGAAGTCGTTGAGCTGCCCGGCATCGAGGAACAGTTTGCCCTTGCGCGCGTCGGAGACTGCCGTCAGCAGATCCCGGTCAGCGCCCGCGAGCATCGGTTCGCCACCGATCTGCACCTGATCGAGCAAAGGATTCAGCCCGTACAGCAAGCCGCCGGCTGCCGCCACATAGGCGGGGTCATAGCTGCCGACGATCAGTTGTGCCCGACGCGCCAGCGCGGTCTGGCTCTGTACATAACCATCCAGCGGCGCGCGCGGCGCCTGGGTCTGACGCTCCCCCTGATACACCTCGCCGAGCAACTGCCCGTCGAGCACGGCATTGGTCGTGCCGATCACCAGTTGCCCGGCATCGCGACCCACGGTATAGCCGGACTCCTGGCGCGATCGCGGGGCAATCAACGAGCTGTAGTAATAACGGGTCTGGCCCCAGCGTTCGCTGCTGTCCTCATAACCTTTGTACAGTCCGCTGTAGAGTATGTCCCCCGGTGCCCGCGAGGCTTCGTACAGGCGCCCGTCGGCGCCACGCAGCCAGCTCTGGCGGATCTCGCCGCTCTGCACATCGAGCGTGCCGCCAGACAGATTGATCAACGAGCCTTTCTCGGTGACCACATCGTTGCCGGCAAAACTCACCGCGCCCCCCTGGGCCATCCATTCGCCGATGCTGTGGCCCTGAGTGCCAAGATAGCCACCGACCTCAAGCAAGCCACCGGCGGTGTACCAGCGATCCGTCGCATAGCCGTTGGTGCCTGCCGGCACATACACCAGCTCACGCACATCGACCCACACGTCATTGCTGTTGAGCGCACCTTTTTCGCGGTTGACCGACGCGTCGCGCTGCTCATTGCCCTGGACGTTGATTTTGATGTTGTTGGCTTCCATCGCGACTTTCACGCCGATGGCCCCGGACACATCGATCAGCGCCCCGTCGCGCACCAGACTGCGCCGCCCTGCCGCCACGGCCACCTGGCCGCCAGTGGCGAGGGTGATCGAGCCGTTCTGGAACTCGACACTGCCGCCGCTTTGAATCTCGATGCGCGACTGGTCGCTGCGCACCTTGTTGTTGGGGCTGACGCCGGTCAGCGCGGCTTTTTGCTGGCTGTCGAGTGCGGTCAGATCACTGCTGTCGAGCATGATCGCCGTGGCACTGCCCTGCCCCAGCGTGACACTGCCGCCGGTATCGGTCGCCGGGTTGATCAGGTGAATGGTGCCACGCGTGGCCACCGAAGTACTGGCCAGCAGCACGCCGTTCTGCACGACCTCGTGGCCGGTCAGGGTGATGTCGCCGGTGGCGGCCTGGATCAAGCCGTTGTTGCTGACCTTGCCGGCACTGCTGCCGTTGTTGAAGCCGGGAATCACTTCGCTGCCGAAGGTCGTGGAAAAGCCGTTGCCCTCGGTGCCCGAGCCTTTGCGGATGTAGAAGCGGTCACCGGCACCGAGCACGGTCTGGCCCTTGGCGGTGCTGATGCTGCCGTCGTTTTGCACTTCGCTGCCGAGCAACAGTGCGTAGCCGCCGGCATCCGTGGACGTCGCGGGGCCGGCGGTCTGGATCGATGCGCCGCGCTCAACCAGCACCTTGCCGGCAGCGTCGGTGAAGGTCGGCTGGCTGCCACTGCTGTCGAAATACAGGCCTCGGTCACGGAACTGAATGTCGGTGATGTTCGCCGCGGCGGCCACCAGGTTGCGCACGTTGACCTGGCTGCTGCCGCTGAACACGATGCCGTTGCGGTTGATCAGCATCACCGTGCCGGCGCCCTTGATCTGGCCCTGGATCTGGCTCGGGCGAGCGGCCGGATCGTTGACCCGGTTGAGCACTGCCCAATTGGCCTGCTGGGCGAATTCCACAGTGGTGTTGCGCCCGACGTTGAAGGTTTCCCAATTGAGAATCGCCTTGTCGGCGGTCTGCTCGATGCGCACGTTGGTCTTGCCGTCGACCTGGGTCTGCTGCGGGCCTTTTGCGTTCTGCCAGCCTTGCGCAAGGCTGTTATCGACCTGCAGACCGCCGGCGCCCAGACCGTCCGGCACCACCTGCACCGAACCCAGCGCCGCTGCGCGCCCGGCCGCCTGCGCAGCCTGTTGCGCAGCAATCGCCGCGACCGTGTTGTTCAAGGTCTGTATCGAACGCTGTAGCTGTTGGTTGGCCCGTTGCTGCTGCGCCAGCGGCGGGGTCATGCCCGGCAAACCACCGCTGCTCGGGCGGGCTGCCGCCGCTTGCTGCGCAGCGCCCTTGGCGGCGAACCAGTTCGAACTGAACGCCGTCTGCGCCTGCGCACCGCCCGCCACCAGACACAATGCCACGGCCTGGGCCAATGGCTTGAGCAGCCACAGCGCCGGGTCTATGGCATCACGTTTTAACGACTGAACGCGGGTACGGCGACGGGATGGGCGAGCAAGCATCACTACGAGTCCTTTTGATTGCCGCAGGTCGGCGACAACCTGCTGTTACGACATAGGCGGTTGGCGAGGGACGCGACCGAACCGATGTCACACAAACTTCATGAATGAGGTGTAATTGCCCGCCCCGGCCATCCGTGACGAGCAAAAAAAATGGCAGCCCCGAAGGGCTGCCATTCGTGTTGCGGATTAACGCGAAGCTTACAAAGGACGACCGATAGCGTTGCACACGCTGGCGTTGTTGATGTCCAGGTTGTTGCCGCTGGTGTTGGTGATGAAGTTGGCGGTGACGGCGTTTTTCCAGTTGGTCGGAACAACGCTGAAGCCGTGGTTGATGGTCGCTGCAGCGTTGCCCGGCACGCTGTAGTGAGTGGTCAGGAAGGATTTGATGTCAGCGGCCACGGTTGCATCCTTGTAGCACTGGCCGAAGATCAGGTTGGTGTAGGCAGCGATCGGGTAACCGCTGGATGGGTTGGCGACAACCGGTGCCCACTGGGCAGGGTTCGACGGAGTGGTTGGCAGTGCAACCGAAGACAGCGCGGTAGTCACGTTGGCCGGGGTCGGCTGCACGCCGTTGACGCGGGACACCACGGCGTTGCTGCTGGCGTTCACGCCGTCCGGACCGACATAACCGATGGAACCGTCAACCGCGTTCACCGCAACAGCGACGTCAGCAGTGTTGGCAACACCGACGAAGCTCGATGGCAATGTGGTGCCGGCTGGCAGCAGCGAGTTGGCGAAGGTCGAGTTGACCGAGAACTTGGTCGAGCAGACGTTGTTCAGGTGACGGGTGAGGATTTCCGAGGTGCCGCTGGAAGTGGTGCGATAAACCACACGAACCGGGGTGGCATCGGAGTTGCCCAGCAGTTGACCCCAGGTCTTGGCAGTGCCGGAGAACACGTCGCACAGCTGAGCGCTGGTCAGGTTCAGAGCGGTCTGACCGGATTTTTTGTACGGAATGGCAACCGAAGTGGCCACCGAAGGCAGTTGGATCAGCGGGCCGTACGAAGCGCCGAAGTTGGTGTTGTAGGTGCTGATTTCCGAAGCGCTGAGGATCGAGTCGCTACCGGCGAAGTGGACCGAACCGGTGGTATTGAACAGTGCCGAGTTGTTGGTCAGGAAAGCGGTCTTGCCGGTGCCGCTACCGGTACCCAGGTAGCTGAAGTTGGCTGGCAGGATGCTGTTGGCAGAACCTTTGTACAGAGCGGCAGGCAGAGTCGCGCCACCACCGGTTACGTTGGCAGCCATGGCCTGGGCGGAAGCCAGGGCAGCGACGGTCAGGGAAGCTGCGATCAGAGTGCGCTTGAACATGAAGAATCTCCTTTTCAACTAGGTTGGGAACACAGGTTTTCGGAAGGCTTGCATGACACTGGGAGGACTCACCGCTGACCTTCGCAAGCGGGGTCCGTGGTTAAGTCGCACTGAGAAATTCGCAGTTTCCGGTGACAGATAAAGGAAAAAACCTCGGGAGGTGCGAGGTGATTTTCGAGGTAATTCTCGGGTGTTCTGGGGGGGTGTACGGAGTGTCTAAGGCAAGCTTTTCGAGGGAATCGGCCACAGCCCTTGACGGGCCGTTGCAGATGACAGAAAGGAGAACCCGAGGATGCTGGTTTTCGCGCTCGGGTGAGATCCGGGTGCCGGCAAAAAAGTTGAAAAAGCTACTGCACGAGTTGGTTGATCTCGATGATCGGCAGCAACACCGCCATCACGATCACCAGCACCACCCCGCCCATCACTACGATCATCAGCGGCTCAAGCAACGCAGTCATGCCCATCGCCCGGCGCTCAATGTCGCGGGACAGGGTTTGCGCAGCACGTTCAAGCATCGGCGGCAATGCACCGGTTTTCTCGCCGCTGGCGATCAGGTGAATCAGCACCGGCGGAAACACGTTCTCTACTTTCAGCGCAACCGCCAGATTGACGCCCTCTCGCACCTTGGCGGTGGCCTCATTGACGCTCAGGCTCAGGCGATCATTCGACAAGGTCTGCCGCGCCGCCTCCAGTGCCCGCAACAACGGCACCCCGGCGCCGCCGAGGATCGCCAGCGTCGAGGCGAACCGCGCCGTGTTCAGCCCCAGCACAAACCGCCCGATCAGCGGCAACTTCAGCACCCGATGATGCCAACCCAAGCGCGCTGCCGGGTTGCGCAGATACAGGCGCCAGCTCCAGAACGCGCCAGCCATGATCCCGGCGCACAACCAGCCCCAGGCACGGATGAAATCACTGGCATTGAGCATCGCCAAAGTCAGCCCCGGCAGATCCTGCCGCGCCTGGGAAAACGCGCTGACCACCTGTGGCACCACATAACTCAACAGGAAAATCACGATACCGATCGACACCAGCCCGACCACGCCCGGATAGATGAACGCGGTGAGAATCTTGCCGCGCAGGTTGTTGCGTTCCTCGATGTAATCCGCCAGCCGCTCCATCACCTGCGCCAGATCGCCTGACTCCTCACCCGCCGCAATCAGCGCCCGGTAAATCTCCGGAAAATCCCGTGGCCGCGCCGACAGCGCTTCGGCCAGGCGCATGCCGCTGCGCACGTCGGCGCGAACGGCGCTGAGGGTGTGGGCGATGTGTTTTTTCTCGGCCTGTTCGACCGTGGCGCTCAGCGCCGCTTCCAGCGGCAGACTGGCGCCCAGCAAGCTCGACAGTTGTCGGGTGGCCCAGGCCAGGTCGTTATCCGACAGCTTGGCGCTGAACAAGCCACCGCCGCCATGCTGGGAGACATTGCTTTCCTTCTCCACCGACAACGCCGTCAAGCCACGACCGCGCAACACGCCAAACGCGGCGCCCTGACTGTCCGCCTCCAGATGCCCGGACTCGATCTTGCCGCTGGCATCGGCGGCTTCAAAACGATAGCGATTCATCAGGCGTCCCGTGTCACGCGAAGGATTTCTTCCGGCGCCGTGGCACCGCTGCAAATCCAGCGTTCGCCGTCCTCGCGCAGGCTGAACATCCCGGCCTTGCTCGCCGCCGCACGCAACGCCTGCTCCCCTGCCCCTTGGTGAATCAGGGTGCGGATGTCGTCATCGATGCAGAACAATTCATGAATTCCGGTCCGGCCGCTGTAACCGGTGTGATTGCACGCCGCACAACCGACCGGACGCCAGGTGCCGGGCGTCGCCGGATCTTCCTGTTTGCACTGATTGCACAGCCGCCGCACCAAGCGCTGGGCCAAAACGCCGAGCATAGACGAGGCCAGCAGAAACGGCTCGACGCCCATGTCGATCAGCCGGTTGACCGCCGACACCGCGTCGTTGGTGTGCAACGTCGCCAACACCAGGTGACCGGTCAACGAAGCCTGCACCGCGATCTGCGCGGTTTCGAGGTCGCGGATCTCGCCGATCATGATGATGTCCGGGTCCTGACGCAGAATCGCACGCAAGGCCAGGGCAAACGTCATGTCGATCTTGGCGTTGACCTGAATCTGGCTGATGCCCGGCAAGTCGTATTCCACCGGGTCTTCCACGGTGAGGATGTTGCTGGTGCTCGCATCGAGTCGCGCCAGTGCCGCGTAAAGACTTGTGGTTTTGCCACTACCGGTCGGGCCGGTGACCAGCACGATGCCGTGGGGCTGGCGGATCAGGTGATCGAGTTTGGCCAGCACCTGCGCGTCCATGCCCAGGGTTTCGAGATGCAGGCGTCCGGCCTGTTTGTCCAGCAAACGCATCACCACCCGCTCGCCATGACCGGTGGGCACGGTGGAAACACGAATATCGATCGGCCGCCCGGCTACGCGCAGCGCAATGCGGCCGTCCTGAGGCAAGCGTTTTTCGGCGATATCGAGCTGCGCCATGATCTTGATCCGCGACACCAGCGCACCGTGTAACGCTTTGCGCGGCGACACCACGTCGCGCAGCGTGCCGTCGACCCGGTAGCGCACCACCGAATGGGTTTCGAACGGTTCGATGTGAATATCGCTGGCCTCGTCCCGCGCCGCTTGCGTGAGCAAGGCGTTGATCATGCGGATCACCGGCGCGCCGTCCTGGGTGTCGAGCAGGTCGGTGATTTCCGGCATGTCCTGCATCAGGCGGTCGAGGTCGACTTCGTTCTCCGCCGCACCGACCACCGCCGCCGCGCTCCCGGTATCGGCGTAAGCAGCAGCGAGCAAGCCGTCGAGTTCGTCATCGCGCACCCGCTCAAGCCTGGCCGCACCGAACTGCCGGCGCACCTCGCTGATCGACCAGCCCGGCGTCGACGGGCACACCGTCAGCACGCCGTCGCGCAGCAGAATCCGCTGCGCCTTGGCCCAGGCGTAAGGCAAGCCGCTCATAACCGCGGGCCTGCTTCAATCGGCACAGCCTTGATGACCGCGCGGGGCCCGGAAGTCGGAACGGCTGCCGGCACGCCCTGCGCAGCGGTCGGCAACTGCGGCGCCTGCATGTCCGGCATCGCCCAGCTGCGTTCCGGTTGCAGACCGCCCTGCGCACGGCGCATGAAGTCGTAACGGTTGAGGGTGATGCTGCGCCCCGCCGCGCTGTCGCGAATGATGTACGGGCGCAGGAACACCATCAGGTTGGTCTTGGTGATCGAGCGGCGCTCGTTGCGAAACAGCGCGCCGATCCCGGGAATGCTGCCCAGCCATGGCACCGCGTCATTGCTCTGGCTGTAGCCGTCTTGCAGCAGGCCGCCGAGCACCATGATCTGCCCGTCGTCGAGCAGGATGCTGGTGTCGATCGCACGTTTGCTGGTGACGATCCCCGCCGAAGTCGAAGCCGCCGAAGCGCGCTCGTCGATGCTGCTGACTTCCTGATAGATGTCGAGCTTCACCGTGCCGCCCTCGGATATCTGCGGCCGCACGTTGAGCTTCAAACCGACCTCTTCACGGGTCACGGTCTGGAACGGGTTGTTGCTGGTGCCCCCGCCGCCGGTGACGTAGCTGCCGCTGACAAACGGGATGGTCTGGCCGACGAAAATGCTCGCCGCTTCGTTGTCCAGGGTCAGCAGGTTCGGCGTCGACAGTACGTTGGTGCCGCCCTTGCTCTTCAGCGCCCGGGCCAGCACTTTCAGGTCGAGGATCTTGCCGATGCCGGGGATGTCGACCGTGCCGTTGACGTAGCCGAGGTTCAGGCCTTTGGGCAGCACGTCGACACTGGTCTTGCCGTTGACGTTGATCCCCGAACCGCCAAGGTTGGCGCCGCCGATCACGCCATTGCCGGCCAGATTGCCGGTCTGCCATTGCACGCCGAATTCGCTGGCATCGTCCTCGCCGACTTCGACGATCAGGCTTTCGATCACCACTTGCGCGCGGCGCTGGTCGAGCAAATCGATGACTTCACGCAGGTTGCGGTACAGCGGTTCCGGCGCGGAAATCAGCAAGGTGTTGGTGGTCGCGTCCGCCTGAATGGTCACGCCGCCGGCGCTGAAGGCGACGTTCTGTTCGCTGCTTTGCGCATTGCTGCTGCCACTGGTGCCGCTGCTGCCCTGAGCGTAACTGCCGCCGGTGCTGCCGCTGTTGGTGGTCGAAGTGCTGCCGTTGGTTTGCGTGCCGCTCTGACCGTTCTGTCCGCCGCCCGAGTTGGTGGAGCTGCCCATGGCGCTGAGCACCGAGCGCGCACTGTCGCTGGTGCCACTGTCGCTCTCGCCGGTCAACAAACCGCGCAGGGCCTGGGCCAGTTTGCCGGCCTGGGCGTTACGCAGATACACCACGTGCAGATTGCTCGGGTTGCTCTGGGCGTTGTCGAGTTTGTAGATCAGGTTGCGCGCCAGCTCCGTGCGCTCGGGGCTGCCGGCGCGGATGATGATGGTGTTGGAGCGCGGGTCGCCGATCACGGCGATTTTCTGGGTTGGATCATTGCCCGGTGCGTCGAGCAGGTCGGCGACCATCGGTGCGATGTCGGCGGCGATGCCGTTCTGGATCTGCACCACGTCGGTGTCGATGGCGCTCGGGGTGTCGATGCCCTGAATCAGTTGCGCGACCCGCGTCAGGTTTTCGGCGTAGTCGGTGACGACGATGGTGTTGTTGCCCGGATAGGCGTTGATCGGGTTGTTCGGCGAGACGATCGGGCGCAGCACCGGAATCAGGTTCACGGCGTTCTCGTATTGCAGGCGGAACGTACGGGTGAGCATGCCGTTGCCGGCCGGTTTGTCGGCGCTGTAGATCGGCCCGCCGAGCAACTTGGCGTCGGCCTCCGGCACCACTTGCGCCACGCCGCCCACATCTACCACGCTGAAACCCTGCATGCGCAATGCCGCCAGTAGCATGTCGTACGCCTGATGCGCCGGCACCTGGCCTTCGGAGACCAGCGTCAGGTTGCCCTTGACCCGTGGATCGACCAGAAACTGCTGGCCGGTGGAGCGCGACAACGCGCGCACCACCGCTTGAATATCGGCGTCGACAAAATTCAGTGTCACCGGTTGATCGCCCAACGGATTGGCCGGCAACGTCGTGCCCCGTGCCGACCCGCCAGTGCGAACGCGTTCGGTGATGTTGTGCAATTGCTTCGGCGCAGGTTTTACCTGAGCCTGCGCGCGCTCGCGGTCGAGCACCGCGTCGCCGCTGCGCTGGGTGTTGGCCAGCGGCCGGCCGAGTTCGCTGTCCACCAGCAGCGGCGGTTGATTCGGTGGTGTGGTGTTGCTGCACGCGCTCAATGCCATCAACAGCATCGGCAACGCCATGCGTTTGGACCCTGACCCCTTCATGAAGCTTCCTTAGCGCCCAGCGCCTGATCCATGCGTACGGTGCCCGACAGAGTGCCGGCGGTGTCATCGGTCGCGGCGTCGTCTGCGCGTTGCAGACGGGCCTCGACCACTTGCAGTGAAAAATTCCGCGGTTGGCTCAGCAGCCAGTCGAGCACGGCGTCGGCCGGTGCCGCGTCAAAGGTCAACTGCCAGCCGGCGGAGGCGGCCGCCAATTGGTAATGGCCGCCCAGTCCGCTGGCCTGCAAGGTCTGTTGCAGCGACTGCTCCAGGTTTTGCCCTTCCGGGCGCACGCTGACCTCGCGCAACAAAACTTCCAGCGCTTCGGCCTGGGCGCGCAATTTCGGGGTTTCGACTTGTGATGCGGCGATCTTCTTCAGCGGCGGCTGAATCAACGCCACCCACACAAACAGCCCCAAGAGCAACGCAACCATGCCACCGACCATGCGTTTTTCCCGCAGCGCCAAAGGCTGCCACCGAGCCTGCAACTGAGCATTGAAGCGCTGCCAACCGGCGCGGTATTTCGCAAGCGAGGGGCTATTCATCTTCGGCTCCGCTGCTGTCGTCGTTGTCGGTGGCGGCGGTCGCCTCGCCGGCCGGGCGCAGGACCCAGCCGTCATCATTCGGGCTGATGCTGATGCCAGCCTGGGCCAGCGTGCCTTGCCAGTCCTTGTCGTTGCCCGAACGCCGGGCCTCGGGCAGCAGACTCAATTGCAACGCACCGTCGACAAACTCCAGCCGCTGCACCGTGCCCGCCATGGACGGCATGCCGCTGCCGGCCTGTGACACGAGCCGCGTGAAATCCTGCCCCGGCGCATCCACCGCGCCTTGCTGACGCGCAGCGATTTGCTGACGCGCCTGTTGCAGCGGATTGAGGATCACCGGCAACTCGGGAAACGCCTGCTTCACCCGCTGCGCCATCTGCGCCTTGAGCTGCTGGCCCTGCCCGGCCTCGCGGGCGGCGTACAGGTTCAAACCGATCACCCACACCGCCAGCGCCAGGGCACAGCAACCGAGCGCCCTGCCCCAACCGCGATGTTCGGTGCCCTGTTGCTGGAGGCCGCCGTGCAGGCCCCAGTTCGGCAACGGGCCGGCGTTACGCTGCGTGTCGGCCAATATTGATTGCACCGCTTCTGGCGCGCCGCCACCGATCCAGTGCGCCGGCAGACCGGTTTCCAGCAGCCACGCTTCGTCGATCATCGGCTGCACCTGCGCCGCATTCGGGCCGTGGCGCAACAACAGATGATCGTCGTGCAGGCAACCCACGCCGCCCGCCATCACCGGCAAACTATAGGCCGCCGGGTACAGGCCTTTGAGGTTCAAGCCGAATTGCCCGAGGTGCTGCAAATCCTTGCGTGCTACCCAGGCAATCTGCACCTGGCCGCTTTCATTGCGGGCACTGTGGGCGATGTGCATCTCGGCGCTGTCGCCGAGCATCAACGCCTGCGCCGCACATTGCACAGCGGCAGCGGTTTTATTTGCGGGCAACGGCGGCAGATCGATGTTCGCCAGCAGGCTGTCCGACGGGTGCAGAAAACACACCAGCGGTTGCTTCAGCAGCGCGCCAAGTCGCACGCGTTCCTGGCGAGTGACCTGCCCCTGACGATCCAGCCACGCAGCA
The DNA here is from genome assembly GCF_002112395.1 of Pseudomonas sp. R38(2017). Taxonomy (NCBI): domain Bacteria; kingdom Pseudomonadati; phylum Pseudomonadota; class Gammaproteobacteria; order Pseudomonadales; family Pseudomonadaceae; genus Pseudomonas; species Pseudomonas sp. R38(2017). The sequence continues at coordinate 713,610 of NZ_NEHN01000002.1, forward strand.
TCCACTTCACTGTCGAGACTCAGCTCCGTCAGCGGCGGCAAACTCACGCGCAACTGGCTCATACGCCCACCCGAGACCAGATCACTTGCGGCAAACGATCCTGGCTGCGATGCAACAACGCATCGAGGCTCACTCGTCGCTGATCCCGCCGCGCCTGCCCGCGCAGCCGAAACCAATCGCTGGTGATGCCGACCTTGACGCTGGTGATCTCCAGTTGCGGCAGGCGCAGGCGATTGACGAAATCCCCGCGATTGATGAACCAGCGCCCGGCGTCGCGCTCATTGATTAACGCCTGCGCCCGCTCCAGCGAAAGCCCCGGCACATAAGCCGCCAGCACCGGCGCCGTGGCGGTGTTGCCGTTGAGCCAGGTGGTCGCCGGAATCACCGTCAGGTACGGCGCCAGTTTCGCCAAAACCGCATCGTTGACCCCGTCGACACTGCGCAAATCATCAAGCGTGCGCAGCATCGGCAAGGTCGGCGACTGCGGTTTGCGCGACGCGGACGGCGACGTGGCGCGCCCGCTGTCGAAGGTGTTTTTCGCCACAGGCTTGTCCACCACTTGGGCATTCAGCAGGTGCGGATACGAGCCGATCACCCGCTGACTGATGCGCCGGCTCAAGCCGCTGCTGACACCAATCAACTCGCACAAGCGCTCGAACGCCTGCACCTGCGCGTCATCGATCCGCTCGTTGGCCACCAGATTGCGCAGGTTGAACTTGCCCTGCTCGTCCTCCAGCCGCCCCTCGAAACCTTGGGTGTTCAAGCGCTGCGCCCAGGGTTGATCGAGCCGGGTCAGCGGATCGCGCTGCCGCGCGTCCCACAACAATTGCCGGCTGATCTCCAGCCCGCCGTGCAACACCCACCGGCCCTGTACGCGCAGTTGCTCGGCTTCCAGCGCCCGGGTCGAAACGCTCTGGCGCGTCAGCATGCCGGCAGCGATCACCGCGACCACCGCCGCAATCAGCAGCGCACTGATGATCGCCATCCCCTGCTGGTTCGATTGGCTGTTCATGACCGGCCTTACAACTGCCAGGAACCGATGTCGGCATTCACGCCATCGCCGTCAGGCTGGCCGTCGGCGCCGAGGGAAAAGATGTCGATCTCGCCGTTGGCACCGGGATTGAGGTACTGATAAGGACGACCCCACGGGTCATTCGGCAAGCGCTCCAGGTACGAGCGCCAGTTGCTGTTCTTCGCATCGGCCGGCCGCTCCACCAGCACCTTCAGGCCCTGACTCTGGCTCGGGTAAGTGCCGTGATCGAGGCGATACAGCTTCAGCGCCTGCATCAACCCGCCAATGTCCTGCTTCGCCGCCGTGGCCCGCGCCTGATCCGGCCGGTCGAGCACCTTGGGCACCACCATCGCCGCCAGAATCCCGAGAATCACCACGACCACCATGATCTCGATCAGCGTGAAACCCTGCTGCCCACGGGGCATCCGGCTCGGTCGACTGGGCTGTTTGAATTGCGCGATATCCATCTCGTCATTCCCTGGCTTGATTCGATTCGACGCGCAGTGTTGCAAGAAGATATGTCAGGGATGTTGAAAATCCTCGGGTGTTTTCGTCGTCAAGCCGTCAAGCACGGGCGTTAGCGTCAAGGGCTGCCCGACTGCCCGAGCCCCCGATGCGCACCCCCTCCCCGCAAGCCGGATTCACCCTGATTGAAGTGCTCGTCGCGCTGGCGATCATCGCCGTGGCTATGTCCGCCGCCGTGCGCGTGGCTGGGTTGATGACGCAGAGCAGCGGGGTTTTGCGGGATCGCTCGATTGCGATGATTGCGGCGCAGAGTCGGATGGCGGAGTTGCGGTTGGAGGGTCGGTTGCCGATGGGGGTCAAGGCGGTTGAGTGTGATCAAGGGAGGTTGTTGTTGCGGTGTGAGCAGGTGATTGGGGGGGCGGAGAATGGGCGGTTGTTGAAGGTGGAGGTGCAGGTGTTTGATCGGGGGCAGGAGCGGCCTCCTCTGGCTCGGATTGAAACGTTGCTCAGCCGCCCGGAAAACCACTAGCCCTGGCCCGCTCAAAAACGTCAGGCACGATGTATAAGGAACAGATCGGGATCCTTGAGAACCTAGTGCCTCAAATCTCCCGATCTTTCCGTTGAATCTATTTTCTACTGTTGAACCACTGAAAATGTTCTGGCAGCTGACACAGCTCCGTCAGTTGACGCCGTGATGCTGTGCACGCCCACGGTCAGCCCACTTAAGGCCAGTAACCAATTGCCTGCTGCGTCAGCATGGGCAGTACCTTTCGAAACTGTTCCATCGCGCACTTCAACTTTCTTCGTTGGTTCAGCACGACCTGCGACTGTCACAGTGGTATCAGGGGTCACTCCGCCTTGAGGTACTTCACCCTTGGAATCCCTGATAGAAAGGATCGCGGGTGCGGTGGCATTGGACTTGGATGTAGACATGTCAGTAACTCCGTTTCGTGGGATTGGTTTGACGGAGTGATTCAATCGAGGATCGTAGGAAGCGTCACCTGTCAGATCTGACAGGTAGTCGGATGTTTACGACCAACGGTCATTTCTCTTGGGTTCGTCTTTCACCCTGCTCAATCACTGTCTGCCCCTCCTCTACCGCACGGACGGACGCTGTGCCGATAGCCTGTTTATCCGATTTTTTCAATTCCGTTTAAAGACACTCAGCGTTACTTCCTCAAGGCTACAACGCCTTGCGTCATTGCCTACGACTACGCCAGAATCCGCCGGCTTGTGCGTCTAGTGTGCGGGTTTTATCGTTTCCGGGTCACTGAAAAACAGTGATCGGGTTTGGTAGCCCGCACATGAGAGTTGCACAGCATCACCATTCGCGGCGTCGTTTCGTCTCGGCTTTATGGTGGTCATGCACAGGGCACCTTCGGGTGCGCCGGGTTCCTCATGTGCCGGTCTACCAACCTGAGCATGGCCGCCACCTTCGTTTGGTAGCGAAATTGGATGGCCTCCCTTTTTTGAAGCATGAGGAGTTACATCTATGATCAAGCCAACACCCAATCCCCCCGAAACCGACCCGGTTTCCCCCTACCAATTCCCCGACTCCCGAACCCTCAACGAAGCCGCCGAACGCGCCCTCGACCACTACCTAACCCCACAACAACGCATCATGGGCAGCCACACCAAACACGACCCCATGTTCCTGGCCAACCCCGCCTACAACAGCGAATCCCTCCTGGCCAACGCCAGCGAGTCCCTGGATTCCGCCAGCGAAATGCTCAGCAATTTCGCCGCGATCCTTGAACCCGCCCACCGCAAGACTGCGCTGGGGATTGCGCAGGTGGTTATGGTTGCGGGGTTGGCGGTGAATCAGGCGTTGGACCATGTTGAGGTGAAGACGTAAGCGGCTGATTGCTATCGCTCAATAGCCGGAAAGAAAATGGCCGAGGTTGTCAGGTGTAGCTGACGACCTCGGCCAAATGAGCAGTTCTATTTTTTGCGGCACATCTCGACGTCACATCCTGAGTCTTCAGTTCTGTGTCGATTCCCAAGCGATACCTGCAGTAATCAATAATCCATCCCCGCTCCTCTGCTGTCAGGCGCTCTACTTTCCTGATCTCTCCATCGTTCGCGTGGATGTTGTAGAACTTCATCTGAAACGTCGGATGCTTCTTGATGAAGACAATGGTCTCTATGTCTCCGTCCTCAAGGGCTTCGTAGTAGCCGACGTAGAGCACCGTCGTCACGACGAGGATCGCTGCGATTAGAAGCTTTTTCATTCCAATGGTGCCGGTGGTAGAGGCTGAAGGGTTCTAGCATGAAAGGAGACTGATTGAATGCCAGAAAGAAAATCAGCCCCCAATTTTTGCTGCCAGCCCTGCTCCCACAGATTTCAGCGTCCTACGCAATATCTGTGATCAACATAAATCCCTGTGGGAGCGACGGTGCGCCGATTCGACTTGCTCGCGAATGAAACAAAGGGGACTGATTTATTTTATGGAACTAATCAGTCCCCTTTTTTACGTTTTGGGTGTCAGTTGAAAAGAGTCGGAATAAAGCTCCAGAGATCATCGAGCACGCCGACAACAGATCCTATAGGCCAGTAATCCGGAGTCGGGATGATTGCAGGCAACGTTTCATATCTTTGTCCGGTTTGTGGATACACCGGGCTTGAAGAGGCTCCGTACGACGAACTGGGCTGCTCTTCGTTTGCCATCTGCCCGTGCTGCGGTACGCAGTTTGGCTACGACGACACGACCGCGGCTCATGCTGAATTGCGTAGATCATGGGTCTCCAGCGGGATGCTTTGGTGGAGCGAAGCTCAAGCGTCGCCGAGCGGTTGGGACCCGATAAGGCAACTACAGGCGTTCGAAAAAGACATCCAGGTATGAACCTGACGCCGCCAATGGTCAGGCTTGAGACATTGCTCCCTGGCCAAATAAACGGATGTGACAAGGATGACTATGCTATCGGCTTGCCCTAGCCGAAAAGTCGTCAACCGATGCCGTTTACGGAGCAATGGAGTGCAGGATGAAAATCATCGCTTTTGTAGCTATCTATCTCGCAGGTAGGGTTGCCCTGTTTCCCCTCCTCGACCTCTTTCGTCCGGTAGGCATTTCTCTCGACCAATTCTATTCGGAGTTTCACCTCAGCTCCGGTGTTGACGTAGCGCAACGCCTAAGCCTGAGCTTCATCTACGCAAGCGCGTTTCATCTGGTGTGGTCTGCCTTGTTTTCTGAATCCGCAAAAAGCTGGGTGTACACGACCAACATCATAGACATTTGCTATCTCGCCTTACGGTGTTTGAGTACTTTTTGCATCAGCCTGATGAGCCTCGGACTGGTTGGGAAAAGCACACATAAAGCGCCCTATACGGACTTTCATCAGTATTTTACTTTTCTGGTTATCTGCATGCTCGCGGGCGCTTGGGCGTGGGAGCTCAAGCACTTTTTGATAGGCGTCATTTATTACGCCGCAAGAAAAATCACGAGAACGGCTAAATGAAGGCTCCGATCCTGCTCATCGCCTTTTGTTGCACGGGTACAAGCGTCGCGTTCGCTGATGGCTCGCAAGCGGCAAACGACAAATACGGGCCAGCAGGCATCGCCGTCGGTGAGCGCCTGGTGACGGCCAGATCCAAATTGATCAAACAAGGATGGAAGCCAACCCGGATGCACACCCGCGATGGCTATGAATACAGTGGCGTCGAGCGGGAGCTGGCTGCACGCAATTTCCTGCAACTCGATACCTGCTCTTTTGATAGCTCGCGCTGCATCCTGTTCTATTCAAAGAAAGACGCCTGCTTGCGCGTTGACACCATGGGTGAGCGGCTCAAAGACATGACGGTTACGCAATGGACCGATGAATGTCCGGATGCGCCTTCAGCGCCAAATCGCGGAGACGCGGGTTAAGAAACCAAGGGGACTGAATGAAATAATTCAGTCCCCTTTCTCTAAGAGCGGGTTTGCTCGCGAAGGCTCCAGAATTGACACCCGTTTAATCAGCAGGTGATCCCGAGGTCTGCTTCACCGGCAATTGCAAATTATCCAACGCCCGATTCACCGCCAACTCTCCGAGCATGATCAACTGCGCAATGCCCACCAACGCCCGACGCTGCGAAGCCGGCACCAGACTGGCGATGTTTTGGGCAATGGTTTGGGCCGAAGCGAGTGTTTCACTGGCATCAATCAGCAGTTCTTCGTTTTTGTTGTCCGCCGTCACGGCATACATCCCGCGGGTTCTGCGTGGAGGCGGCGTGGAGCCGGGCGGACAGAGGTAATGGTCGAGCGCGCGGTCGGCGGCTTCGTGCAGTTTTCTGGAATCGATGGATTCGTAGGGCGAAACCGAGTCGGTTTCGGGCGGGTTGGGTGTTGGTTTGATCATGGTGAAGCTCCATTTTTATACCTGGTGGAACCACCAACACCTGTCGCTAAACAAGTAAGGGTGGCAGCTGTGCGCGGGTTAGCGAACCGAGAGGTATAAGACCCGGCAGACCCGAAGATCTCCCACGCACAGCCACCATATCGTCATCGCAAATGTCTGCGACAAACGGGAGCGTCGTTGAACTTATACCTGGTCGGGTCGCTAAACCCGGTCGCTGGGTTGCCAGCGACACGTAGACGATAAAGACCAGGTACAAAGCGCACAAGCCGGCGGATTCTGGCGTAGCTGTAGGCAACGGCGCAAGGGTGTGTAGCCTGAGAGAGTGTCTGGAGATGTCTTTTTAAACGTTGGTGTTTATTGAGGCCTTACAGCGGCACCCCCATGAGATGTGGAGGCCGGCCAGATGATTCTCAGATTTATTTTTGGAAATTTATCAGTCCCATTTTTCCCAACTGGTTCCTAACTGGTGCCCGTTGACTTTGCTACAACTGGCGGAGGCGACTGTCACAGGTTGAAACACAGCAAGGGCAGACGGTCACGGAGCGACCTTTAGCCTATAGCCCCGTCAGCTCCTATGTAATTCAACTATAAGAAATATCAATTTTATGGTTCCAATGTGGCGCCTCTAAAAAGCCTGTACTACCTTGTGTAAAGCTTGACTTCAATTAAATACCACGCTCAGTTTAAAAAACAGAAAAAACTTAACGCAACGCAAATGGAGTTGTTCATGCGCCTACACGAAGTTGATATAAAAAATTTCCGCAAACTTAAAGACTGCAAAATAAAGTTTAGGGACACTACCTTTCTTATAGGCCCTAACAATGCTGGAAAATCTAGTGTTTTTGCAGCCCTAGACTATTTGCACAAAACTGGCGACGTCGCACTTGATGATTATTCTAAAACGTTCATCCCTGAAACGGAGGACTATCGTCGGGAAACTGAAATCGAAATTATCGCAGAGTACAGAAACCTCCCAAATGATTCAGAAACCTGGCTCGGATTCAAAGGAAGAGTCATATCCCACGAGGAACCACTTCACGGAGAAACGAACAAAAAAATAGTCTACAAGAAAGTCTGGAGCATAGAGTACGCAAAGCCTAAAGTTTTTCTAATGGAGTATCCTCGCACCGTAAATTTACGTTATGCCGAGTGCAGAAAAGTGGAAGATCTTATTGGAGATGATTTCACTGAAGTTTTTCTTCGCGAGCACTTTGGGGAAGCGAATTTAAGTAAAGCTTTGACCCATGCAAGCGTAAAAAATCTTTTGACAGATTTGCCCAACTACTGGGACACAGACACTGCCCAGGAACCTATCTGGGTGGAAAATCCGGGAGGTATTCCTGGTAACGTACTATCAAAACTTCCTAAAATTGTAATCATCCCTGCAGAGTCATGTATTACCCAGCTCACTCACCCAACTGGAGCTCTTTTCAAAACTCTAGGAGAGTTGTTTGATACAGTGCGCCAAGGCTCCGACAATTACAGCCAAGCCCAAGTATTTTTAACCGAGCTCGCAAAAGAGTTAAACCCTAACGATAGCGAGACGGATTTCGGCAGGCTTATAACCGACCTCAATAGCATGACTCACAGTCTTTTTCCAGAATCATCCATACATCTTAGCGCCTCTCTAGACCAACCAGAAAAAGCAATAAAACCTCAATTCAACATTGAAATGAAAAGCAATGTAAGAACTACAGTCGCATATCAAGGGCATGGAATGATACGTGCGACAGCCTTCCAATTGTTGCGATATGTACAAGGTTTCGTAAATCGTCGAACTGAGTCACCGAGAGCAACAATCTTCTGTTTTGAAGAGCCTGAGATATATCTGCATCCTGCCGCTGCCAATCAGATGCGGGATGTACTTTATGAATTGGCCGGAGTGAACTTTCAAATTGTAGCCACAACACACTCTCCGTTTATGATTAATTTAGGTTCTGAAAAAAGCATGAGCCTAACAAAATTCTCATTTGCAAATGATGAATTTACAATATGCAGCTCTTTCAATCTGGAGCGTGCATTTGAAGAGTTGATTGAAGACGAAAAGCAAAATCTAAAAATGCTTTTAAAAACAGACGATTATATCTCACGCATGTTTTTTACAAAAAAATGCATTTTTGTTGAAGGGGACACTGAGGAGGTAATAATTCGAGAAACAGTCAAAAGGCTTGGGGCGAATGATAAATCTAGATTCATTGGGAATTGCGAAGTTCTTCGTGCTCGTGGTAAACCCGTTTTGATTTCTATCGCGAAGTACATGAATGCGCTTGGCATGAATTACATCATTATGCACGATAGAGACGCAAATACGCCCGGAGCAGTGATCATGAATGAGCCAATTTTAGCTGCCTGTGGAGAACATCGAAGAATAATGTTAGAAGATTGTGTCGAGGATGTTGTTGGATATGCAGCCCCCTCAACTGAAAAACCATTTAAAGCCTATAAATACATCCAAGAAAATTGGCCTGCGGAGTTTTCCGACTTGCCTGAGCGCTGGCGAAATATTTTTATTGACTTAGCCGCGCCTTACCTTAATCACTTGCGCCAAGCTTAGATTGCTCTAATTGTCACTTCCAATTGGCAATGATTACAACATATCTAACTAGCAGGGCCCCACTGACGACTTCTGATTTACGCCAACGTACTTGGGAGGGTATTTTTATCTACCATTGATTATTTATAGTACGTAGGCATCTCCAGGAGCTCACAGCACTGCGGAAAGCTTCGGAGGTTCATATATTCAATCGCCCCCCACCTTAATCCGGTTCGGGGGCTTTTCTTGGGCGCGTGGAGAACATACGACCGTTCGACCCAGAGCAGATAATCGACGAAGACAGAGCCATAATCGATCAGCCTACCTAGGATGGTCCGTCCCCTATAAAGAAAAACACGTTGGAGAAGCTCATCGGATGTGTAAACGGGCAGGCTTAAACGCACTGCTGCATGGGCAAGGCCCAGACGCTGACGTTGCTAACCTGCTTGTGCTTCCTCCTAGTTGGTGATCAGGCAGTAGTTTATTAAAATTTCTCACGACAATTAACAACTCTAAAGCAGAACTTCAACACACCTGTCCAACACTTCTTCATTGTCAATAATCACAATATTCAACCGCTTCCGGGCACGCGTTATATTTTGAAATAGCATTTTAGACGCATGATAATACGCCGTTCCCTTGTAGCTCAGTTCGCCATTTGCATCGTAATAGAAAAACCGATCAATCGTAATAGCTACATTGTCAAACTCCTGACCAATCACCTGGTGCGAAGTTTTATTTGGTTGCACAAAATACTCGGCGTGATGCTCCTTATTATACTGAGAAGGAGTAAACCTGATCACCTCCCACCCTGCAACACCCAACCCGGAAAGATAAAATCTAGCGTCCTCCAAGCTTTTGAAATAGCTCACTTCAATATTGCTTTTACTCGACAGGGCAATCTTTCTTGAATTATTAAATAAAGCCTTAATGAAATTAGCTATCTCTTTGTTTGTACGAATTTTTTCTGACAACTTATAAGTAATCAGCCCTTTTACGGAGCATATTTTACCATCCAAATCCGCATTCACTTCCGAATGTGACAAAGTTTGCATTTTGTCGTAAGAAAAAATACACACACCAGATGAAGCAGTAATTTTTGTGACAATATCATTAAGCTGCCACTCAATTAGGCGCTGCGCCTCATCAACGATGACTAGGTCATAGTCATCCAAATTGTAGCGGCGGTAGTACTTAATGGGAATGATAGTCCAACCACTCCCGTTTAATTCGAGCTGCCCTGCATTCAAATACCCGCAGTGTATGAGAAGGATTTTTTTTGCATTTCTTATGAGCTGCTTTGCAATATCATATACAAGCAAGGTTTTTCCTGTACCCGCGCTCCCAACCACACTAAAAAACCTTACAGCTTTAGGAACAGGCAAACTCTGTAAAATCAGTTTTTTGATTTCTTCTTGCTGATGAGTCAAAAAATACTCATTATTTAAAAACTTGCGAGTGGAGTTGAATGGAGAAACTAGATAATCTGAAGGTTCGAATAGATCATCAACCACCTCAGACCGATTGACCTCTTGTTGACCTATAAGATTCCTCAGTTCAACAAGCCCTACCCTTATAAGGACTTCATTGTCGTGAAGGTAGTACAAAGCGGCCACATCCGATACATATGAAAAAGCATGCACCTGCCTTCCCGTACCAGCCAAATAATATTTATTCCTAATAAGCTGGTCTCTTATTTTTTCTTCCGAGCATGTGCTTTTCAGCTCGATATTGACGATGAATTTCGTTCCAAACCTCAGCAAGTCAAATTCTTTACCTATCTGAGGTATCTTATAGCCAACATAAAAAGTATCAAATATGCTTACACTGCATGGCAAAGCATAAAGCGCCTTCAAAAGATTCTTCAGGTCAGTTATTTCGGCATTCCTTATCCTTATGCCATGAAGATTCAAAAGACTATCAAAGCTTGATGATGCCAACGACTCACTTGCCTGAACCAACGACATGAGATTGATATGTTTCACGCTATGCCCCTATCCAATTCCCTGAAAACATTCTGTCCAGTATCTAGGAATATCTCTTCACTACCCCAGCCTAATACTTGCCCAGCATAGTCGCTTTTCTGGTTGAAGAGCGTTCCTTATAGGAGATTTTTCAAAAGTCCGCCAGCACGAGTATTTTGAATTCCACTATTTTCAGCCTTTAAAGCATCGAAGGGGACAGCATCAAAGGAGACAAAATTATTTTCGGACATCCGTCCCCATTCGCCCCCGAGATGACTCTATGAGATATACGACTCCCACTGCACCCCCCGCATAACTAAGCGCCCTGTAACTTTAGACAACAGTGCAAGCAGGCGTGCAAGGCCAACGGCAGGATCATTGAACGCAAGGTAAGTATTTGAGCCACTCACACCAAACAAAATACCTTCATTCTTCACAAGAATTCCCTTTGTTAAATCAAAGTAAACATCTGGCTGACGCGGCTCTTGCAGCGCTACCAAGGTTTGCTCAATGCTCTCTAAAGGAGATCCGCCATACGTTAGAATAACGTTCAATATTCGGTTATAAGGCCAATCCAAGTCACCCAACTGCACACCTTCAAGCGTACTTGGAGAAAGTGCTTTAACGCTCTCAATATTGAGAAATATAGCCTCAAGGACAGATGGCGTTATATCTGTTTTAATCTCGAAAGTTGCAACGGCTCCTTCTTGAAATATGAGGTCATGGCCGCTAGCAAACGGGAGCCTAGGCATGGACTTCAACATCAGAACAATATCTTGTTGTTTAGAACGCCTCCCCTCCGAGTCAATGATCACTCCGCTTACGACGCTGGTCATTTCCGGAAGATGTGCAAGAAGGAAGTCTTGAATAAGCCGCTCTCGCGCTGAACCTGCTGTGACAGAGTGCCCCAGCACCTTAGTCATTTCGTAATGAGCATTTAAAGCTTTTACAGCCCCATGACAGTATTCAACTAATGGCTTCACTGACTTGCTCCCTGCAAGGAAATAGTTTTCGGGATTGTCTACTAATCGGTAGACAGCTGCAAAGAAACTAAACCCAATACAACTTTATGGCTCCGCTGACCGGAAGTGATCATTCACCCAATTAGATCATGGCCTCGTGAGGCTCGGCATCTCCACCCCCTCCCCCAACCTCTCCACCCC